>NZ_CP014606.1:0-602500 GCF_001584725.1 endosymbiont 'TC1' of Trimyema compressum | reverse complement strand
CACCTAATAGCGTACTTAATAGCTCTAAAGCATAATAGTTAGAATGGGTTTTAGCTACACCAAGACAGCCTAAAGCGAAATTAACTTGGGTTACATCTTCTTTCATAATAGCATGGTAGTTAAAAGGCTTAATGCCGCTTGTTTCAATTAAGGGAGCGTCTTTAAAAGCGCCTTTAGCCATCTTACCAAATGTATTCTCTATTTTTTTCGTTAAATCTTCTTCATTAAAATGACCTGCCAGTACAATTATTATATTCTCAGGTCTATAGTATTTATTAAAAAAATCAAGTAATTTCTCCTGATTAATTGATTTCAAAGATTCAACCGTACCTAAAATACTATTGCTTAAAGGTGTTCCAACAAAAAGCTTTTTTGTAAATGTTTCTACAACTAAGCCTCCTGGTTCATCCTCATACATATTCATCTCTTCAAAAATTACTTTCTTTTCCTTCTCTATTTCACCTTTGTCAAATAAACTATTTAATAGCATATCACTAATAACATCATAAGCATAAGAACAATCTTCGCTGAGACTATGGCTATAAAAACAAGTATAATCATGGCTTGTAAAAGCATTAATTATACCACCAATTTCATCCATAGATTCTGCTAGTTCACGACCTGTTTTAGTTGCTGTACCTTTGAAAAACATATGCTCTAAAAAATGGGCACAGCCAAAGTTATCTTTAGTTTCATTCCGAGTACCAGCTTTTACAAAAACACCAAATACTGCTGATAAACTATCCGGTATCAAAGACTTAATTACCGTTAGCCCATTTTTATATATTTTTTTATCAATCAAATTTATATGTCCTATTCTAGAGATAGAATGTAGTAATAAACAGGTTGTTTACCCTCAAATAAGACTACCTCTAACTCAGGATATTTCTTTTCAATTCTTTTTTTCATCTTTGTTCCATCTTCTTTAGAAACCATATTGCCTGTATATAGTGTTAGAATATCTTGATCTTTATAAGCTTTTTCTAAAAATATATCCATAGACTCATCAATAGTTTTCGTAGCAGCAATAATCTCTTTGCCTATCATCGACAATATCTGATTTTTTTTGATAACTAAGCCATTAACTGATGTATCTCTTACTGCATAAGTAATAGCCCCTGCTGTTATCTCTCTAAAAGATGTTTTCATACTTGCTAAATTTTCCTTTGGTTTCTTAGCCTCATTAAATGCTAAAAGACTATTAAACCCTTCAGGGATATTAGTACTTGGAACAACAATAACTTTTTTATTTTTTACTAATTCAGCTGCTTGTTCTGAAGCTAAAATAATATTTTTATTGTTGGGCAATAAATAAACAACTTTAGCATTTACTGTAGCAATAGCTTCTTGAATATCATGGGTACTTGGGTTCATAGTCTGTCCTCCATTTAAAATAGAGTCAACGCCCATGCTTTTAGCTATATCCCCTAAACCACTACCCGGAACCACCATAACAAAGCCAAAGGGCTTTTGCTTTTCAGTTTCTTTAGTAATATTTTTGTTTGGATGTTTTTTTACAAACTGTTCTAACATATTGTCAATTTTTATATTGGTGACAGGACCAACACCAATTGCATATTCAATTAGTTCACCTGGATGGTTAGTATGCATATGGATTTTAGCAATACCATCAGCAGCAATAGTAATTAAACTATCACCTCTTTTAGGATCATCTAAGTCTTTTCTTAATTGTTCATTGCTTTTTGTAGGATTTAAAATAATAAACTCTGTACAGTAAGCAAATTTAATATCTTCTACATTTTGAATCCCTTCATCAAAAATAGAGGATTGAATAACATCTTCTGGAGACTCAAAAACTACAGATTTGCCTAATGCACCTCTGTATAGCCCCTCTAGTATAACCATTAGACCTTTACCACCAGCGTCAACTACACCAGATTCTTTAAGAATTGGGAGATATTCTGGCGTTTTCTCTAAAGCTTTATTTCCAGCCTTAATACTCTCCTCTAAAACAAAGAGAACATCATTTTTTCTAATTGCACTTTTATTAGCACCTTCTTTAATGCCTTTCATAACCGTTAAAATAGTTCCTTCAACTGGTTTTTTTACAGCCTGATAAGCAATTTCCTCTCCAAGTGTAAATGCTTGAGCCAATGTTTTCCCATCTATTGTACTTTGATTTTGTATCCCCATAGCAAAACCTCTAAATATTTGAGATAATATTACTCCTGAATTACCTCTTGCTCCCATAAGAGCTCCTTTAGACAAACTCTCAGAA
Source organism: endosymbiont 'TC1' of Trimyema compressum (assembly GCF_001584725.1). NCBI lineage: Bacteria > Bacillati > Bacillota > endosymbiont 'TC1' of Trimyema compressum. Next base: position 600,261 of record NZ_CP014606.1, on the reverse strand, counting down.
AATTGAGAAAAGGTTTCAGGCCTACTGTCCTCAATAAACTTTAAAGCACCTTTAATTGTTAAATACATATTGGTACCTGTATCCCCATCTGGAACAGGAAAGACATTTAGATTATCCACTTCTTCACGTTGAGATTCTAGCTGAGCACCAGCTGCTTTCATCATGTTTAATAAAACCTCAACTTTTTCTATTGACTTCACTATATTAAAGTCCTCCTGTTTTATTTTAAAATGGAAATATCATCAACATAAACATTGACAACTTTATCTAAATTTGGGATATATTGATCAATTGCATAAACAACTTGATCCATCACATTTTGAGCTATAGCATCGATTTTTCCACCGTAAGCTAAAATCACATGAACATTAATTTGGCATTTATCATCTGTATTAACAACTTCAACGCCTTTATCATATTGCTCTTTACCAAAAAACTTTTGAATACCATCTCTAAAGTTTCTTGATACCATACCTACAACACCATAGCATTCAATTGCGGCTTTACCTGCAACCTTGCTAATTAGATTCTCAGAAATATCAATTTTACCTGAATCTGTTGTTTTTAACTCAACCATTATAACTCCTCCTTAAAATGTTTATCTATTACTTATATCATTATACCAAAAATACCATAAATAAAGAACTCTTTTATAATTACTAAGTAAATAATTTTCTCTAGTATGAAACCTTGTTTTTTAAAGAATTATTTGCTATAATTTAAAAGCATGTTAGATAATATTGAATGTAATATGTTTTTTTAATAGACAGGAGGTGCCGTTATGGCAAAATGTGCAGTATGTGGTAAGGGTCAGATATCTGGGAACAGAGTAAGCCACTCCCATGTTAAAACAAGAAGAAAATGGAATGCTAACCTACAACCAGTACGTGTTGAAAAAAATGGAACAGTTAAAAAACAAATGGTTTGTAGCCGTTGCTTACGTTCAGGAAAAGTAGAAAGAGCATAAAAAAGTTTGCAGTCAGTGGCGTACTGTTAAAACATGCTCAAAAAATTAATAGTTGTAATTCGGAAAAAGCAAATGACAGTGATAATAATCAGAATAGTCATTGCTTTTTTGTTTGTAAAATTTATGCCCCACAGCTTTACTGTGAGACATTTTGTAAAAAGGCTATTGCTTTTCAGTTTTTTCGATAATAAATATCTTTTTTCCATTTAAAAATAACTGAAATTTCTTTTCAGTTTTAGGAACTACAAAAGCCACATCAAAAGCAGTCTTCTCACCCTTCTGTAAAGCATCCTTATCAGCTTTTTTTGTCCCTACAGCTTTATCACTACCTTTTTCATAAAATTGTCCAGCGTAATTTTTTAGACTAAAATTATCTTTGTTTAGATAGACTACAGTTCCTTTGTAATCACTCACATTTTCCAATGTCATATTAACAATTAAATAGACCATGCCTTCTGGCGGTAGTGTATCCCCCACTTGAGAAAAGCGATAATTATTTACTAAATATTTTTCTGAGCTTCCTATTGTCAAATCTTCCCCTATGGCTAAAGAAGAATCCTCAATCTTCACTCCTTGTTCTCTTGTCGCAACTTCTGGAAAAGACAATACAAGATTTTCAGTATTGCCACCACTGCTGGTGATTTCAAGAGTAGCTTTTTCCGAACTTGGAAAATGAAATGTAAATTGAAATTCTTTGCTTTCACCTTTTGAAAGCAAAATTTTGGGATAACCATTTATTGGATAAGATGCTAAATTATTCTCCTCAACTAACCGTACCTGTGAAATAGGGTCAATGTTTTTCCCTCTTTCAACAGTAACAGTAAATTTAATATGAGCCGTATTATTTTCAATAACAGAATTTTCCACTTTATAAGTCAATAAACTATCCTCAGGTGATGAATTTTCTTTAAAAAAAGTAATACAAATTGCTACTACTAGTAGCAATATTAAAATTGAAAGAATAACTAAAGTTTTTCTTTTCACGATACCTGTTTGCTCCTTTTATCTGTATTCCCCCTATAAAAGAATCATACCAAGTAAACCTCCCAGCAATAGCAGAACAATACTGCTTATTTTATTACTTAAAGCCAATAGGAATATAATGACAAAAATCACTATACCCATCATACTAAATGGGACCCCTGAAAATAACAAGATTGCTGTTTGCACAAACAAAGCCCCTATAACACTTATTAAATAAAAATTTACATTTTGAAACCATTGTCTCTCATTATATTTATCCCAAGCTTTCAATACCAGATAAGTTAAAATTAATCCAGGAAGTGCAAACCCAATGGTTGCAACTAAAGAACCAAAGAACCCACCTTGTTCCAAGCCAATCCAAGTTGCCATTTTAATGGAAACAGGTCCAGGAGTTATATTCGAGAATCCTACATACCTATTAAAAAGCTCTTTAGTCAACCAACTATGATTCATAGCTTCTCTCTCAACAACTGGTAAAATTGCATAGCCTCCGCCGAAGCCAAAAAGACCAATCATCATAAATGTTAAAAAAAGCTCAACTAATATCATCTGTCTTACCTCCTATTAAGGCAACAAGAACACCGATAATAATAGCCATGGCTATGAATATAAGTGGCGTTAATTTAAAAACTAATACGCCAATTAAGGTAATTAAAAAAATAGCAATAGGAACCTTCTTCTTAGAAAACCTTCTCAATAAATCAAGAGCCATTAAAAAGACTAATCCACTAGCTGCTAAGTTAACACCATATAAAAACTTCTCTAATAGAATCGGTATGAATTCTTGGCTACTCACCAATAATTTGAGTACCAGTATAATAGCTGTAGATGGAAAAAGTATACCAATGATACCCAGCAAGGCCCCCTTCTTTTTTAAAAGAAGGTGACCTAACATGAAAGCACCATTTAATCCAAAAGGACCTGGTAAACTTTGTACAATGGGTAACCTTAAATCAAATTCTTCAGCTGTCATCCATTGTCTCATGTCTACAATTTCACTTCTAAAGGCCACTAATATAATAGGACCCCCTCCTAAAACTAGTGTACCTACTTTTAAGAAAACTAAAAACAAAGACCGACTGGTTAATGGTCTAGCTGTCTTTACTTTTTTGTTCATCTAAAAGAGCCTCTTTTCTTGACAACTTCAGACGACCTAAGTGGTCAATTTCAGTCGCTTTAACTAGAATTTGATCTCCCTCTTTTACTATGTCTTCAACTTTGTTTACACGTTTTGTATCTAATTGAGAAATATGTACAAGGCCTTCTTTACCAAAAGAACCGTAAACACCTTCAATAACTTCAATAAAAGCACCAAAATCTGTAACACGCATTACTTTACCTTTGTAAATCTTACCGATTTCTACTTGAGATGTAATTTTTTCTACAATTTCTTTTGCTTTTTTTAAAGAATCCCTATCAACAGCAGAAATTTCAACAATACCATCATCAGTAATGTTCATACCTACGCCAGTGTCTTCAATGATTTTTTTAATCATTTTGCCACCAGGTCCAATAATTTCTCTAATTTTATCTGGATGTACCTGAATAGTAATAATTTTAGGTGCATAATCAGATAACTCATTTCTCCCTGCTTTTATTGTTTCATTCATAATGCCCATAATGTGCATACGACCATCTTTTGCTTGGTTTAATGCTTGTTCTAAAATTTCTCTATTAATACCAGCAATTTTAATATCCATTTGCAGAGCAGTAATACCTTCTTCAGTTCCTGTTACCTTAAAGTCCATATCTCCAAGATGGTCTTCCATACCTTGAATATCTGTTAAAACGGCAATGTCATTCCCTCTTTTAATCAGTCCCATGGCAATTCCAGATACTGGGCTTTTCAATGGTACACCAGCCGCCATTAAGGATAGAGAACTACCACAAACACTGCCCATTGATGTCGAACCATTAGAACTCAATGCTTCTGAAACAACACGCATTACATATGGAAAGTCTTCTTGGCTAGGCAAAACAGCTAAAAGGGCTCTTTCAGCAAGATTACCATGACCAATTTCTCTTCTGCCTGGCCCTCTCATTGGTTTAGCCTCTCCAACACTATAAGGCGGGAAATTATATTGGTGCATGTAACGCTTGGAGCCAGATAAATTAATATCATCAACCATTTGCTCATCCCTATTTGGACCTAAAGTTGTTACACTTAAAATTTGTGTTTCGCCACGTGTAAAGAGAGCAGATCCATGGGTTCTTGGCAATAAATCCACTTCACAAGTAATCGGTCTAACTTCAGTCAATTTCCTATTATCAATTCTAATTTTCCTATCCAAAATTAAGTTTCTAAAAGCTTCTTTTTCAAGTGCATCAAATTGCTCTTTAAACCATTTCATAACGATAGGTTTTTCTTCCATAATCTGCGCCTTATCTTCAAAGAAAGTCTCAATTAATGCTTCTTTAAGAGAGCCTAGATGCTCATCTCTTTTCTCTTTTCTTAAATCTTTTTCTAAAATGTATTCAATGCACTCATCAATTGCGGGTTTAATAAGTAAAGCAGCTTGATTTAAAAATACTTCATCTTTTTCTTCTGGTTTAAAATCAATTTTTTCTCCACATAATCCCATAGTTGATGCTTCTTCTCTAAAATCTTCAATAAATTGAACCAGCTTTTTAATTTCATCATGACCTTTAAGAATACACTCCATCATAACAGTTTCAGGTACAATTTTAGCGCCTGCCTCAACCATCATCACAGCTTCTTTAGTTCCTGCAACTGTTAAATTAACAGTTGAAACTTCTCGTTGCTCTTCATTAGGGTTAATAATGTATTGCCCATCTATATAACCAACTCTAACAGCTGCAATAGGCCCCATAAATGGCGCTCTAGACAAATGTAATGCAGCTGATGCACAGTTTATAGCAATAATATCAGCCTCATTATCTGGCTCAATTGATAAAACAGTTGCTACTAGCTGAATATCGCTTTTATAACCTTCTGGAAATAAAGGTCTAATAGGTCTATCAATTAAGCGAGCCGTTAAAATAGCCCTTTCCCCAGGTCTTGTTTCTCGTTTAATAAAGCCACCAGGTATTTTACCTGCAGCATACATTTTTTCTTCTACATCAACTGTTAATGGAAAGAAGTCTATACATTCCCTTGGTGCTTTTGAAACAGTAGCTGTTCCTAAAACAACAGTATCCCCATAAGCGCCTAACACTGAACCGTCAGCTAGCTTAGCCATTTTACCAGTTTCCATAGTAAACGTTCTGCCACCAACTTCAATTGATTTTCTTAATACTTGAGTCACTTTGTTTCCTCCAAATCTCTTTTCATCGTCTCTATTTCAATATAAAGTATAATCTTTTTTTTCAAAACAAGCAAATGTTTCTTAAAAAATATTCATTAAATCCCTAATTAAGGGAATAGAACTATTTAAAACAGCCTCTTTTTCTCCACAGGCTACTACTTTCCCTTGGTCTAAAAATAGAATTTGAGTTGCAATTTTTGTTGCCTCTACAAAGTTATGGTTTGAAAAATAATAGTTTTACCTTCATTTTTTAAAGTTTCAATACTATCCCTAATCGTCATAGATGCTTTTATATCTATATTACTTGTTGGCTCATCTAAAAGTATTAAATTGGGATTTCTAATTATAGTCCTCAAAAAAGCAACCTTAGCTTTTTCTCCCCCAGATAAATCTCAAGCTCTTTTAGCTGTATATTTTCAAGATCCAAGATTTTCATGTAGTCTTTTAATTTCCCGGTTTCCTTTTCAATAGAAATTTTCTATATTTTTAAAGGCAACACTACTAAATTATCCCACACAGTCCCTTGAAACATATATACTTGTTGCAACATAATTGCTTTTTTCTCTAGGCTTTTATCTTCATATATAATATCCGCCTTAGTAAAAGGAACAATGTTAACTAAGCCATTAAGGAGTGTACTTTTGCCACTTCCATTTAGTCCTAGGACTGCATAAACTCCTTTTTCTAAGTAAAGATTTTTAATATCTAAGGTTACTTTATCGCCATAAGCTTTAAATGCTTTTTTATAAAAATACCCATTAGCTTTTTCTCCTTAAATACTGCAATAAAAGATTCACTAGAAAAGCAATGACTAAAAGAATAAGACCTAAAATTAAAGCGTCCTGAAAATTACCTTTCCCAGTTTCAGTAGCAATATATGTAGTCATCACACTCTTGTTTTATCTTGAATATTGCCAACAACCATCATAACGGCTCCTACTTCGGCAATGCCTCTGGCAAATCCAGTTCCAATAAACGTAAAAAATTGGTTGGCACTTTCTTTAACTAATATGAAAAAAGTTGCTCTAGAACAAGCCCCTATTGCTTTCGCATTCTTCATAATTTCATCACTATGTTTTTCTAAATACCCATAAACCAAAGCCATAATAATAGGCGTAATTAGTAGTATTTGAGCAATAATCATTGCCGTAGGTGTAAACAGCAGTCTGAAACTTCCCAAAGGGCCTTTCCTCGATAAAAGCATATAAACCAACAATCCCATTAAAACAGGTGGCATACTCATTAAAGTGTTAATAATTTTAATCACAGTTCTTTTTAGAAAACTATCTTTTCTTTTTAATAAAAAAATGAACATGGAATCCCTATTATCGTGCCAATAACTGTAGCTGTTAAAGTAACAAACACAGATAATATTAAAATTGACATTAGTTTTTCCATTCCATCCTCCTTCTGCTTATTGCAATAAAGAAAAGGGAGGCATCTGCCTCCCTTATGCACAGCTAGGTAACAAATCAATGATTTGCTACCTAGTTCAATTACTTTCTTAAGTTAAGTTTTGTAATAATATTACGGTATCTTTCAAAGTCTTTCTTTTGTAAATACTTTAAAAATCCTCTTCTTTGTCCAACTAACTTTAGAAGTCCACGTCTTGTGTGGAAATCTTTCTTGTGTACTTTTAAGTGCTCTGTTAGATGTAAAATTCTTTCAGTTAATAAAGCAATTTGAACTTCTGGAGATCCAGTATCTTTCTCATTAATACGAAACTCTTTTACAATTTCTTCTTTTGTTTTCATTTTTTTCCTCCTAAATTTTAAATACGCCTTAGGCCTTGTAAAGGTTGGAGATCCATAACAACGCAAAAGGTACTCAATGATTATAACTTATTTTATAAATTTTAACAACTAATTTAACTCATTTTCAATTGAAATTTGGTCTTTTCTCAATTGAGCCTTTAATTCTTCCACAGAATTAAATTTAATTTCATCTCGCATTCTTTTAATGAAGTGAATACAAATAATTTCACCATAAACATCTTCATTAAAATCAAAAAAATGAACTTCAACTACTAACTGTTTCTTTCTATCAAATGTAGGTTGATAGCCTACATTACAAAACCCTCTAACTTTTTTACCAGAGACGTGACCAATAACACCGTAAACGCCAACCTTGGGAATTATTTTAACCTCATCAATCAATAAATTAGCTGTAGCAAAACCCAATGTTTTCCCCACTCCAGAACCATGAATAACCTGTCCTGTAACAAGGGGATAATACCCTAAAAGATCCTTGCTTAAAACAATTTCACCTGCTTCAATTAAAGTTCTTATTTTAGAAGAACTTACAACTTCTCCTTGAATCTTAAAGGCTGGCACCACGATTAAATGATAGCCCAACTGCGTCTTTTTCTCTTCTAAAAAATCAACGTTACCAGCTCCTTGATAACCAAAACGATAATCATGGCCTACGACAATATCGGTTACCCCTATCTTATCAATAAGAATATTTTTAAGAAAATCTTCTCTATTCATTTTAGAAAAAGTCTCAGTAAAAGCCAGTGCTGAAACACCATCAACACCTAATTTTTCAAAACACTGTAACTTTTCATCTAAAGTTTGGATTCTCTTTATGGATTCCCCCTTCAAATCTTTTGAATGAGGATCAAAGGTAATAACTAATATTGATGCTCCCGTTTCTTCTTTTCTTTTTAAAGCTGCCTTAACTAATTCCCGGTGCCCTTTATGGCAGCCATCAAAATTACCTAATACAGCTATAATATCTTTATGAAAAAAAACATCTTCTATTCTTTTAAAAAATTCCATCTTTAACTCCGCATAAGTTTTTAAGTACTTTCATATTATTTTCTTTTATTTCACAAATAGAATAAAGACTCCCCTCATAGAGACAAGCAATCTGTCGTCCATCTCCAAATTTTTCTTTATTTTCAATTGTTTGTCCATAATATAGATTTTTTGCCTCTGCTTTAGAAGGTTCATAAAGTAACATTTCATTTTCTATACCAGTTTTCAATGGTAATAAAAAGGAGATATCATTTTTTTCTAATTTTTCTTTTATATCTGTTAACTTAAAAGCATTCTCTATTTTAAAAGTCCCAACTGATACTCTTTTAAGTGAGCTCATTACTGTTGGTATCCCAATTGACTCACCAATAGTAACACAGAGTGTCCTAATATAAGTCCCTTTTGAAACTTTTGCATAAAATGCCATTTTTATGCCTGTTTCTAATTCATAAAAATCACTTATTCTCTCTATAGTTTCTATGAATATAGGTCTCGCTTCTCTTTTAATAACCTTGCCTTCTCTAGCATACTCATAAAGTTTTCGACCCTCTATCTTAACACTTGAATACATAGGTGGAATCTGCATTATTTCCTGACCAGATAATTTTTCAAAAAGTAAATCTATTTCCTTTAAATTAAGAAGCGCTTCAGCATAGGGTTTCTTTGTGAGAATCCCTGTCATATCTTCGGTGTCAGATGTGTATCCAAAAGCCAATTCACCTTCATAGCCTTTACCTGAATTTGTAATATATTCTAAAATACGAGTCCCTTTTCCTACGCCAATTACTAAGACACCTTCAACTTCTGGATCTAAAGTGCCACCATGACCAATTTTTTTGGTACCGAGAATTTTTCTAAGCTGGGCTACGACATCATGAGAAGTCATGTCCTTCTCTTTAAAAACATTAATCAACCCATTCATTCTGATTTAACCCTAACTCTATTTTAGCAACAATAGATTCAGCAACCTCTAAAATAGGTCCTTTTTTTCTAAAACCAGCTGCTCTAAAATGACCACCACCACCGAAAGAACTAGCTAATTTATTGGCATCAATTTTTTCCTTAGTTCTCACAGAAACCTTAACAACATCCTCTTCAAATTCTTTTAAAAAAAGAGCAACTTCACAGGTATCTAGTTTTCTAGGGTAATCAACATAGCCTTCAGCATCACCTGAAATCAATTGTAAAGAATCTATATCCTTTTTACTTAAAAAAGTATAAGCAATTTCACCACTTTTAGAGACATTTAAGTTATTCAAAACTATCTTTAAAGCTTCTAATTTATTAATGCTTTCATTTTCGTAAATATTCCTACGGACTAGATTTGTTTGAGCCCCCATTTTATAAAGGCGACTCACAAGATTAACAGTACGGTAAGATGTTGATTCATAGGTTAAATTACCCGTATCAGTCATAATCCCTGCATATAATGCTGTCGCAGGCTCAACATCAATAATTTGCTGACAAGCGAGATAGATTCGCGTAACAATTTCAGCAGTAGCACCTACTGGCTTAACATAATTAATATCACCAAATTTATTATTACTAATATGATGATCAATGTTAAATACTGCCTCCAGGTTTTTAAAAATTTCCCTATAATTGAAACCTAGTCTCATTTCATTAGCTGAATCCAAAACAATTAAAACTTCAATAGATTCTTTTTCCACGTCTGTTAAACTGGATAATTTCTGGACAACAATATTGTTTTGTAAAAAAGCATACTTAGAAGGAATAGTATCATTGTTTACTACCAAAGTTTCTATTCCTAATTGCTTCATCAGGTAACCCATAGCTAAAGAAGAACCAATACAGTCTCCATCAGGAGCCTCATGTCCCGTTACACACACTCTTTTATCTGCAATATTTTTAAGTGCCTTAACTAGTTTATTCATATTCTAGTCCTCTTTTGAAATTTCTTTTAAAAGACGATTGATTTTCATACTGTGAGCCATTGACTCATCAGCTACAAAAGTAATTTCTGGTGCTACCCTTAAATCAAGCTGGCGTGCAGCAATTGAACGCAAATGACCTTTCGCTTTATTCAAAGCATCCATTGTGTCTTTTTCTTCCTGATTTTCTAAAACACTTATATAGACTTTAGCATGAGATAAATCTCTTGTCACATCTACTTTAGTAATGGTCACAAAACCAATTCTAGGATCTTTAATATCTTCTAAAAAAGCTTGTCCTAAAATTTTTTTTAATTCTTCACCTAAACGTTCTTTTTTATGACTTTTCTTATGCATTTTAACACCCTCTAATCTATTTTTCTAGCAATAGTTTCATAAGTAAATGCTTCTAGAATGTCACCTTCCTTAATATCATTAAAGTCAACAACACTAATACCACATTCATAACCTTGTGCTACTTCTTTAATTTCATCTTTAAAGCGTTTTAATGCGTCAATGTCACCTTCATGAACAATAACACCATCTCTGACCACTCTAATTTTAGCTGTGTTAGTTATTTTACCCTCCACTACATAACAGCCTGCAATAACACCTACTTTAGGCACCTTAATTAGCTGTCTTACTTCAGCAGATCCTAACTCAACTTCCTTAATATCAGGATCTAATAAACCACCAATGGCTTGCTTAATATCTTCTAATACCTCATAGATGATTCTGTAAAGACGAATATCTACAGATTCTTCTTGAGCTAATTTTTTAGCATTAGTATCTGGTCTAACATTAAAACCAATAATTAAACCATTAGATGCCATAGCTAACTTTACATCAGTCTCTGAAATAGCCCCAACACCTTCATGGATAATATTAACCTTAACTTCCTCAGTATTAATACCAGCAATAGACTGTGCTAAAGCTTCAACAGTACCATGTACATCACCTTTAAGAATAATATTTAGTTCTTTCAAATTTTCTTCACTAATTTTTTCAAAAAGATTCTCAAGAGAGACTTTTTGATTCTTCTTAGCAATTTCTTCTTTTTTAACAATTTTTCTTTCATTAGCTAAGTGTGATGCTAAACGTTCATCCTTAACTGCTTGGAAAATATCACCTGCTTCAGGTACATCAGACAAACCCAATACCTCAACTGGCATTGAAGGACCAGCCTGCTTAATACGCTTACCTGAATCATTCATCATAGCTCTAATTTTACCAAAGGATTCCCCTGTTAAAATCATATCACTAACTTTTAAAGTACCCTTTGATACTAACAGACTCGCTACAACACCCTTTTCTCGATCTAATTTTGCTTCTAAAACAAAACCCTCAGCTAAACGATTTGGATTAGCTTTTAAGTCTTCAACTTCAGCTACTAAAAGCACCATTTCAAGTAAAGCATCAATATTTTCTCTTTTCTTCGCTGAAACTTGAACAAAAATTGTATCTCCGCCCCACTCCTCAGGTACTAAACCATGTTCAGTTAATTGTTGCATCACACGACTTGGATCTGCTCCTGGTTTATCAATTTTATTTACAGCTACAATAATTGGTACCTCTGCCGCCTTGGCATGGCTAATAGCCTCAATAGTTTGAGGCATGACTCCATCATCAGCTGCTACTACTAGAATAGCAATATCTGTAATTTTAGCGCCTCTAGCTCTCATAGATGTAAAAGCAGCGTGACCTGGTGTATCAATAAAGGTAATTTTTCTGCCTTTATAGTTAATTTGGTAAGCACCAATATGTTGAGTTATCCCCCCAGCCTCTGTTGCCATAACATTGGCGCTTCTTACTGCATCCAATAAAGATGTTTTACCATGGTCTACGTGACCCATAACTGTAATAATTGGCGGTCTTTCCTTTAATGTATCTGGCTTATCTTCAATTTCTTTTAATTTAGTCTGTCGTTTAACTGACTTAAATTCGACTTCTTCAATGCCAAATTCTTGGGCAATGAGACTGGCAGTATCAAAATCAACATATTGGTTAATAGTTGCCATTGCCCCTAAGCCCATTAACTTTTTAATAACTTCACCAGCTGCTTTATTCATACGCATAGCCAAATCTTTTACTTGAATTTCTTCACCAATAGTAATTTTTTTAATAACTACTTCAGCTACCTCTTCTTTTGGCTGATTATTTTTAAATTTATTTTTGCCATACCGGTTGTTTTTCTTGTTAAAACCTCCCTGTCTATTGTGACTGTTGTAACCGCCTTTTTTATTTGAGTTATTGAACTCTTTCTTTTTTGAAGGAGGTGCACTATCTTTTTTTACTGGTTGATTACTCTTAACTGCTTCCTGTTTTTCAACAGGTTTCTTAGAATCCACTTTTTTAGGCATAGGTTTTAATATTGATTTTTTTTCAGCAGTTTTTTCTTCCATCTCAGGTTCCTTTTTTATTTCTTCTATTTTTTTTGCTTGCACCACTTGCTTCTTCTCTTCCTTTTCGGCTACTACCTTTTTTTCTAACTTCTTATAATATTCATTAATCTTTTGTTCTTGATCTGATTCCAATGCACTCATATGAGACTTCACCTTAATATTTAACTTTTCAAGTATCCAAAGAATTTCTTTATTGCTTACACCTTTTTCTTTAGCCAACTCATATATACGTTTTTTTGCCATTTGCATCACTCCTTTGCTTTTATGGCTTCCTCTCTAATTTTTCTTGCGAAACCAATATCTGTAACACCTACAACAGATGCTTCTTCATGGCCAATACATTGTCATAGAGAATCTTTAGTACCTAATATTAAAACAGGTCCTTTAAAGCCTTTTAATATTGTTGCCTTGGTACTCTCTTTTGTATCGACTGCAAAAATAATTAAATGAATTTTCTTTAAGTTACATAAACAACTGTTTTTACCGGGTATGACGCCCTCCTGCTCTTTTTCCAAATCCAAGAAGGGTCTTTATTTTACTGGTCATTTTTGTCATTGATGGCGCAGTTTAACTCCACCAATATATCATCAGAGATTTTACAGCTTAATGCTCTTTCAATTGCCTTCTTCTTAATAGCAGCTGTTAAGCACTCTCCCTTAGAACAAATATAAACACCTCTCCCAGGCTGTTTGCCGGTTCTATCGAGAATGATTTCACCATTAGGAGTCTTAACAATTCTGACTAAAGACTTTTTATCTGTTTTCAGTCCACAGCCAACACAGCTTCTCTGAGGGACCTTCTTAGTCTTCACTATCAGTACCACCTCCTGTATCCTCATCTTTAATGGTTTCTACTACTGCTTCAGCCCTCTCTTCTAAAATCTCTTTTTCAGGAGATCCCATAGAAACATCATCTAAGCTAGATACCATTTCATCACTTACTATATCGATTTTCCAGCCAGTTAAACGGGCTGCCAAACGCACATTCTGACCATCTTTACCAATGGCTAATGAAAAAACATCTTTAGCAACTAAGACTTTAGCTTCTTTTGCATCCTCATTTAAACGAATATCAAGAATTTTAGCTGGTGCTAAAGCATTTTCAATATAAATAGCTGGATTTTCTGAGTAGACAATAATATCAATTTTTTCACCAGGCTCTGTATCTTGACCAATTTCTTGAAGCACATTACCAATACGAGCACCTTTTGGGCCAATACAAGCGCCAATTGGATCCACTTCCTCGTTAGAACTGTAAACAGATATTTTAGACCTTGACCCAGCTTCTCTGGCAATATCCTTAATAACAACAGTGCCATCATAAATTTCTGGTACTTCTAATTCAAATAAACGCTTAATTAATTCCTTATGACGTCTTGATATGGTAACAATAGGTGCTTTTGTTGTCTTTTTAACATTGATAACATAGACTTTTAAACGCTGTCCTATCGTATAAATTTCATTTTCAATTTGTTCATCAGGTGGCAAAATAAATTCACCATTATTAATGGCTAAGAATACATTGTAAACTTCCTTAACAATAGGATGCCCTTCACTATCTAAAATAGCGTGTCCTTTTTTATCTTTAAGATGACCTTTCTCAACTAATGATTTTCTTGTGACTACGCATGTAACAATATCTTTTTCTTTTTTTGCAAACTCTTCATAAAGATTATTTCTTTCAATTTCCCGAATTTTCTGTGTAATAATCTGCTTAGCTGTCTGAGCAACCATTCTGCCCATGGTTTTAGTATCAACTTTAATAGGTTCTCTTACTAAGGAGCCAATTTCAAATACATGATATTTTTCTTTAGCTTCCTTTACACTGATTTCATTTAATTCATCTGTAACTTCTTCTACTACTGTTCTTAGTAAGTAAATATCAATTTTACCTGTTTCTCTATCTAAAATAGCTTTAAGGTTTTCATACTGGGGCTTTGCCACTTCAACGGTATCTTTCACTTCATTTTTGTAATCACTAATTTGCTTTTTCTTAATCCCTGATACAATAGCTGCCTCAATAGTAGTATAAAGCACTTCTGGATCAATGACTTTTTCTACCTCTAAAGCCTTAACCGCTAAAATAAGTTCTTTGTTATCCATCTTTTTCCTCCCGATTAAAAGTCAATTATTAAATTAATTTTACTAATATTCTTTTTTGGTATCATAATTACTTCTCCTTCACTTTCAAGAGCAACTGATTCTCCAAAGTCTTTTAGAATACCAATAATAATCTTCTTTTTGTTAATTGCCGTATATAAATGAGCCATTACAAGACTCCCAATATTCTCCTCATAGTCCTGATTATTTCTAAGAGGTCTTTCTAATCCTAGAGAAGACACTTCTAAAATATATTGGTTAGGAACTAACTCTTCTTCATCTAAAATAGGCTCTATAGCTCTACTAACAGTTTCACAATCTGTTAAATCAATACCATCAGATTTATTGATAAAAAACCTTAAGTACCATTCTTGACCCTCTTTTAAATACTCTGCATAGGCTAAATCATAGCCTAAATCCTCAACTATAGGTCTAAATTTACTTTCAATATTTTCACTTATTGACATTTTGTTTCTCCTTTTTAAAACAAAAAAGTGGGCAAACCCACTTTTAAATGTACTGTATCTATAGTAAGTATACCTTGTTTTAAATTAAAATGCAAATAAAACAATGGCTTTAAAGAAAATCAATTAAATAAAATCAGAAAGTGCTTTTAAACTTCTTTCAACCATTCGCTCCTTCTTAATTTTTTTATCCCTAATTTTCTCTGTGAGACTAGGCGATAAACCAAAGTTAGCATTCATTGGTTGAAAATGCTTACTGATACCTTCCGTTAAATAATAGCTCAGAGCACCAATCATTGTCTCTCTAGGGAAAGTTCTAATTATTCGATTCTCCTCTAAATAGGCTTTCATATAGCAGCCAGCCAAATAGCCACTAGCGGCACTTTTCTACATAGCCTTCTACTCCCGATAGTTGACCTGCAATAAAAACATTTGGATAGCCTTTAAGCTGACCTGTTAATGTTAATACTTTCGGTCCATTTAAATAAGAATTTCTATGCACAACACCATATCTTAATATTTCAGCATTTTCAAGACCAGGTATCATTTTTACTATTTTTTTCTGAGGGCCAAACCTCAAGCCTGTTTGACAACCTGCTAAATTATACATGGTTTTCTCATCATTTTCAGCTCTTAATTGGATAACGGCACAATAGCCTTCACCTGTAACTGGATGATTTAAGCCTACTGGTTTGAGTGGTCCAAATAGCAAGGTTTTTCCCTTTTGGCCATTGCTTCAATAGGCATGCAGCCATCAAAGTATATTTCCTTTTCAGAATCCAAATGTGGAATTGCTCTTTCCCCTATAATTAACTGTTCATAAAAAGCTGCATACTCTTCTCTTGTCATCGGACAATTTAAATAATCAGCTCCAGAACCCTTGCCATAGTGACTAGCAAAGAAATCTTTACTATAGTCAATAGAATCAGCTGCTATAATTGGAGCAGCGCCATCAAAGAAATAGTAGCAGGGTTCTCCTACCAATGTCTGTAAATCCTTAAACAAAGAACCACTAGTCAATGGTCCTTTGGCAACAATAACAGGTTGGTCCAAAGGAATAGTTGTTATTTCTTCTTCAACAATAGTTACAAGAGGATGATTTTTGATAGTCTCTGTTAAATAGCTACTAAATTTATCTCGATTAACAGCTAAAGCACCGCCTGCTGGAATAGCCGCCTTTAAGGCTGACTCCATAAATAAAGTACCTAATTGTCTCATTTCTTCTTTTAATAAACCAACTCCTTTAGCTAAACTACTTCCCTCTAAATGAATTGCTACAAACCAATTCTCCCAAATATGCAGTTTTATGAGCTTCTGTCGTTTTAGTAGGTCTCATTTCATATAAAGTCACTGGGACATCATCTTTTATAAGTTGATAGGTAGCTTCAACACCAGCTAAGCCACCACCAATTACAATTACTGATTCTATTATTCTTCTGACTCTTTCTCTTCCCGTTTTTTCTTAACTTTACACCCTTCATTAGAACAAACTAAAAAGTTTCCCTTTTCCATTAAAAGAGACCCACATTCTGGGCATTTCTCATTAACTGGTTTATTCCAGAAAGATACCTCACACTCTGGATATTGATCACAACCGTAAAAAACACGACCTTTCTTACTTCTCTTTACTACAATTTCCCCATTGCATTCTGGACAAGGAACACCTATTTTTTCAACAAGAGGTTTAGCATTACGACACTCTGGGAATCCCGGACAAGCTAAAAATTTTCCATATCTCCCTGTCTTTATAACCATATTCCTGCCACACTTTTCACAGATTACATCTGTAATCTCATCAGGCTCTTTTTCTAAAGTGATTTTTTCGATTTCAGCTTCAGCATGTTCTAACAGTACAGAAAAAGGCTCATAGAATTCTTTAACTGTATTGTGCCATTCTCTTTTTCCTTCAGCTATTAAATCTAAATCATTTTCTAATTTTGATGTAAACTTAACATTAATAATATCCTCAAAATATTTTTTTAATAAATCCCCTACCAGGAGACCAAGTTCAGTTGTAAAAAACTGTTTTTCCTCTTTAACAACATAACCCCTTCGTGTAATAGTATCCAAAATAGTTGCATAAGTACTCGGTCTACCTATGCCTAAACTTTCCAGCTGTTTAATTAAAGAAGCCTCTGTAAACCTTGGTGGTGGTTGTGTAAAATGCTGGTTTTTTTCTAATTCATCAATAGCTATACCATCATCTTTATTAATAATAGGCAACCACTTATCTTCACCCTTTGTTTCAATCATTACTTTAAGAAAACCATCAAATTTTAATTTAGAGCCAATACTCTTAAAAAGATATTCTCCACAAAAAATCTCAATTGTAACTTGATCATAGATTGCAGAAGGCATTTCACTTGATAAAAAACGCTTCCATATTAATTGATACAATTTAAACTGGTCTTTTGAAAGAAAATTCTTGATTTTCTCTGGTGTATTAAAAATTGAAGTTGGACGAATGGCCTCATGAGCATCTTGAGCTTTATTACCCATTTTATAATAACGAGGTTTTTCTGGAATATATTCCTGTCCATAATTTTTTAATAAAAATTCTTTTGCTTCTTCTTTTGCAACAGAAGAAATACGAGTTGAATCGGTACGCATATACGTAATTAAACCTACTAAACCGCCATTTTCTTTTCCTAAATCTACACCCTCATAAAGTTGCTGAGCAATTTGCATGGTTTTTCTACTTGTAAAGTTTAAACTTTGAGCCGCTCTTTGTTGTATTGTACTAGTAATAAAAGGCGGCAGCGGATTTTTCTTTTTTTCTTTTTCAACAATACTGTCAATTATAGGCGTTTCCTTTAAAATTACATCAATAATTTTTTGGGCAGATTCCTCATTATTCATGACAAGCTTTTTACCCTTAAACTTTAAAAGATCTCCTTTAAATTGAGTACCATCTTTTAAAGAAAAAGTAGCTTCAATAGTCCAGTATTCTTTTTCATCAAAAGCATCAATTTCTTTTTCTCTATCTATTATTATCTGTAAAGCAACAGACTGAACACGTCCAGCCGATAATCCCTTTTTGACCTTTTTCCATAATAAAGGGCTTAGTTTATAGCCTACAATACGATCTAAAACACGTCTTGCTTGTTGGGCATCTACTAAGTCCTGATTAATAACAACTGGATGTTTAATTGCTTCTTTAATAGAAGCTTTTGTAATTTCATTAAAGGCGATTCTACAAACCGCATCATCTTCCAAACCTAAAGCATTTTTCAAATGCCAAGCAATAGCTTCTCCTTCTCTATCAGGGTCAGTGGCAAGAAAAACCTTACTCGACTTTTTATAGGCTGTCTTGATTTCCTTTAAAATACTTGCTTTCCCTCGAACAGTTATATATCTCGGTTCAAAGTTATTGTCTAGATCAATACCTAATTTACTTTTTGGTAAATCGATAACATGACCAACTGAAGACTTAATAATGTAATTGCTTCCCAGATATTTCTTTATTGTTTTTGCCTTAGAAGGCGATTCCACAATAACTAAATTTCTCCCCATATTTCCTCCAAAATCATTTATTTCATACATTCATACATAATTAATGTCTAATATGTATTTTTCTTATTATTCTATCTTAGCCTACCATATCTTATTTATTAGTACAAGAGCCTTTTTCTATATCTTCAAAAAACATTCTCTTAATAATTATGACTTTTTATTTTATTCAAGAATACTATCTTAACATAAAAATTAAAATTTTTTAATCTTATCTCTAGATAATACGCTGGAAAAGGTAGCCATTAAAGCACAACCAACCCTATATAATTGAAAAATTTTCCCTTTTATTAATGAATCAAATTACTTTAAATGCTCAAGCCCATATTCTTTTAATTGACTTAATGAATAGAATTCACAACCAATTAGTGACTCAAGACCTTTTGATATAAAAATATCACGTCCCTCTTCCAAGGCAAAATCCAAAGTAATAAAGGCACCGTTTTTAGGGCCTCTCCATACAACAACTAAACCTAATGAAAGAACCGCTAATAATTCTATTTCGCCTTGGAAAATGATATTTTAGAGGATCTGCATTGAGCGGAAACTCTGAAATTATACAACCTTTTTTCTCTAATTCTAATTGACACCCTTTATTAATTTTAGGATAATATTTATTTATTCCTGTTCCTAAAACAGCTATAGAACAACCATTATAGAATAGAGCACCCTTATGAACTGCCCCATAATACCCTTTGCTAAGCCACTGACAACGACCCAGCCTGCTTTTGCTAACCCTCTGCCTAAATTAAAGGCTTTTTTTAAATAAGCAGAAGGACTTTGACGACTTCCTACAACACTTATCATTGGTTTTTTAATAGTTGGGCATTTCCTTTAAAAAAAGCAATAGGTGGATCATAAATTTTTTTAAGAAGAAAAGGATAATATTCATCAAAAATTGTTATTATTTTATACTGATTATCCTTAAGATAACTATTGAATAAAATAGCTTCTGCTTTTTTCGAAAATAATTCCTTCCTAAAAAATCTATTTTCATTAACCCCCTCTCCAACACACTTTAGCATTTCCATTAAAATTCTATGGTTGTAAGCTTTCTTCATTAATTGATACCATGCATAGTTTTTCATTTAAATCCTCCTTGTCTTTTTACACTGTTTTCTATATACTAAAAATATACTAAAAATTAAGGAACTTAGAAGAGGTGAAATATGGTGGCTTTAAAATGCGGAATAGTAGGTTTACCTAATGTTGGTAAATCTACATTATTTAATGCAATTACTCAGGCAGGCGCTGAATCTGCCAACTATCCATTCTGTACAATTGACCCTAATGTGGGCATGGTAACAGTACCGGATAAAAGACTTGAAACATTGTCAAAACTATATGAAACTAAAAAGGAAATACCTACAGCTTATGAGTTTGTAGATATTGCTGGATTAGTGGCAGGAGCAAGTAAGGGAGAAGGTTTAGGTAACCAATTTTTATCTCATATTCGAGAAGTAGATGCTATTGCTCATGTTGTCCGTTGTTTTGAAGATGAAAATATCACCCATGTAGGTGGTAACATTAATCCTAAAACAGATATTGATGTTATTAATATTGAGCTTATATTAGCTGACCTAGAAAGCATGGAAAAAAGACTTCAAAAACTTACAAGTAAAATTAAAACTAAAGACAAAGATGCACTAGCTGAGTATGCCTTAACAGAAAAAATACTCAATACCTTAAAAGACAATATTCCAGCTCGAAAACTATCTTTTAATGAAGAAGAAGAAAAAAAATTGAAAGGTTTAAATCTTTTAACCTTAAAACCTATTATCTATATTGCTAATATTAGTGAAAATGATATAGGCTCAAAAGATAATCTACCTATGGTTAAAGCTATTCAGGAAATAGCTAATAAAGAAGGGTCTCGAGTTATTCCAGTTTCAGCACAAATTGAATCAGAAATCGCTCAACTATCTGCTGAAGAAAAAAAAGAGTTTTTAGAAACGTTAGGTTTAACTTACTCTGGCTTAGAAGAAATTATTAGAGCAACTTATGAGTTGCTAGGCTTAATTACTTACTTTACTGCTGGTGTTCAAGAATGTAGAGCCCGGACAGTAAATGAAGGCACCAAAGCTCCTGCCGCAGCAGGCGTCATTCATACTGACTTTGAACGAGGTTTTATTAAAGCCGAAGTTATTAGCTATGGAGACCTGATAGAATATGGCTCAGAAGCAAAAGCTAAAGAAGCAGGAAAATTGCGCATCGAAGGTAAAGAATATATTGTTAAAGATGGAGATATTATCCATTTTCGTTTCAATGTATAGCTTTCCTTGTTGAAAGCTGTTACACTTCATTGCTTTTACTAATATTTTCCTTAGTATAATTTAAGGAAGTTAACAATGTAAGATGAAAAAAGCATACAAATACACAGTGCATTATTATTAAATAAAGGGGTGAAAATCTTGGTAAAATTTACATTTAAAGGTGGCATTCATATACATGGTGCAAACAAGAAAAAAAAGTTAACAACTAAAGCTGAAGCACCTGTTTCTGAATTTACCGCTGCCAAGCTCGTTTATCTTCCACTTGGACAACAACTTGGAAAACCTTCCATTCCCGTTGTAACAATTGGAGATACTGTAAAAGTCGGACAATTAATTGCAAAAGGAGATGGCGCTTTTTCAAGCAACCTCCATGCTTCTGTCAGTGGTACTATTCTAAAAATAGAAAACCACCCAGAACCAACAGGAAATGTTTCTCCTACAATTATTATTGAAAACGATGAAAAAAACCAATGGATTTCATTAACAGAAACTCCAAGAGGAACTGACTTAACAAGAGAAGCTATTGTTGAAAAAATAGCTGAAGCAGGTATCGTAGGCTTAGGAGGAGCTACTTTCCCTACGCCGGTTAAGTACACATCAGATAAACCTTGCGACATGGTTCTCCTCAATGGTATTGAGTGCGAACCTTATAATACTGCAGACTGTATAACAATGAAAAACCATCCAGATGAAATTATTCAAGGATTAGTCTATTTAGTTAAGGCAGCCAATGCAAAAAAAGGTGTAATTTGTATTGAAGATAATAAAATGGATATTTATAAGATTTTTGATAAAAAAACTAAGAATCTAGATTCAATTTTTGTTGCTCTTTTTAAAGAGAAATATCCTCAAGGAGCAGAAAAACAAATGATTTATGCACTGACTAAAAAGGAAGTTCCTTATGGCGGTTTACCAATTGATATAGGTGTTATTGTTAACAATGTTGGCACAGCAAAAGCTGTCTGTGATGCTATTGAAAAAGGCAAAACCTTAACCCACCATTATGTAACAGTAACTGGGGATGCTTTAAAAACCCCTAAATCATTTCTCATACCCATTGGTACACCATTTAAAGACTTGATTGATGCTTGTGGTGGTGGTTTAGATAACCAAGTCCTTTTAGCAGGTGGATTAATGATGGGTAAAGCCATGTACAGTGAAATGGTTCCTGTAACAAAAGGTATTAATGCAATTATTTTATTAAAGAATTTACCAAAGAAAACCAAGGAAATGAATTGTGTGCGTTGCTCTGCTTGTGTAGATAAATGTCCTGCATTTTTAGAGCCAACAACACTGGCGACCCTCGTAAAAAAAGGAAAAGTAGATGAATTAGAAAACAATGGACTATCTGCCTGTATTGAATGCGGTAGTTGCTCCTATGTCTGTCCATCAGCTATTCCTTTACTAGATTATATTCGACAAGGCAAAATTGAATTAAGAAGGAGGAAGAAATAAATGGAAACTACTATGAAAAGAATTTCCCTTTCTCCATTTGCTCATAATGGTAATACTGTTCAAAAAGCTATGATAGATGTAATTATTGCTTTATTACCAGCTGTAGCTGTCAGTATTTATTTTTTTGGAGTACAAGCACTAATACTACTTTTAGTAACGGTTGTTTCCGCTCTTCTTTTTGAATGGATTGCTAGAAAAATAATGAAAAGAGAAAATTCACTTTGGGACTGTAGTACTATAGTAACTGGTATTTTACTCACTTTAACTTTACCTGTGAGTACACCTATTCCAATTGCTATTTTAGGCTCTTTCCTAGCCATTGTTCTC
Organism: endosymbiont 'TC1' of Trimyema compressum; assembly: GCF_001584725.1. Taxonomy (NCBI): domain Bacteria; kingdom Bacillati; phylum Bacillota; species endosymbiont 'TC1' of Trimyema compressum. The sequence goes on along the minus strand of NZ_CP014606.1, from coordinate 577,863 downwards.
GTTAAGCAATTTTTTGGTGGTTTAGGATGTAATATATTCAATCCAGCTATTGCAGCTCGTGGTATTTTACTTATTTCTTTTTCTGTCCCATTAACAACTTGGGTAGAACCAGGTAAAGGTCTTGATGCTATTGCTTCTGCTACACCATTGGTACAAGTTAAAGAAATGTTTAAACTGCTTTCTGTTGGTGATGGTTCCGGTGCCGTATCATTAGCCCATAATGTAGATTCTAATCCAGATGCCCTTTGGGCCTTATTCATCGGTAATACCTCCGGTTCTCTCGGAGAAACCAGTGTAGTTGCTCTCTTAATCGGTGGTATTTATTTAGCATTTAGAAAGAGAATTCACTTAGAAATTCCTCTACTCTATATTGGAACATGTTTCGTAATCGCTTGGATTATTGGTTCCATGAATGGATTAGGAATTGTTTTTCCAATTCTTCACATTTTATCTGGTGGTTTATTCTTAGGAGCAATTTTCATGGCAACAGATTGGGTAACAAAACCATTGACCCGTAAAGGTAGAATTATCTATGCTATTGCATTAGGTGTTATTACCATGATTATTAGACTTCAAGGCAACTACCCTGAAGGTGTTTTATTCTCAATTCTAATTATGAATATGTTTGTTCCATTAATGGATCGACATTTAAGAAAAAGAATATTTGGAAAAATTAAAATAAAGAAAAAAGGAAGAGCTAAAGATGAAAAAGTCGCCTAGTGTTCCTGTCTTAGGAGCCATCCTATTTATTATTTGTATAGTAATTGCAGCTTCTGTTTCTTTGGTTAATCAGATTACAGCACCTATTATAGCTGATTCTGCTGAATCCTCTAAGAAAACTTCCTTTGAAGATGTTTTCCCAAATGCAACTGACTTTAAAGATGTTACAGCTGAATTTCCAGATAGGGATACTCGTATTTCAGAAATACATGAAGTCCAAGGTCTAAGCGGCACCTTAGGCTACCTCTATATTGTTTCAACAGTCGGTTATGCTGATCAAGTCAAAAATCTTGTTGCCATTGACCAAGAAACTCAAACCATTAAATCAATAACCATTTTAAAACATAATGAAACTCCTGGTTTAGGTGCAAAAGCTAAAGAACCTGAATTTAAAGATCAGTTTAATGGCTTACCAATAAACCAAGAAGTTACCATTATTAAAGGGCCTGGCAATATTGAAACCGGTGAAGTTCAAGCTATCACTGCTTCTACTATAACCAGTGATGCTGTGGCCTTAGGGATTAATCTAGTTTTAGCTGATTATACCAAAAATTTTGGAAATTAGGAGAGGAGTTAGATGAATAAAATTAAAAATATTATTGCCAATGGCGTCTATAAAAAGAATGCAATCTTTGTCCTTCTCTTAGGCATGTGTCCATCACTAGCAGTTACAACATCCTTAACAAACGCTGTTGGAATGGGTGTTTCTGTTATTTTCATTTTAGCTGTTTCAAATTTTGCAATTTCATTATTGAGACGCTTTATTCCTAGCACAATCCGTATTCCCGCTTTTATTGGAATTATTGCAGCATTTGTAACAATAGTGGAAATGGTAATGAATGCTTACTTACCTGAGCTCTACATTAGCTTAGGTATATATTTACCATTGATTGTAGTAAACTGTATTATTCTTGAAAGAGCAGAATCATTTGCAAGTAAAAACCCAGTTATTTATTCAGTAATCGATGGTATTGCTGTAGGGATTGGATTCACAGTTGCGCTCTTTGTAATTTCATTTTTCAGAGAGCTTATAGGTGCAGGTACCTTGTTTGGCATTCCAGTTTTACCAGAAACATTTATGCCAGCTCTTATTATGATTCTTCCTCCAGGAGCCTTTATTACCTTAGGGATAATACTTGCTGTATTTGCTCATATTAAAAATAAAAGAAAAGAAAAAAAGGAGGCCTAAAAAATGGAAGTATTCGGCGGTTTATTGACCCTACTACTAACCAGCATGATTGTTAAAAACGTTGTTTTAAGTCAGTTTTTAGGTATGTGTCCTTTTTTAGGTGTTTCCAAAAAAACTGAAAATGCAATTGGCATGGGGATGGCTGTATTAGTTGTTTTAACCATATCTGCTGCTCTTGCTTGGATTTTGTATACTTTTGTTTTAGTACCACTAGAACTTACATTCTTAAAGACAATTGCTTTTATCATTGTAATTGCATCTTTAGTACAATTAGTGGAAATGGTACTAAAGAAATTCTCCCCTGGACTTTACAAGTCTTTGGGAATTTTCTTACCCTTAATTACAACAAACTGTGCCGTACTTGGTGTCGCACTATTAAATATTCAAAATGGCTATAACTTTTTAGAAACCTTATTTTACAGCATTGGTGCTGCCTTAGGTTTCTTAATAGTATTGGTTATCTTTTCCAGTATTCGAGAAAAACTGGAATTAACAAATGTGCCAAAAGCGTTTAAAGGCTTGCCAATAGCATTGATTACTGCAAGTGTCATGTCTGTTGCCTTCATGGGCTTTATAGGCGTTTTATAGGAGGAATTACATGATTTATGCAATTATTTTACTAGGTGCTATCGGGATTATATTCGGTATCATTTTAGGTGTTGTCAATAAAAAACTAAGTGTAAAAACAGACCCTAGAGAAGAAGCCATTATAGACGCCTTACCAGGTGCCAACTGTGGCGCTTGTGGTTTTGCTGGATGTGCTGCCTGTGGTGCAGCCATTTTCAATGGTGAAGCTCCCATTGATGCCTGTCCAGTAGGAGGACCAGCTTGTGCGGAAGCCATTGCTGCTATTCTAGGTGTAGAAGCCTCTTCTGCTGAGCCAAGTATTGCAAGGGTAGCTTGTAATGGTTCTCCAGACAATGCGAAAACACTTTATGACTATACAGGAGCAAAATCCTGTATAGTGGCAAAAACATCTTTTAATGGTCAAAAAATGTGTGACTTTAGTTGTTTTGGTTTTGGAAGCTGTGCCGCAGCCTGTCCATTTGAAGCTATTGATATGGTCAATGGCTTGCCAGTAGTTAACAGAAAAAAATGTACATCTTGTGGTATTTGTGTAAGTACCTGTCCACAGACACTTATGCACTTAGTCCCAAGAAAACAACATGTATTTGTTAACTGTAGCAACTTAATTAAAGGTAAAGCCGTTATGGCTGCTTGTAAAGTAGGCTGTATAAAATGTAAAAAATGTGAAAAAACATGTGAATTTGACGCAATTCATGTTACAGATGTGGCAAGAATCGATTATGATAAATGTACTAACTGTCAAGCTTGTGTAGCCGTTTGCCCAACAAAATGTATTACAGTTGATACTTTTACAGATGATTTTTCCAAAGCCCCAAAAGCAGAAGATACTGAGCCGGCTGGCTGTAGTTCCTGTGCTTCAAGAGATACCTGTCAATCAAAGGAATAGTTGATTTTAGGAGGAACTGGTTTGACAACTAATAAGAAAAGATCTAATAAAAAAACCGTTTTAACTATAGGACTATTTCTTCTAATAGCAGTAATTGCAGTCCTGTTTGTTTTTACAACAAACAGGACTTCTCAATCTCAAAAGTTAGAAGAAACCCAAATTCTTATGGATACTCCCGTAACCTTAACACTTTACGGAGCTAATGAAAAAACACTGCGGACTGATAAAAATGAAGCTTTTGCTCTATTCTCTAAAATAGATAAGCTATCTAATCGCTATGATATTATTGAAGGTAATATTGGCTATATTAACAGTGAAAGCGGTAAAACCATTACAATTGATCCCCTTCTTGCTGAACAATTAGAAACAGCTATTGCCTATAGTCAAAAAACAGACAACCAATTTAATATCGGGTTAGGCAAATTAATTGAATTATGGAAAAAAAAAGAGATTGAAAATACATTGCCAACTGAAGATGAAATTAGTCTGTCCCTGAAAAATACTGACAGTAGTGAAATCTTATTAGCAGACAATAGGCTATCAATTCCTGAAGGTATGGTATTGGATTTAGGTGCAGTTTCAAAAGGGTACGCAATTGAAAAAACATGGCAACTGTTAAATGCAAAACAGCATTTGACTGGTGCAATAATTAATGGGGGAGGCAATGTTAAGGTACTGGGAACACCACCAGGTAAAGATTCCTATAGAATTGGTGTTCAGGATCCACGAGAACCAGATCAACTTATAGGGACTACCACATTAACCCATGAAGACACTATTTCAACATCAGGTGATTACCAGCGCTACTATACTATAAACGGTATTAAATGCCCACATATTTTTTCCAGTAGAACTGGCTTTCCCGCTAAGGAAAATGTTGCTGTAACTGTGATTACCCAAAATGGTATGTTAGCTGACATACTTTCTACTACTCTTTATCTATTGCCTTATAAAGAAGGTCTTGCTTTTTTAGAGAACTTGCTTTTTAAAGTTGAAGCACTTTGGATTTCTAAAGACTTGAAAATTACTAAAACAACTGGCTTTCCATTTGCTTTAGAAGATGAGAAAGGACACTATATTTATGAAACGCCATAAAAGAGAAATCATCATACTACTGATTCTACTGCTTGTAGGAATTCTTTCTTTTACTATAATTAATTTAACAAAAAAAACAGCTAATGAAATTGTTGTACAAGTAGATAATAAAATTATTGGAACATATGATTTATCACAAAATCAGATTATTCCAATTAATGGTACAAGTGGTTTAATTGAATTAACAGTTGCAAATGGCGAGGTCTATGTCCACTCCTCTAGTTGCCCTGATAAACTCTGTCAAAAACAAGGTAGAATTAGCCATACTAATGAAAAATTAGTGTGCTTACCTAATAAAACAGTCATCTCCATTGAAAATGATAAAGAAAATACCATTGATGGGCTGGTGAAATAAAAATGATTTCTAAAACAAGGAAAATAGTATTTCTAAGCCTTTTAATAGGAATAGGGCTTATATTGAGCTACCTAGAGTCAATCCTCCCCTCATTTGTGCCTTTACCAGGCTTTAAAATAGGTTTTAGTCAAATTGCCGTCCTCCTAGCATTCATACTGTTCTCAATTAAGGAAGCCACCATTGTATCTATAGGAAAAACTTTTCTAGGAGCTTTAATTAATGGGACTTTTTTATCCTATATTTTCTTAATCAGCATGGCTGGCATGATAGTAGCTCTCCTTTTCCTAATAATTAGTCAGAAACTTAAATTTTCCATTTATGGTAAAAGCATTTTCAGCGCTATTGGTCATAATATAGGACAGAGCATTGCCATTGGACTAACACTTTCCTTTTCCCTAGTGCTGGTCTATAGTCCTTATTTAATTTTTATTAGTTTAGGAGCAGGTTTTTTAATAGGTTATCTCTGTAAATTACTATCCAAACCCTTAAATAATTTTTTGAAATAAAAATAGCAGTCAGAAGCAAAATCTAACTGCTATTTTTATATTTATAATCAACTTTTCTTTATTTTACTTGGCCTAATGGAATTTTAACAATAACGCCTTTGCTATTATCTATTGAAACATCAACACCATTATTACCTGTATATTGGATATTATCAGGTTTCTCATTTTCCTTAAAATACCAGATACCATACTGGTTTTTATATCTTCTTCCTCATAGGTCAATGTTCTATCTTTTCTTAAATTGTCTATATACTCATCGTATGTAATATTTTTCTTAGTAACAATTTCACTATGTGGTAAACCAATATAGCGAAAATGCCATGGCTCATAAATAACCTTGGTAATATTTTTTCTATTCTGGATATCTTAAAATAAAACCATATTTATAGCTATTCTTGTTCAACCATTTTCCTGCAATTGTATTTTTAAAGTCCTCTGTTAACAGCTCTCCCGGAATAGCAAAATCTGCTGCCAATCCCAATTGATGTTCACTCATCCCTGGTGTAGCAACTCGAGTACGAGTTTCTTTAGTTGCTTCTTCCTTACTGAGTCCATTAGCAACGCTATCTGCTACTTCTTGATTAAAAAGCTCTTCTTGATTCTGATAGTCTCTAAAACCACTTGAGAGAATCATATTAACATTACTATCTTCATACATTTTAACTAATGCATTAGCTGCTTTTTTACGTAATTTTGTATTACCGCCATAAGTGCCTATAGAATTTAAACTATTGACATCACAACTAAATCACTAGGTACAAAATCTTTTGACAAAGAATTATCATTATTAACTAGAGATAGATAACCTTCAGAACCAGTAAATTTTAAAAACTTATCTTCTTCTTTGTTTTCTTTAATATTAAAAATAGCTATATTTTCAACAAAAGATGCCTTTGATCCAAAAATCACTTCTAATCTAATAATTGGCCTGGAACCCAAATCCTTTCCCCTGCTGTCATTACTGGTCCATTGTATTTTTCTTCTGACCATTAATTGCTACTCTCTTAGAACCTTCTTCAATAACCATTTCAGTTCCGTTATTAAATACAATTGATTTTTCTTTTTCATTAATCTCCTTAAGCTGTCCACCACCTAAAGCAATAAAAAAATCTAAAGGAATTAATTTATTTCCATAAGTATCTGTAGAGGCTTTCATAGTTACCTTACTATCACTAATAGTCATTTCATTAATAGCATAAGCAACAGGATATTTTGCTGGCAATTGAAATACATTAACCATTAAATAGATTAAAATACCAATTAATACTAACCCAATAATACCTAGAATTAATTTTCCTTTGCCTGATTTTCTCTTCTTAACAGGTTTGACATATTTCTGGGAGACACTATTTTTACTACTATTAATTCCTTTAAGATGTGTTTTCTTTTTATGGGTATATTTAGCCATTTTACTCAATTCTCTCCTTTTTTCAGAATCTAAAAAGATGACTCAAAAAGTCATCTTTTTAGGTATGTAATATGATATAATTCCTAGGATTAAAACCAACCGGAATATTCCTAGAAACATAGGGGGCTAACTCTCTTAAATTATAGCATTTTAGTTCTCTAAGCGCAAGCACTAAAATCAGATTTCTTAAAAATATTATTGTTTTTTAAGCGTCAAGATATTTTTAAGATCTTTAATGATCTTTAAGCCTGCAACAAAGATTACATATATTTCTAAACGTTCCAAGTAGCATACCTGCAATCTCCGTCCAAAGAATGAATCTTGGGGCATCTGGTCCTGTAATACCTAAAGATAGCCCTGAAGTTCCAATAGCTGATGCAAATTCAAATATGCTATCTTGAAAAGTATAGCCATGGGCCATAAAAATTAAAACACCTACTATATAAAATAAAATGTCATAAAAGCAAAAATATAGGAAGCAGATTTAGAGACTAATTTATGATTAATATAAACTTTGCCTTCTGGTCTCCAAAAATAGTTTTCATTAACCATTCTCTCTGGCTTTAAATAACGACTAATATTCCACAAACCTTTTTTTGCCATAATTAAAACCCGGTAAACTTTGACACCACCAGATGTTGCTCCTATACAGCCTCTAATTAGCATTAATAATACAATGACTAAAATAGAAAATGAAGGCATTTCTTCTACTGGCATAATATTAAATCCAGTACTGCTAATTACAGAGATTGCTTGGAAAAAGCTAATTCTCAGACCTTCACCAATAGTATTATAATGTTGATTTAAGCCAAAGAGAGTCAACAGTACAATAGCTATTCCAATTAATAAAACAAAAAAACGTACCTCTGATAGTTTAAAGAATCTCTTAAAATGGCCACGTAACAATAAAATATGAGTTCCAAAACCCAATGACCCTAAAAACATTAACGCAACTGTTACAACATAAACCATATTATTCTCATAAGGAGCTATACCATCAGACAAAGTAGAAAATCCCCCTGTAGAAACAGCTGCCATTGATTGATTAATAGCCTCAAACATAGGTATTCCAGCAATCACATACAAAATAGTGCCTACAATAGCATAGCCAGCATAAATAGTCATAATCATCCGAGCCGACTTGCCTACATTGGGCATAATACGTTCCATATTACCTTCAGCAGTAAATAGTTTAATACCCATTCCTGTTGATAAAACGGATAGCATTACTAAGACAATGCCTACGCCACCAAAAAACCCTGTTAAAGTTCTATGAAGTAAAAAATCTTAGGAGTTGTAGCCACATCAATTACTGTTAAGCCTGTTGAAGTCCAGCCACTAACCATTTCAAAAAAGCTAATGTAAATGGTAATTCCAGAGATAAAGCCATAGGTATTGTTGAAATAAGAGGAGCAATAATCCAAGTCAAAACCACTAATATGGAGTCCTGCCTAAAAGTTAATTGGCTTTCTCTAGCCCCTCTTAAAAATGTATCTAACGAAATAAGCAAAGGGTCATAAATATAACCCCTGTAACTACAAAATATACAATTTGATTAATTTCATCTGGGTAGAAAATACAAGATATAATAAGCAACAGTAAAGATGAACCAAACACTAACAGAAGTGTTCCCTCGTAACCAAAAACTGATTTATAGCTATTGATTACCTTCTCATTTAAAGTTATTGTCATGACCTAATTTTTCCTGTTATTGTCGTAATTACCTTATTTTGAACAGTTGGTTTTGCGAGAATAATAAGACGGTCATTTACCATAATTACAGTATTGTTATTAGGAATAACCACATCAACACCGCGCATAATACAACCAATATTAGCTTCATCTGCTAAATCTATATCCGTTAATTTTTTATTCACTACAGGGTAGTCAGCCTTTATATCAATTTCAGTTAAAGAAACACGTCCTTCTTCAAGAGGAAGATAATTAATAATTTCTTCCAATGTTGCAAGCTGTTCAATCATATCACCAACAATATATGTTGAGTTAACTACAATATCAACACCTAACTTCTTAAAAACATCAACGTTACGAGGATTATTAGCCATTGCCACGGCCTTTGTAACATCAAAATTTTTTTTAATTAATTGGCAAATAACTAAATTATCAGCATCATTTGGTGTCAGAGCAATTACAATTGATATTGCCTCCATGTCAGCAGCCTCATAAACATAGAGTTTACTGGCATCCCCCCATAATACAGGTACCTCATGTCGCCTAGATAAATATTTACAATATTCTCGATCATCATTAATAACTGTAACATGATGATGTTTTCTTAAGAGAGAGCCAACAAGATAGTCAGCTTTTTTTCTACCACCAATTACTAAAACATACATTATTCTTCCTCCTTGTCTTTCTTGCAAGGTAGAACAGATAGTTTATTAAATTCTTGAATTGATAGCTTTGAAGGGTAAATAATTTGTATATCAAAGCCTTTATAAATAGATTCCTTCTCTGTATCGTAGAGCCTTGAAATTACTTTTTCCACATCAAAAATCTTACTGGATATTTCAGATATCATAATATTCACATTATCATTATCTGTAGCAGCTAAAACAATGTCTGCTTCGTCAATACCTGCTTCTTTCAAAATAGAAATGTCTGTTGCATCTCCTTCTAATGTAAAACCGCTATAATTATGAGGCAATTTTGTAAATGAATCTCCATTTATATCAATAATGATAACAGATTTACCTCGGCTAGATAACTCTCCTGCCACACTGATTCCCAAACGACTACAGCCAGCCACAATTGCTAGGGCTTTCTGTTTCTTAAAAAACATTTCTTCATCTCCTCATTTTCATAAAATACACTGTTTTATATTATATCATTTCCCTGACATTAGATACAGTCCGTTAGCTGATCATGCTTCCCCCTTTAAATACATAACGGCCTTTACTATTCTGGATTAAGCGGTGGGAATCAGGATACTTATTAATATAAGTATCAAGTTGTTCATCTGAAATTGATTTTGGAATTTCAAACAAAACCCAGTCAGCATTTTCAGTACAGGGAGGCATTGTTAAAGAGCCCGTATAAACAAAAACAACTTCTATCTTCAGGCAACATCTCATCTAAATTGAAGTTTATTTATTTCTCACCTAATTCAAAAGCATCTCCAATAATATTACTTTCATCACCAATTTCAAAGAAAATTCCAATAATTAAGTAGTGACCATCAATATTCTGATGAACCATTTGCATTTCCATTGGATAATATTCCCTATTGATACTGTGTTCACTTGGCGTGTGAAAGCTTATTTCCGTTAGCCAATAAACATCCCCTCTATAAATTACTTTATCTATATTGCCCAGAGGTCTAAAAACTAAAACATTGCCAGTGTCATAAACTAGAAAATTTTCATTATTATAAATGGTTCCTAATACATTCTCTTCTAGTAGCACATTACAGCCACTGACTTCAATATTTATTGGTAATTGACTTTTGCCACTATCACAAAGACTATAAGCCTTGTCAATGGCACTCCAATTTGCTTTATCTTTATAAGACCACCTAGTTTTCATCTATGCCTCCTAGATATTTTAAATTTATACTATAACCTTTATTTTATCAGAATAATTAGAAACAAGAAAGGGCTAAAATTCCTTTAAAATTCAAGATTTTGAAGTATTTTACAAATTGATAAGGTATAGTTTTACTATAGGTTTTATGAAATCCAACTTCAGAAAAGGAGCTCTCTCTATTTATGGAAAAACAACATTAAAACAATTTCCTATTTATATTTAAGCCCTATACTGACACTATCATTTCTTCACTTATTAGAAATAAAAATCATAATAAAAGGTATTATCAATTCTCTGATAATACCTTTTATTTCTATTTTGCTACAACGCCACCATCGATGGCTAACTCAGCCCCATTAACAAACTTAGATTCATCTGAAGCTAAATACAGAACGCCGTTAACCACATCTGAAGGTTCTCCCAAATACGGCATTGGTGTCAAGGATCTAAACCAGTTAAGCATTTGTTCATTTGAAAATAAGTTTTCACTCATAGCTGTTTTAATAACGCCAGGATGAATAGAGTTCGAGCGAATTTTAAATGGCCCATAATCTACAGCTGCCGCTTTAGTTAACATGCGAACTGCGCCTTTACTTGCAGTGTAAGGTTCCAGCACCTGAACCTGAATTACCTACTAATCCTGCCATTGAAGAAATATTAACAAAAGAGCCACCTCTTTCTATCATAATAGGCACACACAATTTATAACTTAAAAAACACTCTCAACATTTATATTCATAACCCAATTCCAATCTTCTAAAGTAACTTCTTCAAGTGGCTTTTCGAAAGATACACCAGCATTATTCACTACAATATCTAACTGTCCATATTCAGCTATAGCCATATTAACAACATTTTTCCAATCAATCTCTGAAGCTACATCATGTTTAACATATGTAGCTACTCCTCCATTAGCATTAATCTTGGACATATACTAAAAAAGTAGACAGGAAAAAGTGAAACATGTTTTAAATAAGTAGACACATAAGAAAGGATAAAATTATGAATAATTACAAGAAATACGATGAAGAATTTAAAAAAAGTATTGTTAATTTACACCAAAACGGTAAAACTCAATCCCAACTTTCTAAAGAATATGGTGTCTCCATGTCTGCTTTACACAAGTGGATTAAACTTTATTCTCAGGTTAGAATTGATGATGATACTATTCTAACCGCTAAGCAGATTAAGGATCTTCAAAAGCGTAATGCTCGACTCGAGGAGGAAAATATCATTTTAAAAAAAGCAATTGCCATATTCACGCCTCACTCAGACAAAGATTAATGGCTGTTCATACCCTTCGTTTTCAGCACGCTATCTCTTTTCTTTGTCATGTCCTTAAAGTGAACCGCAGCTCCTATTACAAATACTTTTCGGAAAAACTTTCTCCTAGAACTATTGAGAATTAAAAACTCCGTCAGCTTATTCTCGAGATTTGTCATCTTACTAAGAGACGTATTGGCCCATCTAAGATTAAGGCTCTTCTTTCCTATGACTATGGCATCAACATCAGTATTGGTAGAGCGAGCCGCCTGATGACTGACATGAATCTTCCTAAAATGCCTACTATCAAACTTCGGTTTATTCATCCGAGGTCTATTCCCAATTTTGATTGCCCTAACTACCTAAATCAAAATTTTAATGTTCCTCAGCCCAATCAAGTCTGGGCTAGTGACATTACCTATATTAATTTAAATGCCTCTTTCTTTAGGATTTAAAAGACCAACTGATGTAACACCAGCTTTTTCTGCAAGACTTTTAATTTCTCCTTCGGTTAGAGGTTCTCTCTCAAAATTTCTATACTCAATCTCATATCCCTTTTCTTCCAGCCAAACACGAGCTTTTTTACAAGTACTTCATGTATTGGTGCAGTAATAAAATATTTTTTCATTTGCTAGCCCTCCATCAGTTCTTTTTATCATTATACCATCTATCTTGAATACCAGCTATAACTTTAATGCTAATGATATGATATAATTATAAACAATAAAAAAAGAAATAAGGTGAATACACAATGCAAGTTATTCTTTTAATTGGTTTAGGTGGTGGATTAGGTGCTATCAGCCGCTATTTAGTCTCCTTAGCTACCTTGAAATGGTGGAGTGACGCCTTTTTCCATTAGGCACATTGCTAGCCAATGTAATAGGCTGTTTTTTAATAGGTTTTTTAATGTCCTACTTTCTTTCATCAGGCAAAAACAATCCCTTTATGCCATTTTTAATAACTGGCTTTTTAGGTGGTTTCACAACATTTTCAACTTTTAGTTACGAAACCATTTCCCTGTTTACTAATGGTGCTATTGCTAAAGGATTGATTAATCTATCTCTAACACTATTTTTTTGTTTTCTTGGTGTTGCACTTGGTATTTTTCTAGGAAAACTAATTTTTAGCAGAAATTAAAAGGACAGAAGCTAATTGTTGAAATAGTATAAAGATAGGAGACACAAAAAGACGTGTCTCCTATCTTTTGTTATATAATGAAAAAAGACGGTGAGAAAATGAGAAAAGAATATACCTTTCACAGTAAAGAAGAAAAGCTATCAATAGTAAAGCGATACTTGTCAGGAGAATCTAGAAAAAACCTCTCAACAATGAAATTATAGAATGGGAATTAAGTGATTCTCTTGGTATGAAATTTGTTCTAGACTCCGCAAAAAGGTTTCTGGAAAAACAAAGCGTACTTGATTACCCTATCCTTTTACACCGTGACCAAGGTATTCAATACACTTCATCAGCTTATCAAGCCTTGCTTAGAGAATATAATGTTGTTCAAAGTATGTCAAGAGTCGATAACCCAAAAGATAATGCCATTACGGAAAGTTTCTTTGGCAGGTTTAAAGATGTTTTGCGTTTTCAATTCCGCCCCGTTATTGGTTAGAAGATGATTTACGCTCTGTAGTCGCTAAAACAATTCACTATTTTAATTATATTAGGCCTGTTCGGAAACTTAATGGAAAACCACCTGTCCGATTTAGAATTGAACAGGTGGTTTAATTCAGTCTTTTTATGCCTCTTAATTATTGACTACTTCATTAATCCTCTGCCCTTTTAATAATAACACTCTAAGAATATTTAAATAGATCCTTTAATTCTAATCATTTGGTCATAATCTAAACTTTCAAAACCTAATCTTTCATAAAGCTTAGTTGCTCTATCATTTTCAGCAGATACTTCCAATCTAAATCCAACAACTAAATCCTTGTAAATCTCTTTTAAGGATTCCAAGTATTCTGTACCTAAACGTTGTCCACGGTACTCAGCTTTTACATAAATTTCATCAATAAAGCACATGAGCCCACCAGCTTCATTACTCCAATAAAGCCAATGTAAACCATAGCCAGCTATTTCTCCAGCGCCTTCAATAATATGACCTTTAATATAAGGATTACCCTGAATAATTGCTTCAAAAGTCTTTATAATATTTTCTTCTGGAATAGTGTGTAAAACAGCTTCTCCAGAATAAAAATCAAGGCACATTTCAATAAAATCTTTTCTATCTTGTTCCTTAAGTGCTCTTAAAATCATAATAACCGTCCTTACTTAGCAGCCTGAAATGCTTGCTCAAAATCTGAAATTAAATCATCAACATTCTCAATACCTGCAGAAATTCTAATTAAATCAGGCGTTACAAAAGCTTTAATTTGTTCCTCTTCAGAAAGTTGGCAATGTGTTGTACTTGCAGGATGAGATACAATTGTTCTAATATCGCCTAAATTAGCAGAATGTATAGCTAATTTAATTGTGTTAATAAATGTCTTTCCAGCTTCATAACCACCTTTAATACCAAATGAAAGCATATCTGAAGCCCCTTTTACAAAATATTCTTTAGCTCTTTTGAAATCTGGATGACTGGGCAATAATGGACAGGATACCCATTCAACTTGTAGGTGAGATTCTAACCATTTAGCAATAGTTATAGCATTAGCACAATGATGTTCCATTCTTAAATGCAATGTCTCAATACCAGTATGAATTAAGAAAGCATTAAAAGGACTAATTGTAGCACCAATATCTCTTATTAGCTGAACTCTAGCTTTCATAATATAAGCAGCACTACCTAATGTTTCTGCATATATTAAACCATGTTAGGCTGGATCTGGTATCGTAAATTCAGGGAAATTACAATTTGCCCAATCAAAATTACCTGCATCTACAATGGCACCACCTAAAGCATTACCATGTCCTCCTAAATATTTTGTTGCAGAATTAATGACTATATCTGCACCATGTTCAATCGGTCTAAACAAATAAGGTGTTGATAGGTATTGTCAACAACCAGCGGTAATCCTGCCCCATGAGCCAACTTACTAAATTTATCAAAATCCAAAATATTATTTTTTGGATTCCCAATAGTTTCAGCAAAAACTAACTTAGTATTCTCCTGGATATATTTTTGTAGTTCTTCAAGAGGTGAATCTTGATCTACAAAAGTAGCTGTAATGCCAAACTTTTTAAGGGTGTTTTGGAAAAGAGAAAAAGTTCCCCCCATATAGAGTTTGAGAGGCCAAAATATGATCCCCAGCGCCACAAATATTTAAAATAGCAAAGTGTAATTGCTGAAGAACCAGAACTGGTTATTAATGTTCCGATGCCTCCCTCTAATAGGTTGATTTTCTCACCTAATAAATCCCATGTGGGATTCGTTAATCTTGTGTAAATATTACCTAACTCCTGTAAATCAAATAAAGCCGCCCCCCTTGTTCAGCTGTATTAAACTGATAAGCTGTTGTTTGATGAATTGGCATTGTAATAGAACGTGTTTCATCTGGTGTATACCCTCCACGAACTGCCACTGTTTCTAAATGTAATTTTTTTCGTCACTCATCAATAGTACCTCCTTGTATAAAAAAATTCTTCCAAGCTACTTGGAAGAATTTTGTTCACTCTATAAAAGTTTCACGTCATCTCCCAGAATAATTTCTGATAGGAATTAGCACCTTGCCTTTAGCAGGTTGCTGAAGCGTCATAGGGCCTAGTCCCTCAACTTCTCTTGATGAATGATTTAATTCTAACAGAAGCATCAAATCTTGTAAAGCCTTTTTCTACTATTTCAACAACAAACTTAATCTTTTAGCTTTTTCTAGCACTAAAACATTATCTTTAACATCTTTTTATCTGTTTTAGTCCCTGAAGTTATTAATAGAAGCCCTTTTTTTAGGCTTCTGCATAATTTCTTTATAATCTTTCCGTACATATTTGGAAGCCCAATAAGTCTGGAATCGACTAAAGCAGCTAGCATCTTTCCCGTTAAATTACCAAAATGTATAGGAGAAGCTAAAATAAAATTATCGGCATTTTCAGCTGCTTCATATAAAAGATGCATATCATTATTTTTAATTGAACAACCTCGATTTTTATAGCAAGCTCTACAATCAATACAAGGTTTAATATTTTTTATAAACATCAATAAAAGAAATATCGCCTCCTATTTCAGCCGCAACATAGTCTGCTAACATTTTTGTCTGTCCGTTTCCATTAGGAGAACCAATCACAATAACCGTTTTCAAAATCCTCACTCCTTGTTTTCTTTTCTAATATTATACCATACTCCAACAATTTACTTAATCCATGGCTCATGATATAATGATTCTATAACCAATGAAAACAGTTAAATGTTTTCAAATAACTCTAAAGGAGAAAAAGATGGAACAATCAAATAAAGGATTGGCTATTGCTAGTTTAGTGCTCGGAATCATTGGCATATTAACAAGTTTTTTCTGCATGTGTTTCATGCCATTTATTGCTCCTTTTTTAGGAATCCCAGGCCTTGTATTGGGTATTATTGGTATTCGTAAAAAAGAAGGCGGTATGGCAATTGCAGGCACAATACTATCAAGTATTACATTAATATTAAGTCTTATTTTCTTAATGTTCTGGGGAGTTGCCGTTATGTCAGACGGATCAAATTTCTTCAGCAATATATTTTAACCCTTACTACTATTACTAAAAAACAAAAAGTTCTCTAGGTATAGAGAGCTTTTTTATTTTATAATCCAAAATCTAAAACTTCAAATTCATTATTTAAGCTGTCAATTCTCAGTACTTTTTTCTCAATAATTCTCCTTTATCCAAAAGACATTTAAGAGATTCACTACATTCGATAGAAGCTACTAAAGCTAGAATAAAAGAAGGATTTCCCATTTTCTTTTCAATTCCAATCTGATCTTTTTTATAAAGAAAATTTAAAGTATCATCCCCTGAAAAAATAGTAGTTACTTGACCATAAAACCCACCTATAGCACCATAGACCAAAGGAATATTAAACTTTTTTTGCAAAAGTCTTGCAACAACAAGCTTGTATTAATATTATCAAGACAATCAACAACTAAATCCATTTTCTTTAAATGAATTTCAGCATTATCTTCTCCAAGCATTTGTGCTACTGCTACAACTTTAATTTCCTCATTAATATCTTTCATAGCTTCTTTTGTAAATTCTGCCTTATTTCTGCCTATTGATGATTGAAAAGCAAATACTTGCCTATTTAAATTAGAGGGTGCAAAAACATCACCATCAATAATTTTCAAATAGCCAATACCAAAGCGCCCTAGGATTTCGATAACATAGCCACCCAAACCGCCACAACCCACAACTACCACTTTTTGCGGGTTAATAAGACAAGCTCTTCTTCAGAGAGAAAGCATTCATATTTTTTAAGTAACGTTCACTAATCATTATCCGCCTCCTACTGGTGGAAATAAAGAAACAACATCACCTTCTTTTAAAGGAGTATCTAAAAGCCCGTCCCTGCCATTTATTAATAGAATAGATATTTCATCTGATTCTATTTTTAATGTTTTTAGGATAGACCTTACTGTTTTCTCTTCAAGGTATAACCGTCGTCCCCTGCCATCCCTAAGATATGCAAACAATCGAACTTCTATCCTTCCTTCTATAATATGCAACTACACTTCCTATTTCAGATACTCTGAAATTCCAAATTTCTCCGCTGTTTCAATTAACATTATACCCTCGTTATCCCAACCTCTTTGTTGATAGTATTCAGTAATCATACTATTAATATCAATTTTTTCATTTGCTGAAGGACCTTTTTTCAATGACTCCTCAATTAAACGCTTAGGCAGCGTATCTTCTTGACGGGGTTAGCCTATTTTCTATATTATAAAGTCGCTCAAGTTGCCAAATTCGTGCTCCTGCTTCTAAAAGTGACTCAATAGTGTGGTTAGTTCCACAGCAACCATTCATTAAATCCACATAATCCTGAACATCTTTTAAACCAAATGTAGTGAAAATACAAATACCCATGGCATCAACTAAAGAAGTTAAATCTTGGAATAAAATGGTAGTTGCAATTTTTCCTCATCTTCTGTAAAGCGATCTACTTTTACTGGATAGCCTAAAATTTCTGCATTAATCATATAGCCTTTAATGTGACAACCACCTCTATTGCTAGTTGCATAGTTAAGTACAATTCCTTTTGAGCCCCTTGGATCATAGGCTGCAATCTCTTGTTTTTTACAGACATAGATAATTCTGGATGCCCAAAAGATTCACATAAACTATAGGAGCCCTCAGCAAGCTTGGCACCAAAACCTTCATTTCTACCAGTTTTATGTAGCCACTGCAAAATAGCATCAGAGCATCTCCCCGCTTTAAAGAAAGTCCATCTGCTTTAATATCGTTATCTTTAATATAGCCCTTCTCATACATTTCCATAGCTGCTGCTATTGTTGCTCCAGCAGAAATTGTATCTAAACCATATTCATTACAGAGTTCATTAGCTTCATTAATATTATTCAAATCAAAATTATAACAATCTGCACCAAAAGACCAGATTGTTTCATACTAAGGTCCCCCTACAATACGTCCATCATCTAACTTAACCTCTCTGCCACATCCAATGGGACATGATGCACAATTCGTTTTTCTAGTTAAATAATCTTTAGTTAGTGTTTCGCCACTTACTTTATCAATAGTGTCAGGGTCTAAATAACCATCTTGAAAATTTTTATTTGGATGAATGCCATGCTCATTAATAATATTTACAAGTACTGCTGTCCCATATAGCGGAAGACCTTGTCCACCAACTGGATCATTCTTAAGTTTTTCAACTTTCTCTTTTACTGTTTTTAAATAGGCATTTTTATCCGGAAGAGGCACTTCTTTATTGCCTCTTGCTACAATGGCTTTTAAGTTTTTAAAGCCGAGAACAACACATAGTCCACCTCTACCGGCAGCTCTATCAATATCATTCATTACAGCTGCCATTGTGGTGATAAGTTTTCTCCAGCAGGTCCAATAGCTAAAATTTTATGTTTAGAAGAAGTTTCCTCTTCTAATATTTTAGTAGTTTCAGACAGAACCTTACTCCAGAAATGGCTAGCACCTTTTAACTCAATACGATTTTCCTCTATCAAAAGATATGTTAGCTTTGAAGCCTTCCCTTCAATAATAACCATATCAATTCCAGCTTTTTTAACTGTGTACCAAAATAACCACCAGGGTTAGCAATTCCAATTCTTTCAGTCAATGGTGATTTTGTAATAACCATATAGCGACCACCTGTTGGCGCAAAAGTTCCTGTTAAAGGTCCTGTTGCAATCATCACCTTATTCTCTTCACTTAATGCGTCTATCTTAGGATTCACTTCATCCATATAGGTTTTAACACCTAAACCTCTAGACCCAATATAGTTTTTTTGCATCCTCCATATTAAGTGCTTCAACTTCTGTTGTTCCTTTTGTCAAATTAACTCTTAATACATTACCCATATAACCATACATAAAAATTACCTCCCTTTATTTGAAATATGCCCTTCCTTTCCAAATGCGGGAGGTATAAAAGTTTCCTTTTATACCCAATGGTATACAATTCATATTTTATAAAACTTAGAAAAGTATACTCGGAAAATAAATATGGTATATTAATACATAGCTCTATTATATCACCGACTTAGTTTTTCACCTATTTATAAAAATATCCTATTATGAAATCGTTTGTATTTTCAATTTATTCTCAAATAAAAGCAATAAGTTCACACCGAAAACACACTGGTAATTTATAATACATATATTAGAAGTTACTATATTGTTCTTCTATGTTCATTCCTGTTTTGGAATATTTGTTTATTCCAAACGAAAAAATGGAGACTTTTACCAGTCTCCATTTTTATTACCCAATCTTTTCCTAATCTTAACTCAAACTACACTTATGCCTCATATTGAACTTCTATAATAACATTATAAACAAAAATAACCTACTACCGATAAACTTTTCATATGACCTCAAAAAAGGAACTGTACACAGTTCCTTTTTTATTTACCTTTTCCTATCCTTATAAGAGTACATACAATATTACAGCCAATATATGACAAACACTTCCTAGCAAAACAAAAATATGCCAAATACTATAAAAATATTTTTTGCTTTTAATCAAATAAAACACCAAGCCTAAAGTGTAGAATAACCCACCTGTAGCCAATAGAATAATACCACCTAAAGGAATGTTAGCAATTAAAGGCTGAATTGTAAAAATAATTGCCTAGCCCATTAGTACATAGAGAATCGTTGAAAATAGCTTATAGCGTTTTACATCAATAGCATTAAATATAATGCCTATTAAAGAACTAAGCCAAATAATACCAAAAATAATCCAACCGAAAGTACCCCCTATAGCAACTAATGCAAAGGGTGATAGGTTCCTGCAATTAAAATTGAAAGGCACAATGATCTAAAACTTTAAAAAAGTTTTTAGCTCGTGGATTCGTAATGTTGTGATATAGAGTAGACATCATATATAGTAACAATAAAGAAATGCCAAAACTATAGATGAGCCTAATTTTATAGGACTTCCAACACTAACTGAAATTACAATCATAATAACCAATGCCGCAATACTGATTTCACTGCCTACAAGATGGGTTGTTGAATTAAAAATTTCTTCTCCTAAAGAATATGCCTTTTTGTGGTGCTAGGCTTTTTTTAAAATGTTTTTTCTTTCATGAGCTCCCTGCCCTTCTATGTTTTACATTATAACATTTATCTGAACTCAGAGGTTATTTTTAGAATCTTTTAAAAACACTAATTACTTTTCCAATAATTATAAAATCCCCTTTTATAGGTTTATAACTACTATTTTATGGCATTAAAATATATGAATTTTATTCTTTAACTAGACGTTTAACATTAGCTTCTTCTCCAATTAAAGCAACTACAATATCATAATTATTAGCAACGTATGTCTTTTCCACAATAACTAAATCTCCATTATGGATACCTGCATTAATCATACTATCACCTTTAACCGTTAAAACAAAAACATTTTTTCCCTTAGTAATTATTTCTGGAACAGGAAACTCACCCTGATACTCCTCATCTGCAAAAATGGGAATACCAGCTGTGACCTTACCTAGGATAGGCGCCATTACAAAAGGTACTGCCTCCTTCCTCCTTAAACGCAATGTCCTACTTTCAAAGGGATCTTTTTCTAAAAGTCCTGCTTCTATTAACTTTTCTAAATGAAAATAAACGGTATTATTAGATTTTAAACCAACACCTGTTCCTATTTCACGCACACTAGGAGAATACCTTTTTCCTCTATAAATTTTTTAATATAGTCGTAAACTTTTTCTCTCCTATTATTTTTATTCATCTCACTTACCTTCCATAAACCATTTTCCTTCTTCAAAAAAGGTAGGATATTTTTCCCATGATTTTACAAGTATAGCGCATGCCCTGTCCCCCTGTTTTTAAAGCAGCACGCCTATCTCGACCCAAAGCTTTGTCTACTGTATATACCTTACCATCTTCCCATGTTGGACATATACTAAAAAAGTAGACAGGAAAAAGTGAAACATGTTTTAAATAAGTAGACACATAAGAAAGGATAAAATTATGAATAATTACAAGAAATACGATGAAGAATTTAAAAAAAGTATTGTTAATTTACACCAAAACGGTAAAACTCAATCCCAACTTTCTAAAGAATATGGTGTCTCCATGTCTGCTTTACACAAGTGGATTAAACTTTATTCTCAGGTTAGAATTGATGATGATACTATTCTAACCGCTAAGCAGATTAAGGATCTTCAAAAGCGTAATGCTCGACTCTAGGAGGAAAATATCATTTTAAAAAAAGCAATTGCCATATTCACGCCTCACTCAGACAAAGATTAATGGCTGTTCATACCCTTCGTTTTCAGCACGCTATCTCTTTTCTTTGTCATGTCCTTAAAGTGAACCGCAGCTCCTATTACAAATACTTTTCGGAAAAACTTTCTCCTAGAACTATTGAGAATTAAAAACTCCGTCAGCTTATTCTCGGAGATTTGTCATCTTACTAAGAGACGTATTGGCCCATCTAAGATTAAGGCTCTTCTTTCCTATGACTATGGCATCAACATCAGTATTGGTAGAGCGAGCCGCCTGATGACTGACATGAATCTTCCTAAAATGCCTACTATCAAACTTCGGTTTATTCATCCGAGGTCTATTCCCAATTTTGATTGCCCTAACTACCTAAATCAAAATTTTAATGTTCCTCAGCCCAATCAAGTCTGGGCTAGTGACATTACCTATATTAATTTAAATGCCTCTTTTGCTTATCTCTGTGTTATTATGGATTTATTTTCTCGTAAAATTATTGCTTGGAAGCTCTCTCTTAAAATTGATACTTCTCTTGTTAAGGATACTTTTATCAAAGCCTTTTATTCTCAAAAACCTTCTACTTCTCTTATTTTTCATTCTGACAGAGGTTCCTAATATACTTCTTTTATCTTTAGAAAGCTCCTTGATTCTTTTGGTATCATTCAATCTTTTTCTAAGCTTTCTCATCCTTGGGACAATGCTGTCGTTGAGTCCTTTTTAAATATATGAAAAAAGAAGAAATTCTTCGTAGGTCTTTTTCTTCCTTTGCTCAAATTAAGCTTTCCTGCTTTGAACACATTGAGGGCTTCTACAACCCCCTATACGTCCCCACTCTGCTAATAACATTCTTTCTCCTAATTCCAAAGAAGACTATTTTTTCACTTCTATTAAAACTTAATTTCACTTTTTCTATCTACTCTATTGACATTCTTCCAGTAGCTTGCAAATACTGGAGCCATTATTTCAATAGTTTCGTTATTTATAATAGCCTTTCTTTTTTTATGTTTTCACTTTTGCTTCAATTATTTAATTTAAGAAAATAAATAATCTTTTATTGTTAGTAAATATATTTTTTAACTATTTTGTATTGACTGGTCAGCATCCTCAATCATTTTTTAAGTCTTAGAAGCAACAGTAAAAGATAACCCCTCTTCCAATTTTTCATCTGATTCTAAAATAACCTGAAGTTTATAATTACGTAGCTCTATAGTCTTTTGATTCCCAAAAATAGGCAAATCAATATTAGTATTAGGCGCCATCTGTAAATCGCATTTTTTCATCTGCATTGGATAGTCTATGAAGAATTCCCTTGTTAACTTCTGTTTTATATCCTATTTTCTTATTAATACAGGGATAACATTTTAAATATTTCTTATATTTTCTATTACGAATCGGTGTAAAAAGACAGACCATTATAGCAATTGAAGAACTTTTAGTAATAGTGAAGACAACACCCAGATTCTTAAAATAACAATTTTAAGGTATTTCATCGCACTTAAACACTTTGGAATTGTTAAAACATATAATATCAAATACCCCTAATTTTGTAATTGACTTGAAGTGTATATTATTGAAGGAAAAATAATTTGAAAGTAAAATGCCCTCTTCATGAATGGGCATTTTACAAGATAAGAGCTAGAAATTATGTGATGACCCCTAACTTTTATCAAGGCGTTTTTTTGCTACCTTGATATTTTTATATAGCAAAACTCCCTAAGCTCATTGCCTAGGGAATTTTACATTAAATGAAAAAAATTAAAAGGTTGTTAGCATTATAATGATAGTAACATTAATTATTCTTTTTGTAAATAACTTTATTTATCAGTTACCACCAACATTGCCATTGGGCATATAGTGTTACATTATGATCAGGCATTGTTGTTTTATTGAATTTCCAGTTTTCTCCACTTCCATCTTTTGCTGTATTCCAGCCTTTGAAAGTATAACGCTTTCTAACTTATTGTGCCTTGTCTCCCTCATGTAATATTTGATCTTCTTTCTTATTAAATATTTAGACTGTAGTTTTTATGTTTTTTTAATTATATATTATAAATTATAATTTATGCAATAAAAACCCATTTCTTCCAATTAAATCTTCATTTGTTTATATGACCTGCTCTCCATTTATCTAAAAAATCAATTGTTTGATTCCAACTATCATTGCATGCCTTATCCCATTCCTGCAAAAATCCATTGCATTTTTTATCATTGATAATAGATTGATAAGGTAATGTAAGCATATGTCCAGCTTTTTTATAAGTACGATGTTTATAATAATGCTTAAATTTTTTTCAGATAGCCTCTTAGTTGCAATTTCGCAATGAAGGAAAGAAGGCCATATTTTACCTTCCTCTGAAGATAAAAACAAAATTGAACCATTAATGTTTTCTACCTCTATACTCGCACCCTCTATAATAAATTTTTTAATCATATTCTGATACATCTCTCTAATATAGTCTTTTTTCATAATATTTTTTTATAATTGCTTTAAACAAAATAAAAAAAGAAAATTTTATATAAGGTAATTCTAAACCTCGATATGTCCATGATGATTGATGATAAGGCTTTCCTTTTATTAACCCTTCATAAATATAACAACTAGGCATATTAGCAATCACACAAGTGATACTAGAAAAATAGAAGCAGCTATAAGTGCTAACTCTCCGCCCTTTGAACGCCCATAAATTCCAATGCATTTATTATCAACAGTATCTTGATTTTTCAACCATTCTAAAGAGTTTTCAATAATTTTAAGTGGGATTAAATTCAGATTAGGTGATGTGGTCATTCATTCCAAAATAGCAAACAGCCAATGTTGAATACCCTTGTTGAGCTAATACTTCTGCAATAGCCTGTGCCTTTTCAATTCTTCCTTCACTTCCACTAACTACAATAATTGCAGGTCTTTGTTTTTTAATTTCAGAAATAAAATAACGTCCAACAAAATTTTTCTGAACAATACTCTTACTTATTATTGTATCATCACAAAATTGTCTAGTATGTATTTTAGAAGCTAATACCTTTCCATCAATTTCAACCGTAAAAATAATATTACAACTTCGATTTTCACTAATATCTAAAAGATTTTTCGCCAACTCTTTATTACGCATTTTTTATTTTCATCGAATAAAAAAGTCCCATTGAATTACAATCCTTATAGGTACCATCAATTGGCATAGCGCTTTTTAAAAAAATATTTCCATTATCATCAGAAATAAAAACACCATATGATTCCCACAAAGAATTTTTCCCCTGTTCAAGCATTCCACAATTAATACAATAATAATCTTTACTCTCAGCGCGAACAATCACTTTTTGATTGCATTTCAACCCACTTATTGTAATATCAACATCTTCATTAATGAAAGATTTATTAGGCATTATTTTTATAATACAATTTGAATCTATTAAGGTTGTATCATCAATTTTTTTCATACTTACCTCCATATGTATTTTTCTATTTTTCACATTCCCCATCCTTCAAATCATGTTTATTTGAATCACAATTTTATCGTTTTATTATGCCATAACAATTTAGATCATATCAATATTTACAAGCTGAGTGGCTTGTAAAAAAGCCTAGAGGAAATCAATCCCCTAAGCTCATGACATCTCTTTACTTCTTAAAACCCTTATCACAATATTTTCCTTAGTAAACCGCCTAATCGGAATAGCTATCCAATCTTGATTAGTTGAATCATTTGGGTTAACAGTATAAATCTTAGTTTCATTGCCTTTTTTACCACAGCCCAAGCCAACAGCTTTCCCAGAATACTTATTAATAATCTGGATAGTTGGGAGCCTGCTTCCGTCAATCCTCTATACTTATGTACAAACTGAAGGTTTTACAAATGCGCAGGTAAGCTACAGTGCATCAGAAAATGGGTATTAAATGACATCAATAAAAAAGAACCCCAATCTCTACCAGTTGTAAAAGGTTCTTTCATGAGAATTACGTAGACCCATTATGAGTCTACCCTTTCTTCATTATACTATAGTATAATGAAGAAAGGAAAATGGAGTCAGTGAGAGAACAATTGTAGGGCATACAACTGTTAAGCAAATCCAAAAAATTTACAGGCATCTATATAAAGAAAATATCGAAATTTCAGCAAATGTATTAAATGAACAATTTGAAAAAATGATATCAACATTTTTTTTAGAATTTGTCCAGAGCTTGTCCAGAGAAAAAACAAATAAAAAAGCCCCTATTATAGAGCTTTTAGTAATAGTGGAGGCGACGCCCGGATTCGAACCGGGGAATGAAGGTTTTGCAGACCTCTGCCTTAGCCAACTTGGCGACGTCGCCCCATATTATATAAGGGAACATTTCCCATTATAACATTTCCCATTATACAGGTTGCTTTTTGCATTTCTAGAATATCCAACGCAAGAACTATTATATCTTTAATCTTGAAATAAGTCAATAGAAAAAACGCAAAGTTAAGCTTTAAATTCTCTCTAAAAAAGAAACCCTTTTAACATGTAAATAATTGCTAAAAGGGTCATCTTTATTAACTATTTAGAAAATTTTTGATAGATAAATTTAACAAGCTCTACAATACCTGCAAAATAAGTTCCATAGCTGGCAGTTTCTTCTTTAAATGACTTAACAGTATCATCAATACCTTCTCCAATGTTAAAAATAACTTCTCCAACCATTTCTACACTATCTCTTGCATTTCCAGTAATTGTTTCAACATGATCTAAAACAACAGGAACAGTTTCCTTAACCTGTCCTGATACATTTTTTAAGTCTTCTGTAATATCTTTAGCATTTTCTAATGTTTCAGGCAATGCAGCTAATGAGCGATTAATATTATCTTTATTTTCTATAAGTAAATTTTTAACTCTACTAAGAACACCTATAAGTTTAACTAGCAGAATAATCAGAAAAATTCCAATTACAAAAAGTAAAAGGCCTCCTAGAAAGGAAAATAAATCATTTAACGAAAATTGTATATTCATCCTTTACCTCACTTCGCATTATTTAATATCTTTTTTAACATTATCTACCGTTAACTCAATATCTTCTGCAACTTTTTGTTTTTCCTTCAGAAATATCTTTGTGCGCTGCAGCGACTTTGATTTTAGCTTTTTCTGCACTTTCATTAACTTCCTCAGAAAACTCTTGAGCTTTTGATTTTGTTGCTTGAACTGCTTTATTAACATTTTCCCTTGCTACTGTTGCAACTTGGCTTGCTGTTTCTTTGATATCTTGTCTAGTCTCTTTTCCAGCTTTAGGTGCTATCAAAATACCTGCTAATGCTCCTACTAAAACACCAATGCCAATACCTAATGCAAAGTCTTTTGCATTAGCTGCCTTTTCTTGTTCTCTTCTTCTTTTTGAAAATTCAAAAAAATCTTTCATTTTTTCACTTCCTTTATAAATTATAAAACAACTTAGCCAAAGTGAGAAAGTCTTCATATATACCTGTATTATATATTAAAACAGACTTTTTGTAAACTTAAACATAAAACCCAATTTTGCAAACATGGCAGTCATTTAACAATAGGGATTTTCCTTATTCATATACCTTTTAAAAATCAAATAAAATAAATACCACTTAAAACCCCCGTAAACTAAAGCTAGCTTATGGGTTTTAATCTAAAAACTATTTATTTTTCCTTATGGCATTTATATTAAATATAATGCCAGTTAATACAATTGCAACGCTAGCTATTATATTTAAATTATTCCCTGTTTTAGGTAGTTCCTTACTTAATTCGGTGATACTCTGATTTTCAGTATCAGTATTTTTTCTTCTACTTCTGGGCCTACAGTTACTATTTCATTTGGTTCCCATTGAGCATATAGTGTTATATTCCTTGCTGGCATTGTATCAACTGCATAATCCCACAATTTTCCGCTACCATCAGCAGCCGTATTCCAACCTTTAAAAGTGTATCCATCTTTTATAATATCTCCAGCGTCAAGATTATTAATTAATTGTCCTTCTAAATAATCGGTATTATCAAGAGGCAATGTACCACCAGTATTCAGATTGCCATCATAAGTAACCTTGTATGTTAAAGGAGCATTTTCTTTATAAATAAAATTCACTGCTTGTTCATACACACGAAAAACCCCATAGTATTTACTGGGTAATTATCTAAGTCAATTGAATAACCAGAAATATCCTTAGCAGCTGCTACATATTTAGCATCTAATTCCCCTTTTAAAAAATCGGGTTCAGCTACTTAATTACCAAGGATATCTAAATAATTTACAGTAACAGTATTAGCTGGCAAAAAGTTAATCGCAAAAGTTTGCTCAGCTGTTGCTCCAACATCTAAAGTAAAAGGTACTTGCGTAAATATAATTTCTGAATCATCATCTGGCCATTAACCACTAAAAGCAACGTCTCCTGGATTCCCCACATTTTCAAAATTGATTGGATTATATACTCTATAGGTATTTATAAATCCATTTTCCCATATTCTCTGATGTTCTCTAGTACCAAGGCTACCATCAACACCATTCAGACCTGATACACGGAGCTTTAAAGCCCCATTTTTCAAGTAATATGTATGTTGAGACTCACCATAGTAAATCGGAACACCATCATGAATTAAATAAGTATCCAATTTATTTAAAATTCTAAAAGTAGGAATATCATTTAATCCAATATTTTTAAAATAAGCATGGTGATAAATACCACTATTTTTAAACTCTACAATCTGCGTAAAAAGTACTTTTTCTCCTGTTATTAATTCAATTGTACTTTCTTCTTTAACCTTATTACCTGAGTAATAATACTTATAATCTGTAACGATTCCATTAGGATTATTCCAGCTATTATTTGCTGGGAATGATGGCTTCAAAACATAAGGGGATTGAGCACCATTTTCCTCAATAGCAAAAAATACGCCAGACGATTCAGATGAACCATCTGCAAAAGTGTAGATATAATCATTACCTCCCATAGTAATAACTACTCCAAATTGATTGGCATTGGTCATATAGCCAGTCGGTACTGTTGGATTTCCTGGCGCAAACTCACTTTTGCTTTAGCATCAATATAGTTCAAAATAAAGTCAATTGTTACATCACCGCCAGTCCACTCAATCCAATTCTCTGTTAAAGCAGCTTCCATTGCATTATGTTCTTCTGGCATCCCACCTTTAACAGCCATGTCCCTTGAAAATAGTTGCCAGTAAAATACAGTTAAAATCATAATCACTGCAATACATAATTTGCTCCTCATTTTAGTCATCTTATCAAACTCCTTCCCATAATATCAAACCATACTAAAGTATAGTATATTATTTTACAAAATGTCAACATTTCTTCTCCAGAGTCACCAACAAGGTACTAATGTATATGATTTTTTTCATATTTTGCAATAAGTATAAAAAACATATATTTTAGCATTAAATAGTTGTTTTTTCATCAAAAACCTTATACTAAAATAATCAATTAAAATATTTTTTTGATTTGAAAGGATAGAAAAATGGAACACATTGAACATATTCACTTTTCTGGAAAATATATTCAGGGAGAAGATACCTTAAAAGAACTGCCTAAAATACTTAACACCTTAGAAGGAGAACCTTTTCTTATCGCAATTCCTAGATTTAAAAAACACTAGAAGATTTATGTCATTTCCCTGTTGAAACATTTAATGGACAATACACCTATTTAGAAATAAATCGATTAATAGCCATTGGAAAAAAATTTAACACTTTAGTTGTAATGGGTGGTGGAAAAATAATTGACTGTGGTAAAGTTTTCGCAGACCATTTAAATATCCCTTTAGTAGTTGTACCTACAGTAGCTTCTACAGATGCTCCTTGTACAGGTTGTGCAGTCATTTACGATAAACACAATCATATTACAAGTTTTGAAATTCAAAAAAACAGCCCTGCAATTGTTTTAGTTGATACCAACATTCTCTTAGCAAGTCCCATAAGATACTTTATAAGTGGGATGGCAGATGCTTTAGCAACTGGCTTTGAAGCAAAGTCTTGGCTTAAAAAGGTTCTATAAGCTATCACGGAGGACAAGCAACGACTACGGGAATCCTCCTAGCCCAAATGGCTACTCAAATTATTTTAGAAGATGGCTTAAAAGCTATTAATGATTTTAAAAAAGCTCAAATTACACCTGCTCTTAATAGAGTGATTGAAAGTACTATTCTTTTAAGTGGTGTGGGGTTTGAATCCTGTCACTTAGCCGGTCCACACGCTCTGCATAATGGATTAGTTGAATTAGAAGCAACCAAAAATTGCCTTCATGGAGAATTAGTTGCTTTTGGTATCTTAGTGGCTTTAATGCTTAATAATGAGGAACATACCTCTGTGGCCAATGATATCTATGATTTCTATTCAAAAACTAACTTACCAATGACTTTAAAAGATATTGGAATTTCAAAAAATATTGAAGAAAATCTTAAAGATATAGTTTCCTTTGTTTGTACAGAAAATTCCTTTATTTATAATGAGCCTGTTGACATTACAGAAAAAATACTATTTGAAGCTATTTTAAAAACAGATCAGCTAGTCACCAACTAAAAATAACCTAAAAATAACCTAAAAATAACAGTATTGTTGAAGCTACAATATTTATGAAAAAGGTCTCATATTGAGTTGCAAGAACATTAAATACATTTTCTGGTGCTGGAAACAAAATAGGCTGTAACAGATTAAGCTTTGTTACCAGTATTTCCCAAACAATAAAGAACAGCCAAATAATAACCATTAAATTACTAATATAAGGATTAGATTTTCTTTTTAATTGTAAAAGATAAAATAGTTCAATTAAAAAACAAGCAACTATAAATGGAAGTGACGACTCAACTAACTTACTACTAGGCGTTACTATTAGTATAATTAAAAAAAGCAATAGAATATGATTTAAAATAAATAAACACCTGCCCCTATACTTCATTTATAACACTCCTTCTTTCAAGCGCCTAATAAAGAAACTATCTCTTCTTTTAATTTGAAATAGGACTCTGAAACACTTCCAAAATCGGCCTTCTTTCTTAATCTCTGAAGGAACAACAAACGACTTTATAACACTTTTATTTCCCATTACAATAATGCGATTCCCTAATAGTATTGCCTCATCAATATCATGGGTTACAAAAACAACAGTTTTTCTTTCTGATTCCATTGTCCAAAGCACTTGCAAAAGATGCTGTAAACTTTTTCTGCGAGTAGCATCTAAAGCGCCAAAGGGTTCGTCTAAAAGTAAAATTTCACTTTTAATTGCAAGTGCTCTAACAATAGCAATTCTCTGTTGCATCCCACCAGACAATTGATAAGGATATTTATCGCCCCAATTATTCATTCCTACTAAGTCTAAATAAACTTGAGCCTTCTCCAAAGCCTTTTTTTGAAATACTTTTATGGCTCTGTCTAATTGCAAAACAAATATTTTTTTGCTGGTCAACCAAGGAAATAAAGAATAATGCTGAAAGACTATAGCTCGATCAGTACCTGGTCCTTTAATAGGTTTACCATTAATTAAAACTTATCCGTTTTGCGGTTTAAGAAAACCACCAATAATATTAAGAAGCGTACTTTTACCACATCCTGAATGACCTACAACACATAAAAAATCACCCTTATGAGTATTTAAATTAAGGTTTTTTAGTGCTAAATAATCATCATTAATGGATTGATAGCTAAAAGATAAATTTTCAATTTCAATAAAGCTCATATAATTCACACCTTTTATTCCATATTATTTTGTTTGAATTCCTCCATTAATGATTGGAACAATGTAGAATTCCCCCCTCTTTCAATCATTGTTTTCAATGCATCCTCATAAATACTTATATCTATAAAATCCTCTATTTTAAATTGAGTACTTTTATCAATATCTCCATTATTTTTCATTACTTCATAAAAATCTATTACTTTTTTGTTAGGATCTAAGAAAATGACCATTGCATTATCATAAACACCTTCAATACCATAAATTACTGCTTTAACATACTCTTCTGGCTGACCACTATAATCCACTAATTTTTTAATAGCTAATGCTTAATTGTTTTTAATAAGTTCATATGTTCTTAAATTAGCAATTTGAAATTTTACTAAAGCATCTCTTTTATTTTCAAAACTTTTTCTTGAAGTAGTCTGTATACAACATGGAAACCCTTCCTCAAAATCAGCAACTTTTCCAGCAATGGCTAAGCCTGACTGTTCAGCAATATAACCTTGGCCACTATTTAAAAATCTAACATCAGCCTCTCCTTTTCTTACTGCTTCCATGATACTCTGTTGAGAATCCAAAAGAATAAAGGATACATCTTTATCAATAACCATTCCTGCATCTCTTAACAGGCCCTTCATAACCATATGACCTGTTTCCATTCTATAGCAACCAATTTTTTATTTTTAAAATCCTCTATTTTTTAAGCTATCTTTATGTTCAAGCTTTACTACTAATTCGCTGCCTTCTGAAATAGTCCCTCCAAAAATAACAACATCTGAACCCTGACTAATAAAAGTTGCTGACGGAATAACGCCAAATGGTAAAATATCCAATTTCCCCATATCGACAGCCGTTAGTCCCTCGCTTAAATTTGAAATAGTCTCAAACTCAACATTAACACCTTCTTCTTGAAAATAGCCCATACCCTGAGCAATTATTATACATGCAGTTTTAATATCTTTTCCTGCCATACCTACTTTTAATGTCTCAACCTCACGACTAGCCTCCTCATTACTACAACCTATTAAAAAATAGCATAGCAAAATTAATACTCCTACAGCACACCCTTTTTTAAGCATTACAAACACCTTCCTTTATAGAATTATTATACTAAGTCCAGTATAACTTTTTAATACACCATTAGACTATGTTTAAAAGAAACAAAAACAATACCTATAACTTTTAAATAATCATGTTTTTTGTAATAAATTTTAATAATATAAAAAAACAAGACATATCTAAATAGAATATGTCTTGTTTTATAATAAAATATAGATTTATTAATTACTTATTTACTTCTTTTTGAATGGTAACCTATTAATAATGAACCTACTATTGTTATGACTAAACCATAGAAAAAGATTGAGTTCCCTATTTGTGGAAGTTTTATTATGGAGTCTTTATTGACTGGCTTCCCTTCAGTATCAATAATATTCAAATCATCTTTTTTTGCTAATTTCATCATTGTTATTATCACTTTTAGTTTTTTTCCACTGAGCATATAAAATAACATCTTGTGCTGGCATTGTTGCATTTTTAAAATCCCACATTACACCACTGCCATCCCTTACTGTATTCCAGCCTTTTAATATATAACCTACCCCAACTGATATCAAAGGCGCTGTAATTTTATCCCCTTCACATAAAGACTCACAAATAGGTTCTTTTCCTATATTATCATTTAAATCAAAAGATAAATTATAATAAGTTACCTTAAAATTCAACTCAAGCATCTCAGCTGTACGCTATTATCTAATAATAGACTTTGCATTTTTGTTTTAATACCTTCTCAAATAATAATAAAACCAGTTCTCATCTCTATCATAAAAATACTATTTAATTGTAAATAAAAAAAGCTTCTGGCAATTTACTAGAAACCTTTTTTGGTGCCTGAGATTGGAATCAAATCAGCATAGAATTTGACATCTGCAGGATTTTAATTTTAAATAAAGATTTTAACCAATGGATTTAAAAGAACTTAAGTATTTTAGCATTGCATGATGTACTATAACCATCATAGGATTTGCTAGTTTTTACCGTCAAAAACCCTACTGAGTATATTAACACATATGTTATGGCAGCAATATATATAATCATAAATTAGGTGTCCGCTCTGAATCATACCGCATCCTATTTTATCTCTATACAACAAAACTCCCTAAGCCCATTGGATATATACTAAAAAAGTAGACAGGAAAAAGTGAAACATGTTTTAAATAAGTAGACACATAAGAAAGGATAAAATTATGAATAATTACAAGAAATACGATGAAGAATTTAAAAAAAGTATTGTTAATTTACACCAAAACGGTAAAACTCAATCCCAACTTTCTAAAGAATATGGTGTCTCCATGTCTGCTTTACACAAGTGGATTAAACTTTATTCTCAGGTTAGAATTGATGATGATACTATTCTAACCGCTAAGCAGATTAAGGATCTTCAAAAGCGTAATGCTCGACTCTAGGAGGAAAATATCATTTAAAAAAAGCAATTGCCATATTCACGCCTCACTCAGACAAA
Organism: endosymbiont 'TC1' of Trimyema compressum; assembly: GCF_001584725.1. Taxonomy (NCBI): domain Bacteria; kingdom Bacillati; phylum Bacillota; species endosymbiont 'TC1' of Trimyema compressum. The sequence continues at coordinate 544,276 of NZ_CP014606.1, read as the reverse complement.
GATTAATGGCTGTTCATACCCTTCGTTTTCAGCACGCTATCTCTTTTCTTTGTCATGTCCTTAAAGTGAACCGCAGCTCCTATTACAAATACTTTTCGGAAAAACTTTCTCCTAGAACTATTGAGAATTAAAAACTCCGTCAGCTTATTCTCGGAGATTTGTCATCTTACTAAGAGACGTATTGGCCCATCTAAGATTAAGGCTCTTCTTTCCTATGACTATGGCATCAACATCAGTATTGGTAGAGCGAGCCGCCTGATGACTGACATGAATCTTCCTAAAATGCCTACTATCAAACTTCGGTTTATTCATCCGAGGTCTATTCCCAATTTTGATTGCCCTAACTACCTAAATCAAAATTTTAATGTTCCTCAGCCCAATCAAGTCTGGGCTAGTGACATTACCTATATTAATTTAAATGCCTCTTTTGCTTATCTCTGTGTTATTATGGATTTATTTTCTCGTAAAATTATTGCTTGGAAGCTCTCTCTTAAAATTGATACTTCTCTTGTTAAGGATACTTTTATCAAAGCCTTTTATTCTCAAAAACCTTCTACTTCTCTTATTTTTCATTCTGACAGAGGTTCCTAATATACTTCTTTTATCTTTAGAAAGCTCCTTGATTCTTTTGGTATCATTCAATCTTTTTCTAAGCTTTCTCATCCTTGGGACAATGCTGTCGTTGAGTCCTTTTTAAATATATGAAAAAAGAAGAAATTCTTCGTAGGTCTTTTTCTTCCTTTGCTCAAATTAAGCTTTCCTGCTTTGAACACATTGAGGGCTTCTACAACCCCCTATACGTCCCCACTCTGCTAATAACATTCTTTCTCCTAATTCCAAAGAAGACTATTTTTTCACTTCTATTAAAACTTAATTTCACTTTTTCTATCTACTCTATTGACATTCTTCCAAGCCTTTGCAAAAAAAGAAGTGACTTAAGGTTAGCGCAATAAGGGTTATTATACTAACAGCAATAGTTGTAAATACTATTGCCAGCCCCTTGGATTTTCTAGCTTTATTCATTTTTTTTGGGTCTCCTCGCATTTTAAAAAAGGTCCTCATGGCAATTTGCACGCCATGAGAACCTCTATTTTTTTATTAGTCTACTAATTCAACTATTGCCATAGGAGCAGCGTCGCCTCTTCTATAGCCAGTTTTAATTACGCGTGTATAGCCACCTTGTCTTGTAGCATATTTAGTAGCATATTCGCCAAATACTTTATTCATTACAACATCTTCACTGTTTAAATAGCCCAGTGCTTGACGTACAGCATGAAGATCAGATTTTCCTCTTTTGCCAAGAGTAATCATTTTCTCAGCAACACGTCTCACTTCTTTTGCTCTTGTTTCAGTTGTAACAATTCTGCCATGTTCAAGTAAAGAAGTTGTCATATTTCTAAGCATAGCTCTTCTTTGATTGGAACGAAGTCCAAGTTTTCGATAGCCCACTTTAATCCCTCCTTTTAATCTTCGTCTTCATTTCTGAAAGACAGTTCTAATTCTGCAACTTTTTCATGAATTTCATCTAAGGATTTCTTACCTAAGTTACGCACACGCATAATCTCAAGTTCAGTGTGATTTACTAAATCACCAACCGTATTAATGTCTGCTCTTTTCAAGCAATTATATGGTCGCACTGATAAGTCTAAATCCTCAATAGATTTTTCAAGAAGCTGATCTTTTTTCTCTGCTTCTTTTTCTACTAGAGGAACCCCTGCAATGTCAGAATCACTTAAAGCTACAAATAAAGTAATGTGGTTAAAAATTAGTCTAGCTGCACCACTGATTGCTTCTTCAGGAGTAAGACTACCATTAGTCCATACTTCTAAAATAAGTAAATCATGGTCTGCTTCTTTTCCAACTCTTTTGTCTTTTACTTCATAGTTAACTTTAACAACAGGAGAGAATAGTGAGTCAATTGGAATTTCACCAATAGCTGCATCTTCACCTTTGTTATCATCTGCGCCTACATAACCTCGGCCAACTTTTATATTAATTTCCATAAATAGTCTGCCTTCTTTTTCTAATGTGGCAATGTGTAAATCAGGGTTTAATATTTCAATGTCACTGTCACAGATAATATCTCTAGCAGTAACCGTGCCAGCGCCTTCTTTTTCAATTCTTAAAACTTTAGGTTCTTTAGATTGACTTTTAAGCTTTAAAGATTTCATTGCCAATAGTAAATCCGTTGTATCCTCAACCACGCCTGGAATAGTAGAAAATTCGTGTTGAACTCCTTCTATTTGCATGCTGGTTACTGCAATACCTGGTAAGGAAGAAAGTAAGGTTCTTCTTAATGCATTGCCTAGAGTAATCCCAAACCCTTGTTCCAATGGCTCAATTGCAATTTTGCCATAAGAACCGTCTTCACTGGTTTCTATTATAGAAATTTTTGGTTTTTCAATTTCTAACATACTTTTACTCCTATCTATCAGGCTATTATCTTGAGTATAATTCAACGATGAGTTGCTCATCAACTGGAATTGAAATTTCTTCTCTTGTTGGAAGTAATTCAACTTTACCAACCAGTTCCCCTGATTTAACTGTTAACCAACTTGGAGCAGTAACGTTATCTGAAAGCTCCTTGAATGCAACACTGCTTCTGCTTTTCTCTCGAACGCTAATTTCGTCTCCAACTCTTACTAAGTAAGAAGGAATATTGATTTTCTTTCCATTTAGAAGAAAATGGCCATGACGCACTAATTGTCTTGCTTCAGTACGTGTTTTTGCCAATCCTAAACGGAAAGCTACATTATCTAAACGTCTTTCTAAAAGAACTAAAAGGTTATCACCTGTAATGCCATTTTGACGATCAGCTTCTTTAAAGTACCCTCTAAATTGCTTCTCTAAAACACCATATATACGTTTAACTGTTTGTTTTGCTCTTAATTGTAATCCATACTCAGTTACTTTCTTTCTACCTTGTCCATGTTGTCCTGGTGGATAGCCTCTTCTTTCCATAGCACATTGGTTAGAATAGCAACGGTCGGATTTTAAGTATAGCTTTGTGCCTTCTCTACGACAGAGACGACAAGCAGTGCCTTTATATCTTGCCATATTTTTTCCTCCTCCTCTAAACTCTTCTACGTTTTGGTGGTCTACAACCATTATGAGGAATTGGTGTGACATCTTTAATCATTGCCACTCCAATGCCTGCTGCTGTTAGAGCGCGAATTGCCGCTTCTCTACCTGAGCCAGGTCCTTTTACATAGCAATCCACTTCTTTTACACCATGTTCAGCTGCAGCTTCTGCTGCTTTTTCAGCTGCCATTTGGGCTGCGAAAGGTGTACTCTTTCTTGATCCTTTAAAGCCAAGAGATCCGGCACTAGACCAAGAGATAGTATCGCCTTCTTTATCGGTGATGGTAATAATTGTATTATTAAATGTAGACTGAATATGAGCTACGCCATAATCGATTTTTTTCTTATCCCGTTTCTTAGAACGGACTTTACCTTTACCTGCCATAACCTATCCCTCCTATTTCTTTTTAGCAACGGCCCCTCTATTAGGCCCTTTTCTTGTTCTTGCATTATTTTTTGTATTTTGTCCACGAACAGGCAAGCCTCTTCTGTGGCGCATTCCTCTATAGCAATTAATTTCCATTAAACGCTTAATATTAAGAGAAACTTCTCTTCTTAAGTCACCTTCTACACTATGTGACTTACCAATTTCGTCTCTGATTGCATTGACTTCCTCGTCTGTTAAATCCTTAACCTTTGCGTTTGGATTGATTCCAACAGCTGCTAAAATTTCATTAGCAGTTGTACGTCCAATACCGTATACGTAAGTTAAAGAAATTTCTACTCTTTTGTCGTTTGGTATATCAACACCAGCAATACGTGCCATTCTTACACCTCCATAAGTTTTTTACCCTTGTACTTGTTTATGTTTTGGATTTTCGCAAATAACCATTACTTTGCCTTTACGTTTTATCACTTTACACTTTTCACAAATGGGCTTAACAGATGTTCTAACTTTCATAATAAAGCCTCCTTTTTATTTAAATCTATAAGTGATACGACCTTTACTAAGGTCGTAAGGAGATAATTCAACTTTGACTCTATCTCCAGGTAGTATCTTAATAAAGTTTACTCTGATTTTTCCTGAGATATGGGCCAAAATTTGGTGACCATTATCTAATTCAACTTTAAACATAGCATTAGGTAAAGAATCAATTACTTTACCTTCCACTTCAATTACATCTTCTTTGGACACTTGATCATCTCCTTTTTATTAACTGAAATACTGCTTATAGTAACGCATTTCTTATTCAGGATTATCATCCTTATCTTCACCTTATCCCTTCTACAACCGAGTGAGTATGATAGGCTCACTCTCTGTGATAATCACAGTATGCTCATAGTGGGCTGAAGGCTGTTTATCTTTAGTTACGACTGTCCATCCATCTTCTAAAATCTCGATATTGGAGCCGCCCATATTTACCATAGGTTCTATGGCAAGAGCCATGCCAGCCTCAAGACGAGGGCCTCTACCAGGGGGGCCATAATTAGGTACAGCAGGATCTTCATGTAAATCTTCACCGATTCCATGACCTACAAATTCTCTAACAATACTAAAGCCAGCTGATTCAACTGTTTTCTGTATTGCATGAGAAATGTCCCCTAAACGATTGCCTACTTTTGCCATTTGGAGTCCTTTAAAAAAACTATCTTCTGTAACAGAAATCAGCTTTTCTTTTTCAGGTGAAATGACTCCCACTGCCGCAGTAAAAGCAGCATCTCCATGGTACCCATCTTTCAATGCACCAACGTCTATACTGATAATCTCTCCTTCTTTTAAGCGCCTACTACTTGGAATGCCATGGACGACAACTTCATCCATCGAGGCGCAAATAGTGTTGGGAAACCCTTCATAACCTTTGAAGCTAGGGATAGCTCCATGTTCTCTGATTATTTTTTCAGCTTCTCTATCCAACTCTAAAAGGGAGATGCCAGGCGTAATTATTTCCTTTAGTTTTTGGTGTACTAATGCGACTAAGGTGCCTGCTTCTTTCATTTTTGAAATACTATCTTTATTTTTAATAATAATCAACTAAATGTCCCTTCCTAAGCATTTGCCAATCTCTTTTGTCGCTTCCTTAACTGAATTATCGCCTGCAATAGAACACACAATTCCTTTGCTCTCATAAAATTCAATTAACGGTTTTGTTTCTTTTTCATATACTTTAATTCGATCTAATACAGTTTCTTCATTATCATCATCTCGTGCTGACAATGATTCACCACAATAATCACAAATATTTTCTATCTTTGGAGGATTGGTAGTAATATTAAAGGAACCACCACAAGATTTACAAAATCTGCGATTGAGAATTCTGTCTACAGTAGTTTCTTCAGGGACATCTAACATAACAACATAATCAAGATTCTGATGTTTCTCAGCTAAGTAGGCATCAAGCACCTCAGCTTGAGAGAGTGTTCTAGGATAACCATCTAAAATATAGCCACCTATACAGTCACTGCGTTCTATCCGTTTAAAAACCATAGCGTTAGTCAAACTATCTGGGACCAGTTGGCCCTTATTAATAAGGGCCTTTAGTTCCTCGCTTTGCGGTGTTGCTTCACTCATTGCTTGTCTGAAAATATCTCCAGTTGAAATGTGAGGTATTTTCAAAGCCTCTGCAACTATTTTTCCTTGTGTTCCTTTACCAGAGCCTGGAGGACCCATCATTAGAATTCGCATTATTTCAAAAATCCTTGATAGTGTCTCATTAAAAGTTGTGACTCCATTTGTTTCATAGTATCAAGAGCTACGCCGACTGCAATTAACAAACTTGTTCCTCCAAACTGCAACTGCATTCCGCCAATAAAACCTCCTAAAATATTAGGTAATAAAGCAATAATAGCTAAGAAAATAGCACCGAATAAAGTAATTCTTGTTAAGATTTTTTGCAATGCTTCAGACGTTGGTTTTCCTGGTCGAATACCCGGGATAAAACCACCACTCTTCTTTAAGTTATCTGCTACATCCGCTGGATTAAAAGCAATAACAGAATAAAAGAATGTAAATACGATAATGAGCAATGCATAGAATACGATGTAAACAGGTGTGTTTACACCAAACCATTGTTGGAAAAACTGAGCAAAACCTGTATCTGCAAAGAAAATCGAAACAATAGTTCCTGGTAATATTAAAAGTGATGAAGCAAAGATAATTGGAATTACCCCTGCTTGATTCAATTTAATCGGAATAAATGTGCTTTGCCCACCGTACATTTTACGGCCAACAACGCGCTTTGCATAGTGAACAGTAACCCTTCTCTCTCCTTGTTGAACTGCAACAATGCCGACAACAGCCAGAAGAAGAGCTACTAGTAGTAAAATTGCCATGTAACCATGTGTATTACCACTACTTACTTGTTGCATAACTGTATTAACTAAAACAGGCACTCTAGAAACAATACCAATGAAAATAATTAGGGAAATACCATTTCCAATACCATGTTCATTAATAAGTTCTCCCAGCCACATAAGTAGCATAGCACCCGCTGTCATAGTTAATGCACAAACAATCCAAGTAAATGCATTTGGATCTGCAAATCCGTTACTTGCATTAATAAAGATTGTTAAGCCTATGGCTTGAACCAATGCCAACGCAAGTGTTAAATAACGAGTATACTGGGCAATTTTTTTATTGTCCTCTTTCGCTATCTGCTTTAAGCGATCAAACCCTGCGGTCAGCAGGGTCATTATAATAGAAGCATTAATGTAGGGCACGATAGACATTGCAAAGATAGTAAATCGACTCAAGGAGCCCCCTGAGAATGTATCGATAATATCTAAAATACCGTTGTTTGAAAAAATTTGACTTAAGACAGCAGAATCAATCCCAGGAATCGGAATATAAGCTCCAAAACGTACGACTACGAGTATGAGAAGCGTAAATATAATCTTCCTTCTGATTTCCTTGACCTTCAGCGCATTTATTAGAGTTTCAAACATTACTTAAATCACCTCTACTTTTCCTCCAGCAGCTTCAATCTTACTTTTTGCGGAATCGCTAATTTTGTTACATTGAACTGTTAATTTTTTTGTTACTTCACCATTACCGAGAATTTTAATGCCATCTTGAAGCTTTCTAGCAACTCCACAGTTTAGCATATCGTCAATAGTTACTGTAGCACCATCTTCAAATCTATTTAATTGGTCTAGATTTATAATAGTATACTCTGTTGCAAATATATTTGTAAAACCTCTTTTTGGTATTCTTCTAATTAAAGGCATTTGTCCGCCTTCAAATCCTCTTTTTTGGCTATAGCCAGAACGGGATTTTTGGCCATTATGACCTCTACCACAGGTTTTGCCTGTACCAGAACCCATGCCTCTTCCAACACGTTTAGATGCTTTTTTTGCACCTGCTGCTGGGCTTAAATCATGAAGCTTCATCACAAAACCTCCTATATTTCTTCATATTTGACCAGATGAGAAACTTTATTTAATTTCCCCTCAATATCTGGTGTTAGCTTTTGTATTACTTGGCTGTTAATTTTTCCTAAACCTAAAGACCTTACAGTTTCCTTCTGTCTTTCAGGACGTCCAATAATACTTTTAACTAATGTAACTTTTACTTCTTTCACGCCCATCCCTCCTAACCGAATAACTCGTCGGTGGTTTTACCGCGTAGTCTTGCTACTTCATCAGCGCGCTTCAAAGAAGCTAAACCTTCTATGGTAGCATATACCATGTTATTTTTATTAGATGAGCCTAAAGATTTTGTCAAAATATTTTTAATGCCTGCTAATTCTAAAACTGCACGCGCTGGTCCACCAGCAATAACGCCAGTACCATTTGCTGCAGGTTTTAATAGAACGGCACCTGCTCCGAATTTACCGATAATTTGGTGGGGTATTGTTGTATTAACAATCGGAACATTGATAACATTTTTCTTTGCATCTTCAACAGCTTTTTTAATAGCTGTAGGAACTTCTTGAGCTTTCCCATGTCCTACGCCAACTCTGCCTTCGCCATCGCCAACAACGACTAAAGCACTAAAGCTAAAACGACGTCCACCTTTTACGACCTTAGCAACACGATTAATGTTGACTACTCTTTCTGAGAATTCACTCTTTTTTTCATCAGTGTGCACGTTTTTCCCTCCTTTTGGATTTAAAATTCTAATCCGCCTTCTCTAGCACCTTCTGCAAGGGCTTGAACTCTTCCGTGATAAATATAGCCACTTCTATCAAAAACTACTGATTTCACACAAGCTTTAACTGCTTTTTCAGCAAGTAATTTACCAACAACACCAGCGCCTTCTACATTGCCACCATTTACATCCCTCACTTCAAGAGAGGAAGCTGCAACCAATGTGTGACCTGCAACATCATCGATAATCTGAGCATGAATGTTTTTTCCACTTCTGAAAACACATAGTCTTGGACAGGTTGCTGTTCCGCTGATATTTTTACGAACTCTTCTGTGTTTCTTAGCACGAACTTTTTTTCTGTTAATCTGTTTAATCAAAACTGCTCACTCCTTTCTTGCTCTATTTGGAGCCAGTTTTACCGACTTTTCTTCTAATATGTTCGTCAGCATACTTAATACCTTTGCCTTTATATGGCTCAGGTAGACGAATACTTCTCACATTAGCAGCAAAAGCCCCTACTTGTTGCTTATCAATACCTTTAACAATAATCACTGTTGGTTTTGGAACCTCAACTTCTAAACCAGCTTCAACTTCCATTTCAACTGGATGGGAATAACCAGCATTTACAACTAGTTTCTTCCCAGCAAGATTGGCTTTATAACCTACCCCAACCATGTTTAACTCTTTTTGGAAACCAGTGCTTACACCAGTTACCATATTGTTTATTATCGCTCTTGTCATTCCGTGTAGTGAACGGTTATGTTTATCATCATCTGCTCTTGAAACCAATACTTCACCGTCTTCTACTTTAATTGTTATTACAGGCTCAAAAGTAAACTCTAATTTTCCTTTAGGTCCCTTAACTGCCACATGGCTACCAGAGACGTTTACTTCCGCTCCTTCGGGAATAACAACAGGTGCTTTACCTATTCTTGACATGTTGTACCTCCTGGTTACCAGACATAGCAGAGTACTTCTCCACCAACGCCTTCTTTTCTTGCTGATTTATCTGTCATAATTCCTTTTGATGTTGAAAGAACTGCAATACCGAAACCACCTAACACTCTAGGAACATCTTCAGTTCCTACATATACTCTAAGGCTAGGTTTGCTAATTCTTTTTAGTCCGGAAATTACTCTTGTTTTATCATCATATTTTAAATAAACGCGAATTGCTTTTTTAGCAGGGTTGTCGCCATCTACTACTTCAAATCCTTTTATAAAGCCTTCCTCTTTTAGAATACGAGACATAGACTCCTTTAAATTAGAAGCAGGAATATCTACAGATTTCTTATATGCAGTATTCGCGTTACGAACTCTTGTTAAATAATCCGCTATTGGATCTGTCATTACCATTCAAATACCTCCTTCCAAAGCATATGCTTACCAGCTTGCTTTTCTAACTCCAGGCAATTCTCCATTGCTGGCTCTTTTGCGGAAACAAATTCTGCAGATACCAAATTTTCTGATATATGCATGTGGTCTTCCACAAATTTTGCAGCGATTATAAGCTCTAACTTTATACTTAGGAGTTCTTTGTTGACTTATTTTTTTTGATGTTTTAGCCATTGCTATCCTCCTTAATTACTTAGCAAAAGGAGCGCCGAGTAACTTTAGTAATTCTCTCGCTTCCTCATCTGTTTTTGCTGTTGTAACAAATGTTATATCCATCCCTCTTACTTTATCAATTTTATCAAAATCAATTTCAGGAAATATTAATTGCTCAGTGATACCTAATGTATAGTTACCACGACCATCGAAACCTTTATTAGAGATTCCTTTAAAATCACGAACCCTCGGCAAGGAAGCATTCACTAAGCGATCTAGAAATTCATACATTCTAGCGCCTCTCATTGTAACTTTACAGCCGATAGGCATGCCTTCTCTTAATTTAAAAGTAGCAATAGATTTTTTTGCTTTAGTGATTACAGGTTTTTGTCCAGTAATCATTATAATATCAGAAACTGCTCCTTCTAAAACTTTGCTGTTTTGCACTGCTTCACCAACACCCATATTAACAATAATTTTGTTAAGTTTTGGTGCTTCGTTAACATTTTTATATGAAAACTTTTCAACTAATGCAGGCACAACTTCTTCCTTATACGTATCTTTTAGTCTAGCCAATGTAAGGTCCTCCTTTCTTTTAGTCTAATACTTTTCCGCATTTTTTACATACGCGTACTTTTTTGTCTTCTTTAACTTCGTGTCCATGACGCACGCCACGGTTGCACTTAGAACAAAACAGAAGAACATTAGACGCTTGAATAGGTGCTTCTTTCTCGATAATGCCACCCTGCGGATTCTTTTGAGTCCCTTTTGTATGTCTTTTAACTTTATTAATTCCTTTAACGAGTACTTTTCCATCACTTGGATAACTCTCCAGAATCTTGCCGTTTTTATTTTTATCTTTACCGACGATAATTTCTACCTTATCCCCTTTTTTCACATGTAAGTGTGGTGTCAACTTGTTCACCTCCGTAATTTCTATAGCACTTCTGGTGCTAGAGAAACAATTTTCATATAGTTTTTCTCTCTGAGCTCTCTAGCAACAGGACCAAAGATACGGGTGCCTTTCGGAGTACCATCATCTTTAATTAAAACTGCTGCATTTTCATTAAATTTAATATAAGAACCATCAGGGCGTCTTGTTTGGTAAACAGTACGAACTACAACAGCTTTCACTACCTCGCCCTTCTTTACCACGCCACCTGGTGTTGCGTGTTTGACGGAACATACGATAACATCTCCCACAGAAGCCGTTCTTTTTCTAGAACCACCTAGAACACGAATGCAAAGTAATTCTTTTGCTCCAGTATTGTCCCCAACTTTTAATCTTGATTCTTGTTGGACCATTTCATAACCCTCCTTTTATGGCAGATACTAAACCCTCTTACCTTTTACAAGTACTTCAAGTACTCTAAAATGTTTATCTTTAGAAAGAGGACGTGTTTCCATAATTTTTACTTTATCACCTATCATGCAAGTGTTGTTTTCATCATGTGCTTTAAATTTTTTAGATACTTTAAAACGCTTGTGATAAATAGAGTGTTTTTTAAAGTTTTCAACTTTAACAACAACTGTTTTGTCCATTTTATCACTAACAACAACACCAATTCTTGTTTTTCTGCTTGTATTTCTTTCCAAGAATCTTTCCTCCTTCTATTGATTTTCTTTTTGCGTTAAGATCGTTTTTGCTCTTGCAATAGAACGCTTAACTTCACGAATGCGCATTGGATTTGATAATTGCGCTGTCGCTGCTTGGAATCTCAAGTTAAATAACTCTTTTTTTAAACCATCTATTTGAGAGACTAATTCATCAGTTGATAAATCTCTATATTCTTTATTTTTCATTAGCGTCACCACCAATTTCTTCGTCGGCTTTCACAACGAATTTTGTTTTTAATGGGAGCTTGTGTGATGCTAGACGCATAGCCTCGCGAGCTTGCTCTTCGCTAATACCAGAAATTTCAAAAAGAACACGTCCTGGTTTAACCACTGCTACCCAATACTCCGGAGAACCTTTGCCTTTACCCATACGAGTTTCCGCAGGAGTTTGTGTAATTGGACGATCCGGAAATATTTTAATCCATACTTTACCGTCTCTTTTTGTATAACGGGTCATGGCGATACGTGCTGCTTCAATTTGTCTTGAAGTAACCCATGCTGGTGATGTAGCTCTTAAGCCAAATTCACCATAAGTTACATGGTTGCCACCTTTTGATTTCCCCTTCATCTTCTTAGGACGGCGAGGTCTTCTGTATTTAACCTTTTTAGGCATTAACATGATTCACTTCCCCTCCTTAACTTCCTGTTTTTTTCTTCAGTAAGGATGTCTCCTAGGTAAACCCATGTTTTTACACCAATTTTTCCATAAGTAGTATCAGCTTCAGCTGTTGCATAAACTACATTGGCACGAATTGTATGCAATGGCACTTTACCCTCGCTATACCATTCAGTTCTAGCAATTTCAGCGCCACCTAAACGACCGGATACAGCTACTCTGATACCACCTGCACCAATTTTCATAGCACGTTGAACTGCTTGCTTAACAGCACGTCTGAAAGAAATTCTTTTTTCTAATTGTGCTGCAATATTCTCAGCAATTAATTGAGCTTCCATTTCTGGCTTTTTCACTTCAATTACTTTAATATTTATTTGATGTCCTTTAACCATGGATTTTAATGAGTTTCTTAATTTTTCAATTTCAGAACCACCACGTCCGATAACCACTCCTGGTTTACCTGTGTGGATGGTAATAGTAATACGCTTGCCTACACGCTCAATTAAAATTCTAGCAATGCCAGCGTGGTATAAACTTTTCTTAATATATTCTCTGATTTTTACATCTTCCAATAAAATATCTGAATAATCTTTATTGCTACCGTACCATTTTGCATCCCAGTCCTGAACAACGCCTAAACGCATTGATTTTGGATGTACTTTCTGTCCCACTACTAAACCTCCTTCTCAGCCACAACTACTGTTACATGGCTGGTTCTTTTTAGTACTAAATCGGCTCTTCCCATCGCTCTTGGTTTAAAGCGTTTCAAGGTTGGACCTTCCCCTACATATATTTCAGAAATATACAGGGCATCTTTATTTAAGCTGCTGTTATTTTCTGCATTACTCGCAGCAGATTTAACTACTTTCTCCAGCAAAAATGATGCTTTTTTAGGAGAGAATTTTAAGATAGCTAATGCATTTCTTAATTCTTTACCCCTAATTTCATTTGCAACACTTCTCAATTTTTGAGGGGAGATACGCATATATTTCGCAACTGCTTTTACTTCACTTGCCATTATTTTGTCCTCCTTCCTCTATCTAGCTTTGTTGCCCGCATGACCTCTGTAAGTTCTTGTCGGAGCAAACTCACCTAATTTATGACCTACCATATCCTCAGATACATACACTGGAATATGTTTTCTTCCATTATGTACATTAAAGGTATATCCTACCATTTCAGGGAAAATTGTAGATCTTCTGGACCACGTTTTAATAACGCGTTTTTCATCTGTTTCATTCATTGCTTCAACTTTTTTCAAAAGTTTAGGTTCACAATAAGGACCTTTTTTTATTGATCTTGACACAATTTTGTCCTCCCTTCACTACTTATCATAACGTCTACGAACAATGAACTTATCAGAAGAATTTGTTTTCTTTCTTGTTCTTTGTCCAAGCGCTGGTCTACCCCAAGGGGTAACTGGATGTTTTCTGCCAACTGGTGAACGTCCTTCACCACCACCGTGTGGGTGATCGTTAGGGTTCATTACAACGCCACGAACTGTTGGACGGAAGCCTAAGTGACGTTTACGTCCAGCTTTACCAATAGTAATATTACCATGGTCTCCATTACCAACTTCGCCAATTGTTGCTTTACAGTCAACTAAAATCATTCTTACTTCACTGGAAGGCATTCGCACTTGTGCATAACGACCTTCTTTAGCCATTAACTGTGCAGAGTTTCCTGCACCTCTAACAAGTTGTCCACCTTTTCCAGGCTTCATCTCAATGTTATGAATTGTGGCACCCACAGGGATGTTTGCAAGTGGTAATGCATTACCTGGCTTAATATCAGCTTTTTCGCCAGATTCAACTTTAACGCCTACTTTTAATCCTTCTGGTGCTAAAATATATCTTTTTTCTCCGTCTGCGTAGTGTAGTAGTGCAATATTAGCTGAGCGATTTGGATCATACTCAATACTCTCCACTTTTGCTGGAATATTGTCCTTGTTTCTTTTAAAATCAATAATTCTATATAGACGTTTTTCGCCGCCTCCGCGGTGTCTTACTGTAATTCTACCCTGGTTATTACGCCCTGCTTTTTTTGATAGTGGGGCTGTTAAAGACTTTTCAGGTTTTTTTGCAGTTACTTCTTCAAATGAAGAAACCGTCATTTGTCTTAAACCAGGTGATGTTGGTCTGAAAGATTTTAATGCCATCTTTTCTCCTCCTTATCTCTCTGGTTTACATGCCTTCAAATAATTCGATAGTTCCTTCTATTAAAGTAACTATTGCTTTTTTACGATCTGGTCTATAGCCTTGTGTTTTACCTTGTCTCTTGAGCTTCCCTTTAACAGTCATCGTATTAACTTTTCCTACTTTTACATTGAATTGTTTTTCAATTGCATGTCTAATCTCAATTTTATTTGCATCTTTATTAACAAAGAATACATATTTATTTTGTGCTGACAAGTCCATACTCTTTTCAGAAATAACTGGCTTGACGATTACATCTGCTGGGTTACGCATCTAAAAGCACCTCCTCCAGCTTTAGCACAGCTTCTTTAGTAGCAATTAGGGATGCATGTCTGACCATATCATAAACATTTACACTGCCTGTAAAAGTTGTTGTTACCCCTTGTAAATTGCTTGCAGAAGCAATAACGTTGTTCTCTTTATCTAAAGTAACAATTAAAGCTGTTCTACCAGCCTTTAAATTAGCTAAAACATTTTTCATTTCTTTTGTTTTAGGCTCTTTAAAATTAAAGCTGTCTACAACGATTAATTCTTCATTAGCTACTTTGTCGCTTAGTACAGATTTCATAGCTAAGCGCTTAACTTTCTTTGGTAGGCTGTAGCTGTAATCTCTTGGTTTAGGACCAAAAGCAACGCCACCTTTTCTCCAGACAGGATTTCTTGAACTACCTACTCTGGCTCTACCAGTTCCTTTTTGTCTCCAAGGCTTCTTTCCACCACCTGATACTTCTGCACGTGTTAAAGTGGAGTGAGTTCCTTGGCGTTTGTTTGCAAGTTGCATAACTACCACAGCGTGGACAGATGCTTCACTTGGCTCAATACCGAAAACTTCGTCTTTAAGTTCTAAAGATTCTTTAACAGAACCATCAGTACTTAGTACATTTATTTTTGCCATTTGCTCTACCTCCTTCTACTTCTTTTTAGCAGGTCTCACAGTAACGATTGATTTTTTCGCTCCTGGAATTGCACCTTTAATTAAAATTAAGTTTTGTTCTGGTAACACGTCTGCAATAACTAAATTTTGGACTGTTACACAATCGCCACCCATTCTTCCTGGCATTTTTTTGCCTTTGAATACACGGGCAGCATCCATAGATCCTAAAGAACCAACATTTCTGTGGTGTCTAGAACCATGACTTTCAGGTCCGCGGTGAAAACCATATCTTTTGATAACCCCTGCAAAACCCTTACCTTTTGATTTTCCTGTTACATCAACGTAGTCACCTGTTGCAAAAATATCAACTCTGATTTCCGCTCCAACTTCTGCTTCGCCTTCTACTGGAAGCTCTTTTAAAATCTTAAGTGGGCTAACATTTCCTTTTTTGAAATGGCCCGCTAATGGTTTAGTTGTGTGTTTTTCTTTTTTTGGTAAAAAACCGACTTGTACTCCCTCATAACCGTCATTTTCTTTAGTCTTTACTTGTGTAATTACACAAGGACCAGCTTCAATAACAGTAACTGGAATCATCGTTCCATCTTGGAAGATGCTTGTCATTCCAATTTTTTTACCTATAATTGCTTTAGCCATTATGACAATTCATCTCCTTTCCAATCTTTTTTCCTATAGTTTAATTTCTACATCTACCCCTGCAGGTAAATCAATGTGCATTAACGCATCTACTGTCTTAGGGTTCGGAGCCAATATATCGATAAGACGTTTATGAGTTCTCATCTCAAATTGCTCTCTTGAATCCTTATGGACGTGAGTAGAACGTAAAATGGTATAGATGTTTCTTTCTGTAGGAAGTGGGATTGGTCCGGAAACCATTGCACCTGTGTTCTTAGCAGTCTCAACAATTTTCCTTGCTGATTGGTCTAATAACTTGTGATCATATGCTTTCAAGCGAATTCTAATCTTCTCTTTTGCCACTTTTTGTTCCTTCCTTTCGTTTGTATTTTCAATACAACTGGCTCCATAAAAACACCCTTCCATCTGCAGATGAAAAGCAACCTTCTACTTCCTCGCCTATAAACGACACAACGTCAGTGGCATTAAGCCACTGACTTGTGTCTATCTATTTAATTTAAAACAACTGAATTAGTCAGCAAGTACTTTACTTACAACACCAGCTCCTACTGTTCTGCCACCTTCTCTTATAGCAAAATGTAAGCCTTCTTCAATCGCAATTGGCGTTATTAATTCTACTTTTAACTCTACGTCATCTCCTGGCATTACCATTTCTATTCCTTCTGGTAATTCTGCCATTCCTGTTACGTCTGTTGTTCTAAAGTAAAATTGGGGTCTGTATCCATTGAAAAACGGAGTGTGTCTGCCACCTTCTTCTTTTGTTAAGATGTATACTTGTCCTTCAAAATTCTTGTGTGGATTAATACTTCCCGGCTTTGCTAATACTTGTCCTCTCTCTATGTCTGAACGCTCAATGCCTCTTAGTAATGCGCCAATATTATCCCCTGCTTCTGCTTGGTCTAATAGCTTTCTAAACATTTCTACACCTGTTACTGTTGATTTTGTTGCCTTATCTTGTAAGCCTACAATCTCAATTTCATCTCCTACTTTTACGATGCCTCTCTCTACTCTGCCTGTTGCTACTGTTCCTCTTCCTGTAATAGTGAACACATCCTCAATTGGCATTAAAAATGGCTTGTCTGTTGCTCTCTCTGGCGTTGGAATGTATGCATCTACTGCATCCATTAATTCCCAAATCTTTCCAGACCATTTGTTCTCTCTTGTTCCGTCTCCTTCTTCTAACGCTTTTAATGCTGAACCTGTTACTACTGGTGCATTATCTCCGTCAAAGTCGTTGTCGCTTAGTAGCTCCCTTACTTCCATCTCTACTAATTCTAGTAATTCTGGATCGTCTACTTGATCTTCTTTATTTAAGAATACTACTATGTATGGTACCCCGACTTGTTTCGCTAATAGAATATGCTCTCTTGTTTGTGGCATCGGACCATCTGCTGCACTTACTACTAAAATCGCTCCGTCCATTTGTGCTGCTCCTGTTATCATATTCTTTACATAGTCTGCGTGACCTGGGCAGTCTACATGTGCATAGTGTCTGTTCTCTGTTTCATACTCTACGTGTGAAGTATTAATTGTAATACCTCTTTCTCTTTCTTCCGGTGCATTGTCAATCTGATCATAAGCTCTCGCTTCAGATCCTCCTGTTGTTGCTAACGTGTTGGTTATTGCTGCTGTTAATGTTGTTTTACCATGGTCTACGTGACCAATTGTTCCTATGTTTACATGGGGTTTGTTTCTTTCAAATTTTGCTTTTGACATTTCTTTCTTCTCCTCCTTAAAAACTATCCTCTTCTTTTTTCAATAATTTCTTCAGATATACTTTTTGGTACCGCTTCGTAATGATCAAATTGCATTACATAAGTACCACGACCTTGTGAACGTGAACGTAGGTCTGTAGCATAACCGAACATTTCTGCTAGCGGTACAAAACCTCTAACAACTGTTACGCCACCTGGTCTTGGGTCCATTCCTTCAATTCTTCCACGACGAGAGTTAATGTCGCCAATAACATCTCCCATGTATTCCTCAGGAATAGTAGCCTCAATTTTCATTACAGGCTCAACAATAGTTGCTCCAGCTTTTTTAGCCCCCTCTTTAAATGCCATACTTCCGGCAATTTTAAAGGCCATTTCAGATGAGTCAACATCATGATAAGATCCATCAACTAATGTAATCTTTACATCCATTAATGGATAACCAGCAATAACACCATTGACCATAGCTTCTTGAATACCAGCATCAACTGCTGGAATGTATTCCTTAGGAATAACACCACCTACAATTTTATTAACGAACTCATATCCTGTTCCTCTTTCAAGTGGTTCAATGTTAATAACAACGTGTCCGTATTGACCTCTACCACCTGATTGACGAGCATATTTAGTTTCTGAGCGAGCTTCTTTAGTAACTGTCTCTTTGTAAGCAACTTGCGGTTTACCGACTAACGCATCTACTTTAAATTCTCTTAACAGACGATCCACAATAACTTCTAAGTGTAATTCACCCATTCCAGAAATAATTGTTTGTCCAGTTTCTTCATCGGTATGCACTCTGAATGTTGGATCTTCTTCTGAAAGTTTCTGAAGAGCCATACCCATTTTTTCTTGGTCTTGCTTTGTTTTAGGCTCAATAGCAATATCAATAACTGGATCTGGGAATTCCATTGATTCTAAAACAATTGGATGCTTTTCGTCACATAGGGTTTCTCCAGTTGCAGTGTCCTTTAGACCGACTGCAGCTGCAATATCACCTGAACGGACTTCTTTAATATCTTCTCTTGAGTTAGCGTGCATTTGTAGGATTCTTCCTAAACGCTCTCTCTTACTTTTTACTGAGTTATAAATATAAGTTCCAGATTCAACAATCCCAGAATAAGATCTGAAGAACGCAAGCTTCCCAACAAACGGGTCAGCCATAATCTTAAACGCTAAAGCAGAAAATGGTGCATCGTCATCTGAGTCTCTTGTTTCTGTTTCTCCTGTTTCAGGATTAATACCTTCAACTGGTGGCACATCTACTGGAGATGGCATAAAATCAATAATAGCATCTAACAATGGTTGTATACCTTTGTTTTTAAAAGCAGACCCACAGAACACTGGAATCATTGTAACCGCCAAAGTTCCTCGTCTAATTCCTCGTCTAATTTCTTCTAATGAAAGTTCTTCACCTTCTAAATACTTCATCATTAATTCTTCATCATTTTCAGCTGCTGCTTCAATTAATTTTTCTCTATACTCCGCTGCTATTTCAACTAAATCTTCGGGAATAGCAGTGTGATCTGAAACTTGACCTAAGTCATCAGTATAAATAATTGCTTCATTTTCAATTAAATCTACAACACCTTTAAAGTTTTCTTCAGAACCAATTGGAATTTGCATTGGAACAGGATTTGCGCCTAAACGATCTTTAATCATATTGACACCTGTAAAGAAGTCAGCTCCTGTTCTATCCATTTTATTAATGTAAGCAATTCTTGGAACACCATACTTGTCTGCTTGTCTCCAAACAGTTTCAGATTGAGGTTCAACACCACCTACTGAGCAAAATACTGCTACTGCACCGTCTAAAACACGTAATGAACGTTCAACTTCCATTGTAAAGTCCACGTGTCCTGGTGTATCGATAATATTGATTTTGTGGTCTTTCCATGAACAAGTAGTTGCAGCAGAAGTAATTGTAATACCTCTTTCTTGCTCTTGAACCATCCAGTCCATAGTAGCTGCACCGTCATGTGTCTCCCCAATTTTATGAACACGACCAGTATAGAAGAGGATTCTCTCTGTTGTTGTGGTTTTACCCGCATCAATATGCGCCATAATACCAATATTTCTAGTTTTTTCTAAGCTAACTTGTCTAGCCATATGATTATCCCCTCTCTACCATTTGTAATGTGCAAATGCTCTATTAGCCTCAGCCATTTTATGAGTATCTTCTTTTCTTTTAACAGAAGAACCTGTGCCATTTGCAGCATCCATTAACTCATTTGCTAATTTTTGCTCCATTGACTTGCCACTTCTAGCTCTTGTGAATTTTGTAATCCAACGAATTGCTAATGTTTGTCTTCTCTCAGGCCTTACTTCAATTGGAACCTGATAGTTTGCCCCGCCAACACGACGTGCTTTAACTTCTAATAAAGGTATAACATTTTCCATAGCTTCATTAAAAACTTCCATTGGATCTCTTTCGGTTTTTTCTTTAATAATATTTAAAGCGCCATAGCAGATACCTTCCGCTATGCTCTTTTTGCCATCTAACATAATTTGATTAACTAATTTAGTTAGTACTACACTCCCGTAAATCGGGTCTGGCAATACTTCTCTTTTAGGAACACTACCTTTCCTTGGCATCTATTTCACCTCACACTTATTTTTTAGGTTTCTTTGTACCGTACTTAGAACGACTTTGCCCTCTATCTTGAACACCTGTTGTATCCAAAGCACCTCTTACAATATGATAACGAACACCTGGTAAGTCCTTAATTCTGCCACCTCTGATTAGCACAACTGAGTGCTCTTGTAATGAGTGACCAATTCCCGGAATATACGCTGTTACCTCAATGCTGTTCGTTAAGCGAACTCTGGCTACTTTACGTAAAGCTGAATTCGGCTTTTTAGGAGTGGCTGTATAAACTCTCGTACATACTCCTCTTTTTTGAGGGCAATTTTTGAGTGCTGGTGCTGTAGATTTTTGCTCCATCACTTCTCTACCTTTTCTTACTAATTGGTTAATTGTAGGCATACCACACCTCCTTTTTATTCTTCCTCTTTTAATACACCCGCAATGGCTGTACCTACTTCAATACCACAGGCCTTTCCTAATTTATACTTGGTTTCCACCCAGCAAATAGGAAGGCCTTTTTTATTTATTATTTCAACAAGTGGTTTCGTCACCTTATGTTCAGCATCCATTGCAACATAAACCGCTTTTAGCTGACTGTTTTGTAAGGCCTTTTTAGTCTGTTTGGTGCCAACTGTACGTCTTTTTGCTATTTTAAGTTCATCTAAAGACATAGAGTAGCCCCCTTTCCAAGCCATACAATTTTATCACTTTTAATCTTCTCTGTCAATGAAGAGTTCTTCTCGGTCAGGAATCTTATTAACTTCCAAATATTCATACTTTGTAAGGCCAGTTCCAGTTGGAATTAGCTTACCTATTTGAACATTCTCTTTCAAGCCAACAAGATAGTCAATCTTACCTCTAATAGCAGCATCTGTTAATACTCTAGTTGTCTCTTGGAAAGACGCTGCTGATAAGAAAGAATCTGTAGCTAATGATGCTTGGGTAATTCCTAATAAAATCGGAATAGCTTCTCCTTTATTTGTAGCAAGCTTATTAGCTTCTTCAAAATCAAATGTATTGACAATAGTTCCTTCAAGCAAGTGTGTATCTCCTGTATCTGACATCTTAACTTTTTTAAGCATTTGGTGAATAATAATTTCAATATGTTTATCACTAATATCAACACCCTGAGTTCTATATACTTTTTGAACTTCTCTTAAGATATAGTTTTGTAATGCCTTGGTGCCTTTATATGCCAATAAACTATGAGGATCTAAAGAACCTTCCGTTAATTGATCGCCTAATTCAACCTTATCACCAGTGGCTACTCTTAGTTTAGCAGATAATGGAACAGTAACTGTTTCTATGCCGTCTTTATTGGTAATGGAAATCTCATTTTTACCTTTAACCATTTTTATTTTAATTTTACCGGCAGCTGGAGCAAGCTCACCTTTCTCTTTAGGTTTACGAGCTTCAAAAAGTTCTTCTACTCTAGGTAAACCTTGGGTAATGTCATCTCCCGCAACACCACCAGTATGGAAAGTTCTCATTGTTAACTGAGTGCCTGGCTCTCCAATTGACTGAGCCGCAATTGTACCAACAGCTTCACCTAGTTCTACCGGTGTACCAATAGCTAAGTTTCTACCATAGCACTTTGCACAAACGCCTCGTCTTGTTTTACAGTTAAATGTTGAGAAAATCTTAACTTCTTCAACACCAGCAGCCACAACCTCTTCAGATTTATCTTCATCAACTAACTCATTTTTATGAGCAATAATCTCTTTTGTCTTAGGATGAATAATATCTTCAGCTAAATAACGTCCAATAATTCTCTCACCAAGAGATTCAATAACACGAGTTCCTTCAATAATAGAAGACACTGTAAACCCTTCTTCAGCACCACAGTCCTCTTCTCTAATAATAACATCTTGAGAAACATCAACTAAACGACGTGTTAAATAACCTGACTCAGCTGTTCTTAAAGCTGTATCCGCCAAACCTTTTCTGGCTCCGTGAGTAGATAAGAAATACTCAAGTACAGTTAATCCTTCACGGAAGTTAGCTTTAATAGGTAAGTCAACAATTTTACCAGATGGGTCAGCCATGAGTCCCCTCATACCTGCCAGCTGACGAATTTGCTGAACATTACCACGGGCTCCAGAGTTAGCCATCATAAAAATAGGATTGAACTTATCTAAGTTTTCCATCATAGACTTGGTAACAGCTCCTGTTGCACCATTCCAAAGTTCAATAACTTTTTCATGTCGCTCTTTTTCTGTACAAAAGCCCATTTTAAATAAGTTGTCAATTTTATCTACTTCTTCATCAGCCTTAGCAAGAATTTCTTTTTTAGCTTCAGGAATAAAGATATCGGCTACGCTAATTGTTAAACCAGCTTTTGTAGAATACTTATAACCTAATTTCTTAATACCATCTAAAACTTGAGCAGTTTTATCACTGCCTAATTTTCTGTAGCATAAGTAAATTAGTTCTCCAAGTTTCTTTTTATCCATTTCCTGATTATAGTAACCAAGTTCTTCAGGAATTGGTGTTTCGTAATTAAAGATTAAGCGACCTACCGTTGTTTCTAACCAATCACCATTTTTATCTTTCAGCTTAATTACTGCATGTAATTCAATAACACCATGCTCGTATGCCATTGCAGCTTCAGTGTAGTTGTTAAAGACTTTACCTTCGCCTTTTCCACCTTCTTTAACTACGGTTAGGTAATAACAACCTAATACCATGTCCTGTGTAGGTGTTGCAACAGGGTGACCATCCTTTGGATTCAAAATATTATTGGTACTCATCATTAAAAATCTAGCTTCAGCTTGTGCTTCTAAAGATAATGGTAAATGAACCGCCATTTGGTCACCATCAAAGTCTGCATTATAGGCTGTACAAACTAATGGATGTAGTTGAATGGCTTTACCACCAACTAAGATTGGTTCAAAAGCTTGAATACCTAAGCGGTGCAGTGTAGGAGCCCTGTTTAATAGAACCGGATGTTCCTTAACAACTTCCTCTAATATATCCCAAACTTTGCTTTCACCTTTTTCAACTTGCTTTTTAGCTTGTTTAATATTTAAAGCTTCACCTTGCTCGACTAAACACTTCATTACAAAAGGTTTGAAAAGTTCTAAAGCCATTTTTCTAGGCAAACCACATTGATGCATTTTAAGCTCTGGACCAACTACAATAACAGAACGACCTGAATAGTCAACACGTTTTCCTAATAGGTTTTGACGAAAACGACCATGTTTGCCTTTAAGCATATCGCTTAATGATTTCAAAGGACGGTTTCCTGAACCAGCAACGGGACGACCTCTTCTACCATTATCAATTAAAGCATCAACGGCTTCTTGTAGCATTCGCTTCTCATTTCTAACAATAATCTCTGGGGCATTTAAATCAAGTAGCTTCTTCAAACGATTATTTCTATTAATGACTCTTCTGTAGAGATCATTTAAGTCAGAAGTAGCAAAACGACCACCATCTAACTGTACCATCGGTCTTAGCTCTGGCGGAATCACTGGCAGAACATCTAAAATCATCCACTCAGGTTTATTGCCAGAAGTTCTGAATACTTCAACAACCTCAAGTCGTCTCAAAAGACGAATTTTCTTTTGAGAACTGGTATTTAAAATTTCAGCTCTAATTTCAGTTGCTAAAGTAGCTAGGTCAGTTTCCCGTAATAATTCCTTAATGGCTTCTGCTCCCATGCCGGCTTTAAATGCTTTACCAAATTTTTTACGATTATCTCTATATTCTTGTTCAGATAATATTTGTTTTTTTACAAGAGGTGTATCTCCTGGTTGTAAAACTATATAGCTTGAAAAATAAAGTACTTTTTCAATGGATTTTGGTGATACATCTAGAAGCAATCCCATACGGCTTGGCACACCTTTAAAATACCAAATACTGGAAACAGGTGCTGCAAACTCTATATGTCCCATTCTCTCTCTTCTAACTTTTGCACGTGTAATTTCAACGCCACAACGATCACAAACGATTCCTTCATACTTGACTTTCTTATATTTTCCACAATGACATTCCCAGTCCTTTGTAGGTCCAAAGATTTTCTCACAAAAGAGTCCATCTCTTTCCGGCTTTAGCGTTCTATAGTTAATGGTTTCTGGTTTTTTCACTTCACCATATGACCATGAACGTATTTTTTCTGGAGAGGCTAAACTTATACGAATAGCATCGAAAGCATTGGAGTCCACAGGATTACTATTATCCTTTTTAGAATCACTTTTTTTATTAATTTCTTCCATGTTCACCCTCCTGTTCTTCTTCCTTAACAACAAAACCAAAATCTACATTTTCATCGTCTTCGGATGTTACGTGGTATCCGGATGCGATGAGTTCTGCACCTTCTAAAACAATCTCCTCTGGATCTTTTTTTATTTCAGCAGTAATTGGTTCATTATCTGCAGTTTCAAATACATTTTTTTCTTTATTTTTATGGAGAACCTGAACATCTAGTCCTAAGCTCTGTAATTCCTTAATCAATACTTTGAAAGATTCTGGAATGCCTGGCTCAGGAATATTTTCTCCTTTTACAATAGCTTCATATGTTTTCACCCTACCAACAATATCATCTGACTTAATTGTCAATATCTCTTGTAGAGTATGGGCTGCACCATAGGCCTCTAATGCCCAAACCTCCATCTCTCCAAAACGCTGTCCACCAAACTGGGCTTTACCACCAAGGGGTTGCTGAGTTACCAGTGAGTACGGTCCAGTTGAGCGAGCGTGCATTTTATCATCTACTAAGTGGTGCAGTTTCAACATATATACTTGACCAACAGTGACCTCGTTATCAAATGGTTCTCCTGTTCTACCATCATATAATCTAGTTTTACCTGATGCGCTAATACCTACTGATGTTAACATTTTATGAATGTCATCTTCAGAAGCACCATCAAATACTGGTGTTGCTACCTTAATACCTTTTTTAACTGCTGCCATTCCTAAATGACACTCAAGAACCTGTCCAATATTCATACGCGATGGTACACCTAACGGATTAAGTACAATTTGCACTGGCGTGCCATCTGGTAAAAACGGCATATCCTCTTTAGGCAAAATTCTAGAAATAACACCTTTGTTACCATGACGTCCAGCCATTTTATCCCCTACAGATATTTTTCTTTTTTGGGCAATATAGACACGGACAACTTTATTCACACCTGGAGATAAAGCATTGTCTTTATCTTCTTTTTCAAACACTTTAACATCTACAACAATTCCTTTTTGCCCATGTGGCACTCTGAGTGAATTGTCTTTAACATCTCTTGATTTTTCTCCGAAGATAGCTCTTAAAAGACGTTCTTCAGAAGTTAGTTCTGTTTCACCTTTAGGTGTTACTTTACCAACCAGAATATCTCCAGCTTTTACTTCTGCCCCAATTCTAATGATACCTTCATCATCTAAATCAATGATAGCATCTTGTCCAACATTTGTAATTTCCCTAGTGATTTCTTCAGGTCCTAATTTTGTCTCACGTGCTTCACACTCATATTCATCCATATGAATAGATGTATAGACATCATCTTGAACCAGTTCTTCACTAATTAAAATAGCATCCTCATAGTTATAGCCTTCCCATGTCATGAACGCTACTAATACGTTACGGCCTAATGCTAATTCGCCATTATCAACAGATGGTCCATCGGCCAACACATCTCCTGCCTTAACCTTTTCACCTTTCTTAATAATTGGTTTTTGGTTAATACAAGTGCCTTGGTTAGATCGCTTGAACTTCACTACATTATGCACTTCTTGTTCTCCATCAATTGTGCGAATAACAATTTCATTGCCTGTAACTCTTTCGATAATTCCTTCTTTTTCAGCTAGAACACAAACTCCAGAGTCTTGCGCCGCTCTTTTTTCCATACCTGTTCCCACACATGGCGATTCAGTATAAATCAAAGGTACTGCTTGACGCTGCATGTTAGCACCCATAAGGGCACGGTTTGCATCATCATGCTCTAGAAATGGAATTAACGCAGTAGCAATACTCCAAACCTCTTTTGGCGATACGTCCATATAATCAATATCTTTAGGATCTACGTCAATATATTCTTTCCTAAAACGAGCATCTACTTTTTTATCTGTAAAATAGCCATTTTCATCTATAGGTGAGTTTGCTTGAGCAATAACGAAAACATCTTCCTCGTCTGCTGTTAAATAAACAATCTCATCTGTTACGCGACCATTAGCTTTTTCAACCTTTCTGTAAGGAGCACAAATAAAGCCAAGCTCATTAACCTTTCCATAAACACCAAGGGAACCAATTAAACCAATATTCGGTCCTTCTGGTGTCTCAATTGGACACATTCTGCCATAGTGAGAGTGGTGTACATCTCTAACCTCAAAACCAGCCCTTTCCCTTGAAAGACCACCTGGTCCAAGAGCCGACAAACGTCTCTTGTGTGTTAATTCAGCTAATGGATTTGTTTGATCCATAAATTGGGACAATTGGCTTGATCCAAAAAACTCTTTTACTGTCGCGATAACAGGCCTTATATTAATTAATTGTTGAGCACTAATACCCTCAATATCTTGTTGCGTCATTTTATCTTTAACGGAGCGTTCCATTCTTGACAAGCCA
This sequence comes from endosymbiont 'TC1' of Trimyema compressum, assembly GCF_001584725.1. Classification (NCBI taxonomy): domain Bacteria; kingdom Bacillati; phylum Bacillota; species endosymbiont 'TC1' of Trimyema compressum. The sequence goes on along the minus strand of NZ_CP014606.1, from coordinate 517,811 downwards.
ACTCTGAATTGATTTCTTAACAATTCACCAACAGAACGCAACCTTCTGTTTCCTAAGTGGTCAATATCATCTACTGGTAACTCTTCGTTCATAACTTTAAGGAAGTTTTCCATTGTACAAACAATATCCTTAATGTCTAACTGCCTGAAATAACGGCCACTAGCCTCATCTTTAGGTGTTTTAAATAAAGGAACATCATGTTCTAATTTTTTGTTAATTTTATAACGACCTACATTGTCTAGGTCATATCTCTTTGGATCGAAGAAAAGACTGTGAAGCAAGTTTTGAGCACTGTCCACTGTAGGTGGTTCACCGGGTCTTAACTTTCTATAGATTTCAATTAATGCAGCTTCTTTAGTATCTGCATTATCTTTTTCTAAAGTCTTCATAATATATTCATTTTGATTAAAATGCTTTATAATATCTTTTGTATCGCCAAATCCTAATGCTTTAAATAGTATTGTCGCTGGCAGTTTTCTTGTTCTGTCTATCCGGACATAAACATATCCTTGGGAATCACTTTCATACTCAAGCCAAGCACCCCTGTTTGGAATAATTGTCGAGTTATAAATGCGATCGCCATTAGTATCTGTTTGTCCACCGTAATAAACGCCAGGGGATCGGACCAACTGACTAACAACGACACGCTCAGCACCATTAATAATAAAAGTACCTGTCGGCGTCATCAAAGGAAAGTTTCCCAAGAAAACTTCATCTTCTTTCACTTCCCCTGTATCCTTGTTAATTAGGCGAGTCATTACACGTAAAGGCGCATCATAGTTAACATCTTTTTCTATTGCTTCCTCTACTGTATGTTTTGGCTGTCCAAATGTATGTTCTATAAATTCTAGTACGAGCCGACCTCCAAAATCCTCGATTGGCGATACATCTTGTAAAATAGATGCAATCCCTTCATCCAAAAACCACTCATAGGATTTTTTCTGAATTTCAATCAAGTTGGGCATTTCCATAATTTCGTTAATTTCCGCGAAACTCACCCGTTCTTCCGCTTTGTTTTTCTGTGGAGTATAAGCCACGGCGACACCTCCTGAATATATTTATATTGAATAGAGCTAAGGGATAATAATGTGCACAATCCCCCATTATCTAAATAATACATCTCATTATTATATCCTATTTAGCAGGAATGTCAATGGTTTTAGCCTTATTTTTAATAGATTATGAAAAATAATTAAAAAACTATATAATCTATTTTTAATAGACCATTATTTTTTCACAAAAACCAGCCTTCTTCGACTGGTTTTAAATTCAGAAAATTCTATTCTTTTCTTATTCTTACAAATCAATAATAAGATGCTAGCAATAGCAACAATAATAAGCAAAATATTAAATGTTTGCCAAAAAAATCTACCCTATACTCACTCATAGAATTCACGTCAATCATTTTAACAAATAAATAGCCAACGTACAAAAAAGGTTGAGTGTTAACACTCAACCTTTCAACTATAGAATTTTCTATTATTTTAATTCTACTTTAGCGCCAGCTTCTTCTAATTTAGCTTTAGCTTCTTCAGCTACTTCTTTGTTAGCGCCTTCTTTTACTGGGCTCGGAGCACCTTCAACTAATTCTTTAGCTTCTTTTAATCCTAAACCTGTTAAATCTCTAACTGCTTTAATAACAGCTATTTTGTTTCCACCAATGTCAGCTAAAACAACATCAAATTCAGATTTTTCTTCTTCAGCTGCACCGCCTGCTACTGGAGCTGCTGCTACTACTGCTACTGGAGCTGCTGCTGATACACCAAACTCCTCTTTAAATGTTTTTACTAGTTCGCTTAATTCTAAAACGCTCATTTCTTTTACAATATCAATTACTTCTTGAATTTTACTCATTATAAAATCTCCTCTCATAATACCCTAGCTACAATGGCTTAGGATGCTTGTTCTTTCTTTTCTTTAACTGCATTTACAACGCCAACTAAATCTCTTATTGGTGCTGCAAATAATGAAGCCATTGTTTGCATTGGTGCCGCAAAAGCGCCTGCAACTTGGCTTAGCAATGCTTCCTTAGAAGGAAGCATTGCTAAGGCTTTAAGCTGAGCAATTTCTACAGCCTTACCCTCTAGTAAACCACCTTTAATTTCCAGTAGTTTATGACTTTTTGCAAAATCAAATAATATTTTTGATGGTGCCACAGCATCTTCACTAAAAGCAATAGCTGTTGGTCCCTTTAAAACATCTTCTAATCCTTCAATGCCAGCGTCATTACAAGCTCTCTTTACTAATGTATTCTTAAGAACTTTAAAATCAACGCCTGCTTCTCTCAATTGTTTTCTTAACTCAGTAGCTTCTTCAACACTAAGTCCTCTATAGTCAGCAACAACAACAGATGTTGCACTATCTAATCTTTCCTTAATCTCAGAAACAACGACTTGTTTTTTCTCAATTGCTGGTTTCAAGTGGTACACCTCCTTATTCACAATAATAAAAAACCCTAACTGCATGACAGTTAGGGTTAAATAATACAATAACATATTATGTAACACATAACCTCGGCAGGAAATTAAGCTTTAGCGCCTGCTGTCTACAGTTGATTTTTTTTAATATTCTCTAAGTATATCACTCAGAGAATGGATGGTCAATATTAAATTATTTCGCAATGACAGATGGATCAATTTTGATTCCAGGTCCCATTGTAGATTTAATGGTAATGTTCTTCAAGTATACGCCTTTTGCTGAAGAAGGCTTAACCTTTACTACTGCTTCCATAAATACCTTGAAGTTTTCTTCAATTTTGTCGGAATCAAAAGAAGCTTTTGCAAATCCCACATGAAGAATACCGCCTTTATCTACGCGAAATTCTATTTTACCGGCTTTAATTTCCTCAATTGCTTTTGCAACGTCTTGGGTTACAGTACCTGTCTTAGGGTTAGGCATTAAACCTCTTGGACCTAATACTTTACCAAGTTTACCTACTATAGCCATTGTATCCGGTGTTGCTACAACAACATCAAAATCCATCCAGCCACCTTGGATTTTAGTTGCTAGTTCATCAAGTCCTGCATATTCTGCGCCAGCATCCAATGCTTCTTTTTCTTTTTCGCCTCTAGCAAAAACTAAAATCTTATGACTTTTTCCTGTTCCATGAGGCATTATAACAGTAGCTCTTACTTGTTGATCTGCATGACGTGGATCTACTCCTAAACGAACATTAGCCTCAATGGTTTCATCAAACTTAGCAGTTGCTGTCTCTTTAACTAACGCAACAGCTTCTTTGATGTCATAGTATTTCTCACTATCTACTTTTTCACTTGCCGCTTTAAAGCGCTTACCTACTTTAGGCATTTTAACCTCCTCGTGGTACTTACGGTTTCCCTCCCACTTATTCTTCTACTGTAATTCCCATACTTCTTGCTGTGCCTTCAATGATGCGCATAGCAGCATCAATGTCTGCAGCATTTAAGTCAGGTAGTTTGTATTCTGCAATTTCCTTAACCTGTGCTTTAGTAACTTTACCAACTTTTTCACGGTTTGGTACGCCAGAAGCTTTTTCAATACCAGCTGCTTTCTTTAAAAGAACTGGCGCTGGTGGTGTTTTCATTATAAATGAAAATGATCTGTCTTCATAAACAGTAATAACTACAGGAATAACTGTGCCATTTTGTTGCTGTGTTTTCTCATTAAACTCTTTGCAGAATGACATGATATTAACACCATGAGGTCCTAATGCAGTACCTACTGGAGGTGCCGGATTCGCTTGCCCTCCCTTAACTTGCAACTTAATTAAGCTAATTACTTTCTTTGCCATGTGATTCACCTCCCACTATTCGATTTCTCTTATTTGATCAAAATCTAACTCCAACGGAGTTTCTCTTCCAAACATAGACACAAGTACATGAATTTTCCCTTTGTCCATGTCGATAGCTGTAATTGTACCCATAAAATCTTCAAAAGGTCCTTCTGTAACTTGGATTTTATCTCCAACATTCACATCGAAGCGAAGGGATTGCTTTTTAAGACCCATTAGTTTAAATATTTTCTCAACTTCATAGTCTTCAAGAGGAACAGGCTTTGAACCAGCCCCTACGAACCCTGTAACCCCTGGTGTATTTCTAACAATATACCAAGAATCATCAGTCATAATCATTTCAACTAAAACATAACCTGGATAAACCTTCTTAACGACTGTTTTCTTCACGCCATCCTTTACCTGAACTTCTTCTTCAGGAATCAAAATTGTAAATATTTTATCTTGCATGCCTGTGGTCTCTATTCTTTTCTCCAAGTTAGTTTGCACTTTCTTTTCATAACCAGAATAGATATGCACCACATACCATTTTTTTTCGTTTTCCATATTCATTCCACCTATTTACCCAAACTCAAAATTAATTCCATGAGTTTAGATAAACCTAAGTCATAAATGCCAACAATTATCGTAAAGATAATTACTGCAACAATAACTACGACAGAATAAACCGCCAATTCTTTTTTAGTAGGCCAAGTTACTTTTTTCAGTTCCTTAAGCATACCTTTAAAAATATTATTCTTTTTTTTCTTTTCACTTTTCGCTGCCATAGCAATCCATTCCTTTACTATTACTTAGTTTCTTTATGCACAGTATGACCTTTACAAGTTTTGCAATACTTCTTTAACTCTAAACGATCAGTAGTATTTTTTTTGTTCTTCTTTGTTTGATAATTCCTATTTTTGCACTCTGTGCATTCTAAGGTAATGCCTACTCTCATTGGTAACACCCCCCTGTCTTATTTTATAGACACTTCGACTAAATAATTTTATAATAAAATACTTGTCCTGTCAAGTTTCCAGCACAACAAATCTATCTCTAATCTTCCTCTATTATAACAGGAAAAATCATTATGTGGTCAACTATTTCAAAACATGTTCTCCAGTGATTACCTCTCTACCTAAAGACTCCCGCAAAAATTAGACTACGGAGATTATCTCTAAACTTGACAAGTACTGTTTGAAACGGTAGTATGTATGATATATATATCTAAGCTAAATGGATACTTAAAGGAGAAAAATGATTTATGAAGTGGATTATAAGAATATCTCAACAATAGGATTAGACACCTCACTCTTTGCAACAGCTCTTGCAGGCTTAAGAGCAAATGAAGCCCGTTACCTAATGAATAAATACAAACATAAATTTACTGTAATCTCGGCAGAAAAAAGTCCAAATACCCTGAATTATGTAAATAAGATATTAAAAGAGGAACGAAATATTGAATTTCAAGCAAAACCCTTCGAAACATCACAATTTGAAGTTAATAACATGAAAATGGCCTATATCTTTTATGAAAGCGGCCTTGAAGTTAATGTAATGTACTCAATTGATGAAGCTAAAAAGCGAGCTGTTGGTTTCAAGCTATCTGAAGGTATGGAAATCCCTAAAGAATTAGAAGGCAAATTTAAGTTTGCTAGACAAAAATCTAAACTTGCAGGCACAATTAGAGGATCTTTTTTTGTAATTAAGGGAGAATATTAATTATCGTTATAAAGGCAGTAAACCGAGACCTCTTTGTTGCCTTCTTTTTATGCTAGTTGCCATGGTCTAAAATAAAAACAACATCTAGTCTCTTATCTGTTTGTGTAGCTTAATTGAAAACTACTATTAAGAGCTGTACAAGCAACCATTGCTAAGACAGCAGTTGATTAAAAATCAACTGCTGTCTTCCCTTATTATTTTATTTCATAAAACTTAGTAATAATAATGATATGAACCTCCATAACCTGATGCACCAGCAAAAATCAAAAAGAAAATTATAATGAAATAGAATATAAAGATAACAATTCCCAAGACATAAGAAACAATACTAACAATACCCATTATTTGGGCATAGCGACCGACCTCTTCAACAACTGCACCATGCTGCTCTTCCGTTGATATTACCTCCCCATCAGAAGTTCTTGTAATAATACTTTTTTGCTTTTAAAGCACCTTTTCTCATATTGATTCATGCAAAAATCACAGGAACGCCTATAATAGCACCAATAATTGTCAAGCAAGTTAAAGCTCCCGAAACAATTGCTAAAACACCATAAATATTACCCCATTTTGAAAAACCAATAATTGTTTGTTTTCCATAATTCCATCTCCTTTAAATTAATATAAACCAAATAAGTTACAAAAAAATGATAATGCCAATGCCACCTAACAATCCTACTAAAAGGCGTCTATTATTAGTCGAGTCTTTTTTTAGAGCAGTCTGTAAACCCCAATCAATTCCCATTGGCAACAGTAATATAGCTGCAAACCACATAGGTGGTGAAACAAAAATTCCTAAAATCAAACCAACTAAATATCCCAGTACAACACCTGTACACCTTGCACAAAGAGGCAGTTGATATCCTTTAATATAAAAGCTTCTATTAGGCATTTGATGACAACCTAACTTGCCACAAAGATAAAAAAAGCTTTCATATAATTTTCGTCCTACTTCTTTCATAGCCTCTCCTATTTAAAAAAGACTACTGATAGAGCTATATTATACCATCAGTAGTCTTAATCTCTTTTGAATTAGTCAGCAAGTACTTTACTTACAACACCAGCTCCTACTGTTCTGCCACCTTCTCTTATAGCAAAATGTAAGCCTTCTTCAATCGCAATTGGCGTTATTAATTCTACTTTTAACTCTACGTCATCTCCTGGCATTACCATTTCTATTCCTTCTGGTAATTCTGCCATTCCTGTTACGTCTGTTGTTCTAAAGTAAAATTGGGGTCTGTATCCATTGAAAAACGGAGTGTGTCTGCCACCTTCTTCTTTTGTTAAGATGTATACTTGTCCTTCAAAATTCTTGTGTGGATTAATACTTCCCGGCTTTGCTAATACTTGTCCTCTCTCTATGTCTGAACGCTCAATGCCTCTTAGTAATGCGCCAATATTATCCCCTGCTTCTGCTTGGTCTAATAGCTTTCTAAACATTTCTACACCTGTTACTGTTGATTTTGTTGCCTTATCTTGTAAGCCTACAATCTCAATTTCATCTCCTACTTTTACGATGCCTCTCTCTACTCTGCCTGTTGCTACTGTTCCTCTTCCTGTAATAGTGAACACATCCTCAATTGGCATTAAAAATGGCTTGTCTGTTGCTCTCTCTGGCGTTGGAATGTATGCATCTACTGCATCCATTAATTCCCAAATCTTTCCAGACCATTTGTTCTCTCTTGTTCCGTCTCCTTCTTCTAACGCTTTTAATGCTGAACCTGTTACTACTGGTGCATTATCTCCGTCAAAGTCGTTGTCGCTTAGTAGCTCCCTTACTTCCATCTCTACTAATTCTAGTAATTCTGGATCGTCTACTTGATCTTCTTTATTTAAGAATACTACTATGTATGGTACCCCGACTTGTTTCGCTAATAGAATATGCTCTCTTGTTTGTGGCATCGGACCATCTGCTGCACTTACTACTAAAATCGCTCCGTCCATTTGTGCTGCTCCTGTTATCATATTCTTTACATAGTCTGCGTGACCTGGGCAGTCTACATGTGCATAGTGTCTGTTCTCTGTTTCATACTCTACGTGTGAAGTATTAATTGTAATACCTCTTTCTCTTTCTTCCGGTGCATTGTCAATCTGATCATAAGCTCTCGCTTCAGATCCTCCTGTTGTTGCTAACGTGTTGGTTATTGCTGCTGTTAATGTTGTTTTACCATGGTCTACGTGACCAATTGTTCCTATGTTTACATGGGGTTTGTTTCTTTCAAATTTTGCTTTTGACATTTCTTTCTTCTCCTCCTTAAAATGAACACTATTATATGTTTTCATGATAATATGTTTCTGGGTCCTTTGTCAATACTAAAGGTTCTTTTAAAGGACTTCTATTGCAGCCCACGGAGGTGTATTTAAATTTTGAGAAAACCCCCAAACTATAAATAAAATCAAGGCAATTGTTAACATAATAAAAAAGCCTAAGTAAAGCTTTCTGCTAATCTTTTTCTTTTCTATATTTATCATAGTCTCTATAACCTAAGATAAAAGCGACCCGTCCTGTCGTAACAGCAGATACTAAGAAAAATGTTATCAAATATATTTATGTCATTATTTACCACCTTTTTCTTTTAAGCCTCTGAAGACCTGTTCAAAAAGAGCATCCATTAAAGAGATTCTATTATCTTTTTTTACTCTTCTCATTACAAATGTCCAAGCACCTTGAATCATCACTAAAAAAGACATAGGACCTAAAAATAATGTAAAGTACGGATTATAATAATAGGAATCCCCAATATCCCCATGTACTAGAGATGAAAAGGAGCGGGTCACTCCACAACTTGGAGAAACCATATTTAAAAGCTTGTTCAAATGAGCAAGGCTCTCCAGTTAAAAAATGGACCACAGGCACCACCATAAAAGCACCAATAAAAAGAATATAAACTATAATTCTTATTAATGCTACTTTTTCTTTTTTGCATTGACATAACCTCCTTCTCAAGGTTAATATTTTAGCTGATTTTTGTCAATGTATTTCCTATTATTATGTGTTATAATAATGGTGAATATATTAAGTAGTGATAAAACATTACTTAAGGAGGGATTCATTTGAATAACAGAAAATATTGGGGCAACAATGCCTCTCAAAAAACAACACATCAAGCATCTGATGTAATCAAAGCTGAGACTACAAAGAAAGTAGAGGAAGTTACACCTGAAAAAAAAGACTACTGATAATCAAAAAACAACAAACCAAAATGATTCTAAAGGTAAGTCAAAAATTGCGGCTGGACTATTTGGAATTTTTTTAGGATACTTTGGTATTCACAACTTTTATTTAGGATATACAGGAAAAGGCATAGCACAGCTTTTATTATCTACTGTAGGGGGCCCTTTTGCTTCACTTGTGGTTTTTCCAATCGTCTTTGCTGCAATCCGGGGGCCTTGTAGAAGGTATTCTTATTCTAACTGGTAGCATTGATAAAGATGCTAACGGTGTGCCATTGGTAGACTAAAAAACACACAAAAAGAAGGGCTTTTATTTTAAAAGCCCTTCTTTTTTATTTATTTTAAAATGTTTGCTTATTTTGCGTCTAGAGCAGCCTTTACTTTTTCTTTAGTAATAGGCAACTCACACATACGAACACCTAATGCATTAAATAGAGCATTAGATATAGCTGGTGCAACAGGGTTAACAGGTAATTCTCCCATGCCTTTTGCTCCAAAAGGTCCTTCAATTTGAGGTTCTTCAACTAGAATAATCTCAATATCAGGCATATCTGTAATTTTCGGCACTTTTAGCTTTGCTAAATTATCTGTAACAATTCTACCTTTATTAGTTACAAATTCCTCACTTTGTCCGTAGCCAAGTCCCATTGCAACACCACCCTCTACTTGTCCTTTAGACTGTAAAGGATGAACGGCTTTACCTAAGTCTTGCGCCGCAATTACTTTCAACACCTTATACTCACCAGTAATTTCATCTGCTTCTAGAATAACGCCATGAGTAGCATAAGTATAAGAATAGTGAATTTTATAATTAACTGGGATATCTCCTTCTTTAGGCGTATTATCTTCAGCTAATGGGCTTGTTTGTGGTGGAATGTATTCATATTCTAATTCCATAGGGCCTGTTTTCCCAACAAGTTCTTTAAAGGTATATGTTTTTCCATCGCTTTTACTTTTAAAACCATCTTTAACGTATTTAACATCACTAGCTTTAATGCTAAAATGCTTCTCTATTTCACGTCTCAATGCACTGTCAAATTGCTCTGCAACTGCTTTAGTTGCATTACCTGTCACAAAAGTCTGTCTTGAAGCAGTGGTTTCCTCACCATCAGGGCAAATTGGTGTGATATTATTAATTACATCAATAGAGCTATAAGGAATACCAGATGCTTCAGAAGCAATTAAAGCCATTGTTGTGTCTGGCCCTTGACCAATAGAAGCGGCACCATGTTTTAAGAGAATGGTACCTTCTTGAGTCAGCTCTAAGGCCGCTCCTGCACCATCTTTTAAACCAATACCAATACCGACATTCTTATAGGAACAGGCAATACCAATACCAATTTTTTTATTTTCACCACTTGGCTTATAATCATCTTTAATTTCAGCTAAGCGCTTACTTACTTTTTGAATACACTCAGTTAAGCCAATACCAGTTTCCATAGTTTGTCCTGTAATACCTTGGCGACCTTCTTTTAGCGCATTCTTAATTCTAAGATCTGCTGGATCCATACCTAATTTTTCAGCCATCATATCCACTAGGATTTCAGCACCAAATGTTACTTGCGTACTACCAAAGCCTCTAAAAGCTCCACCTGGAGGTGTATTAGTATAATGACCAATACTATCTGTATGGGCAAAAGGAACCTCGTAAGGCCCATTCATTACAACCCCTGAACGGAATACAACAGGTCCACCTAAAGAATCATAAGCACCACCATTAACATCTGCTCTTCCTTCAAATGCATAGAAAGTACCATCATTTTTACAACCGTACTTCATTTTTATATTTTCACCATGTCTCTTAGTAGAAGCAGCAATAGACTCTTCTCTAGTCATTACAACCTTACATGGTTTTTTAGTATACATGGTTCCAAGAGCACAGTGTAAATGAATTAATGGTTCCTCTTTTCCGCCAAATCCACCACCTGCTGGTGTTGTATTTATAATAATTTGTTCAGGTGTTAAATCAAGGGTTTGCATAAATTGATTTCGCATATCATATGCCCCTTGATGAGACATAAATACAATAAGTTGACCTTTATCATTATATTTAGTAACACAAGCCTCAGGTTCCATATAAGCGTGTTCTACTGGCGGAACCTTAAAAGCAGCTTCTACAATAACATCGCATTCTTTAAAAGCTTTTTCTGTGTCGCCTCTACGAATTTTAGTATGACTAGAAATAGCTTTATCTTTGTGCAGAACAGCTTTATTCTCTTTTAAAGCATCTTCAATAGTATAGACCCCTTCTAATTCCTCATACTCAACTTCAATTAGTTTAGTTGCTGCTTCAGCAAGTGCTAATGTTTCTGCAAAAACTGTTGCTACAGACTCTCCCATATAGAGAGCTGTATCGCCTTCTTCAACCATTACACGTTGATGAGGGTTTAATAATCCAAAGGTTTTTCTACCAGGAATATCTTTAGCTGTTATTACTTTTACAACGCCTTCAGCTTCTTCAGCTTTTGATGTGTCAATTTTTTTAACAATAGCATAAGGATATTCAGTATAGAGAACCTTACCATAAAGCATTTCCGGAAACTCTTTATCATCTGCATAAATAGGTAATCCTGTTGCTTTAGCATAAGCATCTTTACCTACTACAGATACACCCATACCACCTTCTTCTGGTAAATACTCTACTGGTTCTCCTCTAAGAATTTTAGCTGTCATATTGACTGCATCAATAATTGCTACATATCCAGTACAACGACAAATATTAAATTTCAAAGCAGTTCTGATTTCCTCTTCTGTTGGATTAAGATTTTTATCCAGTAATCCTTTTGCTGCCATAATAAAGCCTGGAGTACAAAAGCCACATTGAATAGCACCTGTGTGAATAAAACCAATTTGTACAGGATGCAGTTTACCATTTTTAGATAAATTTTCAATAGTCTCAATAGTTTTGCCTTCGACCTTGCTCATTCTCACTGTGCATGATCGCTTTGCATCACCATCAATAAGCACTGTACAAGCGCCACATTGAGCTTTATTACAGCCATTTTTAGCACCGAATAAATTTAGTTCATTTCTTAAATAATTAAGCAATGTTTCTTTTTCGTCTACATTCGCTGTAATACTTTCCCCATTCACAATAAATTTTGTTTCAATCATGTCTATTCCCTTCTTTCTCCTATTGAATCGATAATGCCACCTCTACTGGTCTTTCTTTAATTTTTTCCAAGATTTCTTTCTTCTGCCGTTTTTTCTACAGCTTCTAACACTTTTTGATACCCTGTACAACGACAAAGATTACCCGATAAGCCTCTTCTAATTTCTTCACGAGTTGGATCTGGATTATTATTTAAAAATGCTGTAGCTGATAGAACTAAACCCGGTGTGCAAAAGCCACACTGAATAGCACCCATCTCTACAAAATTACTTTGTAAATCTGACAGCCCACCATTTTCATCCTGAATACCTTCAATAGTTGTAATTTCTTTTCCATCTGCCCAAACAGCTAAATAAATACAAGAATCAACTACACTTCCATCCATAATAACTGAACATGCGCCACATTCACCAACGCCACAACCTTGTTTGACTCCCGTTAACTCTAAGCGTTTTCTCAACATTTCAAGAAGAGATTCTCCTGCTTCAACCATTAATGTGTGCGTACGCCCATTAACAACACAAGTAATTTGTTTAGACATCGCCCTCACCTCCTAAAGCAATTTCAATAGCCTTTCTAGGCAACGTTTTAATTAATTGTTCTCTAAATGCTTTAGAAGCTCTCCATGAATCTCTGGCCCTCGCACTTTCTAAACAACGTACGCATATTTCCTTGAGCACTGTATTACTAACTGGTTTCCCCTTGGCAAAGGCTTCTGCTTCTTCTGCTCGAATTGGTGTTGGTCCCGCTACCCCAAAAAGCAATTCTCATGTCATCAATAGGTCCACCTTGCTCTTTTAAAAGTACTGAACAGCCTAATGTGGCTATATCCATAGCTCTTCTTTGACTAAATTTAATATAATGACCTTTATAATCTTTGTAATCTTTTTCTTTAATTTTAAAACCTTTTAAAATTTCATTCGATTGTAAATCAACTTTTCCAGGTCCCAGATAAAACTCACTAATAGGCAATTCTCTATTTCCATTTATCCCAGTTAAGCAAACAATAGCATTAAATACATAAAGAGTTGATGCACTGTCTCCAGAGGTAGGCCCGTTGCAAACATTGCCACCAATAGTACCTGCATTCCTTACCTGTGGTCCACCTACAGTGCCAACAGCAAGCAAAGCTTAAACTACCTAAATACTGCTTAACTAAATGTGAATTTTCAACTTCAGTAAAAGTAGTAGTTGCTCCAATAAAAATTGTACCTTCATTATCTATCCTAACACCTTTTAAATCATGTATTCTCATAATACCAACTAAGTCTCTGTCTATATATCCTCTTTTGCGTTCTCTTGTTTTTATCAGAACATCTGTACCACCAGCAATAATTCGAGCACTGTCGTTGCCAGATAATAATTTCACGGCTTCATCTAAAGTAGTAGCTTCTTGATAACTTCTTATTTGATACATAACTATAACCCCCCTACTCTTGCTCTAAAACACACGCTTCAATAATATCTTGCGGTGTAATTGGAATTTTATTAAACTCAACATCTAATGCATTTAAGATAGCATTTCTTATAGCTGGCGCTGGTGAACAAGTCGGTGGCTCTCCCAAAGATTTATTGCCATAAGGTCCAATAGGATCCTCTTCTTCAATAAAGGCACAATCTAAATCAGGTGTATCCATAAATGCGGGAATCTTATAGTCTAACAAATTATTGTTAAGAGGTTCCCCTGTAGTCTTATCATAATTAAGCTCTTCAGCTAATCCATAAGCAATTCCCATAGACATACCTCCATGAACTTGCCCTGCTGCAAGAATAGGGTTAATAATTTTCCCTGAGTCATGAACATTTAAAACACTGAGTAACTTCACTTTTCCTGCATCCATATCAATTTCCACTTCAGCAAATGTAGCACCATAAGGATATGCATTATAGAGGCATTTATTAGAAACATCAACCCTTAAGCATTCACCTTTATTAATATCGTAATATGATTTTAATGCTAAATCACCTAAAGATGTCACCAGTTTTTTATTATGCTTATAAATAATGTTTCCATTTACAATATCAATAGCGTCTTTCTCAATACCTTAAAATAAAACAGCTGCATCTATAATTTTTTCTTTTAGTTCTTGGGCTGCTCTTTTCACCGCCATACCTGTTACAAAAGTTTGTCTTGAAGCATAGGCACCAGTATCAAAAGGCGCAGTATCTGTATCTGCAATGTTATCTGCATATACTTTTTCAGGTGAAATACCAACGGTTTCAGCAACCATTTGCCTAAATACAGTATCCGGGCGACCCTTGACCGATTTCAGTTGCTCCAACCATCATCTTAATACTGCCATCTTGATTTAAAACTAAACGACAGCCACTTATTTCTAAGCATTTCGGATAGGTCCCATAAGCATAAGTAAAGGTTGCTAAAACAACGCCTCTTCTAAGATTACTAACATCCTTACGGTTTCTATAGGCTTCAACTAATTCCATTTTGTCATCCCACTTAAATATCTTTTTACCTTGAACTAAGCATTTATCAAGATGGTTGCTCATGGGAACAATATGAGTTACCTTATTAATTTCATCATTAGGCGCAATATTTTTTAAACAAAAATCCAAAGGATCCATATTAAGAGTTCTGGCAATTTTATCCATATGGCTTTCTAAAGCAAACGTAAGTTGTGTGGTACACCATAACCTCTCATAGCACCCTGCCGCCGCTGTATTGGTATATACAGTAGTAGCTTCATAATGTAAATGATCCATTTTATAAAGGCTAGCAATAACACCGCCACCTTTAGGCACCAATAGCATGTCCATGAGATGCATAAGCACCATTATTGGATACAACATCAATTTTTGCACTCTTTATCAAGCCTTCATTAGTAACACCTATTTTAATTTTATATCCTAAAGCATGTCTCACACGAGTCCATGCTAAACCTTCTCCTCTTTGTAATTCAATCATTACTGGTTTCCCGCCAACAGCCATTGACATGGCCATTACTAAAGGTTCAATAGTAACGTCTCTTGTTTATTCCCAAATCCACCACCAATAAATGGCTTGATTACTCTAAATTGGCCCCAAGGTATGACAAATGCCTGACATAATACTCACCTGCAAATATGGGGAATTTGAGTTGAGGAAACACAGACCCATCTTCCATCAACATCTTGATAGCCATAGGCCACTTGACTCTCCATATGGCAATGTTGTACAGTTTGAGTTTGATAAGTGTCCTCAATTACCAAATCTGATTCATTAAAACCTTTATCTATATCTCCGAAACCAGAGACTGTATGAGCAATTATGTTTTTACTACCTTCATGAATTTCCACGGCATCTTCTACCATAGATTCCTCAGGCGTTAAATAAAAAGGATATTCTTCATATGTAGCAGTAATTTTTGATACTGCAATTTCTGCTGCTAGCGCAGTTTCTGCTATAACAGCAGCTATTTCATCTCCATATAAGCGAATTTTTTGTTAAAATATTTCTATCAGCCACATCAGCAGAATTAGAATCTAGTACATAAGGATGGCCCGCTGTTGCAAAAGCAATATTAGGCACATCATCTGGTGTTAATATTTTAACAACACCAGTAACTTTTAATGTTTCTTTAATATTAAGGACTCGTAACAATTCCATGTGTAATTGTACTTCTGGCAATTTTTCCATGGAGCATTTTTTTTAGTTGGAATATCTTCTGTATATTTAGCTTTCCCTATAACTTTTGAAACGGCATCCCATCTTTGAATATTTTCTCCAATTACCTTGAAATCCACAGGGTATTCCCTCCTTCTGTCTAACAACCAACTTGAAACACATATACATATGGAAAACAAACCCTCTTTCAAGGGTTTGTTTTCCTAATAATTTAAATACGGTTCCACATAGCAGTAGATAACTCTTTACATCTTGCAACTATTTTCTCTTCATCAATACCTACAAGTTGTCTCTCATCCATTAGAATTCGACCATTACAAATTGTTGTATCCACATTTCTGCCACAAACACCAAATAAAATATGTCCATTAATGTTATTCTCGTTAATTGGTGTAAATTGTTTATAGTCTAAAATAATTATATCTGCATAAGCACCTTCTTCTAAGATACCAATTTTACCTTCTAATTGCTTGCCGGCAATTTTTCTGTTGTTTTCAAACAACATTGCTGGTGGTTCTCCCCAGCCTACACTAGGTAGCTGAGCTTCATGTTTATGAAGTATATTAGCAACTTTATAGGATTCAGTCATATCAAAAGTATAACCGTCTGTACCTAAACCAACCTCTATTCCTTTTTCCATCATCTTCAATACTGGAGCAACACCAACAGCATTTCCCATATTTGACTCTGGATTATGAACAACAGATACGCCACTGTCCTTAAGCATTTTCATTTCAGCATCTGTAATATGAATACAGTGTACAGCAATACTTTTTTTATTTAAGACTCCTGCTTTGTGCCATCTTTCAATAACACGCATATGATATTTAGCTAAGGAATCAGCAACATCTTCAATGCCTTCTGCCGCATGAACATGAAAGCCAACACCTACACTGTCAGCACCTTTAAGGCATTTTTTTAAAGTTTCATCTGATATTGTCATTGAAGCATGTAGCCCAAACATAGCTTTAATCATATCGTCTTTCTCTTCATTGCAATACTTAGCAAACTCAATATTTTCTGCAATGCCATCATCTGCAATTTTAAGACCATCTCGATCAGAAACTTCATAACATAAATTTCTGCGAAGACCCATTTCTTTAGCTGCTTCTGCAATTTTAAACAAGCTTCCTCTTGCAGCCATTGGACTAGCATGGTGGTCAACTGCAGTAGTTACACCACATTTGATTTCTTCCAACATAGGAATCAGAGCACTGTAATAAACATCCTCTAATGTAAGTTGTTTATCTAAACGCCACCATAATCCTTCAAGAATTTGACTGAACATTGTAGCTGGCGGACCATCTAGTGATAAACCTCTACCATAGGTACTATAATAGTGTTGGTGAGCATTGATGAATCCAGGCATTACTAAACGACCTTTCACATCTTTATACTCAGCATCTTTATATTTCGCTTTTAAATCTGCTGTTTTACCCACTTCTTTAATCACTTTACCATCAATTAAGACAGCACCGTCTTCAATGTATGGGTTATTGGCATCACGTGTGAATACTTTTCCGTTTCCAATTAATATCATGATTTTTCCTCCTATAAGCTCATAGTATAATAATCATAATCTTTTAGAACTGTTTTTAATACAGCTGACATTTGATCAGAAATTACGCCTTTTTCATCTAAAGTATAATCAACAATTGAACCATCTTCTTTTCTAACTTTAAATGTTTTATCTCCTGTTTGTACAAATCCTTTGTTAGTACTATTAACAAAGTCTTCTTCAGTCCAGAATAATGTAATTTTATCTTTATAAGGATTACCTGTATGCGGACAGAAAACACCACAGTTGCCACACTCATTACACATTCCATCAATATGAAGGATTTGATGTTTTTGATTGAAGCCACTGTCTACTTTTACAACTACATTAGCTCTATTAGGACAGACGTCACAGCATATTTCACAAATTTGGTCACAAACTAAACAGCGTTTCCCATCGCTTTCATCTCCGCGTTTGTCAGCTAGAACACCTTTTCTATCGTAAATAGTCTTCTCGTCTTGTGGATATGAATAGCGAACAAAGTCTGCTTTCAAGCCAACTTTTCCTAAAATATCTTCAGCAATTACTTTACCATCTGCAATAGCTTTAACAATTGTAGAAGCACCAGCTTTACAGTCTCCTGCAATATAAACACCAGCTAAACCACTCTCATTATTAGTATTGATTACTGGGTAACCTTTTGAATCTAATTTAACACTATTCTTCTCAAATAAAGTAGTGTCAATTCTAGCTCCTGTTGCACCAACAACAGTATCGATATTAATAGTTGTTGTTTTACCTGTTCCTTTAACACTCTTACGTCCTGATGCATCTCTTTCACCAAGCTCCATGTATTCACAAGTTAAAACTCCATCTTTATAGCTCACTGGGCCAAGTAATTCTTTAAATTCAACACCATCTGCTAAAGCATCAGCTTTTTCTTCAGGTTGAGCAGGCATAAAAGCTTTTGTTCTTCTATAAACAATCATTACTTTCTCAACCCCGGGTACTCTTTTAGCTGCTCTTGCACAGTCCATCGCAACGTCTCCGCCACCAATAACTGCTACAGTTTTTCCTAAGCTTATTTTTCCGTCATTAGATTTAAAATCTTCTAAGAAAGCTAAAGCATCTTTTAGGTTTTCGGCTCCTTCTTTAACAGGAGAAACCCCTTCTTTCCATGCGCCAATTGCAAGAACTACATAGTCATAATCTTTTTTAAGATTAGCTACACTAATATTTTCGTCAACACCAAATTCAAAACGCACACCAGCTTTTTTAGCCATATCTACATCTTTGTTAATAATTTCATCAGAAATTCTGAAGCCAGGAATTACATATTTGACAATACCATATGCTTCTTGTCTTTTTTCAAAAATAGTTACATCTACGCCATTTCTTCTTAGAAATAAAGCTGTAGCCACACCACCAGGTCCAGCACCAACGATAGCAACCTTTTTATCAGAAGCAATATTGGCAACTTTCATAGAAGCAATAAACTTATCTTGTGCATTCATAACTGCAATTTTTTTCATGTTGCGAATTTCAAGTGAAGTGTCATAATCAAGTCTTGTGCACTTATGTTGACATTGATGGTCACAAATAGTACCTGTAACTGCAGGAGAAGCATTATCAGTTGCAATTACTTTGAAAGCCTCATCATATTTTTTATCACTTACAAGTTGCAAGTATTCTGGAATCTGTTGGTTAATAGGACATCCTCCATCTTTACATGGCGCTTTAGCACAATCGAAAAGAAGTAGAACAGAATCTGTTTTTCTAGATTCAACTGGACGAGCAGATTTTAAATGATGCTTATTATTCACAACATCTGTAGCTAACGTATTTAAAGCCTCTAAATCAATTCCTTTAAATTCGCCTTTCATTGCGCCTTCAACATCATCAGCTAATTGCTTAATTCTTTCATAGCCACCTGGCTTTAAAATTGTTGTTGCAAATGTGATTGGTTGAATACCAGTCTTAATAATATCTTCAATGTTGAAATGATCAGCTCCACCTGAGAATGAAATAGGTAATTTACCATCAAATGCTTTTGATAGTTTATTAGCTAGACTAATCGTTAGTGGATAAAGGGAACGACCTGACATATACATCTCTTCGCCAGGTAATTCTTTGTTGTTAATTGGCATTGCAAAAGTATTTGTTAATTTAACACCAAAAGATAAGTTCAGACTTGCGCCAAACTCCATTAAGCGTTTAATCATAGCAATACCGTCATCATATTGTAAATCATTATCAAAATGATGTGTTCCAAATTCAAATCCGTAACCCATCTCTGATAAAATATTTTTTGCAAATTCATAGCCTAATAATGTAGGATTGCATTTCACAAATGTGTGAATATTTTTTTCCTTCATTAAATAACGGGCAATTTTTTCAATTTCTTCTGGAGGACATCCATGCATAGTTGATAATGTAATAGATTGACAAATATTAGGTGAAATTGCCATTACATCATCTTTAGTTACATTTTTAAATTGTCCTAGGTTGTTTAAAAGATATTCTTGACATTCTTTAAACACTTTAGTATTTGAAGCATCTTTCATCCCTTCAATGTAACCATCAATTTTAGGCGTTTGAATACCAGCTAAATCATAGCCAACACTCATGTTGTAAGCAAAGTCTCTCTGATTGCTAATGCCTAATTCTTTAGCAATTACCTGAACAGCAAACCATGCCTTAATATATTCACTTTGAGCTTCTTCAACTGTTAATTCAGTTGACCATTCAACGTTAAAGCCTTCATCTTGTGCATTAATACATGGTCTAGGAATACAGTTTCTTAATTCCTCACCATCCATAACTTGAACTGTCTTAAGTTCAATAAAACGAGATCCTGCTAAGTAGGAAGCTACGATATTTTGAGCTAATTGTGCGTTTGGTCCAGCAGCTGGTCCTACAGGAGAACTAATTTCATCGCCAAACATCACCACATTTTTACCGCTTTTATTTTTATACATTTTATCTTTACGAATTCCAAAAATAGAGCCTTGGTCCTTGTATTCATCTAACATCCACTCAACCATATTTTCGAAAGGAATCATTCTCATTATTTCACTCATTGTTTAGTCCTACCTCCTTGGCGTTTCTAACTTATTTAATGCGCTTTTTTCACATCTATTTGTGTAGAATAAGAGTTCCACCGGAACAGTGGAACTCTTTCTATTGTTAAAAATTGTTTTTATTAGCCGTGGTAAGCGTTTCTGCCACCCATTGTTAAAGCCATTACAGCTTTAGATGTGTGTAATCTGTTTTCCGCTTCATCATAAACCACAGACCATTTGCCATCAATAACTTCATCTTCAACTTCGTTATTTCTGTCAGCCGGTAAAGCGTGCATGTAAACACAGTTTGGACTTGTTAACTCCATTAATTTAAGAGTACATTTCCAGCTCTTGTTTGCCAATAACGCTTCGCTTTGAGTGTTACTGCTTGTTGTATCTCCCTCAGGATCTGCAACCCAGTTACCCCAGTTTTTAGGAATAACTACATCAGCATTTTTATAAGCTTCTTCTTGGTCATGAGTAATTCTGAAAGAACCACCATGCTTTTCAGCATTAGCTTTAGCTTCTTCATATACCCAATCAGGCATGTGATAGCCTTCTGGATAAGCTAAAGTAACATTCATTCCATAACGTGGGAATAATAGTGATTGTGTTAATGGAACAGAAATTGGTTTTTTGTGACTTGTAGCAAATGTCCAAATAATTGAAACATTAACACCTTTAGTATCACCAAATTTCTCAATGATAGTCATTAAGTCAGCTAGTCCTTGCAATGGGTGGTAGAGGTCACACTGTAAGTTAATTACTGGCACTGGAGACCACTTAGCCATTTCCCTAATATATTTGTTTCCTGTATCCCAAGCACAGATACGGCATGCAATAGCATGTCCAAAACGTGCTAGAATTACTGCAGTATCTTTTGGTGTTTCACCATGAGAAATCTGCATTGTTGAAGTATCTAAAAAGTGAGCATGTCCACCTAATTGTGTAATCCCAGCTTCCATAGAGTTTCTTGTTCTTGTTGATGCTTCAAAGAACATTAGGAAAATTGTTTGGTCTTGTAGGTATCTTGTTGGAATACCTAGTGCAAATTTTTTCTTTAAGTCGAAAGAAACGTCCATTAATGTGTCAATTTCTTCCTTAGTCCACTCTCTTAGAGTGATTAGATGTTTACCTCTGAAATTAGCTTGCATAATAACCCTCCCCAGGTTTAAAATTAATTTTTTATTTTTTTTATTTTACGTATTTGTCTACATATTGTTTTGGAATAGCCGCATATAAAGCTGCTGCTGCTACTAAGTGAGATTTATAAGCTTTCTCATTAGGAGCGTGAGCTTGTTCTTCATCTCCAGGTCCAAATCCAATACACTTAACACCGTGACGTCCCATAATTGAAACGCCATTTGTAGAGAAAGTCCACTTGTCTACAACTGGTCCTTCAAATAATTTAACAAAGTGTGGGTTTAATTCTTTTTGTTCTTTAAGAGCACCGAAGTTCTCTTTATTGAATAAGCCATTTCCAGCTTCCACTAATGTTTGGCAAACTGGGTCTGCTTCCGGAATAACCCATGTTGGGAAATAAGATTCTGTTTCATAAACAGTCCCTTTCCATGATGGACGATCATATGTGTATAATGAAACAACACCATCAGCTTCTTTAACAGAAGGTAGGTTTCTAACTTCTTCTAAAGCACTTTCCCAAGTTTCACCATCAGTTAATCTTCTATCAATAGAAATTGCACAACTGTCTGCAACTGCACATCTTGATGGAGAAGTATAGAAAATTTGAGATACAGCTAAAGAACCTTTTCCTAAGAATGCATCATAGTGTAAGTTCTCATGTAATGCTCTGAGTTCCATAATAATTGGAGCCATTTTATAAATAGCATTTTCTCCTCTTTCAGGAGCTGAACCATGACAGCTAATTCCTTTAACGTCAACCCTAATTTCCATACGACCTCTATGTCCTCTGTAAATTCTTAATGAAGTAGGTTCAGTAATTACTACAAATTCAGGTTTTTTAAAGTTGCCTGCTGGAACTTCTTTTTCAAGAATCCACTGCCAGCATAAGCCATCACAGTCTTCCTCTTGAACAGAGCCAACAACATATAATGTGAAATCATCTTCTAGGCCTAAATCTTTAATGATTTTACCAGCATAGACCATTGAAGCCATACCACTCTCTTGGTCAGATGTTCCACGACCATAAATGTCGTCGCCAACTACTTTACCTTCGTAAGGGTCACATTCAGTCCAATTTTTAATATTTCCAATTCCTACAGTGTCAATATGAGCATCCATAGCAATAACAGTTTTACCATTACCAATACGGCCTATAACATTTCCAAGTCCATCGAACCAAGTCTCATCAAACCCAACTTTGTCCATTTCCTCTTTAATTCTTTTTACTACACCTTCTTCTTCACAAGACTCACTTGGAATAGCAACCATATCTCTTAAAAATTTGGTCATATCCTCCTTATAATCTTCTGCTTTCAAAAGAATGTCTTTAAAATTCATACTCATGTGTATACCTCCTTGTTTATTTTAAAATGTCTATGAATTTTCATTTATATACTTTAATATATACCTAAATAAAAAAACTGTCGCCAAAACCTCTCGATAACTAACAAGATTGTTCAGCAACCATTTCCCTCCTTTTGTTTAGTTCATTCAAAGTCATTTTTTATACCTATAATAATTATACCCTCTTTCATTTCCAAAAGTACAGAGTTTGCATTTCAGTTTTGGTTTGAAATTGTTTTCATAAAAGCATTTTCAGTAGTTTTATTCAGAAATACAAATTATATGTGTCAGCTTATTTAACTTCCACAATATATTTAACACTTATCATAGCTTCCAAATGTAATTGTTTTCAGTTCTCGTTCAACACCTTTAATGTTGACAAATATGTATACCCTGTCTATAATTTGAAGATAAGATTTTAAATTTTTATAACAAATCACAATAAACAAGGCATTTTAACGCGCTTCACACTTTTGTTTATCACATAATACCAACCTATACAGACCAAAAAATACGATATAGTAATTATTTATTATATAATTTTATATTCTGAAGGAGGAGTAAATATGATTAATGAAGAATTCAAAAAACATCCTGTCAATGAAAAGATGCCTTTCAGCAAACTTTTCATCTATGGCTTCCAACATGTATTAGCCATGTATGCAGGAGCCGTCACCGTCCCACTTGTAATTGGTGGTGCATTGGGACTAACATCAGAACAAATCATTTTCTTAATTAATGCTGATTTGTTCACTTGCGGTATTGCTACCCTCATCCAAACCATTGGTTTCCGGAAGTTCGGTATCAGACTCCCTGTAATTCAAGGTGTAACGTTTGCCTGTGTGCAACCGATTATTGCTGTAGGTTCAGGAATTATCAATGAAGGGTTTACCTCAGAACAAGCACTGGTAGTAATCTTTTTGTCAGTAATTATAGCAGGTTTATTCACATTGTTAATTGCGCCTCTGTTTAGTAAGCTCATACGCTTCTTTCCACCTATTGTTACAGGTTCTGTTATTTTGTCCATTGGACTTAGCTTAATTCCAGTTGGCTTAAAAATGGTTGGTGGACAAAGTGTTGTAGAGAAAATAGTAGACGGAAAAGCTGTTTTCTATGCTTTTGGTTCCAAAAAGTTTCTATTGATTGCATTTATAGTTATTTTAATAATTCTATTGTGCAACCGATTCCTCAAGGGATTCTGGAAAAATATTTCAATTTTAATTGGTCTAATAGCCGGTTATGTAATTTCCATTGCTGTAGGATTTGTTAACTTTACTAAAGTTGGTACAAGCCACTGGTTTGGCCTCGACTTACCATTTGGAATGAATTTCCCAGGATTTGAAAATGGCATTTATTGGGAAGCAGTGACCCATGGCGGTCTCTTATCGGCAGGTCTTGCTTCAGCTATTGTTTCCATGATTATTGTTATGGTTATTGTTATGGTTGAATCTACAGGTGACTTTATCGCAATTGGTGAAATTATCGATTTATCAATTGGAGAAAAAGAAATTGCTGCTGGATTAAGAGCAGATGGTTTATCTACAATGTTAGGTGGTATGTTTAACGCATTCCCTTACACCGCATTTGCTCAAAACGTTGGGTTAATCGCCTTAACTGGTGTCCGTTCCCGCTGGGTAGTTACTGCATCTGGTGTAATCCTAGTTGTTCTGGGTCTAGTACCAAAATTAGGGGCTCTTGTTGAAAGTATTCCGAAGTTTGTTATTGGTGGTGCAGCAGTTATTATGTTCGCTATGGTTGCTGCTAATGGTATTAAAACACTATCTAAAGCACAATTGGAAGAAAAACCAAACAACTTATTCATAATTGCTATGTCAGTAGTAGCTGCTATTGTTCCTTATGGCGGAACTTTACTTGAAAAAATACCTGCAAGCACTGCAGGCGTTATTGCAGGTGCAGGCATTAATGGTGGACATTTTGTTAATCAATTCTTATTCTTTGGTATGTTTCCACCAGCCTTAGAACCAGCTCTAAGCTCTGGAATTACCTTAGCTGCCATTACAGCAATCCTCTTAAACTTATTGTTTAATGGTACAGGAAAAAAGTAGATAAAATTAATCCGGTTAACGATATTTAAATTACAATTAACTTAACCTTTAATACCATAAAAGCCCCTAGGATAGCATCCTAGGGGCTTTTATCAATTAACCAGAAGTCTCAATATTTATTTTTCTAATTTTTTTGATTTTCTGATGCCTCAATTTCACTTTGAAGAAAAAAGAAATAACTGTTCGAATAACAACAATTGATGCTAACATTAAAATATCATTAAAATTAGGATTTAAAATTGTTTGAATAATATCAGCACAAATTAAAATCTCAAGTCCTAACAATATATAGGAGCCTAAATTATTTTTAATATCAGTATTCACCCCTATGTTTTCTGAAAAACTATACCTTGTAACAATTGATTTCAGAAAACTAACCGTAGCTAATAGTACGCCCCAACTAATAACTAAAATAGATAAAACATTTAAAATCATAGCAATCACTTCAAAAAAAGGGATTATTTGTTCCATTTGATACCCTCCTCCATTTCTCTAAAGTATAGTATATCCCTAATTGTTTTTCAAATTGAAAATAGTAGCCTTATTGGTTACTATTTTCTTTCCTCAAATTATATTTAGCCATATAAATCTCATCTTTTATCTCTAATGATCTCTCCCCTACTAAAGACTCTAAATGGTGAGTAAATTCATGAACAAGGGTTGATTTAAGTTTTTCTTCAAAAGCTTCCACCGAAAGCAAACCATGTATCTTAATAAAAGAACCATAATAAATATAAATATATCTACCTAAATTATCTACATGATACTCTCCTAATACAAACAAATCATTATTCTTTGCTTCCTTATGCAATTTTGCCTCAGGCTGAAGAATAATACCACCATTTAAGTGATTATAAAATTATTTAGGCAAATGCTCTGCTATTCGATCTAACATATCACCCGCTTCTTCCGCTTCTTCAAAAGAAACCATCCTTTAACTCCTTTATATTACATATTACCAATATATATCTCTTATACAATTACTATTATACTATAATTTCAAATAACTGTTAACTTAAAAAATATGCCTGAAATACTTGACTACTCAGAAAGAGCATGTTAAGGTGCACTCATAAGATTTACAATAAATTTAGAATCAAAATAAATGAGCAACAATAACAGAAGGAATTTTAATGAGTATAATTATTGTACTTGGCGCTAACCACTCCAGAGCAGCTGATATTACTACTATCTATTCCTTAAATCCCAATGCAAAGGTAACCGTAATAGACAGAAACTATAATGTTAGCTTTTAGGATGTGGCTTATATTATATATGGAAACTGAAGTTTACAATATTAATTTCTAAAACAAAAAAGTTAATACCACAACTAAAGATGGCACTGAACTAGAAAAGATTTAGAAAATGTCCAGTTTGTTAAATTATTTCAAAATGCAAAAAAGTAACCTTAACTTAATTGGTATTTCTGATAGATGTCTATCTTTGCAACTTTACAGCATTACTTGAAACAAGGCTTCCCAACCACAAAATTAATTTAAAATTCGGCAAAAGCCTCAAAGAAATTTAAGGGAATATCAAAATTGAAAAAATTATTACTAATAAGGGAGCATACGTTTCTGACATGATCATACTCTCTGTTGGCTTCAGACCAAATAATATCCTAGGCAAAAATGATTTAATTTTTTTGAAAATTAAGCTTACTCAGTTAATAAAAAATACACTACCCTTGCTACAAAATGCAGTTCGAAGTGGTGTATTTGCCGCTTGCAATGTATATGTAGACTACAACTTAAAAGTGTTGGCATTCAATGCTCAAAAAATCTGTATATATGATTTAAAAATGGTAGCCACTATCTAACTTATGGTAAAGCAATAACACTTGGTTTTGACGCGGCTGTCTCCAAATTTGAAGACATGCAAAAACCAGAGTTTATTGAAATTGAAAATGCATAAGTGAAAAATAGTATCATCTAAGACAAAACCACCCGTCGTCTGTTAGATACTTAAATTGCTTCTGGTTATTAACAATTCCAGAAAAAGCAACAATAGATAGACTAAAATTAACAGATAGCTTCTTTCTCCCTCATTTCAATAAACCATATAACTATATTACAATGGCTGCATTAGGAGCAGAATAAATTTATAATTACTTAATTATTAAATAAATTATTAAAAGAGCAATAACAAAAATGTTATTGCTCTTTTTTATATATTTAGTCTATAAAGAATTTTGTAATCTAAAAAAAGATTATCTTCTCTTGATAAAAAGCCATTACCCCTTAAAATGTTAAGTAACCTTAATAAGTTAAGTTATTTTAACTTAATCTATCTATGTCTTACAAAAAATTTTAGGAGAAAAGGTGTGATAATGATGCCATTAGGAATAGCGCCAATTGGCAAGAAAGTTACTATTAGCCAAGTGCTTATAGAAGATAGCTATAAAAAACATTTTAACAACTTAGGTATTATACCTGGACAATACATAACATTGGTCAATAGTAATAACGGAAATTTAATTGTCAAAATTAAAGATGGCCGAGTTGTTATTAGCAAAGGATTATCTATGAAAATAATGGTTGAATAAGGAGAACAAAATGGAAAAAATTTGAAGGATTTTAAAATAGGTGAAAAAGGGACAATAATAAGAATATTAGGAGATGGTCATATTAAAAGAAGGATTTTTGATATGGTTCTTACGCCTGGCACAGAAGTAACAATGCGTAAAACCGCCCCCCTAAAAGATCCTATTGAGCTTACGGTAAGACACTATGAGTTATCTATTCGGAAATCGGAAGCCAGTACAATTATCTTAGAAACAGAGGGGGAAGCATAATGAGATTTGCCTTAGTCGGTAACCCCAACAGTGGAAAAACTACATTGTTCAATAACCTTACTGGAAGCTCAGCCTATACAGGAAATTGGCCTGGTGTAACAGTAGAAAGAAAAGAGGGACAATATAAAAAGCTTGGTGAAGCTATTGATATAATTGACCTGCCAGGGATTTATTCCCTTTCTCCCTATACACCATAAGAGACTATATCAAGAAATTACATCATAAACGAAACACCATATTTAATAATCAATATTGTTGATGCAACAAATCTTGAAAGAAATCTGTACTTAACAACACAAGTACTTGAAACAGACTGTCCTGTAATTTCAGCATTAAATATGATGGATCTTGTTGAAAAAGATGGCACTAAAATAGATTTAGCAAAACTCGAAAATAAATTAGGAATACCTGTTGTACCAATCAGTGCACTTCGTTCTGATGGGCTGAAGCCTTTAATGGAAAAGGCCTTGAAAACTGCTAAAAAAGGCAAGCATTTAGCGTTCTAGGAAATTCCTCCTTAAAAGCTGAATATGGAAAACCCTAGATTTAGTAAATAAGAAAAATATTGCACATCCAGTCTTTCATGCAGTAAAACTATTAGAAGGTGATTCGTTAGAAAAGCAAATCCTTCCTGATTTATTGATTCCAATTAATCAAATAAAAGAAGATGTTACTATAGATCCAAATCTTGGTGGCGACTTTAAAGCTTTTGTAGCAAACGAACGTTGCCAATATATTGAAAATAATTTAGCAACAGCAATAAAAAATCAAACAATAACATCCAATAAACTAAGCCGCTCTGACAAAATTGATAAAGTATTGACAAATAAAGTACTAGGAATACCAATATTTTTACTCTTTATGCTTGTTGTTTTCCATTTAACTTTTGGAGAAAATCTGTTTTTCATTACTGAGATTCCTTCACCAGGTGTCTGGTTACAAGGATTAACAGAAGAACTCATAGGCTTTATAAGTGAAAGTGTAGGAACGCTACTTGAAAACCTCAATGCAGCCGATTGGGTAATGGGACTAGTTGTTGATGGTTTAATTGCCGGTGTTGGGGCAGTCCTCTCCTTCTTGCCACAAATATTAATGCTATTTCTCTTTCTTTCTATTATGGAAGATACTGGTTATATGGCAAGAGTAGCATTTATAATGGATAGAATACTACGCAGATTCGGGCTATCAGGCAAGGCATTTATGCCTTCACAATGGGATTTAGGTGTTCAGTTCCAGCAATTATGGGAACGCGAACATTAAACAATGAAAATGAAAAAAGTCTTACAATTATTATGCTTATGCCATTTTTCTCATGTGGTGCAAAATTACCTATTTGGTCAATCTTTGCCATGGCCTTCTTCCCTGCTCATGCTGACTTAACAATTTTTGCAATTTATTTCTTAGGTATTTTTGTAGCTATTATTACAGCCATAATTCTCAAAAACCCTATTCAAAGAACCTATTACACCTACACCTTTTATTATGGAATTGCCAGCTTACCACTTACCGAGATTAAAAAATACACTTCTTCAATTATGGGATAAGCTAAAAGGATTTATCTTTAGAGCGGCTACTATTATTGCAGGTGCAACTATAGTAATCTGGTTTTTAGCAAACTTCAGTTTTAGTTTTCAAATGGTTGACGCAAATAGTGCGGAAAGTATTTTAAGTGTTATTGGTAACTTTGTAAAACCAATCTTCATGCCTCTTGGATTTGCAAGTGGTCCAGATGTTTGGAAAGCAGTTGTTGCAATTCTTACAGGATTGATGGCAAAAGAAATGGTAGTTTCTACAATGGGCGTTCTTTATGCACCCGGAATCGAAGGTGATCCAATAGAGGACAGTGGCGCTAGTGAAGCATTAATAGCTACTTTAGCAACAGCCTTCTCGCCTGTAGTGGCTATCGCTTTTATTGCCTTTAACCTACTAAGCGTACCATGTATGGCTGCTGTTGCAACGGCTCACGGTGAACTAAGAAGTAAAAAATGGACAGCAATAGCTATTGCCTTTTGGCTAGCTACCGCTTGGATTGTATCTTTCCTCATCTATAATATTGGGACACTAATATTTGGCTAAACGTTAGGAGTATATCATGAATCCAATAGATATTGTTATCGTATTACTTGCTGTGGGACTTGTCCTATTTACAGTAATCTTTAATATTTACAGACGCATTAAAGGAAAAGCGATTTGCAACCTTGGTGGTAACTGCAACAGTTGTCCTTCAAAATGCAATAATAAGAAATAAACGAACATAATAATTCTTCACAAAAAAGGACTATTCAATAATTGGATAGCCCTTTTTTGCCTTCCAAACTCCTTTTAAAACAGCAATCATAGATATTTTAACCAACTAAAAACATTAACATAGCTTAGAACCCTTAAAAATTGCTTTAAAACTGAATATAACCTCATCACTTTTTTATCATTGCATATATTTTCTCAAATTCATTTTTAGAAAAAATTTTAGGAGCTGGGCAAAAAGGATTTGCTTCATGAAAAGCATAATCTGCCATTAAGGGAATATCAGATATTTTAATACCCTCTAATTTATCAGGAATCCCTAAATTATTATTAAGGCTTTTAATGGCTTCAATAAAAAGTCTTGCCTTAGTTTTATTATCCGCCCCTATTCCTAAACCAATAACATCAGACAACTGGCTTAAAGGTTTTACAACTAAATCACCATAATATTCTAAAACATAGGGCATAATTACTGCATTGGCCAAACCATGAGGAATACCGTAGTAACCACCTAAAGGATGAGCAAGAGCATGAATATTGCCTACATAGGCTCTAGTAAATGCTTTCCCAGCAATAAATGCTGCCCACAACATTGCTTCTCTCACCTTCACATCCTGCCCGTCTAAAAAGGCTTTTTCTAAATTTTGGAAAATTAACTTCACCGCTTCCAGACTATTTTTTCCAGTTTCTTTTGTTGAGCTCTGACCAATATAGGCTTCAACAGCATAACAAAGGGCATCCATACCTGTAAATCCCGTTACTTGAAGCAAGCGGGGTAACCCAATTGTCAGACAAGGGTCTAAAATAGCATATTTAGGAACCAACACGCTATCACTTATAGCATACTTCTCTTTTGTCTTAGAATCTACAACGACAGCTGCAATAGTTGTTTCACCGCCTGTCCCTGCCGTTGTTGGAACAGCAATTAACAATGGAATTTTTTCTAATTTTAAAAAGCCCTTTCATCTGAGAAATGGATTTTTTAGGTTGAGCAATACGGGCACCAATGGCTTTTCCACAATCCATAGGTAAGCCACCACCAAAAGCAATAATGGCTTCGCATCCAGCTAAATTGAAAGCCTTAACACCTTCTTCAATTTTATTTATCGTAGGATTGGCAACTATTTGATCAAAAACCACATAACTTATCCCCGACCTTTCCAAACAGCTTAATAAGCCTTTCATAATCCCTAATTTATTGATACTATAAAAGGAATAAAATAAGCACCTATTTTAAATAAAAATTGATACAATCTACAATATAACTTATACATATTCAACCTCACCACTTTTCCTTCATTATAGCAGAAGCTACAATTTAAAAACATTAAGTTCTTATTCACAGTTTAATAAGGAAACTGAATTTACGTACTATATTTGAAGCAAAAAAAGGAGTTTATTTATGACTAACAAAATCAAATCTTTTTACGCAACATACTACATTAAATTATTGCAATAGCACCTATTGCTATAACAATCCCCCCTATCTGTAGAAGCAAGTCCACTCCTATACGTTATTATGGCTGAAAAACGTAAACGTACAGAGGAATATATCTATGATGAAGTGTTATGAACTAAATGACAGTGAAGATCGAATCAATATAAAGCACTTAAAGAAGATCCTGTAATGCCAGCTATAAAAACAATTAGCGATTTCGACCAATTGGAATGAGAGAATGCAACCAACGATGATTTAACTAAACAAGTCATTAGTAGCCATAATACATCAGTATAAATAGAATTTATTCTTGATACACTCAACATTGTAAATGCTAATAATAAAATAAACCATTAACAGCCAATCCCTCTCTAAAAACAACGCAAAATTATTATTTTATAGTCATCATTCTATTTAATGCCTTGACAGCATTTTTTGTCAAAGCTTCATCAACTTTTATTACACCTAAAAAGTTTTTCTCTAAAATCCCTTCCAAAACCTCACGTAAGTTAACGAGTGTAATTTTATTCATAGAATCACAGTGACTCTCATTCTTACTTAAATGGATAATTGTCTTATCTGGATTTTCAGCAATTAAACGATTAACTAAATTAGCTTCAGTCCCAATAGCCCATTGACTACCTGCTAGAGCTTCTTTTAAAACATTAATAATAGCATTAGCGGAGCCACTAAAATCACTATTCTGTACAACATCAAAAGTACATTCTGGATGTGCAGCTATAGCCATTTCAGGGAATGTCTTTCTGATTCTATTAATATCTTCAATAGTAAATTTTTTATGAACAAAGCGAAAACCTTTCCATAAAATTATTTTCAGCCCTTCTTCATTACCTTCTATACAGTCTGTAAAAGGATTCCAAACTGCCATTTCATCTAATGAAACTCCTAGCTTAAAAGCCGTATTTCGTCCTAAATATTCGTCTGGCAAAAAAGATAACCTTTCCTTTTTTAAAGCCCATCTCAAAACGGATTCTGCATTGCCTGATGTAATAGTAGCACCACCATGAGCGCCAACAAAACCTTTTATAGATGCAGTCGAATTAACATAGGTTATGGGTAAAAGTTGAATTCCATATATTTTTGAAAGCTTTTCCCAAGCAATTTCGAGAGCATTTATATCCGCCATATCCGCCATAGAACAGCCAGCATCTAAGGCTGGTAAAAAACCTCCTGATACTTTTCAGTCAACATATCTGTTGTTTCAGCCATAAAATGCACCCCACAAACAACAATATATTTGGCCTCCTTATTCTGGGCTGCTATTTGAGCCATTTGAGCCATTTGCAAAGAATCTCCTACAATATCAGACAAAGTAATAATCTCATCACTTTGATAATGATGGCCTAGGATCAGTAATTCTTTCCCTAATTTTTTTTAATTTGGATAATACGGTTATAGTTCTGATTAATACCATTTAAAGCTTTCATACTTTAGAGCCTCCTACACTATTAAAACTAATATCAAATGGTTCAGTTGAATGGGTTAAACAGCCTAAAGAAATATAGTCTACTCCACACTCACTATATAAACCCAAAGTTTCTAAATTAATTCCTCCTGATGCCTCGATTATAATTGAAGCAGGAACATCTTCTGCTAGTAATTTAGTTTTTTCAGGACTGCAATTATCAATCATAATAATATCCACACCTGCTTCAATAGCTTCTCTAAGTTGTTCTTGTGATTCAATTTCCACTTCTATTTTTACCATTAAACCAACAACTTCTTGAACTTTTTTACAGCCTTAGCAATACCACCTGTAAAAGCAATATGATTATCTTTTAACATTACACCATCATAAAGCCCTATTCTATGATTGTAGCCACCGCCTACACGAACAGCATATTTTTCAAATAAGCGTAAACCAGGCAAAGTCTTTTTGGTATCACAAATTCGAATAGAAGAGCCTCCTAGTATTTCAACTGCTTTAAAAGTCATTGTTGCAACACCACTCATACGTTGCATCAAATTTAATATTAAGCATTCACCAGTTAATAATGTTTTTACTGATCCTTCTACCTCTAATAAGTTTGTACCAGCTGTTACAAAATCCCCATCATTTTTCAAATAGTTTAATTGAACATTGCCACCTAAGGCTTCATAAACATATTCTGCTACAATTAATCCACAAATAATACCCTCGCTTTTAGCTTTAAAAATACCTTTGTCTGTTCTAAGTTCATCAAAAATAGATTCAGCAGTAATATCGCCACTGCCTACATCTTCTAAAATAAAATTTTCAATTGCTTCTTTAAGCTTTAGCCTATTCATCTTAACTCCTTATCTATACTAGTTATTTCTAATAGATATCTGTTATCTATAATCCCATAATTCAATCCTAATTTCAAGCTTTAATCATTTAGTAATAAAAAGAAGGTGCTTCAATATTAGCACCTTTCTTACTACATTCTCTTTATATTGGATCTTTCATACACTCCTGAATAATAGTTTTTGTTATAAGTTATATTTTATAACCCCTCAATACTACTGCCTCTTATCTCTTCAATCTCTCTTTTACAGGAATTAAGCTCCATAGGATTAACTGTTTTAACGAAAGATAGTAATACTAAAACCAGCTCAACAGCCTTCTATTGGGCTATTTTTTGCGTACAAAGCATTGATTTATTTAAGTATTCTTTTATCAATAGCTTTAAGTTTTTTAGTTCATCCTCTCGGCCAAGTACATGCATCTTTTTATGACAATTCGGGCATAAAGCTACAGTATTGTCTATCGTATCCCCCCGCCCTCCTTCGGAAAGCCAAATAATATGATGTGTTTCAAGATAGGGCTTATTTGCTTTATTCTTAAATGGAGCTTTTTTCCACATAATTCACATTTACCATTAGCTCTTCTTTTAGCATATTCACTTACATAAACATTTCTATCTATTTGTTTAGTTAATACTTTTCTATAACTAATCTTATCACTCTTGTTGTCAATAAGCATTTCAAGCTCTGGATTACTTAACCTTTTAGCCTTTTTTGTTTTTCAGAAATATTATATTCAGCAATTTGTTCTGCAACCTCGTAGACAGATTCTCTACTTTTTAAGCGAATAGGAAATATCCAAACTTTTCTGAGCTTATTCTTTATATCCAACTGCTCTTCTTGGTAGGGAACATCAGCTAACTCCACTTCACCTAAGAATACATATTGAGACTTCACTACAACTTCAAATAAAAATACAGAAACACCTTCACTTTTAGCATTAAGAAGGGTTTTATTCTGTCCTCCATACAAATTCTGGTCGCCAGTTTTTCCCATACCAGTATAATGTAAAATATCACCATTCCAAAGATCATCATAAAATCCTTTTGTATGATCGCAAACTAATACGAGGGATTTCGTTTTATGTGATCTTCTCATACCACCCATATTCCCACATTTAAAAATATCTACAATTTCTGGATTATAAATAGATTCACCTATCTTTAATTCAGTATTAAGACCCATAAATACCTCCCTAAAATACAAAGATTAATGAAATCTGAATAAATGACATACATCATCTACATAGTGTATCAATTATAGCATATTCTCTGCTTTTAAATTCAACTTAATAATGCTATAATTAATTGAAAAATATATTATAAAAGGTGGAATAAATGGATACTATTGAAAAAAGAAGACGGTTTATTATTAATAGCTTATATTTCTTTATTATTGCTGTTATTATTTATTTAATTTTCATATATGCTATAGGTTGGGTAATGCCATTTATTATTGGTTTTATTATAGCTTATATGATCAATCCTATTGTTAACTTTATAACCAGTAAGGTTCGCTTCAAAAGAGGTATTGTTTCTACAATTTTTATTATTTTAACATATCTCCTACTCATACTAATTTTTGTTTTAATAATTGTAGAATTAATTGTAGTAATTCAAAATCTTTTAAATGGTCTTCCTAGTTTTTATGAAGCTCAAATAAAACCATTTTTGGTTTTTGTAAATTCATTAATCAACGATGCTTTTGCAAAACTATCACCAGTATGGCAAACGAATATCGTTAACATGCAAGCTGGCATTATGACTAATCTTAAGAACTTTTTAATTAGTGCTTCTGAACAAGGCCTTATTGGCTTAACAAGTTTTACTGCCAATGTCCCCGGCTTTTTCTTTGCCATGATTTTCACTGTAATGGCGTCTTTATTTATGAGCGCAGATTATCCTAATGTCAAAAAATTCATTTTAACACAACTGCCAGATAAAGCGCGTATTCTAGTTAGAGACACTAAAGTTATCTTTTTTGATACAACCATGAATTACATTAAAGCTCATGTTAAGTTAATGCTAATTGTATTTGTGATGTTGGCTATTGGACTACTAATACTACAACAACAAAATGCCATAGCCCTAGCTTTTGGCATTTCCATTTTTGATTTAATACCAGTATTTGGTACAGGTATTATTATTATTCCATGGATTATTATTGCCTTAATTCAGGGCCATTATGGTTTTGCCATTGGCCTAATAATTGTAAATGTCGTGGTAACCATTGTTCGTTCTATTATTGAACCAAAATTAGTAGGCAAACAATTAGGACTAAGTCCTTTAGTAACTTTAATTGCTATTTACCTAGGCTCAATTTGGCGGGGCATTCCAGGTATGATTCTCATGCCAATTGCAGCTCAAATTATTTTAACATTACAATATTCAGGCAAAATTAAAATATTTAAAAATAATGTTTCAAATGCAAGTGAAGAAATAGAAAATGATTTAACACAAATGGACTCTGAAAAATAATAGTTTAGAGCTTATATTATAATTTTGTATTATAATATTACGCTGAATAATAAGGAGTAATGGAATGGATACTTTAGATAATATCTTAGAATATAATAAAAAATTTGTAAAAAACGAAGGATACAAAAACTTTATCACCTCTAAATTCCCTGATAAAAAAATTGTAATTCTAACTTGTATGGATACTCGTTTAACAAAATTACTACCAGAAGCTCTTGGTCTTAACAATGGCGATGTTAAAATGATTAAAAACGCTGGAGGTGTTGTCGTCCATCCCTTCGCTAGTACAATGAGGAGTATTCTCATTACAATTTATGAATTCGATGTTAAAGATGTGCTCATTATTGGCCACGACCATTGTGGTATGGCTAGTGTTGATAAATCCTATGTTTTGGATAAAATGTTGGAGCGAGGTATCAAGCAAGAAACACTAGATACTATTAGAAATTCTGGCATTAACTTAAATGAAGTGCTCCAAGGATTTGAAGATGTAAATGAATCTGTTCTCAACAGTGTAAATCTAGTTCAAAATCATCCATTAGTTCCTGATGATGTTCGAGTAACAGGTATGGTTATTAACCCTGAAACAGGAGCTCTACGATACGCAAAATAATATAACGAAGAAGTGTTTTAACCCCCCTAGAATAATTAATTTCTAGGGGGGTTAATGCTGTTAAAACATTCTAAAAATGTTACAATTAAATAAATATGAAAATGGAGGAAAGACAATGGGTATAGAAACTATCATTTGGCTATTTCTAGTAGCCTTTATGATTCACGAATTTGAAGAAATCATTTGCCTAACTACTTGGACAAAAAAATCTAAATAAAATTTTAGAAAGAACTCCTAAGTTTTTTATAAAATGGTAAAAGGTTCCGCTAGCCATAGTCAGGCACTTTTTTCATTTGCTGTCTTTGAAGAATTTGTTCTTTTATCTATAGCATTATTGTTATGTGTTCTATTTCAGTGGTACCCTTTATTCATCAGTATCGTTATTGGCTATGTACTCCATATTATAAGTTCATATTATACAATCAATTTATCTTAAAATGTATATTCCAGCAGTAGGCACAGGCATTATTTCCTCACTTTATTCAATCTATGTCATTATCTATTTGACAGAAAATACACAAACAAATTGGCTTGTATTTTTATTCTTAATCCCTATTGCTGCAATAACAATTATATTAAATCTTAAATTTGCTTTTTCTTAGGGAAAAAAATTAGTTAAGGAATAAAAAATATTCAGATAGCCTACAGGTTATCTGAATATTTACTACTGATATATATTTAATGAACAACGGATTCCAGCCCTCTCTCTTTTAAAACTTTGATTGAATCTAGCTTCAACTTTATAGTTTCAAAACCACCTTCATCTACATATTTTTCTACTTTACCTTCAACCTCAACCCAGTCATTAGCCTTTGGGGGATCCCCTTCAAAATCTACTTCAAATCCAACTTGACCATCTCCAACACAACAACCTGGTCCATTGCGAATTACAATTTTATAAATTTTATCTGAATTAGGCCCTTTCACCAATGTATAAACCCCTTCGTACTTTATAGTCTTATCTAAATAATCATTAGGATTAGCATAAACATCATTACATTGAGCAATAAATAGATTTTCTTTGATTTCAATAACATTGCCGTCACCTGTAGTAGTCTCTTCCTTATTACTATACCCTATACAAACTAGGGTTAATAATAGGATTAATAGAACTTTACTCAGTTTTTTTCATTCTATCCCTCCTTTTTCCTCTCTCTAAACAAGCTCATACTACAGGCAAATACAAAACCAATTAAATTGACTGCAACAACACTTGCTCCTGTTGGAATGCTTAACACAAATGATACTAAAATGCCTAAGAAAAAACAAAATCCCGAAATAATTGCTGAAGCAATTATTACTTGCTTAAAATTGCCAAAAATTCTCATACTAGTCATGGCTGGAAACACAATTAAACTAGAAATCATTAAAGCACCCATAATCCGCATGCCTACAACAATGGTCAATGCTGTCAGTAATGCAATTAACATGCTGTATCTTTCTGTTTTAATACCTGTGGCTTTTGAAAAACCCTCATCAAAAGTAATAGCAAAAATATTATTATAAAAGAAAATAAAGAGAATCATCACTACAATTGACAGTGTGACACTGAGGTAAACATCAAATTTACTCATCGCTAAAATACTGCCAAACATATAGTTACAAACATCAGTATTCATCCCTTGCGTAACAGACATTGCAATAACCCCTATGGCCATTGCACTACTGGAAATTAATGCAATAGCTGAATCCACTTTAATACGACTATTTTCACTAATTCTTAAAAGTAGGAAAGCTGCTAAAACAACAATGGGAATGGAAACAGCTAATGGTGTTAAATTAAGAGCCATAGCAAGACCTAAAGTACCAAAACCGTTTGGAACAAGCCTTCACCAATCATAGCATAGCGCTTCAAAACCAAACTTACACCAAGTAGTGCTGCGCAAACAGAAACTAATAAACCGACCTACCATTGCCCTAACAATAAAATCGTGAGAAAATAAATCAAAAATAATTTCAGGCATCTATAGTACCTCCAATCATTTCTTGATATACTTTATTTCTCTGGTAGTCTGCCACAGCCCCAAAAAATAATAGCTCCTTATCTAAATGAACAATTTTAT
This sequence comes from endosymbiont 'TC1' of Trimyema compressum, assembly GCF_001584725.1. NCBI lineage: Bacteria > Bacillati > Bacillota > endosymbiont 'TC1' of Trimyema compressum. Next base: position 479,405 of record NZ_CP014606.1, on the reverse strand, counting down.
TACTGTACTTAAGAGCATTAGTTAAATCATGTGAAACCATTACAATAGTCATTCCATCAACTTTATTTACTTCTTCTAACAATAAATAGAAAGCTTCTGTTCCTAAAGGATCTAAACCTGCAACAGGCTCATCTAAAAATAAAATAGCTTCAGTAGCGCAAAGGGCTCTAGCTAATAAAGCCCTTCGCTGTTGTCCTCCTGATAAATTTCTATAAGATTTACTGTGTAAATCACTGATTTTTAGTTTTTCCATAAAGTGTTTTGCTTTCTTTTTATCAGCTGAACCATAAAAAGGCCATAAGCCTTTTTTATTAAGACAGCCAGAAAGAACCACTTCAAAAACAGAAGCTGGAAAATCTTTCTGATGATTTTTCTGTCGAGGTAAATAGCCTATTTCAGTATTAGTAATAGAAGGGAATAGTATTTCCCCCTTAGCTTTTGATACCAAACCTAAAACAGCCTTTAAAAGAGTGCTTTTACCTGCTCCATTGTTGCCAAGTATACTTATATAGTCTCCTTTATTAACTGTAAATGAAATATTATTTAAAACAACTTTGCTGCCATATTGAACGCCCAAATTACTACAAGTTAATAAAGTATCCATTTATTGCAACCCCTGTTTTAAGTGCTCAGCATTGCGATACATAATTTCAAAATAAGTAATGCCCCTTTGAAAATCATCTAAAGAAACGTTATGGCAAGTATGAAACATTAACATCTGTGCTCCTGTAGCATCACTAATAGTTTGAGCAACTTTTGGCTCAGTTAACTCTTCATAATACACAACTGGAATCCCTTCTGCTTTCATTTCATCAATCATTGTAGACATATCCTGAACACTTGGTTCTGTTTCTTCAGAGCAGTTGGCATAAGCAGAGTGAGCCTCTAAGCCATATTCAGCAGTAAAATAAGCTAATGCAAAACGACCGCCAAAATAAATATTCTTACGTTTGCCTTCTGCAACAATTGTTCTAAACTCCCTGGTCTAATGCATCTAGCTTTTCGATATATTTATCACCATTTTGCCTGTAGTAATCAGTATTTTCTGAATCTTTTTCTACGAGGCCATCTACAATATTATGAACCATAGTTTTTACGAAAACTGGATTGGTCCAAATATGAGGGTCATATTCATGATGATGGGCATCCTCATGGTCATGGTCATGGTCTTCATGGTTTTCATTTTTAGTTAAGTTAATCCCTTTAGACACATCAACTACTACTGTTTCTTTGGGTATGTTTTCTATTATTTTAGCTGCCCAAACTTCCGTTTTTTCACCTGTGTAAATAAACAAATCTGATTCATTTATAGTAATAATATCCTTAGGTGAAGGCTCAAATGAATGGGTTTCAACGCCAGGTGGAATTAGCAATAAAACCTCTGCCTTATCACCTGCAATTTCTTTAGCGAAATCATATTGAGGATAGAGAGTCGTTACTATTGTGGTTTTTTCATTGTTCTTGTTTGGTTTTTCTGTACAACCAAATAAAGTCATTCCTAAAAGGATGACTGATAGTACTATTATTATTTTCTTCATCTAAAATCTCCTTAAATTTCTATTTTTGCACGTATAAAAATTTAAGAATCAATTATTAAATTGAACTTTCAAGGAAACGAGACAAGTAATCTTAAACCGTGTTACTAAAAGTTTTATACACTGACTAAGAAACACTAAAATGACAAATGAAATCGATTGGAAACCATCCAAGGTAGGCAATAGCTCTCTAGCTCTTTCGAAACTTATTTTAATAGTCATACAAACAGTGCAATGTTCACCGCTACAATTATGTTTAATTGTATGCGGTGAACATTGAAGAAATAGCTAGGTTAGAGAAAATTAAAATAAGTACTAAAACCAATAATATTCTCAGTATTGATTTTTTATTATTCATATTTAAGAATCCCCCTCTAGCAAAATTTGTTTAAACTTTTAAACCTTCTCTTAGTTTATCATATTTTTTTAATAATCACCATTGTCTACTAAACAAAAACAAAAGAATCTTAAAATACTTTTGTTTTCCGAAAAAACTTTTACATTTGAAATACTTATCATACTTCAAATCTCCTCAGTCTCAATAATAGAATCCCTATATTCTTTAGGGGACTTTTTCATAATAGAGCGAAAAGCAGCTGCAAATTTACTAGGATTATCATAGCCAACGGCTCCATCAATACATGTGATAATATCCTTACTTTCTTTAAGCATCAAAGCTGCTCTATGCATGCGATAATTTCTTAGATAGGCATAGATAGACATACCAAAAACACCCTTTTTCAAGCTTTAAATTAAGACCTCTTAGAACATGGTTCTCATTAATGGATCCCATATTAAATGTCTTATGAATATTTTCTAAAATAACAGCCATCGTATTATCCCTTCCTCTTCTTTTTAAAGATTCCCATATTGGATAAAGTTAATAGAAGAGTTAGTGTAATGGCTGACACTAACTTTAAATACATAGGATCAATATTAAATAGCAGTACTAAACTAATAATTGCCCTATAAATAAAGGCACCTAAAACCGCTGTAAATAGCCGAGCCATAAAAGGTACATTTTTGAAAATTACAGTTGCCACAATAACAGCTGCTAAACCAATAACAATTACTCCAACACCCATGGAAATATCAGAATAGCCATTGTTTTGAGCAATTAGTGAGCCACTTAATGCAATAAGAGCATTAGCAAGCATATAACCTATAATTTCATTAAATTAATGTTGATACCATTGGCTTGAGCCATAATTGGGTTATTGCCTGTAGCAATAAATGCCAATCCAATTTGGGTTCTATAAAATAGATAAAGCAAAATAATGACAATTAACACAATAATAGCGCCTAACATCATTGTTGCAAAATCCTCTGGTAGAAAATTAATCATATCCATTAAATTTTCTTTGCCCAGTAAAGAAATATTACCTGAACCCATCACCTTAATATTCACAGTATAGAGACCTGTCATTACTAAAATGCCTGTTAATAATGCAGGAATTTTTAGTTTAGTATGAATCAAACCTGCCACTAAACCTGCAAAAGCCCCCTACTACAGCTAACGTTGTAGCCACAACAGGAGAAGCGCCTGCAACAACCTGAGATGCATATATTGCAGCGCCTAAAGGAAATACGCCTTCTGCTGATAAGCCTGGAATATCCAGAATCTTATACATAATGAAAACACCAATAGCCATTACTGACCAGAGGAGCGCCTCATTAATAGTTGTAATTAATACTATATCCATAATTTATTTACTTAAACCGACTGCAATAATAGATGCTGGATCTATTCCAAGGGCTTTAGCCATTTCTTCATTTACTACTAGGACATTTTCTGATGCGTATTCAACAAGCATGTCCTGAACTTTTGCTTCTTTTTTAAAAATCTTAACAGCCATTACTGCTGTTTGTCTTCCTAGCTCATTATAGTCAATACCATAAGTTGCTAAGCCACCTTCTAAAGCCATGTCTGTTGAGCCAGTTATAACAGGCACTTTATTTTTTTAGCTACATCTCCAACTGTTGGCATTGCTGAGGCCGCTACATTGTCTGTTGGAATATAAATACCATCTACTTCTCCAGCTAAAACTTCAACCGCTTGTTTAATATCATTAGGATTAGTTACTGTTTTTCAACAACATTAAGATTCTTAGCAGCTAATTCTTTTTTAGCAATATCTATTGAAACTTTTGAATTTGCTTCTCCAGCATTGTAGAGCAAGCCAACTTTTTTATTCCTGGTATAATATTTTCTAATAAAGTAAGTTGCTCTTTAACAGGGGGCATATCACTGGTTCCACTAATATTGCCACCAACATTATTTATATTTTTAACTAATCCAGCTTCAACAGGATCTGTTGTTGCAGTAAATAAAATTGGAATATCTTTTGTCTCATTAGCCACTGTTTGAGCACTCGGTGTTCCAATTGCAAGAATTAAATCAGAATTTTTTTGCAAGTTTAGTACTCATGCTTTTTAAGTTAGCTGCATCACCCTGAGCATTTTGATAATCAATTTCTAAATCATCCCATTCAGTGTATCCAAGATTTTTTAATTCTTCAATAAAACCTTCTCTGCTCTGGTTTAAAGATGGATGATCAATAATCTGTAGAATACCTAACTTTACTTTACCGTTGTCCTGCTGACTATTACAGCCTATTAAAGGGATTGCCATAAGTCCAATTAATAAAAATAATATAATTTTCTTCATCTTCCACTCTCCTGTTTCTTTTTTAACTAAATTTAGTATTTGAAATATAAATTTTTTAAAAATAAACTAGTAAGAAAGCATCTCCTATGTTCATCATAAATATATAAAAGAGCTTCTTTTTAAAAGAAACTCTTAAGCACCCGTCAATTAGTACCTCTACATTAAGAATTATGTCAAAATTATATCAAAAAAGCTAGAAATCCAGCTGATTCTAAGGTTATACAAAAGTTAGTTTTAACTAATAATGGTTCCCCTTATTAATAGAATTTTTTCTATCTTTATTAAGATGAAAGTTAACATCTATTGAATTTCTCACTTTCTTTGTAGTATGCTTAAATAACAACAAATATCTTTATATACAGTTAGGAGAGTATATATGGAAAAAACTGAAGTACACAATAAAAAAATTAAAAGTTTTACTACTGAAGAAAAACAAAAAAATTTCATTTTGAATGGTAATCTTTGGAAGGTAATGTTTCAATTATCTTGGCCTGCCATAATTGCCATGGTACTATATGGCTTTAATGCCGTAGTCGATGGTATTTTTGTAGATAATTATGTAGGCGAAATTGCCTTAGCTGGAATCTCACTGGCCTATCCACTTACCCAAATAACCCTTTCACCGGGGTCCTTAATCGGTGTTGGTGCAGGTTCAGCCCTAAGTATTGCCCTAGGAGCAAATAATGAAACAGTTCAAAAAAATATTAGGTAATGTAAATACACTGACACTGATTATTTCTCTTGTTTTTGCGCTGATTGCTTTTATCTTTGCAAACCCTCTACTTGAAATGATGGGAGGATCTGGGGAAGCCCTTTCAATGGGTGTTAGCTATTTTAGAGTAACCTTATTTGGTTCCATATTCGTTATCTATGGATTAGGTAGCAATATGATTATTCGCGGTGAAGGTAAAATGAAACTCGCTGCAGTAATTATGGGAGTAGGCTTACTATTTAATATAGTCTCAAATTACATTTTAATAGCCCTTTTAGGATTTGGTGTCGAAGGCGCTGCTTGGGGTACCAATATTGGTATGCTAGTTTATGCTATTTTAGGCTTTGTTTACTTTGCCAAAGGTAAAGTCTCCTTTAAATCAAACCCATTCGCCTTTAACTTCGATAGAGATATTCTGAAAACAATTATACGATATAGTACCATTCCTTTCAATTATTTTCTTAGGAATGACGTTCTTCCCAGCTATTAATAAAGCTAAGCCAGCTATGTTATTAGGCATTATAAGACAGGCTATTTTCTATATTCCTGTTATGATACTTTTGCCAATGGCAATCGGTGTAAGCGATGTTTACTATGGCTCATTTTTAATAGATGTCGTTATTGTAATATTTTGTATTTTTCTTGTTAGAAAAGAATTTAAAAATTTACGGAGTAAAGAAAAAAATCTAAAGAACGCTGTAAATAAATAGATATAACAAAAGCTATAATTAATAAATATTCTAGCTTTTGCATTTACATCATTATCTTAAATATAAAAAGGACATGCCTCTTTTTTACATTCATTATTTTTACTACTAAAAGCACAAACAATACTTACCGGTCTTAATAATTCAATATTTAATGTATCCTTTAAATAAGAACAGCCTTCTTCAAAGGCAAGGAAACTATTTCTTTTACAACATCAAGGTCAACCTAACTCAGTCATTTTTATTAAACTCTTAGCAGTAATCATATTGCTAATTCCCCAAATAGACTCAGAGCAAGGCGTTGTTTCTGTTAAAATGCTCATTAATTGACTTAAACCAACAGTAGCTCCACAATTTCCATAAAATCCACAAAAACCTTTCAATACATTTTGAAAGTTTCTCTGTAGACCTTCTTCCCAAGTGCCTCTTTAGAATTCCCTTGTTGCCTAAAAGTTGCTGTCAGCATAACTGCTGGCACTAAACAATGATGAAATGGATAATACATAAGAAATTCAGGATGTTCCATAATTTTTATCCCTAAAAAAACAGGTCCCATAGATTTATTTTCTTCGAAAACAATAACACAAAAGTCATTAATATGATTACAACCAGCAAATTATTCGCCCATCTTTATGCCCAATTGTAACAAGATATTTTTATTAGAACTTTTTACAACCTTAATTAAATCCATTTATTTTTTTCAAAATTAATGTTGTTAGACTTATTATTAAACATACTACTATAAAAACCAAAACACCATATTTAAAATTAATTACTGGTGTCCCTATGAAATTCATTGCATAAAAACTACTAATTAATGTCAATGGTGTAACAAACATAGTTATCACAGTAAATGTGTTAATAAAAGAATTTGTCTGTTCATCAATCCTACTATCATAAACTGTTGATAAATGCATAGTGGTTTCCTGAAGAGATACTGAGAATTCATATATTTTCTTAGTACGTATATTAATACTTTTAAATAAAGCAATATAGCTATCTAATAATGACCCACCATCATTTGCAACAATCTCATCACTTACATAGGATAATAAACGCATATTCTTTTTAATATCATTAGCAGTCCTCTTTAAAGCATTTAAGCTTGAAAAATCACTTTTTCAAAGCGGTTCATTAAACTATCTTCTTTAGCAATTAAAATAGTCTCAAAAACTTCTAGTTTTAAAAACATTTCATGAAGCATATAATGAAATACATGATAATATAAATGATTTATTTTTCTCTTCCTATAAAAATATTATCTAAACATTCTTGTATTTCTTTAAACAACAGCTCTTCAATCCACTCAATATTATCTGTTAAAACAACTAAAACATGTTTACTTAAATATAAGTTTACTTTTGAATGTATAAATTCTTTTCCATCTAAATCCATATACAATAAGCTTACAAAATCAAATGATTCGTATATTTGAAAACGAATCATTTGATCTAAGGTTTCCTGATTTTCCTGAAATTCATGAAAATCAAAAATAGTTTGAAGCTTTTCTTTATCGTTATATCCTGCAACAACAAAATAAATATCTGTATTACTTTTTATCAATTCTATGTTATTATGCATTTCATTTTTAGTAAAATTATAAACAACCATAATATTCCTCTCCTATTACACTACAACATCTTTGATTTTTTTAAATAAACAAAAATTCCACATAAAATAATAAATAGTACACCCAACAAAATAAAATAACCATACTCAAATTGAAGCTCTGGTATATTTACAAAATTCATTCCATATAAGCCTGTAAAAATTGCAATAGGTGTAGCAAAAACTGTTATTATTGTTAGTTTATTTAAAAAATTATTCGATTTTTCACTAACAGAAGTATTATATAAATCCATTAGATGTTCTGTTTTCTCATGCAAATTCGTTCCAAATTCATAGAGTCTATTAATCTTAGTTGAAATATTTTTAAAATATTTCAAATTTACCTCACTTATTAAATTATTATCATTACTGAGTATCTGATCCCCAATATATGTCAATAATCGTAAATATCTTTTAGCTTCAAAAGAAGTAGATTTCATTTGAGCAATATCTTCAACACTGCATTCAATACCTTTGCTCATTAAATCCTTTTCTTGAGCCACAATAGCATCTTCAAAGTTTTCTAAGCAGATAAACATTTTAGTTAAAATATGATCTAAACTCTTATAGTAAACATATGTTAATGTGTCAATACCATTAGGTTGAATTTCTGCATCCATTTTAATATCACCAACAACGTCATTAAATAAGTTTTCATTTTGGTCGCAAACAAAAATAACATATTTTTTGCTAAAATATAAATAAACTTTTTCAAATTCAAATGCCCCCTCAATCCATTCAAAAAAAAAGAAAACGAGATTACATCATAGTCAAAGTGACTTTCGAAGTGAATGGTGTCGATTGAATCCTGTTCTCGATTTTCATTATGTTTTATTATTCTAAATTGCTCAAAAATAGTATTAAAGTTATCTCTATCACATAAAATAAAGCAACGTTCTTTTTGATCCACCTCCATAATATCTTGCTTTGTTTTTAAATGGTAAAATTTCATTTTAAATTCCTCCCTCTATTCTGTATTCATCCTATCTAATATCTATGACCTAGTCAACTCTATAAGCATTTCAAAATATCTAATAAAAGTTCATTCCTAAGTCTCATAGAATATGCTAAAATAAGTTAACTAGAAAATAATGCTCTAATAAACAAATATATTTATCGACACTTATTTCATAAATTTAAAACAAGTTTTTAAATTTTAAACCTTAAAATAATTCCAATAAACTATTATTTAATAGTTTTAATATATGGATATTAAAAAAGGAGGAACTAAAATGACCATTGGAATTCCAAAAGAAATTATGTTCGGATAAAAAAGGGTTTCTGCCATTCCAGAAACAGTAGAAAAATATGTTGCAGAAGGTTTTTCTATTCTGGTAGAGAAATCAGCTGGTGAAGGAACTTTTTATTCAGACAGTGACTATGTGAAGGCTGGTGCCACCATCATAGATGACTCAGAAGATTTATTTCAAAAATCTGATATTATCCTTAAAGTAAAAGAACCTCAGTTTAATGAAGCAAAAACCTACATGAAGTAGATATGATGCATAAAGGTCAGTATGTAATTGCCTTCCTTCATCCAGCATCACCAGCCAATCATGAAATGATTACTAATATGGCTGAAAAGGGTGTTATTGGATTAACATTAGATAGCATACCTAGAATTTCCAGAGCTCAAAATATGGATGCACTAACTTCCATGAGCACTTGTGCAGGTTATAGGGGTATGTTAATGGCTATGAATGATTTAGTTAAATTTGTACCTCAAATATTTACAGCAGTTGGAATGATTAAACCGATTAATGTTCTTGTTATTGGTAGCGGTGTAGGTGGTCGTCTTCAAGCAAATTGCTACCGCTAAACGCATGGGTGCAAATGTTTATGCCATAGATACACGTCCTGATGCTGTTGAACAAGCTGGAAGCTTAGGTGTAAAAACAATTGATATAAATATTCCAGCAGATGTTGGTGTTGGCACAGGAGGTTATGCAAAAAGTCTTAGTGAAGAATGGTTAAAAAAGAGAGAGCTATTTTAGCTGAAAACCTAGGTAATATGGATGTTGTATTTTTAAGTGCACTTATACCTGGAAAAGTTGCTCCTATATTAATAACAGAAGATATGGTTAAATTAATGAAGCCAGGTTCAGTTATTGCGGATATTTTCATTGACCAAGGTAGAAACTGTGATATTACAACATCAGGAAAAGTAATTGAAAAATATGGTGTAACACTTCAAGGTATTAAAAATATTCCCGGATTACTTGCAACAAGCTCAACATGGATGTTTGCTCAAAATGTTTATAATCTTATGCAAGTAATGTTTAAAGATGGGAAAATACATTTAGATTTAGATGATGAAATCATCGCCTCTATTTTAGTGACTAAAGATGGAAAAATTACTCATGCTGGAACACTAAGAGCAATGGGAAAAACAGTATAATCAATAGGGAGGCTTGAGAATGATAACTCATTCTCAAGCCTCCTTTTATATTTAAAAGGAGGGTAAAAATGAATCCTATTATTTTAAGTGGAGCATTTGGTATTATTTTCTCAATCCGCATTGGAGGAGCTGATATGCCAATTACTATTTCCCTACTAAATTCACTAAGTGATATAGCAGGAGCCATTGCTGGAATGACCATAGGTGATCCTTAGTTGCAGTGGGAGGTATTATAGGCGCCTCTGGCTTATTGCTAACACAGATTATGTGTTCTAGCATGAATCGGAAACTAGGAGAAATCCTAACAGGAAAAACATCGGTTAGTGATGCCTGCCCTGCTCCTTCAATAGAAACTAAAGCAGAAAACAAGGCTCTTAATGATAGTGACTCATTTACTACCATTCTCAAGAATGCCAAAAAGTCATTATTGTTTCCTGGATATGGTATGGCACTTGCTCAAGCTCAAAGTTTAGTTAAGTCACTTGCAGACCAACTTGAAGCCCAAGGGACTGAAGTTATTTTTGCCATTCATCCAGTAGCAGGCAGAATGCCTGGTTATATGAATGTTATTCTCTGTGAAGTTGATATTCCTTATGATAAGCTCTGGGAAATGGATGCAGTTAATTCTGAATTCAAAAACTGTGATATGACTATTGTTGTTGGTGCCAACGATGTTATAAATCCTGCAGCAAAAAGCGCTGAAGGAACACCTATTTGCGCGGTATGCCTATCTTAAATGTAGATGAAGCACCTGAGACAGTAATCTGTAACTTTGATACAAAACCAGGTTATGCTGGCGTTGATAACCCGCTCTATGAAAAAGAAGAAGGCGTTACACTACTCTTAGGAGATGCAAAAGAAACCTTAAAAAAATTATTATTTGTTTTTGCTTTTTATAAATTATTTCTTATAATTATTCATAATTTTTTCCTTTCTCTTGTGCCTACTTTTTTAATATATAATTGAAGCTATTCATTCAATAAATAGAAATAACTTATTGCCATTTAAACAAGATATAAGGGATAATAATAGAATTATTTTTTTTAATAGAAAAGATGAATTTAAATTTTAAAAAAATCAGAACCATTTATCCTTAACTAATTATTTTACTTAGCAAAAAAACGGGCATCACGCCCGTTTTTTATTCGCATTGATATTTTTCATTTATTTTGAGTTATTCTATGAAAAATTACCAATTTTTTACAAAGTCTCTTCTTTTATCTGTAAAGCTTCCTACGCAAATCATAATGAAGTCAATTACCCAACCAAGTCCAAATAAACCGAATGTAAAAAGATAAATAATACCAGTGCCTGTTTTACCTACATAAAAACGATGTATGCCTAATCCACCAAGGAATAAGCATAATAAAAGTGCTACTAAACGAGATTTTGATGACATAATTTTAAACCTACTTTCAACTTAATTTACCTGAGCAATTATATCAAAAAAAATTAATTAATGTCAATAAATTATATCGTCAAGTTATTAAATTTTAATCTATAAAAACATGATATTGATTACAAAAACCATCTGAAATAATTCAGCAAATAAATATGCCTAAAGATATTAAAAAAGACATTACTATTAGACTGAAGTGGTATACATATGGCTGACACAAAAAGATGTGTTGACCATCTTCTACTGTATACTAGAAAAAAGTGAGAAAATATGAAAATGGATTATTAAAACATGAACTGCTTAAAAAAGTCCAAGATATATGAGCTTTCAGTTTAACGTTCTATAAGGCAACTAAAAATATAGCGATAAGGATGAAACATCTAGTGACACTATCTAGGTGACACTAGATGTTATTGAAAGCTTTTTGGACAGTTTCAAGATATTCTTAGATATCAATTTTGATTGATATTGTAAAAAGCTCATGGGGCGATTAAAATAAGAATGCTTCTCTAGTGAAGTTATAATAATCCCCACTTCAAATTGAAAGTGGGGATTATTATTATTCTAGATTAATTGATTTTCTAATTATTTGTTTTTTCTTTTCTTGTAAATTAAAGCTGTTCCAACTGCTAATAAACCCAATCCTCCTAAATAAATCAAGGGGGCTCATAGTTCCAGTTTTAGGTAATCCATTTAAAACACCTTTAGTAATGTCACTATTATCATTAGGATTAACAGGTGTTCCATCAGAAACAACATGAACAACAACAGTAGCTGGAATAGCTTTATTTCCTAAAGCATCTTCTGCATTTAGGGTAACCCTATAGTCGTCTACTTTATTCATATTAACTACTGCATTAAAATCAGTTGTAATTGGAAAACCATCATTTGTTAAACCATGGATATCCTTTAAGAATTCTGCTTCTGATTTTGTACTATTAAGCTTGTAAGTTACTTCCTTATCACATGTAATAACAGGGGCTTTTTCAGCTTTAACTACGTGGACAGTTACTGTAACAGGTATTGCTTTATTACCAGCACCATCTACAGAATTTAATGTTACAGTATAATCACCAATAGTACTTAAGTTAACTGCTGTAGTAAAATCACTCGTTATTGGTGAACCGTCATCAGTTGATGCATTAATATTATCTAAGAATTCGCTTTCTGATACAGTTGCATCAACTGTATAGGTAATTTCAGAATCACTTTGAATAACAGGTGCTTGTGTATCAAATTCTAAAGGTATTAAAACGTTACCATTATAGGTTGTTGTCAAACCATTAATTACAATGGATTTACTAAACTCATAAGCCACTGCTGGCTCTGGAGCATTAAGGTTCTCCCAAGTTAATACACCATTACTATAGGTACCACTATCTGAAATATTAACAGCATCAATAGGATTTCCATCACTATCTACTACTGGATTAGTTATAGTAGCTTTTCCATCCGAACCTACAGTATATGAATCTAGAGTAATTCTCTGATTTGAAATTTGTATACTAGTTAAATTAGTTAAACTATTAAAAATTCTAGGATCAGTTATTCCATCGCCTCTAACATTTAAACTTTTAATATTGGTTAAATGTAATATAGGTGTAAAATCTTTAACAAAAGCAACTACATTTAGACTCGTCAGATTTGTTAAATTTCTTAATGGTGTTACATCTTCTACTTTAGTATTAAACAAGGTTAAAGTACTCAGTTTTGTTAAATTGGCTAATGCACTTAGATCCTTGATATCAGTATAACTACCATAAATATATTCTAAGTTAACTAAATTAGCTAAGGGGCTAATATCTACGACTGTACTCGCTGCTAATATTAAATTTTTAACACTAGTCATAGTTCCTAGCGGTGCTAAATCTGTTACAGCAGTTCCACCAATACCAACATTTGTAGCATTATGAATATATTCAAAACCTTCAATACTTTGAATATTGTCTTCCTTAGGTGTTCCTTGACTCATTGAAACATCAACACTGGTAAGAGCATCTAATTCGCTTTGAGTTACTAAATCCGTAACAGCTCCTTTACATAAGCTAGCCCTCATTTTCTCTGCAAGAATACTGTCAGGAAAAACCTGATTAATTGGAGTTGGCCCTGGTAGGTTTTTTTGAGTTCCAGCTAATAATGATAATCCAGTATTAAAGATTAACATAAAACTAAGAAACAATACTAACCCAATCCTTTTCATTTTTTGTCATTTTCATTCCTCCGTATATTAATAATTAATCTATAGGCAAATTATAGCACTAAAATATAAATAAGTCATTTTTTTATAGACTTTTATTCCTAAAATCAAATTTTTTTGAAATTTCATATGGTTATATAATTAATTTATATTTATCACATTAGGAATTATTAATAATAATCATTTTCTTCATTTCATTGTGAAAAGCCTTTATCCAAAGTATTTTTGAAGACAAAAAATAATTTTCAAACAAATTGACTTAATAAAAAGTACAATAAATATAGACTATTTTAAACAATTATGATACAATATAATTAGATATATTGTTTATATTATTAGAATGATTCTAAATTAAATTTAGGGTGAGAGAGGATAGTCTAAGCAAAAAGAATCAGAATAACAGATCACAAGAAGGATAGCGAGGTATGATTATGGTAAACAAAAAACATTAGAAAAGTAGTTTCTATTTTTCTAGTTGTTTTCATGTTACTAGCTACTTTTCCACTAGGGGTTTTTGCAAATGAAGCAAAAGAAGAAACTGTTACCCTTACGGAAGAGTCTATTAATATGGAAGAAAAATCAACTGAAAAAGAAACTACAGAGGTATTAGAAACCAATAATAAAGAAGAATTTGAAGAAGTAAAAACAATTACAGAAAATCAAAATGCTAACATAGAAAAAGTAACAATAGAGGCATTTCAAAGTATTGCGCCTACTTCTGCTAATGCAACAACCCCTAAACACAAATTGAAAATGCAACTAGTGATATTACAATTAACTTAGATCAAGGATCCTATGAATTTGATTCAGAAATTAAAAACACTGCTGGCATTACTGTTACTTTAGTTGGTGCCCTAGAATATGGCAATGGACAACCTGCTACACAATTTACAATGGCTATTAGCGTTACAGGTGCACCTAGATTTATTCGTCTTGAAAATGGAACATTAAATCTCAGTAATATCCAAATTAACGGAACAAAAGGCCTAAATGGTGGTGTCTCAGCTCATAATGTTATTGCTACTAACTGTGCTTTTACAAACCAACTATACAAATGATGGCGTTAGTGGTGGTGGCGCTATTCGTGTAACTGGTGGAACATTAACGGTTGAAAGTTCAAGTTTTAGCGGAAACAGTGTAGGAATCTATGGTGATGGCGGTGCTATTAGTTCAGAAAACAGCGGCAATATCCGTATTAATAATTCTGTATTTGATAGTAACGAGCGTATTGGCAACAACAATCAGTATGGTGGTGCTATTAGCGTCAAACAACCTAGCGTTCCTAACACATCAATTGAAATTGCAAATAGTATTTTCACTAACAATGTATTAGATGCTACCGGTTCGCGGACAACTGGTGGTGCTTTTAGAATCTATGGTACAAATAACTTAACGTCTGCGCTTATTGATAATGTACTATTTAAAGGAAATAAAGCATAACGATCACTGACAAATAATGGAGGCGCACTGGCTTTCATGACAACGAATAATTCAAAAGTAACTAATTGTACTTTTATTGATAATTCAGCTGGAAAATATAGTGGTGCTATATACTATGAAAATTCCAATGGAAATCACCAAATTATCAATAGTACTTTTGTAGGAAATAAAGCTTCTTTAGCAGGAAACGGAGTAAGCGTGTATTCTTCAAGTACAACAATCGACTCCTCAACGCTAATTTCCAATGGCGCTTCAACGCATGGAACAAATCCTAGCATTACAATTAAGGATTCCATTTTATCTGGTACCCCTTACTTATGCTAGTGGAACAATTACATACACAGGGACAAATTTAGCCCGTAAAACATCAGCTGAACCAGTTATAAATGATGTTTCGATGTCTTTACTGCATATACAAGTACAACACTTGAAAAAGTATCTAACTCAAACTATGTAGCTCCAATTAAAGCAGATGGACCTGCATATGGAAAAATTGATACTGGACGTTCTCTAAATGTAGCTCAAAATGGCAATATTAGAAAAATACCTTTAAGCGATATTGGAGCTTATAAAGCACCAAAGTATGTTACTGCAACATTTGATTCTAATGAAGGAAGCATATTATTGTCGCAAACAGTTGTTGAAGGTTCTTTAATAACAATGCCAAGTACTCCAACAAAAGAGGACTTATTATTTAGTGGTTGGTTCACAGATAATGGAACTTTTGCAAATGAATGGAATTTCTCGATAGCAATACAGTAACTGCCGATATTACCCTTTACGCTAAATGTACTGAGAGAACTTATAGTCTAGAATTCGACTTAAATGGTGCGCCTGGAATACCACCAGCTACCCAAATATTAACAAAAGATTCTGCAATTAGTCCCGTACAAAATCCAACTTGGGAGGGTTATACTTTTGAAGATTGGAATGTTGAAACTAGAGGCCAAGGAGAATATTGGGATTTAAATACAAGAACAATGGATCCTCAAAATACTATCCTTTTTGCTCAGCGGAGTCCAAATCACTATAATGTGAAGTTTGATGCCAATGGCGGTACAGGTACTATGGATAATAAAGACTATACTTACGGTGAAAGCAAGCCTCTTTTTGAAAATAAATATACAAGAGAGGGCTACATCTTTAAAGGCTGGTCTTTGGGTAAAAGATGGTGCTGTAGATTTTTCTGACAATGAAATTTACACTTTTAACACAGCTTCTGATATAACACTCCATGCACAATGGCAAAAAATGAACAGATTGGAGCAGGACCAATCCCAAATACTGACCTTCCTGATTACTCAAATAAAATTGGGGCAACAACTACAGCTCCATTACCAAAAACTGGTGGTTTCGAAGCTCTATTTATGGGAGCATTGGTTCTCGGATTAGGCTTTATTGTCTGTAGAAAAGCCTTCTCAAAAAAACATAAATAAAATAAGCAAATTAATGATTTGCTTTGAAAGGTACTAGTAAACAAAAAATGAGAAATAAAATATCCAAAAGATTCTTGTATGGGATATTAGCATTTAGTTTAATTCTGCCGATGGGCACTATACCCTCGGCAAGAACCTATGCAGAATCTATAACAAAACATGAAACAATAAGCATAACTGAAGATATATTAGATAAAGATGATATTATAATAGAATCCACTTTACCTAATAATACAGAAAAAGCGTATGAGCCTTCTGATAATACAACAAAATCTCAAGAAAATTCTTTAAGTGCTGAAGAATCAAAGGACTTACAGTCCGCTGCATTTGCAACAAACCAAGAAGAAAGCACTTATTTAATTAAGGATATTAATTTTCGGAAAGTAATTAATAGACATTTAGGAAAAAGCGGTTCTCTTTTAGAAACTTATTCAGCTACAAAAGCTGAATAAGAAACCATCACTTTACTAAATTTATATTCAGGAAATAATCCCTCAAATAACTATTTAAAGATAGATTCTATGGAAGGTATTGAATATTTAAAAAACTTACAAAACTTACAAAACTTACAAATAATGTATTCTATTATTCCTGAAGAAGCTTTAGCTAATATTGGAAAATTGGAAAACTTAACAGGCTTAACAATAAATAACACTCTCTTTTCAGGAAATAACACTACTGCAAAACTTTTAAATATGCAAATTAATGATGGTCCAATTGAATCAGTAATGATGGTTCCAATAGATAATAATATTAATTTATTACCTTTAAGCAGTTTAGGGAAACTTGAAAATCTGTATATAACAATAACTGGAACGCAACAAAATGCTGCATACTCTTACTCTCCACGTACACACTTTGATATTGCTGGACTAGGAAGACTTACATCATTAAAAAATTTAACATTAGGGGATTTTCCTGAAGTTGATGATTCCTCTTTTGATTTCCTTAGAAATCTAACACGGCTTAAAAATCTTTCTTTATACAGTGCCTCACTAAATAATGTTGAATCAATTGCTACTTTACCTAATTTAACTTCACTAAATCTCAATGATACCTATGTAACTGATTTTGGACCAATTATTGACAAGACCTATTTCACTGGAGCAAGCTCTTTAAAAAATAATATTCCTACTCAATATTATTGGACTGAAACAGTTAATGATGAAACAGTAAAGAAAATGACCTTACATACTAATATTAAAAATGTAGGAGAGATAAGCAGTGTTGGTTTTACTACAATCAACGGATTCCAAGGAACTTTTTCCATTGATCAATATCGAGTTGAAAATGGTGAAATAGTAATTGACTTTATTGTAAAGGCGCCTCGTGCATTCAATCTCTATAGCTGGTTAACAGGTCAATGGGACAATGCCCATTATGGCATTGTTTATGGCATTAACTTTAAAACATCAAATAATAAAACCATTTCCTATTCTGTTAATCCTATTAATGTTGGTAAAACAATAATTCTTGATGAAAATTATGAAGGTGGCAATAGAATAAACCAATACTGCCATCCACTAGCAAAAATTGAAGAACCTGATACTAGTCAATTTACAAGAGCAGGTTATACTTTATTAGGTTGGTTTGTAGATAAGGAAGCAACGGAAGCATTTAATTTTAATACAGATACTACAGAAAATTTAACACTTTATGCTAAATGGGATAAAATCCAAACCCATACTGTAACTTTTGAAACCAATGGAGGGATGGATATAAATCCAATACTTGAAGTCCCCCACAGTTCAATCATTACAGAACCAATATCACCCTCAAAAATAAATCATGATTTTGAGGGTTGGTATAAAGAACCAACATTTGAAACATTATGGAATTTTCAACAAGATGTAGCTGAGAAAGACATTACATTGTATGCAAAGTGGAATAAATCAACTCAATATTATACTGTAAGCTTTGAATCAAATGGTGGAACAGCTATTAATTCTATCAATAATATAGAAGAAGGCAAAACTATTACTAAACCAGAAAACCCAACAAAAGAAGGATATACTTTCATTAGTTGGCATAAAGACACCAATCTAAATAATAATTGGAATTTTGAAAAAGATAGTGTTAACGATAACATAACACTGTACGCAAAATGGCAGAAAAATGAACAATCAGTAACTAGTAATCTAGAAGATAGTCAAAACAGTCAAACTGGTACTTTATCAATTGCATTACCAAAAACAGGTAATACTAATAACATTATTGCTTATATTGCAATCTTAACAGGAACTTTGACACTTGTCTTATACGTCTTTAATAGGAAACAACACAAAAATAAATAATAAATATTAAGAAGATAGCAGAGAATTTATATTAGAGTCTCTGCTATCTTCTCTAGGATTAATTATTATGCTTCAGAAATCAGCCTCAAATTAATAGGCCTCTTTGTATGGATTAGTAATGTAATTAAGTATTTTTCTTTATTAAAATATTATACCTTGCTATAATTGAAATAAGAAGTATTTTGGAGGTGCAAAATGTCTAAAGCCATTTATTTACTAACAGGAGCCACAGGTCATCTTGGATTTAACATCTTAAAAAAATTAGTAAAAGCTAATAAAGCTGTTCGTACTTTAGTGTTGCCTACAGATAATCAATCTATGCTAAAGGACATGCCAATTGAATCTGTTGAAGGAAATGTTGTTGAAAAAGAAAGCTTGAAAAATTTTTTTGATAATCCCCATAATGAAGATTTAATTGTAATTCATTGTGCTGGAATAGTAAATATTGCTACAGATAATAAAAAATTTGTTATGGATGTTAATTTTATAGGAACACAAAATATTGTCAACTATTGCCAAGAAGCACAAGTTAAAAAAATGGTTTATGTTAGCTCTGCCCATGCTATTGCCGAAAAACATAAAGGTGAAATTATGCAAGAAGTCAGAACATTCTCACCAGACGAAGTAACAGGCCTTTATGCAAAAACAAAAGCTGAAACGAGTCAGTGGTTTATAGAACAATTAGATGCCGGATTCCAGGTTGTATGGTTCATCCAACAGGTCTCATTGGCCCCAATGACTATAAAAAGGGTATTTAACACAATTGGTTATTGATTATCTTGAAGGAAGCATAACTTCTGCTGTGCGAGGAGGGTATGATTTCGCTGATGTGAGAGACGTAGCTCAAGGGATTATTGCTGCAGCAGATAGAAACACTATTGGAGAAACCTTTATCCTTTCCAATAAATACTATGCCATTAAAGAACTATTAGATATGCTTTCTACAATTACAGGAAAGAAAAAGTTAAGAAGCATTCTTCCTTACTGGTTTGCAAAACTAACAGCACCTCTTGCTGAACTTTATTATAAAATTTTAAAAAAACCACCTTTATATAACCCCTACTCTCTCCATGTTTTAAAAAGCAATGGTCTTTTTTACCCATGAGAAGGCTGATACTGAATTAGACTATACAACTCTAGGCCTATGGAAGAAACTTTAAAAGATACAGTTAACTGGCTAAAGACAATTGGCATTGAAGCAAAAATTAAAAAAACAAAGAAATAACGCAAATAGCATTTATATTAAAAAATATATACTACATCATACAGTTTATTATAATGAATTTTCACTAATATAACTTTTAAGCAACTCATTCGCACTACCTTGAGAATCTTTTAAACAATCAATAGCGCCAAATAAGAAAAAATAATCTTTTGCTCTAGAAACAGCTGCATTTATTAAGCTTTTTCTATTATCAATAAAGAAACAACTCTCTTTGCTACCATAGACTGATGAAAATAAAATAATCTGTCTTTCTGAACCTTGAAAAGTGTGAACAGTACCAACATTTATGAAATCACCTTCACTTAGCTTTTCTTCCATCCTCTTTCTAAGATACTGAGCCTGAGCTTTAAAAGGCGTAATAATACCAATAATTTCATTTAATTTTTTATTAGGATAGGCTTTTTATATTTGGTAAATTGTACAATAGCCATTCAACTATTTCAATAGCCTCTTTTTTATTGACTCTACTTGTTCCAGTCTTAGAAGAAGCATCTGTTTCAATATTAAAGTATCCCATATGTGACCAAGAAGATAGACATTCTGGTGAATTATCAACACCACTTCCTCGCAAAGGTATTAATTGTCCATTGTAAACTAAATCATTACAATAACCAATTATTTCATTATAGCAACGTCGATGATCACTTAAAAATAAACCTCTTTGATGAAATTTTTCATAATAGCAACTATTGCTAGCAACTTTCATTACATTGGAATTATTTGTAGTTAACCCCTTATCTTCAAGTTGAGAATAATCCATAATAACCTTGGCATTAGCTAAAGAAATATCAAGAATCCTACTACTCATTCCCCAGACTGGCTCTATTTGATGTACGTCTCCAACAATTAATGCTTTTTTGGCAAGGCCAAAGCTACATGCAGCAATTTCAGGAGAAACCTGACCTGCTTCATCAATAATTAATAAGTCGATATGATTATACATATAACTATTTTTTCTTTGCCATAAGCTAAAAAATACTTAGGTAATATATATAAAGTCATAACCAAACAAAACGATACTAGGGAAATTCTACTATAAAATTTTCAAGAACATTCTGATAGGTTCTGCCTTTTTGCCCTTCAGTTAATCGATCTTCTTTTAGAGCCCAACAAGCTTCATAATAGTGAACAGCTAACCAAAACTCATAATAGCGAATTTTTTATCTACATCTTCATTTACAATCTCTAAATCCATATTCTCTATATTCCCAAATACATCTATAAAACCTGCTTTATGATTCTTTAATTCTTCTAAAATCCCAATATATTCATCTTTAGTTTGGATATATACTAAAAAAGTAGACAGGAAAAAGTGAAACATGTTTTAAATAAGTAGACACATAAGAAAGGATAAAATTATGAATAATTACAAGAAATACGATGAAGAATTTAAAAAAAGTATTGTTAATTTACACCAAAACGGTAAAACTCAATCCCAACTTTCTAAAGAATATGGTGTCTCCATGTCTGCTTTACACAAGTGGATTAAACTTTATTCTCAGGTTAGAATTGATGATGATACTATTCTAACCGCTAAGCAGATTAAGGATCTTCAAAAGCGTAATGCTCGACTCTAGGAGGAAAATATCATTTAAAAAAAGCAATTGCCATATTCACGCCTCACTCAGACAAAGATTAATGGCTGTTCATACCCTTCGTTTTCAGCACGCTATCTCTTTTCTTTGTCATGTCCTTAAAGTGAACCGCAGCTCCTATTACAAATACTTTTCGGAAAAACTTTCTCCTAGAACTATTGAGAATTAAAAACTCCGTCAGCTTATTCTCGGAGATTTGTCATCTTACTAAGAGACGTATTGGCCCATCTAAGATTAAGGCTCTTCTTTCCTATGACTATGGCATCAACATCAGTATTGGTAGAGCGAGCCGCCTGATGACTGACATGAATCTTCCTAAAATGCCTACTATCAAACTTCGGTTTATTCATCCGAGGTCTATTCCCAATTTTGATTGCCCTAACTACCTAAATCAAAATTTTAATGTTCCTCAGCCCAATCAAGTCTGGGCTAGTGACATTACCTATATTAATTTAAATGCCTCTTTTGCTTATCTCTGTGTTATTATGGATTTATTTTCTCGTAAAATTATTGCTTGGAAGCTCTCTCTTAAAATTGATACTTCTCTTGTTAAGGATACTTTTATCAAAGCCTTTTATTCTCAAAAACCTTCTACTTCTCTTATTTTTCATTCTGACAGAGGTTCCTAATATACTTCTTTTATCTTTAGAAAGCTCCTTGATTCTTTTGGTATCATTCAATCTTTTTCTAAGCTTTCTCATCCTTGGGACAATGCTGTCGTTGAGTCCTTTTTAAATATATGAAAAAAGAAGAAATTCTTCGTAGGTCTTTTTCTTCCTTTGCTCAAATTAAGCTTTCCTGCTTTGAACACATTGAGGGCTTCTACAACCCCCTATACGTCCCCACTCTGCTAATAACATTCTTTCTCCTAATTCCAAAGAAGACTATTTTTTCACTTCTATTAAAACTTAATTTCACTTTTTCTATCTACTCTATTGACATTCTTCCAAACATTGCCTCAAAAAATACTTCTATTGCTAAAAATTACCTTTATAAAGGTCTTGTTCTATTTATTGTAGCTTCAATCATTCTTTTTACTTGCTCCTTTTATACTAGTAATATTATGGTACTTTTAGAAAAAGGAACAGATACTGAAATTGTTTCAATGGCCGAAACATTTGTTCGAATATTATCAATAGGTAGTCCAATCTATATAGCACCCATTATTTTTAATGATTTATTAAAAAATATGGAAAAACCAAGAAAAGCTATGGTCAGTATGTTTTACTGTAACAGGACAGCTTATAGCTTTTATTTTAATGGTCTATTTTTCTAAAAATCATAATATTTGGAAAACTAAAAGAAAAAAATCAAACCCTTCATTGGCTATTTCCAAATTATCCAAACAGGATTTACTTCATTTATTATCCAAATAACAACGATGTTTCTACTAATTATTCACAATCAGTTGTTTCTTCATTATGGCAATGAACTCTATGTTTCAAGTTTTGGCGTTATTAGATATGGTATTACTGTTTTTCGTATGATTACAATGGGTTTTGCAGGTGGCGCTCAACCAATTCTAAGTTATAATTTTGGTGCTAATCTCATTGATAGAAAAAATAAAATTGCCAAGAGAGGTTATTATTTTACGATAGGATTTGCCTTTATCTATATGCTTATATTTTATCTTTTCCCTGCCCAAATTGCAAAGCTTTTCACCCACGACCCCAACCTAATAGAAATGACTAAAAATGCTATCTATTTAATGATGTATGCTTTGCCTTTTGCTGCCTATAATATTTTTACGGCCACCTACTTTCAGTCTATTGGCCATACCAAGAAAGCAGTCTTTATCACTAGTAGCAGAGTCCTTCTTTTTGTGCTCCCCTTAGCTGCTATTCTGCCAAATGTTTTGGGTGTTAATGGCATTTACTTAATTATTCCTTTTTCCGAAATAGGTGCTTTTTTCATTTCCTTAGGCGTAAGAATCTATCACTTGAAACACATTAAGAGATACTTTACCCTCTCATAAGTTAAAAAACAACTGCTCCTAAACAGTTGTATCCTTTTTTATAAGCTCAATATGAATTATTTCACCTTTATATATAGCGCGGTTCATACCAACAAATTCACTTATTTGTGCTGTTTTATCTAATTTTGGCATATAGACTGTAAAATGCAAAAAACGCTTTTCATCCTCAACACAATATCTGTCACATCTAAATCGTCTAATCTGCCATCAAGAATCTTCTCTCCTTCCACATCATCAACTTCTAAATGCAATGTAAGCAGTTCTTTATTCAGCAAACGCTTCTGTTTCCCATAACGATCAACAATAAGTCCAAAAATAATGATAATTAATATTAATGCTAATATAATTACTATCTCCATATTTTCCTCTCCTTTACATAATCTAGTAATTGATTTTTTTTGTTTATAAGCTTTCCAGACTTAACACAATTAAGTAGAATTCTTAAAACAAAACCAATTTGCTTCTCATTTACACCTACCCCTAATAAATCGTAACCATTAATAGCCAATTCATTAATAAAATAAATGTCTTCACCTAATACTATAGGTTCTTTTTTTAAAATACTTAATAATTTTATATGTTTCTCGCACGGAATTCTACTTTTAAAATCATTTGCCCATGCATTTAAATCAATAGATTTATTAAAATTACTGCTCAACCATTTAATAGAATATAAATCGCTTTTAGAAAGATGTCCTACCTCAACGCCACTTTTACTTAATCCTATGCAATAAAATAAATATGCATATCTCAATATTGAATTCTTAGGTAAACTATCCAAACCTTCTAGTTTAAAACTAGTATCATTATATTCTAAAAGCCCTAGTTCCATAATAAGACAAATACCTTCACAAGCTTTATTGGATAATAATATCTTTTCAAACTCCATACCCCAGCGTTCCTTAGATAATAATTTAACCAAATCTCGCTTATCATAAATAGCTTTTAATGTTGCTTCTTCAATTTGGAATTCATCCAACTGACTATAAAAACGGATAGCTCTAATACTTCTCAAAGGATCCTCCTCTATTCGCCTTTCACCTTCTCCAATAAAGCGAATTCGCTTTTCCTTAAGATCATTTAAGCCCACTTTTAAAAGGTCAACAACTTCTAAGTCCTCATCCAGTAAAAGGCTGTTCATAGTAAAATCCCGTCTTTGCATATCTTCTTTTAAAGAAATATTATTGAGATTGACTGCACAATCCCTTCTTTTGCCAATAGTAGCGTAATGGTCATCCCTAGTTTTTGCAATATCAATTGACATATTTTCATAATTCATTTTTAAGACCCCAAATAATGCACCGCATTCTTTGGGGCAACTATTGGGAAAAGCTTTATTTAAAGAATCAGCTGAAAAAGAATGTTCTGTAACTAAATCAATATCTTCGATTTCTTTATTAATAATATAGTCTCTGACACATCCTCCAACAAAATAACCATTAATAACTTTAACTAAGGGAATTACTTTTTTTAACTTTTGCTTATTCAGTTCTCTTGTTTTTAACGACCTTTCCTCTAGGGTTGTCATATTGCACCTCTTGATTTCTATAGGCTATTTCACCATTTACTAGGACTAATTCTATGCCTACGGGTTTTTGTGCTGAATTTACATAGTCTTCAATATCCATAATTGTATTGTAGTCGAATATAACTAAATCTCCATCTAAGCCTTCTTTTATTCGTCCCTTTTCCTCATGAATATCCAAACGCTTAGCTGGACCAAAGGTCATTTTATAAATAAGATTTTCAATAGATAAAATCCTCTTTTCTCTGCCATAGTAACCTAATACTTTAGGAAAAGAACCATATAGTCGAGGATGTGCCTCACCACTAGGCAAACCATCGCTTCCAATATAGGTCTCCTCATCCAATAAAAGCTCACTAATATCTTCTTCAGCAAACATTTCTTTCACAACCATTGAACCTTTACCTTTCTCTCGCACCAATATTCTTCTAAGAATTTCAAATGGTATTACACCATCTAAATCACTACATTCTTGAATGCTTTTGCCTATATAGTTTTTATTTTCTGGAGACTGAAGAACCATAGGAAATATATTATGCCAACCAACACACTGGACAAAATTATCCCATCCTTCTATTCTATAATCTGGATTTTCAATTTTTTCTCTGCAAACTTTACTATGTTCTTCATTTTCAAGAACTTTTAAAAGACCTTCCGTGCCATCTTCTCGAAGCATAGGCGGTATTAATTGATTTAAAAATGTACTCCCTGCAGTATAAGGATGTTGATCTATAGTAATGGAAATCCCTCTCCTTCTCTCACAATTAATTTTAGCTAGAATTTCCTCTGGGGAAATGCCAAAATCCCGATTTTTATAAGAACGACAGTGAGATATGTGGATTTTAACTCCAGTATCTTCACCAATACTAACAAAATCAGCTATTGCCCTCAGCATATCTAGACCATGGCTTTTAATATGGGCCATTATTATGCCATCATATTTTTTAGTAATTTCTGCTAAAAAATAAAACTCTTTTTCATTTGAAAATACGCCTGGCAAGTAAGATAGACCTAAAGACAGTCCAAAAGCGCCTTCTTTTAAAGATTGTTCATACAAGGCGCCCATGCTATTTAACTCTTCCGTTGTTAATGGTCTATCTTCAAACCCAGCTACAGAACACCTTAGAGCACCATGTCCAATTAAAAATAGCATATTATGTTTCATCTTATTTTCAATTAAATCAATATAACTTCCAAGAGATGAAAAATCCCAAGGTTCATGAATATCTCCCAAAAGAGGAGAAATATAGGTTTTCCAACCTTCTTTATGCTTCCCTTCATAAGGGTAAGAGCTAATACCACACTGGCCTACAACCTCTGTTGTAATACCCTGCATAAGCCTTGAGCTAGCATAAGGTTCATCTAATAAGGGCATTAAGTCACCATGACTATGAATATCAATAAATCCTGGAGATACCCATTTATCAGAAGCATCAATTATTTCCTTCCCTGTTATCGGCGCCTCTGTTATAATTGCAATTTTACCATTTGTTAAACCAATATTTTTCTTATAAGGAAGCACCTTAGTTCCGTCTACTAAGGTGCCATTTAAAATAACTGTATCATACATTTAGAGTTCCCCTTTTTCTAAACGAGCAATCATAATAGCTCTTGCCTTTTTTTCAAAGCGATTTTCAAGTGGCTCCAGATAGGATTCTCCATATTTTCTATCTAAAGCTTTTTCAATTAAAGCATCTGCAACTTCAGGATTTTTAGGTAACAAGGGTCCATGAAGATAGGTTCCCAAAACATTCTTATATAAAAGACCTTCTTTATGGTCTTCATCATTATTGCCATGACCAAATACTACATTTCCAAAGTGCTCATAATCATGATATGTTCTGCCACTGTGATTTTCAAAACCCACGACCTTATAATCACATTTTCCAAATGTACTTTGAATAAGCACATTACCAATTAGTCTTTCATCATCTTGCTCAGTATATAAATCTAGAATCTCCAATCCTGGTATTTCTGTATTTTTAGTTTTATAATAACTGCCTAATAATTGATATCCACCGCAAATAGCTAAAAACACACCATTATTCTCAACATAATCTTTAATCTCATTTTTCATCGTTCTAAGATAATCACATACTAAACGTTGCTCTCTATCAGAACCACCACCTAAGAGTATAATATCCAACTCATTAAAAGGAATTGTATGGCCAATGGTATAATTTTTTACAGTAACTTCAATGCCTCGCCATTGGCATCTTTTTACTAAAGTTGTAATATTTCCTAAATCGCCATATAAATTTAACAGCTCAGGAAATAAGTGCCCAATTACAATCTGTCTTTCCATTTTATTTTTTTTAAACTCCATTTCTTTTCCGTATCTTTTAACCACTTTTGCGTTTCAAATAAAGCAGTATAGTTTACTAGAATATAAGCTTTTTCGCCATTGCCTTCAATAGCTTTTTCAAGGGCTTTTCCCGGTGTCTTATAAACAGATATTTTTTCTTCTGGTATATCACCATATTTTAGTCGCAAGGCCATATCATAGCCTCTTGTTCCACTAATATAGAAATGATCAATATTTCCTTGATTTAATGTTTCAAAAAGACCATCCCAAATCCAAGAAACATCTTCACCATCTTGAGGGTTATCATTTAACATTAAAACCACATCTATTAAGGATTCTTCTTCAAGCACTGTCTCTACCGCTTGATTGAATCCAGCTGGATTTTTTGATAAATTTAAGAAAATAGGTTTTTTAATAAAAAAGCTCTCCATTCGACCAACTTGAGTTTCATAGGACTGTAAAATAGCTTCAGCAGTTTCCACACCTATGTCAACTTCTTGCGTAGCTGCCACACTACCAATTATATTGTAGATATTATAAAAACCTTTATAAGGTATATCAAAAGGATATTCTTCTCCTTTTGATATTAAGTCAAAAGAAATGCCATTTTTTAAGGATACATTTTTAGCCTCATAATCTAATGGCGGTCTCTTAAAATTACAACCATTACAATAAAAATCACCAAGTTGACTATAATGGTAAAAATTATATTGTAATTCCTCACCGCAGAAAGGGCAGAAACGACCTTCCTTTACTTCATCGATTTCTCTATTGCCAGTTTTTTCAACACCAAAATAAATAGTTCTGCCAACCTTTTCATAGCCAAAACTACTGGAAAGAGGATCATCACCATTTAATATATAAGTAGTCGAATCAGGCAGTTTTGCCAATGCCATTTTCATTTTTTCAATGGTTATATCAATTTCACCATATCTATCTAATTGGTCTCTAAATAAATTAGTCAAGAGAAAATAATCTGGAATCATTTCCTCAAAAACTTTTAAAGTAGATAGTTCGTCTACTTCAATAGTAGCAAAATCCGCTTTTAGAGAGCTAAACAAAGGTGCTTTATCAATAAAGGCAGTAATGACACCAAAATGCATATTTGCACCAACTTTATTACAAACAACACTGTAGTTTTCTTTTCTGAGTATTTGCTCTATCATGTTATTAGTTGTCGTTTTACCATTAGTGCCACAAACAACAATAATATCTTCCTTTACTTCCTGCGATAACTTAGTCAAAATAGCTTTGTCAATTTTATATGCCCATTTACCTGGAAGGCTAGAACCCTTGTGACCTGTTATCTTAGATAATACAATTATTATTTTACCAATTAAAATACTTAAAAATCTTTTCATCACAATACCTAGTAACTAGCAAAAAGACATCCAGGTCCTGTATGGGTTCCAATAACAGCACTCATAGGGGCAATAATAAAAGGTTTCTCTCCAGTTATTTCTTCAATCATTGTAGCTAATTCATTGGCACCTTTTTCATTATCAGCATGGCTTATCATTAAATAATCGTTAGTTCTATTTTCCTTAACATAATTTGCAATTTTTTGGCAAGCTTTTTTAGTTCCTTTTTCTTTATACCAAGGGACTAATTTTCCTTCTTCGTTATATTTTAAAATAGGTTTAATATTCAAAAGACCACCAACAACAGACTGAGCATAGCCAATACGCCCACCTTTTCTCAAAAATTCAAATGTATCTATGTTGTCTTGGTTTATTATTAAAATAATCAGCAATTTCTTTTGCACGCTTCCCTTCTTGAACCATTTCATAGGCCTGAATAACCATACCACCTTCAAGTAAAGTAGCTCCTGAGTTAATAACATGAACCGCTTCTTGTCTACAGTTGCTGCTGCTGAAACAGCTTCTTCATAGGTACCACTTAA
The DNA here is from genome assembly GCF_001584725.1 of endosymbiont 'TC1' of Trimyema compressum. NCBI lineage: Bacteria > Bacillati > Bacillota > endosymbiont 'TC1' of Trimyema compressum. The sequence continues at coordinate 450,484 of NZ_CP014606.1, read as the reverse complement.
GGTTGATGGCAAAGTAAATACTAATACTTCATCTTCAGGTTCTTTTAAAAGCTCTTTCATAGCTAGCATTCACTGTTCTTTAGTAACTTGAGCCGTCTTTGGAATCATACCAGTCTCTTTGACTTTCTTAAAAAATTCTTCTATGGTCAAATCAATTCTATCCCTATACTGCTTATCACCAAAAATAATATCAAAAGGCACCCAGCTAATCTGGTATTTTTCTCTTAAATCATCAGGCAAATCACTTACTGTATCCGTTAATAATCTTATCACTTTGCACCTCTTATTTCTTTACTTCTATTCTAAATTATATAACATTTTGAAGGAAAAATAAATCTAATATGCTAGATTGTTTTATTGGTCTTTAATATGAATAAAAGCATTTCATGCTTATTTCAGGGTGGTCTCATTAGATAATGCTATTAAATCTTCTTTTAAATAATAGTATTCTTTAAAAACACTTACCATAAGCTTATTATTTAATTCTGGTCTTTTTTTCATATTAATCCTCCTAATATACCACTCCTTTGCTTTATCATGAACCTAGACTAAATGAAATAGGCATTATTTATGCAAATAAAAACTCCTTTTATAAATATTAAAACTTTTATAAATTTTAATATTGATAGATGAAAAAACAAGAGTAATATTAATATATAAACATTTGTTAATATGTTAATGTGATTTAAAGGAGATAAAACAAATGAAGCTAGATTACTGTTATGAAGACCACCATAAAGATGAAGAAGTCGCACGCTTGCAAAAGAAAATGCTACCTGAAGATGTTGCTATTGATTGTGCTTATTTAATGAAATCCTTAGGAGATAAAAATAGAATAAATATTCTCTATCTCCTTACACAAATTGATAAGATTTGTGCAAGCGAGTTTTCAGATATATTACAAATCTCCCAGCCCCTTACTTCTCATCAACTACGGATATTAAAGCAAATGGATTTAATAAAATGCTCTAAAAAAGGAAAAAGTGTTTACTATAGTTTAAAAGAAAAAACAATGAAACCCCTTGTTGAAACTATAATAAAATTATCTGACTTAATATAGAAAAGAGAAGCTTATGAAAAAAACTGAATATATTTTTGAAAGACTAGGCTGTGCTGACTGTTCTAATAAAATCGAAAAAAAATTAATAAACTACCCTATATCGAAACTGCTTCCATTAACTTTGCTACTAAAACCTTAACCTTAAACACAAAAAAGGAAATAACAAATGAGGAAATTACTGAAATCAAAAAAATTGCTGACTCTATTGAAAAAGGAATTCAATTAATTGAAAAGGGAAAGGAAAAATCAGATGAAAAGAAAGAACAGTCTGTTAATAAAAAATGATTCCAACCCTCATTGGAGCAATTATATTCGTACTAGCCCTTGTTTTAGGCTTACCAGAACCATGGGAATTAATCTTACTTATTGTTGCACGCTTACTAATAGGCTATGGTGTACTCTATAAAGCTTTAAGTAACATTCGTCATGGACGACTTTTTGATGAAAACTTCTTAATGCCCATTGCCAGTATAGGGGCTTTTCTAATTGGGCAAAATGCTGAAGCAGTAGCTGTACTGTTTTACAAAGTTGGTGAATTTTTCCAAGATAAGGCTGTTGAACGTTCTAGAAAATCCATCGCTTCATTAGTGGATATTAGACCTGATTATGCAAACTTAAATTAATAATAATACTTTAGAAAAAGTAAATCCTGAATTAGTAAAAACAAATAATCTAATTTTAGTTAAACCAGGTGAAAAAGTACCACTGGATGGTGTTATTGCTAAAGGTAAATCTACTTTAGATACCTCTGCCTTAACAGGTGAATCTCTACCTAGAGAAGTGGAAACTGGAGATCAAGTATTATCAGGTTCCATTAACTTAAGTGGTTTAATGACAGTAAAAGTAACTGCTTTGTTTAAAGATTCAACTGTAACTAAAATACTTGATTTAGTACAAAATACCAGTGCTAAAAAAGCCAAAACAGAAAACTTTATTACTAAGTTTGCTGTAGTCTATACACCTATTGTGGTAGGATTAGCTGCTTTACTGGCAATTGTTCCACCTCTTGTTATTCCTGATGCAACTTTTATTGAATGGATTAACAGAGCATTAGTATTCTTGGTTATTTCCTGCCCATGTGCTCTTGTAATATCTATTCCTCTTAGTTTCTTTGGCGGTATTGGTGGGGCATCAAAACATGGTATTCTTGTTAAAGGCGGCAACTACCTTGAAGCATTAAATAAAGTTTCAACTGCTGTCTTTGACAAAACTGGAACATCGACTAAAGGAAACTTTATGGTTACTAATGTTGTTCCATCTCCAGGTTTTACTCAAGAGGATCTTTTAAAATATGCTGCATATGGTGAAAACTATTCAACCCACCCTATTGCTTGCTATATCTATTAGAAATGCTTATAAAGAAACAATTGATGAATCAAAAATTAGCAACTATAAAGAAATAGCTGGAAAAGGTATTTCAGCAACAATAGAAGGAAAAGAAATCCTCTTAGGTAATCAAAAACTCCTTGATGAGCAAAACATAAATAATCAACTTATTGAAGAAAGTGATTCACTTGGTACAAAAATAAATGTAATTATTAACAATGAATTTGCTGGTTACTTAATCATTGCTGATGAAATTAAAAAAGATAGTAAAAAAGCAATTGCTAGTCTAAAAAACTTAGGTGTTGAAAAAACTTTAATGCTTACTGGTGACAATGATGCCTTTGCAAAAATGTAAGTAAAGAGCTGGGAATCGATACATACTACAGTGAATTACTACCAGCTGATAAAGTTACTCAAATTGAAAAACTTGAAAAAGAAACTACTGGGAAAGGCTCTCTAATTTTTGTTGGAGATGGCATTAATGATGCACCTGTACTTGCTAGAGCAGATGTAGGTATTGCTTATGGGCGGTGTAGGATCAGATGCCGCAATTGAAGTAGCCGATGGTAGTCATTATGACGGATGAACCTTCTAAAATCCCAATTGCTATATCTATTGCTAAAAAACACGTAGAATAGTTTGGCAAAATATTATTTTCGCAATGGGCTTCAAAATTGTATTCCTCATATTAGGTGCATTTGGAGTTGCTACTATGTGGGAAGCTGTATTTGCAGATGTAGGGGTTGCTTTAATTACTTCTCTTCTATTTTTATAAATTACGAACAATAACTTCTCTTATTAAAATGGTACCCATTAACATAATAACTATTCCAATAGCTAGAATAACCATATTCCCAGTTTTAGGAAGGACAGCACCAACTTAAACTACCGTCAGCATCTTTTGGAATTTCTTTTTCAGTAAAAGTACCTGCTGTTCTTTCCATAAGGAAATCTTTGGTAGTTACTTCTCCAGCAGAAATAATAACATTTGAAAGTATTGTTGTATAACCTTCTGCAACAGCTGAAATAGTATATTCTTTAGCCTCTAAATCATTAATTTCATATTTACCATCCGGATTTGTTTGACTAGTCGCTATAACAATATTACCATCATTAAGTTCAATAGTAGTATTCATAATTGGTAAGTCAGTATCTTTATCCTTAACTGTACCAATTAAAGCTTGTTCTACTACTGGTTTACCAACAGCAATTGGCATTATATATTCTGAACCGGCTAAAAAAATCAAATGAATTCAAACGAAATGTAGGTACTAATTCACTAACCTTAAACTTCAATAAATAATTACCATAACCACCTGATAAAATATCCCTAATTAATGCTCCTTGTCCCCCCCAGAAATAAATACTTCTTCAAGATTTGGCTTAACAACAGTCCAAGTAACTTCATATTCATTAAACTGACCTTTAATTTCTTCAAATTGCTTTATAATTTCAGGTAAAACATCATATAACTCAAAATCTAGTAAATCATCTTCATTTACTTTTATATAAGCGTTAATATCCATAGTTACTTTTTGATTTTGCGTTGATATAGTCCGTATATTCTCAGGAATTCTTTCCACTAATGCATTTCCTGATAAATTAAAATAATAATTAATAGTACTACTAGCAAAATCTGGAAGTCTTTGTATTTTATTTTCCTCAAGTGATAAATGATATAGATTTGGCATATTGTCACTATTATAAACAACGGGAATTTCAGTAATATTATTAAAATCCAATATAATTGAATTCAAAGAAGTTAGCTTAGTAAGCGCATTTGGAATTTCAGTAAAATCATTATGAGACAAATTAATTGCTGTTAAACTACTCATATTTTCAATAGTATCTGGAATAGAAAATAAGTGATTTTCATTTAAGGCTAAATAACTTACAGATTCCATATATTCCAGTCCTGCTGGAAAATTAATTAAATTGTTCCTATCTAGAGTAACCGTTTGTATATTAGTATTTGCTAAACTACTAGGTAACTCTGTAATTTGATTATCTGATAAATTTAAATTATATAAATTAACTAGATTACCATATGAATCTGGCAAACTTGATAATTGATTATTCTCTAAAGATAATTCAGTCAAATTAACTAGGTTACCAATATTACTTGGCAATTGAGTTAATTTATTATCATTTACTTGCAAGTAATATAAATCTGTAAAATTACTTAAACCATCTGGTAATACAGATAGCTGATTCCCATTTAATTGCAATGATTGTAGTTTTGTCAAGTTAGCAAATGAATTTGGCAAAGCAGTTAAAGCACATTCTCTTGCATTTAAGTAAATCAAATCAGGGTAACTGCCATTAAACTCTGGTAAACTAATCAAATTTTCATTATTAGCTAAATTCAAGCTTTTTAATTTTTCAAGATTTCCAATGCTATTTGGTAAACTTGAAAACTTCGAATATTCTAATGATAAATACTCTAAATTAGCCATTTCACCTATTGACTCTGGAATGGAAGTTAAATTTAGTATCGCTTATTGTTAAAACGCGTAATAATGTTAAATCATCAATATTTTCTGGTAAAGTATCAATTGGATTGTTCCAAACTACTAGCGTATCAAGCGATGTAAATGTTTCAACGCCTGTTAAATCCCTTATACCTTTATTATATGATATTGACAGTGTTTTTAAGTTTTGTACATCAGTTGCTGTTATTGTATCATCTGCAGTTTTATAAAGCTTTTGGGCAACAATACTCGCCAGATTATTATCTGCAAAATTCTCATTGAATGTTTGTCCAACTCCAGCTGACACTTCTTTATCCATTGACATTAATCCTAAAATACCAACAAGCAGAACAAAATAACCAAGTAAAATCCCTTTTAAATTTTTTCCCATAATAAAACACCCCTATATGTATTATTTTACTGTTACATCACCATTGTAACCGGTACCTATACATCTAGAAGCATACACTACATATGAAAAAACAACAAAAATAAATAATTATTCAAAAATAGCTCCCAGCAAAACACTGTGAGCTTAAGCTTAAAGTATAGATTTCTAACTTTTTGCTGAGGTTTCTTTTTCACTCTTTGTAATAAATTTCCAAACAAAAGCTTCTATTAGTGCTCCAATTAACGGCCAACAATGAATAACCATAATTGAGAAAGCACTTCTCCTCCTACAAAAATTGCAGGGGCAATACTTCTAGCCGGATTAACAGAAGTATCTGTTAATGGAATACCTAAAATATGAACAAATGCTAATGTTAAGCCAATAACTATTCCTGATACAGTCGCCATTTTATCTGTAGAGGTAACTCCTAAAACAACAATAACAAACACAAAAGTTAAAATAATTTCAATAATTAATGCTCCCCACATACCTGTACCTAAAAAAGATTGTTCTCCGAATCCATTTTGCCCAAAGACCAGAAATTTCAGTTGCAGTGTCCATAATCAAAATTTTTAAAATTGCAATAGCTCCAATAGCACCAAGAATCTGAGCAATAACATAGCCAACAAAATCCTTACCACTCATTCTTTTACTTATAAGCATTGCAAAAGAAACAGCAGGATTAATATGACACCCCGAAATATTTCCTATCACATAAGCCATTGCCACAATAGATAATCCAAAAAGCTAAAGCAATCGCTACTATACCAGCAATTCCTGATATACCTCCTGAAAGATTTTACAATTACAATTTTGTTGGTTTCGCTTAACAACTCTTTCCCATCGAAAGCTTGAGGCGCAAACTCTAAAAAAGATTCATCAATAACAATAACTATGTTTAATAATTCAGCCTTCTTAACAATTTTTTTCTAAAAGCCTTTCTGAAATCAACTGTCCAGTAGGGTTATTGGGATAACATAAAAAAGTATATCAATGGTCTCATCTATTGCCTCCAATATAGAATGGTTTATTTTAAATTCAGGGGCATTTAAATAAAAATAAGATACTTCAACAATCATAACCTTTGCATGCCCTCTCATACTCCATAAAAGTAGGTACTGGAATTAAAGCTTTTTTTGGTTTCTGACTAGCAACTAAGAAAAAAATAACTCAACTGCACCATTTCCTAAAAAACAGTCTCATAATCTATCTTTTCATACTTAGCAATAATATTTTTTAAATCTCTATACTCTATATCAGGATATGAACTAATCCACTGATTATCCTCTAAAGCTTTACGTCCTATATACGATAATCCTAAAGGATTAATATTGGCTGAAAAATCTAAATAATCTAAAGGTTTTTTATTTTCATTTCTACTAACTTCAAATATATTACCACCATGAAAAAAGTCACTCATAATATGCCTCCCGAACCAATAATCGCAAATGCAACACCAAGTAAGAAAACACAGTTAATTAATTTTCTTCCTTTGATAAAAGTATATTCACTAATCCCATATACGTAATCTCCAATAAAAGGCTTATCTATTTTAATACCTGCATAATATGTTGGTCCACCAAACTGAATGCCAAGAGCACCAGCAAAAGCAGCCTCTGTATGAGCACTGTTTGGACTGGGATGATTTTTCCTATCTCTCAAAAAAACATGCCAACTTCTCTGCCAATCCAGCCTTAAAATTAAAGAACTCATTACAATAAATAGTCCACTAACTCTTGCAGGAATAAAATTTGCAACATCATCAACTTTAGCTGAAAAATAACCAAAATCAACATATTTTTCATTTCTATATCCAAACATAGAATCTAAAGTATTAATTGCTTTATAAGTTATCCCTAAAGGAGCACCACCAATCATAATAAAAACAAAGGAGCAATAATACCATCACAAATATTTTCCGCTAAGGTTTCTAAAGCTCCTTTTAGAACTTTTGTTTCATTTAGTTTCTCAGTATCTCTACCAACAATAAAAGACAATTCTTTCCTAGCAGCCTTAAGCCCTTGTGTTTTTAATGCTAAAACAACTTTATTGCCGGCTTCAATTAATCCTCTTGCAGAAATCGAAAAATAAATAAAAACACCTGAAATTATAATACCCAAAACCTGATTATAACTATCGGCTACCATAATAATAAAAACCATAGCAAAAGAAGTACTGGCTGTAATCAGCACAGCCAATAGCCCTCCAAACTTCAAATGATTTGACATAATTTTAAAAGCAATCTTCTCCTGTAATTTTGCAAACCAGCCAATTATGCGTACTGGATGTCCGGGATTATTAGGCTCTCCTATTAACCAATCAAGGAATGCCCCAATTAAAATAGCCATAGAACTCCTCTCAATTCTTAAGTGTGATAATTCTCTGATTGGCTGATCCTTTAAAAGGTTCCAGCATTGATTTTTCTTCCTCTATATAAGGACCATCTACTAAAATATCTGTTACAGCTAATAAAGCAGCCCAATAAGGTTCTTTATCTTCCCTTAACTGTTCTAATGTATAGCCAGTGTAAGTCATTAAGTTAAGACCTGCCTCTTTAATAGCGCTTCCTAAAATAGCTAATGCTTCGGACTGAACAAAAGGTTCTCCTCCACTAAATGTTACCCCGTCTAATAGGGGATTTTCCATAATTTTATTAAAAAGAGATTGTAGAGAAATAAAGGTTCCACCGTCAAATGAATGTGTTCCCTTATTATGGCAATTTAGACAATGATGAGGGCACCCCTGTACAAATATTACAAAGCGAATCCCTGGTCCATCAACAATTGATTCTTCAATTATATTAGCAATTCTCAGCTGATAAGCGTCCATGTTTAACACGATCTTTCTCCTCTGCTTTTTTACCATTGTTAAAACGATCTAAAGTACCAACTAAGTAACCTGTAATTCTTCTAATTCTCTCAAAAGGCTCATACCCTTCCAATCGATTACATTGAGGACAACGGTCTTTAATAATTCCTGTATAGCCACAAACAGGGTCTCTATCAACAGGATGATTAATGGAACCATAACCCATTCCTGCATCTTTCATAGCTTTAACAATTTTTTCAAAAGCATTAATGTTATCAACAGGATCACCATCAACTTCAACATAACTAATATGTCCACCATTGGTTAATGCATGGTAAGGACTCTCTATTTTGATTTTATTAAAAATGGTGGTATTGTAATAAACAGGTACATGGAAGCTATTGGTGTAATATTCTCGATCAGTAACACCTTCTATTGAACCAAATTTCTCTTTATCAATTGCCACAAAGCGTCCACTTAAACCTTCAGCAGGTGTGCCTATTAATGAAAAATTCATTTGATACGACTTAGAAGCTTGGTCTAATTTTTCTCGCATATATCCAATAATCTCAAGTCCCAGTTTTTGAGCTTCCTCAGATTCTCCATGATGTTTTCCAACAAGAGCCTTTAATGTTTCCCCTAAGCCAATGAAACCAATGGTGAGAGTACCATGTTTAAGGACTTCTCCAATTTCTTCATCTGGTTCTAATGTATCGGAATCTAGCCAAACCCCCTGCCCCATTAAAAATGGGAAATTCTTAATTTTCTTTTTAGATTGTATATAGTAGCGTTCCAGTAACTGATCGATTACTAAATATATTTTTTCATCTAAATCTTTATAAAATCCTTCTAAATTATCCTGATTTAAAATAGCTAAACGGGGAAGATTGATAGTTGTAAAGCTCAAATTACCGCGTCCATTTACTACTGCTCTAGAAGAATCATATTCATTGGCTATAACTCTGGTTCTACACCCCATGTAAGCAATTTCTGTTTCTGGTTTACCTGCTTCATAGTACTGAAGATTAAATGGAGCATCAATAAATGCATAATTTGGAAATAATCTTTTACCACTAACTTGGCAACTCATTTTAAATAAATCATAGTTATTGTCATCAGAAAAATAATTTATACCTTCCTTAACCTTGAAAATCTGAATTGGGAAAATAGGCGTTTCACCATTACCTAAGCCTTCTTCTGTAGCTTTTAAAATTCCTTCAATAACTAAACGGCCTTCTGGAGAAGTGTCTGTTCCATAGTTAATGGAACTAAAAGGGGTTTGGGCCCCTGCTCTACTATGCATTGTATTTAAATTATGAATAAATGCTTCCATTGCTTGAAATGTTCTTTTTCTAATTTCTTCTTCACTAACTTTAACAGCAAATTGCTGGGCTTTAGCTATAAAATCCAATTCCTTTATTTTTTCTAAAAGTTGCTCTTCTTCTTCTAAATAGGTTTCCATATTTTGTAGTTTAGGAATGAATCCCTTGTTTTCTAGCTCTACAAAAACTGCAGACACTTGGTTTTCGATTTCTGAAGTATCTAGTAATAATTCTAAACTTTTTAGGAGCTGATTTCTATATAATTTCTTATAAGTTTTTTCAACACCTAAAGCCATTCCATAGTCAAAATTAGGAATACTCTGTCCTCCATGTTGGTCATTTTGATTAGATTGAATAGCAATACAAGCTAAAGCAGCATAACTTTGGATATCATTAGGCTCTCTTAAATACCCATGACCTGTATTAAAGCCTCCAGCAAGTAGCTTGACAATATCGATTTGGCAACATGTTGTTGTCAATGTTAAAAAATCCAAATCATGAATATGAATATCACCATCTTGATGGGCTTTTTTATGTTCGGGCTTTAAAACAAACATTTTATAAAACTCTTTTGCGCCTTCTGAACCATATTTAAGCATAGTACCCATAGCTGTGTCACCATCTATATTGGCATTTTCTCTTTTAACATCGCTATCCTTAGCCTCTTTAAAAGTTAATCCATCATAGATTTTCATTAAACGGGTATCTTTTTCTCTAACTTGAGTTCTCTCATTTCTATAAAGAATATAGGCTTTTGCTACATTAATTTCTTTTTCCTCAATTAGTGTTTTCTCAACCATATCCTGAATACTTTCAATAGTAATAGGGTTGGTATTTACTTCTAAACTCCTAGCTACTTTTTTACCAATAGAAAAGCTTCGTTCATAATCATTTATACCTACACTTAATGAGGCCTTATAAATTGCATTAACTATTTTTTCAATATTAAAAGGTACTGCTCTACCGTCTCTCTTATAAATTGTTTCTAACATATTTTATCCCTCCATAAAAACCTTCTTTTATTTGCTGCAAATAAAAGAAGGCACTCGTACACCTAAATGTAAAATAGCCACAAACTCTATCTACCGCAGAGTATATATATGTGTGATGTTTCAGACAGGTATTCTGACTCAAAAGCATTTTATATTTTAACCTTCCCAGTTTCCCAGTGGTCTATCTAAAATATATTTCTTTTTTACAGGGGCGGGACCATTTAGGATTTTCGCCTAATTCCCTTTTAGCCTTAAAAAGGCACCTGTCACATGAATATTAACTTACATAGATAATTATAGAAAATACAAGATAGGCTGTCAACACATTTACAAAAACACTACATATAGTATTTATCTATTGAAATCTAGGTTTTCTGCCCTTTATTCTCATATAAAAATACAGGATTAAAGTTGACGTTAGAGAGCCTATAATAGCACCCATTAAAACATACGTCGGGAAATGAACTGCTAAATATAATCTTGAAATTGCAATTAATACGGCTAATCCTAAAAAATAATTTTTATATTTTGGCAAACCATAACTTAACATAATAGCAGCTGCAAAAGAAGTAGCGGAATGACCAGATGGAAAAGAAGCCATCGGTGCCTCACTAACTAAAACTGGTGATATAGGAAGCACAACAAAGGGTCTTGGTCTTCCAACAAAATGCTTTAACAATTCAACTTCGACTGTTGTCAACAATAGATTAAATAAAACTAAAACACCTAATAAACGATATTTCTTAGTTATTAAAAGCACAATACTAAACAAAATCCAGATAAATCCTAAATCCCCTAGTTTTGTAATAATTAGAAATAAGCTATCAAAAAAGGGATACTCCCCATATGGGTAAACTGATATAATTGCCAAATAAAGGCTTCTTCTATTGACTGTATTGTTGAGAACATAAATAATAATCCCCCTTGCTAATTTTTCAGTTAGTGTTAAAATTGTAGCATAGACCATTCTCTTTGTAAAACACTAAATGAGGTTTAATTATGAATGAAACAATAAAAAAACATTTTAGAAAGACGTTCTATCAGAAGTTATAGAACAGAGCAAATAAAAGAAGCAGATTTAAAACTTATTTTAAAAGCTGGCCAATATGCAGCAACAGGCAGAGGTAAACAACCTTGGCATTTTACAGTGGTTCAAAATGATATTCTTATAGATGATATTGCAGAAACATGTAAAGAAATGCTATTGGCATCAAAGAATCCTTTCCATAACCAAATAGCAGCCTTTCATACCCTTCCACCATGCCCCTAACGTTGTTTTTATTTCTGCTGAAGAAACTGAAGCTTATGGCGCTGTATATGCTGCCAATGCTGCTCAAAATATGGCAGTAGCTGCATGGTTATTAGGAATAGGATCATGCTACATTGCACCCTTCCAAGTAGCTTTCAGTGGTTCTAAAAGGGAATCCTATCTTGAGCGCTTAAATTTACCTGATAAAAATATGCGCCTCAGTTTTGTTTAGCTTTAGGCTATCATAAAGAAGATATTCCTGAAGCTACAGGTAGAAAACAAAATACAATAAACTTTATTCGCTAATTAATAATATTTCAAGAGCACTGGGTAACACCAGCGCTCTTCTATTTGTTAGCTGTTTTTCAATGTCTACCTATGGTACAATAACAGAAAGTAAAGGAGATTTATATGGATTTTATTGCTATTGACTTTGAAACAGCTAATCACTACAAAAACAGTGTTTGTTCTCTAGGTATGGTTTATGTAAAAAACAACATAATAAGCAAAAAAATGTTTCTAATGCTCTTTCAATTCACTTAAATCACCACCACGCCTTATCAGATGCTGAAGCTTGTGCAAAAATAGGGATTCAAGGCTTTCAAAAACTGGAAATTAATACATTTGAATACTCTAAAAAACAAATTACCTGTAGGCACATTCTACACATTAGAAAAAGGAGATTAACAATGGAAGAAATAGCAGATAAATCAACTTTTAGAAAAGATAGCAAAAGACTACGTGAGATACTCTCAGCTTTTAGAAAAGATAACATTATTGAAACAATTGTTTTTGGCAAAAATTCAGAAAACTTACGTTTAGCTTTTGAAGATTTAGGTCCAACATTTATTAAAATAGGTCAAATATTTTCAGTTAGAACGGATCTTCTTCCTGAGTCTATAATAAATGAATTAAAAAAACTTCAGGATAACACAAAAAGCAACGCCTTCGAAGCTGTCAAAAAAACAATCAAAGATTCTCTTGAAAAGCCACTAACATCACTCTTCTCAACATTTAATGAAACACCACTGGCATCTGCTTCTATGGCTCAAATCCATTTAGCTACATTAATGAGCGGAGAAACTGTAGCTGTAAAAGTACAGCATTCCAATATTAAAGAACTAATGCTTCAAGATATGGCTTTAATGGAAAAAGCCATTAAAATTCTTAAAAAATTACCTCTCAAAAAAGCAGTAGATCCGTAAGCCATTGTTAGAAAATTAAAAGCATCTGTTGAAAAAGAATTAAACTTTTTTTGAAGAAGCAGAAAACATACATCAATTCTATACGTTCAATGCCATGGTTAATTATATGTACTGTATAAAATGCTATGATGACTATACGACAGAAAAAATATTGGTAACGGAATATGTTGAAGGTACAAAAATCGATTCTATTATAAATGACAATAGCCAACCTGAAAGAAAACATCAAATTGCACTTCATTTAGTTAACAACTATATGAAACAAGTATTTGAAGATGGCTTTTTTCATGCGGATCCTCACCCAGGCAATATCTTTATTCTAAATAAAACAACTATAGCTTATATTGATTTTGGCATGATGGGTATCTTAACTGAAAAACTCATAAAACAGTTTAACCAATTTCTATATGCCATCTATTTAAAAGATATTGAACAATTAACTGAATCAATATTAGCGATTTGCACAGTTAATACACCTATTGATGAAAATAATCTTTATGAAGATGTAAATATTTTATTCAATACCTATTATTGATTTGCCTATTGAAGATATTGATATGGCAGCTATTTTTCAGCAAGTATTCTCCATTTGTAGGAAACATAACTTAATAGTACCAAATAATATTACACTCCTTTTAAAAAGCATGGTAACTATTGAAGGCATTATTCATGATTTAGATAACAATTTAACTATTATGAGTGCTGTATGCCCTTACACGAAACCGTTACTTAAGTAAAAATTTTGATTTAATTGATGAATTGAAAAAATATGGTGGTTCCCTAATACAAATGACTAAAGATGTTCCAAAAGTTCCTAGTAAAATTATTGGTTTAATCGATGGCATAAAAAAGGTAGAGTAAAACTACAATTAGAACACACAATGGCTTAGATAAAGTGGTTAAAGAACTAGATTCTATTGCTAACAAATTAATAATTGCCTTAATAGCCAGTGCCCTTATTATTGGTTCTTCACTATTGGTCCAAACGGAAAGCTTAAGAACAATTGATATTATTGGTTATTTATTAGCAGCTATAATGGGGCTGGTATTGATTCTTTCAATTTTATATAATAAAAGAAAGAAAAAATAAACTTGACTAAAACATAGGAGGTCCATTAATTGAATATAAAAAAAATAACTAAAAAAATCTATCTACCCAAGTTAAAGAAGTTCTATTAAATGAGATTGCCAATGAAAACTTTATAAAAAACGGACAACTACCTAATGAAATACTGCTAGCTGATTTATTAGGTGTTAGCAGAATAACCATTAGAGACGCTCTCAAAAGCCTTGAACAGGAAGGCTATATTACAAGAACTGCAGGCAGAGGAACATTCGCTAACTATGAAGCACTTAGCATAAAAAGCAGAATCTCAAACTCTTATGCTTTTTATGAGCTTTTGGAATTAAATGGATATCAGCCAAATTCAAAAGTATTTTCTATGAAAAAAGGCTCTGTTCCTACTACTATTTTAGATAAATTAAAAATAGAAGATGAGCCAATCTATATAAGGGAAGTACTATTTTATGCAGATGGTGTTCCAGCTATTTATTGTGAAAACTATATTAATGGAAACTTTATGAATGACTCAATATTAGAGGCAGTTCTCAAGGAAGATAATTCTTTTTTAAATACACTAAAAAACCTATGACTTTCCTGATACTGCTTACGACATTGCAACTACAGTGCCTTCATTAGTCGATAAAGAATTAGCAAAACTATTCAACAAGGAAGAAAAGGAACCGTGTTTATTAATAGAGTCTATTATTTACAATTTAGATAATCAGCCTTTAATATATAGCAAGGAATACTATAATAATGAAATTATCCAATTTAGTGAAATAAGAGTTAATAACTTTATCAGACCTTAAAAGGCTACTTCAAAACAAATTTGAAGTAGCCTTTTCCTTATAAACAAACTAACGAAAACAAGCTGCCACAATTCTTGCCTCATTACTAATTTTTTCTTCATCTAGATTTTTTAAAACACCATTTTCCCATACAATGCTACCATTTACCATAGTCATTTTAGTTGGTTTATGATAACCAACTTTACCAAGAAAGCTAGTTGGATCTTCTAAAGCACCAACAAATTCTAATCCAGATACATCAACTAAAAATAAATCAGTACCCTTTCCCTCTTCCAATATTCCGGTATCATTTTTGCCTAAAACTTTAGCGCCATTTACTGTTGCATTTTTCAAAACAGAATAAGCAGTAGGCCCAGCTTCTCTGCCTAATATTCTAGCTGCACACTGAAGCAAATAAGTTGTTCTCAGCACCTCTAAAATATTTGAACCATCTTGAACGCCTTGACCATCTGTTCCTAAACTAATACTTACCCCTAAGGATTCACATAAAGGAATATTGAGAATTTCTGCTCCTAAAATCATTTGAGGAATAGGACAATAGGCAATTGAACCACCATGGTTACCTATGGCTTTCAATTCCTCTTCATTAAAATAATTGCCATGAGCATACCAAACATCAGAACCAATCATCCCAATATACTGAGCCCATGCTAAGGAACGTTTTCCATAGCGGTTAAACATATATTCAATTTCCTCTTCATCTTCAGCTAAATGCGATGAATATGAATTCCTTTTTCTCTAGCAAATAGAACTATATCTCTATAAGTTTCCTCAGCTACTGAAAAAGGCGAACAAGGAGCAGCAACTACTCTTTGCATACCTAAATACTCTTCCTGATGATAGGTTTTTACAATACGCTCTAAATCATCAATAACCTCAGCTGCTGTTTCACCTAAAACATCAGGTGGCAATCCCCCATCTTTTTCAGTCATAGTCATACAACTTCGCCCTGAATGATAGCGAATACCAATATCTTTAGTCGCTTTAAACTGACTATCAATTAAATGGTCACGATTCCCTTCTGGATAAATATATTGCTGTTCAAAAATAGTTGTGCAACCATATTTTAATCCCTCTGCCATACTGATTAATGAGGCATAGTACAAATAATTTTTATTATTGTTTTTCCAGAGCAGATAGCAATAGGTCAGCCATTCAAAAAGAGTAATCCCTTTATTAAACTCAAGCTCAGGAATATTTCTTGTAAATACCTGAACATGTGATGATGGGTATTAATAAGACCTGGATAAGCAATAGCGTCCTTACCATCAACAACTTGAATAACAGTTTCATTTAAGTCCTTTCCAATTTTTTATTGTATTTCCTTCAATTAAAATATCGGTATCATAAAAGACTCTATCATCACTACTACATCTTACAATAGCTTTTACATCTTTAATTAATATTTTCTCCATTATTTAATTCTCCTTTGACTTTATTTTCTTTTCTAAATATTTCTTTAAAATTAAATACAATATTTAGAATAATAGCAACAACAGCTGCTACAATAGTACCACTATTACCTGTTAACATCTGAATATTTTCTGGGTAAACCACTTAAATAAGCCGGAACTACCCCAATACCTAATCCAAGGGCAATAGAGGTTCCAGCAATTAGCATATTTTTATTTTTACTAAAATCTACTTTCTGAAGCATTTCAATCCCCAACTGCTACCATTGAAAACATAATAATAGTTGCACCACCAAAAACAGATGCTGGTATGATAGTTGCCAAAGCCGCAAACTTAGGTATAGTTCCTAGAATAATTAAAATAATACCAGCAGCAACAGCTACAAAACGACTTGTAACTTTTGTCAAAGATAACAAACCAATATTTTGTCCAAAAGTAGTGTAAGGAAAACAGTTAAAAACACCACCTAAAATTGCACCTAGCCCTTCTGCTCTATAGCCTCTTGTTAACGCATTCTTATTAATTTCTGTTCCTGTTATATTGCCAATTGTAAAAAACAACCTGTTGATTCTGTCATAACAACTAAAATAACAATACACATAATAATACTCTGGATATCAAATACCGGTAATCCAAATGCAAAGGGTGTTACAACTCTAAAAAAATCTGCTTCTATTACCTGGCTAAAATCAACCATGCTAAATCCTGCTGCTACAGCAGTGCCACCAACTAAGCCAATAATAACTGCTATTGAACGTACAAAACCTGTAAAAAACTTATTGACTAATAGGATGATAATAATAACAAATATAGATAATAAAAAGTACTTTAATGCCCCAAAATCCGGATTGCCAATTCCACCCTGCCGCATTGTTAATACCAACTGGAATTAATGTAAGACCAATAACCGTAACAATAGAGCCATTGACAATATTAGGAAAGAAGTGCACTAATTTACTAAAAATGGAGCAATGAGTAAAGAAAAGATCCCTGCTACAATTACAGCTCCAAAAATGGCCTTAATCCCATGTTTCCCTCCAATGCCAATCATAGGAACCAACTGTCGCAAATGAAACCCCCATTATGGCAGGTAAACGTATCCCCACAAATTTCCCAATGCCTAATGATTGAATAATAGTTGCCAACCCACAAGTAAACAAGTCAGCAGCAACTAAGATTGCAATCTCATTCTGATTAAGTCCAATACTTCCACCCACAATAATAGGAACCACTACAGCCCCAGCATACATAGCTAACACATATTGTAACCCCAATACTGATAGTCTTCCAAAGGATAGTTTCTCTTGACTTTTCATTGAGCTCCTCCTATTGTCCTATTGTATTACAATAGGACATTTTCTTTCGTTTTAACTGCCCTTATTATTAATGTCAAGTATATTCTCTTTTAGAAATAAAAAAGAAGCTTGCACTATGGCTAACTTCTCTACTTATATTTCCAAGTAATTTATTAAATTCATTTTCTTTTCTCGGCTTAACTTTTTAAGAGCATATTCCCTTTTTAAAGCCATACTTTTATCATCATAAGACTCATAATAAACAAGTACTACGGGGCTTCTGCCTCGCGTATATTTTGCTCCTTTACCAGCATTGTGAACATTAATCCTTTCCTCTAAGCTATTGGTATAGCCTGTATACAAAGTATTGTCTGAACATTTTAATATATACATAATGCATAAATTCAATCACTTTCCTTTTACTTCATCCTACTATGTTTGAAAAACATTATCAACTCCATAAACTATCTTTTTTAAAAAATAAATACAATAAAGAAAAGTGAATCCATGGAGGTAAGTATGTTAGAAAAATTTGAAACCAATAAAGAAGATATCTTTATACTAGTCATTGACATACAAGAAAGACTCATAAAAGCTATGGAGGAAGGCCCTTCCCTTATAACCAATGTTCAAAAACTTTTAATGGGTGCTACTATTTTGGATATTCCTGTTATGGTTACAGAACAATACCCAAAAGGATTAGGATCAGCTATTCCGGCAATAACTGACTGCTTAAAAAATACCACGCCTATTTCTAAAATGACATTTTCAGCCTGTGCCCCTCAAGTACTTGAAGTTCTTAAAACACAGAATGTTAAGAATATTGTTATTGTAGGTATGGAAACCCATGTATGTGTATTTCAGACAGCACGCCAACTTCTAAAAGAAGGTTATGATGTTTTTCTTGCAGCCGATGGTATTTGTTCAAGAAACAAAGAACTAAAAGAAAATGGTCTTAACCTAATTGAGAATATGGGAGCTGTTATTACAAACGTTGAGACCCTTTTATTTAATTGGCTAGAAGTAGCAGGAACCGATAGTTTTAAAGCTATTTCAAAGATTGTTAAATAATTACTTTTAATAGAACTAGAGTGCCCATATTATTTATGGGCACTCTAGTTCTTGTCAACATCACTTTTTTCAATAATGGCTGTTTTTAGTGTTTCGTACTCTTCTTCTGTTATATTCTTTTGCTCTAACAAAGTTACCAATCTCCCAATTGATTCAACTGGAGAAAGTTCATAAAAATGTTCTTTCATACCCTTAAACTGATTTTCTATTTCAGCCACTATTTTATACATCCTATTTTTTTGAATAAAACCAGTACTAATAATAGTTGTGGGTATAGAAAAACTGGCAATACCTAAAATCGATAGTATCATAGCAGCTAATCGCCCGGGGACAGTAATAGGTACGATATCCCCGTACCCTACTGTAGAACCAGTTTGAAAAGACCACCAAACTGCATCAAATAAATTTCTAAACTTTTCTGGCTGAGCAGCATGTTCAAAGGAAAACACTGCGAATGCAGAAAAAATCATTAATACAATTAAAATAAAAAGCTTTTGATTAAAAGTCCTTTTTCTTTTTTGATTGCACCTTTAATCTGATTACCTAGCGTAACTGTATTTTGTTCTTCAATGTTCAGATTTCTAAATGTATTTAAACCAATAAGCACCTTTATTAGACGAAAGGCCATAGCTTCCGGTCGCACAATTGGTACAATAGATAATAATTGGATAATGCCTGCAAATGAAAATATATATTTAAACTTATGTTTACTTTGTGTAATATTCCAAATATATTCAATAAAAACACTTGTAGTCATAAATGTAAATATTATAAAAACAGGATGTTTAAAGTACAATTTTGGCATTAATGCTACTATTAAAATAACACCTGCATTAAGAAGTGTGTATAAATAAAATATAACCTTTAACTTCAAATTAAAAGTTAATTTTTCCCAATTAATAAAAATTTCTTTTAACTTCATCTTTATCACTCCAATTACAAAAATTGATGGTTATTATTCACTTTTTGTAAATTCAAACCATCAATTTAATGCTCTACCTTATAAATTTCTGTTGTTTCTTTATAAAGTATATGTTATTCTATTTTTTAGTCAACATGTAACTATTTATCAATTCCATTTTTTCTGTAGGCTATAATGAAAACTACAATTGAAATAATTAGCCAAGCAGCCATTACAAGAATATTTTCAATAGTAACGGGATACGAATCATGAGCCACCAGTTTTTGAAGAATACTGTTTAATGCTCCAGTATAAATAAATCTGGAAACAAAAGCTAATCCTTCATTAAATGTTGAGAACATTGGTAATAATAAAAATATTAACATAAATGGTGTAGAAATTAAAGATGTTGACATCTGATTTTTAGCTAATAAGCCAATGACAAATCCTAAAATAACGGTTATCATTGATGCCACTGTTGTCGATAAAACATATATTGGTATATTAATACCGTCAGTGCCACTTAAAGGTAAAATAATTAAATTAACAATTATCATAAGAATTAGTGCTGGTAATAAACTGCCTACAAAAAATTCCACTTTATTTACTGAAGATGTCATTAATGCTCTTAATGTATTTTTTCTTTTTCTTCAGCTAAAGGCATACTGCTAGCCATAATGCCAGTCATCATAACATTAAATAAAACACCAATTATTAAAAAAATGATAATAAAAAGCTACCTTCTGGGTTTTCTAAAACTTCTTTTTGCAAAACATACTGAAAAATAACTACACATCCAATTGCCATAATTTGACCTATTAATATTGAAGGATTTTTTAATATTGTTTGTAATTTCATCATAAAAATAGCACTTAGCTTTCGCATTGATATTGTCATTGTAATTCCCTCCCAGTTACTTTTAAAAATACTGTTTCCAGTGTAGGTTCTGCTGAGTGTATAGTTAATAAATCATCATTTTTCATCCACTGGCAAATTGAATCAATATTATCTGCCGTATTAACTAAAGTTATTGTTTCTCTATCTTTTAATAAAATTCTATATTCTTTTTGTTGATTATGCTTTAAACAAATTTCTGTTGGTGTTCCATATTCAACAATATAACCATCATTTAATAAAGCCACATGATCACAAAGTTTTGCTGCTTCCTCCATATTATGAGTTGTTAAAAAAATGGCTGTTCCATTTTCTTTTAATTCTAATAGCAATTTATGAATTTCAAGAGATGTAGATGGATCAAGTCCGGGGCTGGTAGGCTCATCTAAAAACAAAACCTTAGGTTCATGAAGAATAGCTCTAGAAGGAATTCGACTCTTATCAGCTGCTAGCAATTTTGCAAAAACAAAAGATTTTCTACAACTGTCATTCTTTCATATAGGCCACTATTATCTGTGACAATACCAATCTGACTATAAATGCTTTCAGTAATCTTTCTCGTATCTTGATTTAAAAGAGTTGCTGTACCACTGGTTTGCATCAATTGCCCTGTCAAAATTTTAATGGTAGTTGTTTTTCCCTGCTCCTGATGGCCCTAAAAAACCAATAATTTCTCCTTTGTTTACAGAAATACTAACATCTTTTAATGCTACATTTTCTCCAAAACGCTTGGAGATATGATCCATTTGAATCATAACCTTTTTTCATCCCCTGACCCTCCTTTTTGTAAGCCTAAATTGACTACTTATTAAAATTACTAAAAAATCCACTTCTGTCATTTAGTTAGCAATAAATGGTTAATTATTTAAGGTGAACTGTAACTTATTCAGCTTTAATAGTACCCTAAATATCAAGAAGTTTTCTTAGTTCATCTAACCTGGTCCTAGATAAAGGGACTTTTGATTGTATATTATTGCCCAATACTAATGTGTAATTATTTTTAGAATAACTGATTAACTCCCTTATAATCTGTAAATTTACCATATAAGATCGATGGCATCTAAAAACCAAATTTATTTAAACGATTTTCCAATTCACTCATTGTTAATCCAGAAGGAAATGATTCCTTACCAATTTGAATTTGGCTAACAGAGTTAATACTCTTAATATAATCTATTTCCTTAGGACTAAATAGAATAATCTTATCCTCGAATTTACATGAAATTTTAAAAACAGAGGGTTTAGCCCCTAACATCGACCCATCTATGCTTCTACTTTTATCTTCACTGACTTCTATTTTTTCCAGCCCTCCAAGACGATTGATGTAAATATTATCGGATAATAAAAAAGCTCTTCAAGGTAAGAAGCTGTAAAAATAATGCTTGCATTATTTTCTTCGAATACTCGAATACATTTTAAATATAATTCAATTCCCTCATCATCTAAATCTGTTAATGGACTTTCTATTAAAACTAAATCAGGGTTAAACAAAAAAATTCTCATTAAAGAAATTCTTTTTGTTGGGATAATGTAACTTTCTTTATTGACAAGTGCCAACTATCCATTAATGAAAATTGACTCATTAAAAAATCTAAATCATTATTGTTTCTTGATAACTTATTAAAGTATTTTAAATAGCTACCCACAGTCATAAACTTATATAAATCATCTTTTTTACGGTCAGATAGAATGGATTTAAAAGTTGATTTAATATTACCTATAGTTGGTAACATTGCATTTTCAATTAAATCAAATAAAACCCTAATTTCATTCTTAGTACACTTTATACCAATCAATTGATTCTCCGAAATTTTGAAATCAATATTTTTAAGCACAGTTTTACCATTAAGTTCTTTTAATATTTCTTTTAGTTCTAATACTGCCATTTATTCTCCCGCTTTTATATATTCATTAAACCTATTTTCCACTCAACTTTTATCGCTTTTTTATTATTAATGGTATTTTATCAATAAGATAGTATACATAACCAAGAAAAGTAAAGCCAATTGAAATTAAAAACACATTTCTCAATACTGCTACTCAACCCAGTAGATTTACATCAATAAAAAAGTAAGGATAATAGCTTCCACTTGGCGTTATAGGTCCTCCAGTATACGCTCTTATTACTGTAAAAACAAAGTAAGAAAAAGGTATAATTAGCCAACGAAAAGGATCATGCCATTTATAAATATTTCTTTTATCAAATAAAAACCAATCTAAAATAACCATTATTTGTACATAATAATGAGCAATAATACCCTTAGCAGAATATACTACATAGTCAGTAGACATTGTAAATAATGTTGGCACTAAAACAAAATGATATATTAAAAAAGTAATTGTAATCATTAATGTAAAAGCACCTTTTAGACTATTGCTGTAAGAGGATTCTTCTTTTTTTTGCAGAAAGTCCTTTTATTAAGCGCAATATTAATATTAAAAAATAAATAAAGCAAATTAAATTACTTAAAATAGTATAATACAAAAATATAGATGGCTTAAATCCACCCTCTAGGATACCTGTGTTTAGAAACAATCCATATCCGCAACCAATTAGCAAAGCTATTCTAAACAATAATACCACATATTTATTTTTTATAATCACGAACATCCCCTTTCTGATACCAAAATAATAATCTAAATACTAAAAATTAATAAAAATAACCAAAGGTAATTTTCACTCTTATAATAAGCAAAAAAACTTAAAATATAAGATGCCAACAATAGCAGAATAGTCATATTTGAAAGAACTGGCATTAAGTAAATAAAATCCATGGTTTAATGCACTCATTTATTGCTCTTATATTAATTAATAAACACATTATTGCCAAAATTATAGGCTACATAAGCACCTGACAGTAGAAAAACATGCTCTATAAGTATCTATAAAAAATATGACAGTACTTACCTCCTTAAAAATATAAACTAAAAGCCCCTTTAAAAGTGGCTTTTAAAATTATGGTGCCGAAAAGGGAAGACTATATAAACGATTTTTCATTGTCTGATTGGATGTAACTATCTTTATTTAAGTGTATTTAGGTTCATCAAAGTTTATATAATATACATATTCTATCTCTTGTTGCCAAAATGTTGCCACAAATATAGCAAAACTCCCCAAGCTCTTTGCATGGAGAATTGTACCACTATATAATTTCAATATAAGGTGGTTTATTTAGTCATTTTAATTATTACTAAATAATAATAACACGACCTTTTGTTTTTTTGTAAATAACTTAATTCTTTCTAAATCCTCTAACACTAGCAACTACTCCACTACCTATACTCAATAAGCTAAATAATAAACCTTCATAACCACCTGTTTTAGGCAACATCATTCATCTTGAAATATTACCTACCTTGTTATTTTGATTATCTAATTTATTTCCAGAATTTAATGATTCTGACTTCATATTTTGTTGCCATTGGGCATATAGTGTGATATCACTATTCGGCATAGTTGTTGTATCAAAATCCCACACTAATCCACTTCCGTCAGGAGCTGTATTCCAACCACTAAATATATAGCCTTCTCTTATTGGATTGTCTAATACCTTTGCTAAATCTCCTATTTTAACAACTTGGTTTTCTGGAGCAATTCCATTACCACCATTTAAATTAAAGGTTAATGTGTGAGCTGTAATTCTATTATTAGCTTTTAATGGTTGAATTACAGCTCCTGAAAAATCAGAGCTAATATAACCAACTGTTATTGTTTTATTAAAGTTAAAATTGACAGAGGTTGTGTCTTTTGTTAAACCATCCCATGTAATATCATTTCCATTTAGTGTATAATTTCCTGTTCCACTATTAGGTAGTACTGATTCTCCCATTGCTTCAATTGGCGTCACTAAAGTAAATCTTGGAGAATCAAAATATTTAAATTCTAAAACTATTATTTGATTACTTAAATAATAACCTTTCCAAATCTGTTAACTTTTATATGCTTTTAGGTAATACCATTAATTGGTTATCGCTTGAATCTAACCATTGCAATTTAGTTAAATTACCAATGTTTTCTGGTATTTTTACTAATTGATCATTATCTAAATACAGCACTTGTAAATTAGATAGAGCGGCCATACTTTCTGGCATAATCATTATTTGGTTATAGCTTAAACCTAATTCTTGTAAGCTAGATAAAGAACCTATACTAGTGGGTAGCATCATTATTTGATTATTATCTAAAGACAGTCTTTGCAAATTAGATAACTCACCTACGCTATTTGGAATACTGGTTAATTGATTGTTTTTTAAAAATAATGTTTGTAATTTAAATAAAGAACCTACATTTTCTGGTAGTATCTTTATTTGATTATTATATAAATTTAAATATTGCAAACTTGTTAAAAACCAATGCTTTGTGGAATGCTTGTTAATTGGTTGTAACCTAAAGATAATGTTTGTACGTTAGATAAATTGTCTATACTATTCGGAATACTTGCTAGCTGGTTACTATCTAAATACAATTTTTGTAGGTTAGTAAAGATATCTATACCTGTAATATCTATTAACATATTATCACTTAAATAAAGATACTCTGTTTCTAATATATTCTGGTCAATAACATCACTAACACTTTTTCCAAAATAACTTGCCATCACATCAGCAGTATGGGCGTTAGGAAATTGTTGTGCAAAAGTAACTTGTCCTTCAGTAGCAAACTTCACTCCAGTTGGAATAGTTGCATTCCCTACCCCTTGAGCATCAACAAGTGATTCTTTCGCTTTTAAAGAATAAGTTTGAATAAAGTCAAAGCTAGTAAACAATATAGCTATTATTAATAAACATACAATAGCTTTTTGAACATGGCCAGACTTTGACTTTTCATAATTTGACCCTATTTCTTATTTTATCTTGTCATTTTTATATTTTCTCAAGTGTATGCTATAATACGTTTATTTGTCAAGACTAAAAGTAATAAAAAATATATTTTTGAATAGGTATCGAAGTGATTGGTTAATAAAGGGTAAAAAATAAGAGCTAGAAATTAATCTAGCTCTTTTACTTGTTGCTTGTCTGTATATAGCAAAACTCACCAAGCTCATCGCCCAGGGAGTATTACCAAAAATAAAAATAATAAAATGGTTAGCGAGTCATATCAATTACTACTTATATGTCTTTTGTAAACATTTTTTATAATTTACCATTATTTTAACCATTGGGCATATAGCTTGACATTGTTTGCTGGCATTTTGCTTTTATTAAAATCCCATTTTGTACATTTTCCATCAGCTTTTGGACATATACTAAAAAAGTAGACAGGAAAAAGTGAAACATGTTTTAAATAAGTAGACACATAAGAAAGGATAAAATTATGAATAATTACAAGAAATACGATGAAGAATTTAAAAAAAGTATTGTTAATTTACACCAAAACGGTAAAACTCAATCCCAACTTTCTAAAGAATATGGTGTCTCCATGTCTGCTTTACACAAGTGGATTAAACTTTATTCTCAGGTTAGAATTGATGATGATACTATTCTAACCGCTAAGCAGATTAAGGATCTTCAAAAGCGTAATGCTCGACTCTAGGAGGAAAATATCATTTTAAAAAAAGCAATTGCCATATTCACGCCTCACTCAGACAAAGATTAATGGCTGTTCATACCCTTCGTTTTCAGCACGCTATCTCTTTTCTTTGTCATGTCCTTAAAGTGAACCGCAGCTCCTATTACAAATACTTTTCGGAAAAACTTTCTCCTAGAACTATTGAGAATTAAAAACTCCGTCAGCTTATTCTCGGAGATTTGTCATCTTACTAAGAGACGTATTGGCCCATCTAAGATTAAGGCTCTTCTTTCCTATGACTATGGCATCAACATCAGTATTGGTAGAGCGAGCCGCCTGATGACTGACATGAATCTTCCTAAAATGCCTACTATCAAACTTCGGTTTATTCATCCGAGGTCTATTCCCAATTTTGATTGCCCTAACTACCTAAATCAAAATTTTAATGTTCCTCAGCCCAATCAAGTCTGGGCTAGTGACATTACCTATATTAATTTAAATGCCTCTTTTGCTTATCTCTGTGTTATTATGGATTTATTTTCTCGTAAAATTATTGCTTGGAAGCTCTCTCTTAAAATTGATACTTCTCTTGTTAAGGATACTTTTATCAAAGCCTTTTATTCTCAAAAACCTTCTACTTCTCTTATTTTTCATTCTGACAGAGGTTCCTAATATACTTCTTTTATCTTTAGAAAGCTCCTTGATTCTTTTGGTATCATTCAATCTTTTTCTAAGCTTTCTCATCCTTGGGACAATGCTGTCGTTGAGTCCTTTTTAAATATATGAAAAAAGAAGAAATTCTTCGTAGGTCTTTTTCTTCCTTTGCTCAAATTAAGCTTTCCTGCTTTGAACACATTGAGGGCTTCTACAACCCCCTATACGTCCCCACTCTGCTAATAACATTCTTTCTCCTAATTCCAAAGAAGACTATTTTTTCACTTCTATTAAAACTTAATTTCACTTTTTCTATCTACTCTATTGACATTCTTCCAAGCCTTATCTATATAGGTAACATTCAATTTACTCTTGCGCTCCTCATTTCTATGTCGATTGTATATACTTCATTTGATCCAAAGACAAAGAGTTCATACAGAACAGTATCAAAGCCTCAAAAGGCATTTAAACCACTTCTAGAGTATATTAATGAATGCAAGAGAATAGATGGTTACAAAGATGAGTGGTTTCTTTTTGGCTTTACAAATCCACTACCAAACACAACAATTGAAATAAATAAAAATAAAGCATGTGAAGAATGTGGATTAAAAAAAATAAGACTTCATGACTTTCGGCATTCTCATGCTTCACTATTAATAAACAACAATGCTAATATTAAATTAATTTCAAATATGGTGATGTTTCAATGACACTAAATACATACAGCCATATGTTTCCAGAAGAAGAAAATAAAATCATAAAAATTATAGATAATTTATAATTTTGCCCCCCCAAAAATGCCCCCACAGAAAAATAAAAAGCTAGGATTACCTATTAAAAGGTATCCTAGCTTTTTTGGTGCGGATGAGAGGACTTGAACCTCCACGGTGTTACCCACTAGAGCCTAAATCTAGCGCGTCTGCCAATTCCGCCACATCCGCATTGGTGATCCATCCGCGACTCGAACGCGGGACAACCCTGATTAAAAAAGTCAGGTGCTCTGCCGACTGAGCTAATGGATCGTATGGGGTGGATGACGGGACTCGAACCCGCGACACCCAGAACCACAATCTGGTGCTCTACCAACTGAACTACAACCACCATACAAGAGCATTCATAACAAAATGCTACAGTTGATATTCTACTATTTTTTCACTACAATTACAAGAGTTTTATGGTTATTTATTAATAAATAACCATAAAACAGACAATCTTTTTAAAAAGACTGTCTGTTTTATATTATTTCTTATTGAATTTTTTACGCTTCAGGTTTAAACTGATCTTTACCTACACCACAAACCGGGCATTCGTATGAATCTGGTAAATCAGCGAATGCAATACCCTCAACGGCAGGGTCATGCACATAACCACAAACTGTACAAACATATTTTGTCATATCCATAGCATTCTCTCCCCTTTCTTTTTTAATTTCAGGTTGTTTTTCTGCTTTAGCTTCTGTACTTTTAGCTACTGTACCACCTTTTTTTAAGGTTCTGAAGTCACTGTAAGTCATAGGCTCGATACCTTTTTTATCTTCATTGACAAAGCCATCATCTACATTGACTACAAATAGAGTGTGGGTACCCACATCTAATGCATTAACAACATGGCCTTCTAAAATGCTTAATACTTCTTTTTTTAAAAGAGGCAAATCATTTTCTATTTCACAAGGGTAGTTTTTAAATTTATCAACTGTTCTACCACTTTGAAAACCAAAATGTCCAAGAATTCCTAAACTATCTTGTCCCATTACATGGACTGCAAGCTTTTTTGATTCCTTAACTAACTCATTTGTATAGTTTCCATTATTAAGAGCTACTCCTATCTGATTTGGTTCACTGGTTAACTGAAAAACTGTGTTTGCAGTTTGTCCATTTACTTTATCTCCAGATTTAGTCGTTACAATAAACATACCATAACTAAATTGACGGATACTAGTCTTTATTCTTTTAAGAGTCCCCTCATCAATTGCATTGGAATCTCCTTTTGTTTCAACTAATTCAAACATTGTATGATCAACACCACAAACTGGACAAATATCTGGTGGGTCATCCCCTTCAGCTTCATAGCCACATACTGTACAACTCCATTTTTTCATTGTTTATCATTCCTCCTTACATCTATTATCTTTCTCCCATTATAACACTTTGAATCTTGGATATATACTAAAAAGTAGACAGGAAAAATTAATGAAAGACAAACAAATAGAAAAAGGATTGAGGAA
Organism: endosymbiont 'TC1' of Trimyema compressum; assembly: GCF_001584725.1. Lineage (NCBI taxonomy): Bacteria > Bacillati > Bacillota > endosymbiont 'TC1' of Trimyema compressum. The sequence continues at coordinate 421,827 of NZ_CP014606.1, read as the reverse complement.
AACTAAAGAAATTCGGGGCATTGATAGGTAATTAGCTATATTGCTAGTATAATGTTTCTTAATAATTGCTATGGACGATAGTCCTAGAAAAAGTGTAAAGAAAATATTTTTAAAGCCAAAAAAAGACAGTATTCAATGTAAAGGAATTACCCTCTACTAAAATGAATACAGCCTGAAATATTATCCCTGAAATAATTAAATTTCTTAAATAGCGCCCCACATGTTTAGTGTAAAAACCTCCTTCACTAATTGCCCAAAAAAAGATAGGAGCAGCCAAACTGCCAATACCTCTACCAATATAATAAAAGGTAGAAGTTTGGGGAACAAGTATCATGGTAGTATGGTCAATTAACATAAATAAGCAGCCGAAATATTTTAGACTGCTATTTGTTAATTGAATGTTATCTTTAAGTGTTGCTATCATAATTCATATCCAGCTAATTTTTCTTTTAAAACTGCACCAGTATAGCCTCTATTAATACGAATCCGTTTTAGCTCAAAAGCGCCTTGTTCAGTTTTATTAGCAAAACCATTTACAGTTGTTACTGCTGAAAGATAACCAGATTTTTCTAAATAATTTTGAACATTGGTGCTAAATTTTCCAGCAGGATAACAGAAGCTTACAACAGGTTGTCCTACTAGAGCTTCTAAATCTTTTTTAGATTGAACAACTTCTTGCTCTAAAGTAGAGTCTGAAACATTGGCTAAATCTAAATGGCTATATGAATGAGAGCCAATTTCATGACCAGAAGCAGCCATTTCCTTTACTTGCTCTTTTGTCATTACACCACCATTGTCCAAATGGCTACTAATAATAAACTGTGTAGAAACAAAACCATACTTTTTCATCAATGGATAGGCATTATTATAAACTGTTACACTACCATCATCAAAAGTAAGCAATATAGGTTTTTTGGGTAAAGCCTTAGTCCCCATCCAGTACCCTTGTAAATCATTCATAGTAATAGGCGTAAAATTGTTGTCTTTAAAATATTGAAGATGTTCTTCAAGCTCACTAGTTCGCAAATAAAGTCCCTCTAATGCACCAGCCTCCTCATCAACTAAATGATACATTAAAATTGGAATCGTTGTATTTTCTCTTTCCTCTTTAGGTGGCAAAGATAAAGGTTTTTTTACTTCTGGTGTAACTGAAGCTTCTTTATTCTGCTCAGGAACATTAACTGGCTTATTGTTGTTCATAAAAAAAATAATTGTACCTGCAATACATCCAACAATGAGCATTAGCAGTACTAGTGCAACTATTAATTTCTTGCTTTTTTTGATTTTTTCTTTTTGTCTATTTGCTCTTTTCCCCATATTGTCCTCACTTATTCAAATCAAATTCTTTTAATAAATTATATTCATTAAATAATACTTTAAAAATCCTATTATTCACAGTATCAAATTTAAAATTTTCAATACCTGAAATTGGTAATAAATCCAAGGAAGTTCCCGTAATAAAAACGCCCTCATATTGTTCTAAATCCTGTATATTAATATCAGTTTCTACTATAGTAATTTCCTTTCTTTTACAAGCTTCACAAACTTTTCTTCTAGTAATACCAGGCAAAACCTTACTTGTGTATGGTGTGTAAATAGTACTATTTTTAATAAAAAATACATTAGAACGACTACCTTCCTTAATAGTACCATTACTTACAAGAAGCCCCTCAAAAGCTTTTTTAGCTTCAAGCTCTTCCTTTATTCTCTTTTTATACTCTTCTCTGAAAATCTTATTATTGGGATCTTCTCTCTCCATTTCAATTAAAGGTACCCAAATCCCTTTTTGATACCAAGATTTTGGTGGGTAAAAGCTAGGATTAAAAAACATCACATATTCCTTATTTTCTTTGTGAATACTTAAATAAATATTCTGCGAAATTAATGAATCAACGGCCATAATTAGCTTGTCGATACTTTTGGTTAAATCTCTTTCATTAAATTGACCAATCCCATTTTCAAGTCTTTCATAATGTTCTTTTAAAAACAAAGGCTTCCCTTCAACTATCCGAATAACCTCATAAAAATAATCTGTACCATACCACTTCCTATCAATACTATCTACTTCTAAAACTTGACCATTAATAATACATTTCATTTCGATTCTCCTTAATAACTTTTGCGCCAACTTTTAGGATACTTGTTTTTAAAAAAATCTGGAGCAACTTTTGCCCAACCTAAAGGATAGTTTTCAAGAAAGATTCCATAATACCCTTTTTCACCTTTATAGTCTAGTGTCTCTCCTTTTAAATAACGATTGGCTACTTCCATATTTACTGGTAACACATGTTTTAAGTCTTTCTTTAAAAACGTCATAATTAAAGCTTGTGAGGGCTCAAAACCATACTTCGTAACTTCTCCAATAGATAATCCAATTGCATCCAAATGACTTTTCTCATTAATCTCATATGGATAATCCATTAAATAATAGTGACTATCTTTTTCATAAAAATAGCCTGATAATGGCTTAACAATATTAGCCTTATAAAATTCCTTTACAGTCTCATCTATTTTCTCAACAGGTTGCCAATTAATTTTATTCTTGAAATTACCTGTTTTCTTAATTCCATTTTCACTTTTTCGTAGCAAAATTGCAAAATGACCTTCTCCCCTTACTTTATGAGGCCAAAAACGAGCAGCATTTTTCAAAGCAGGATCCCCTTTAATCCAATTTGGCCTTCCACTTGATATGCCATCTTCTTTTGGTAACTCTAAAATCTCATAATCTGGGTATTCATTAAACAGATATTGAATTGTTCCTTCATTTTCTGCTGGTGAAAAAGTACAGGTAGAATACATCAGATAGCCCCCTGGTTTTAAAAGCAGGTTTGCTGAATCCAGTATTTCCTTTTGTAAGCCTTCCATGTTTTCTGAACCAAACTTCTCATAAGCTTTTAAAAGTCCTTTTTCTTTGCGAAACATACCCTCTCCTGAGCAAGGAGCATCAACTAATACTGCATCAAAATAGCTACCATAAAATGTTGCCAGCTTTGCTGGTGTTGTACTGGTGACCACAGTATTCTCTACAGCCATAAGTTCCACATTTTTTAATAAGGCTTTTGCCCTTTTAGGACTAATTTCATTTGCCAATATAAATCCTTTATTTTCCATAGCTTCTACTAATTGAGTTGTTTTGCCACCAGGAGCAGCACATAAATCTAGTACCTTATCTCCTGGAACTACTGGCAAATTTACTGCAGGATACATTGCTGATGGCTCTTGAAAATAATAAAGACCACAATGATAATAAGGATGCACACTCAAGCGGTTGCTACCATCCACTTTATGATAATAATATCCGGTAGAACACCAAGGTACAGGTTGCACATCCTTTAAAATCTCTTTTTCAAAAGTCTCTTTACTTATTTTTAAGGAATTTAAACGAATACCATAATGGGCTGTATTTTCATAACTTTTAATAAAATCGTTAAAATCCTTCTCCTCCATTAATGCTTTTAGTCTATTTTTGAAATTTTCTGGTAGCTTCATGTTTCCTCGCTAATTTTAAAAATTTGTTAATATATTTCTGTTTCATTGGCATTCCCAATGTAGTTGCACCTTTATTGCCAAATTTCCCATGAAAGTCACTGCCTCCTGTAATGAGAAGATTAAACTTTTTGCTATTGCCAGCGCTCTTCTAATATCTTCTCTTGTATGACTATAATGATAAACTTCTATGCCTTTAATTCCAGCCCTAACAAGCTCCTCAATAATTTCCCAATTATTATAAACACCTATATGAGCAATTACAAGAATACCTCCAGCCTCTATAATGAGTTGAATGCCTTCATCATAGGGGCACAAATGGAACAGATTCTTTAAAGATGCCTTCGGACTCAAAAATATTAAATAAAGAACCATAAATACTGTCTGTATACCCTTTCATGAGAAGATGTTCCATAACATGTTGTTTATAAATAATCTTCTTTTCGTCTAGCCGCTTAAAAAAATCTTCTTTCTTTAAATTATAGCCTATTCTATTTATTTTTTCTATCATTCCAAGGACTAATTTATTTCTAGCTTTTCCCATTCTATTACAATATTCTATTAAATAACTGTTATTTATGTCATAGGCATATCCTAGAATATGAACCTTCTTTCGATGCTTAACATCTTTACATGAAAGTTCAATTCCAGAAACATAATCAATATTGCTTTTTTAGATAAAGAAAAAGCATTTAAAGTATCACCGACCGTATCATGATCTGTAATACTTAAATGCTTTATGTTTTCTTTAATGGCTAATGCAATTAATTGCTCTGTTGAAAAAGTTCCATCAAACCAATTGCTATGACAATGAAAATCATTGATCATTATCTGCATCTACCTTCTTTGCATGATATTCTAGTTACAGCTCTTTTTAGGGCAATTTCAGCTTTTAAATCAGCTTCAAGCCCTGCACCGCTTTTAAGGGCAGCTTCAGATCTTTCTTTTGCTCTTCTAGCGCGAACTAAATCTATATCCTCTTGTTTCTCAGCAGTATTTACAATAACACTAACATGATCATCAAAAACCTCTGCAAAACCATTCATCCCTAAAGCTATAAAAGCCTCTTCCTTACCTTTCTTGATATAGGATAGAACACCTATATCAAGAGCAGTCATAAGGGGTGCATGGTCCTTGAGAATATTAATAGGACCCATAGTCGTATCAATGTTAACCATTTCTACACTATCCTCTTTTAAAATCTGTCCATCGAAAGACAAAACTTCCAGTGTTAAACCATCCATTTTATTTCTTCTCCGTCAGTTTTTTAGCTTTTTCTTTAACTTCCTCAAAATCACCTACCATGAAAAATGCATCCTCAGGTAAACTATCTCCTTCACCTGCTAAAATAGCTTTAAAGCTAGCAATAGTTGCTTCTAATGGCACATATTTACCTGTCATTCCTGTATAGGCTTCAGCCACGTGGAATGGTTGTGATAAAAACTTCTCAATTCTTCTTGCTCTAGCAACAATTTGTCTATCTTCTTTAGAAAGCTCATCTACACCTAAAATAGCAATAATGTCTTGAAGATTCTTATAGTTTTGTAAAATTCTCTTAACTTCCATTGCAATTTCATAATGCTCATCACCAATAACACGTCTATCTAATTGTCTTGAAGATGATTCAAGTGGATCAACAGCTGGGTAAATCCCTTTCTCAACAATTGCACGAGATAAAACTGTTGTAGAATCTAAGTGGGAGAATGTAGTTGCTGGAGCGGGGTCAGTTAAGTCATCGGCAGGCACATAAACTGCCTGAACTGATGTAATTGAACCATCCTTTGTTGATACAATTCTCTCTTGTAATTCACCCATTTCAGTTGCAAGTGTTGGTTGATAACCAACGGCTGATGGTAAACGACCTAATAAGGCAGAAACCTCAGAACCTGCTTGTGTGAAACGGAAAATATTATCGATAAATAATAGAACGTCTTGTTTTTTCTCATCTCTGAAATACTCAGCCATCGTAAGACTTGTTAAGCCTACACGCATTCTAGCTCCAGGTGGTTCATTCATCTGACCAAACACAAGAACAGTTTTATCTAAAACACCTGATTCTTCCATTTCGTCTAAAAGCTCATGACCTTCTCTACTTCTCTCACCAACACCAGTAAATACTGAATATCCACCAGACTCTGCTGCAATATTTCTAATTAACTCAGTAATTAATACAGTTTTACCAACACCAGCCCCACCGAATAAACCAATTTTACCGCCTTTAGCATAAGGTGCCAATAGGTCTAGAACTTTAATTCCAGTTACAAATACTTCTGTTGCTGGGGTAACTTCCTCTAATTTTGGAGCCATTCTGTGAATAGGCCATTTTTCCGTTGGTAAAACCCCTTCCTTCTTGTCAATAGCATCTCCTAGAACATCAAAAAGACGGCCAAGGCATTCTTCGCCAACGGGTACACTAATTGGACCACCATCATCTACAACTTCCATACCTCTAACTAAACCATCTGTTGATGAAAGAGCAATACAGCGAACCGTGCTGTCACCGATGTCTTCCATAACTTCTAGGACAACATCAATGCCAACAGAACCTTCTTGACCTTCATTTTTGATATAAAGACCATTGTAAATATCTGGAATTTCTTCCTCAAACTTAACATCAACAACTGGTCCAATAACACTAATAATTTTCCCTTTATTCATGTTTGTTATCTCCTCAAACATTCCACGCCTCCAATTAGCTCAGTTAACTCACGAGTTATGGCTTCTTGGCGGGCTCTTTGGAATTGAATTTTCAATTGACGGGTTAACTTTTCACCATTAATATTAGCACCTTCCATAGAGGTCATTCTAGCACCATATTCTCCAGCCTTTGTTTCCACAAATCCTAAAAATGTATTTAAATTACAATACAAAGGCAGTATTGTGTCAACAAGACTTTTTTCATCAGGTTCAAATAAATAATCAATTTCGCTATGTAGCTCTTTGTTTTTGTCTTCTTCTAATTGATGAAAAACAATAGGCAATAATTGCTTTTTAATTGGATGTTGAGCTAATACTGACTCAAATTTATTATAAACTAGATAAATGGCTTTATATTCACCCTTTAAAAATAAATCCTCTAATTCTTGATAGAGCAATCTACTTTGATTAAACAGCTCTTCTTCCCATATTGTAGTTACTTCGTCAGATAATTTTAAAATATCTTTAGCTTTTTCAAAATAATCTAAGCCTTTGCCACCAATAGGTGCTATGTCTACAGAATCCTTTGGATTAAGTTTTTCATCTTCGGCAAAGTGTAGTAATTTAAAGTTAAATCCACCACAAAAACCTCTATCTGTTGTCAATACAACATAAAGCTCTTTGCCTTCCGTTCTGATTTCACTCAAAGGCGATTTTGCAATATATTCTGAGTCTCTTAAGTGTTGAACAATAGACTCAAGCTTTCTTGCAACAGGTTCTGTTTTTACAACCCTATCTTTAGCTTTAACCAATCGGGCAGCCGCAATCATCTTCATCGCTTTAGTAATTTTAAGTGTACTGTCCACACTTTTCATTCTTGTTTTAATCTGAAGTAACTGGGCCATGATCTCCCTCCATCTCTAAATGGGTTTTTCCAAACTCCTCAATGGATTGCTTTAAGGAATCAAAATCATCCGTAGATAATTTTTCTCCATTTTTTATTTTTGTAAATAAATTGCTATGCTTTGCTCTCATAAAAGTAATTAACTTACTTTCTACTTGAAACATATCCTCCATTGAAACATGGTCAAACAAACCATTGTTAGCAGCTAGAATAGCAATAACTTGCTCCTCAGCATCAATTGGATCGAAGTTAGGCTGTCTTAAAATACCAACTAATTTCTCACCTCTAACTAACTTTTGTCTTGTTTCCTCATCTAGATCTGAGCTGAACTGTGAAAATGCTTCTAATTCACGATACTGTGCCAAATCAATACGCAGTGACGCAGCCACTTGTTTCAGTGCTGGGAACTGAGCATTACCACCAACCCTGGATACTGAAATACCTGGATTAATAGCTGGGCGAATTCCTTCATTAAAAAGATCAGTCTCTAAGAAAATTTGGCCGTCTGTAATAGAAATAACATTTGTCGGAATATAGGATGAAATATCTCCTGCCTGCGTTTCAACAATAGGCAATGCAGTAATAGATCCTCCACCATTTTCTAAATTTACTTTTGAAGCTCTCTCAAGTAGACGTGAGTGTAAATAGAATACGTCTCCAGGATAAGCTTCACGACCTGGTGGTCTCCTTAATAACAATGAAATTTCTCTATAAGAGGCAGCATGTTTAGTTAAATCATCATAAACAATTAAGACGTCTTTACCTTGCTCCATTAATGATTCAGCAATGGCACACCCAGCATAAGGCGCAATATAAAGCATAGGAGCTGGATCGCTAGCTGTTGCAGCAACAACCGTTGTGTATTCCATAGAGCCTTTTTCAGTTAATTCTCTAATCAGAGTTGCAACACTAGATGTTTTTTGTCCAATTGCTACATAAATACAATACACATCTCTGCCTTTTTGATGAATAATGGAGTCCACAGCCAATGACGTTTTTCCTGTCTGTCTATCTCCAACAATTAATTCCCTTTGTCCTCTTCCAATAGGTACTAAAGCATCAACTGCTTTAATGCCTGTTTCTAAAGGTACATTAACGAAATCTCTTTCAATAATACCTGGCGCCTTCTTCTCTACAGGATATAGTCTTGTTGATTCAATTGGTCCTTTGCCATCTAGTGGCTCACCAAGAGCATTTACAACACGTCCTAAAAGACCTTCTCCACCAGGTACAGATAAAATTTCTTTAGTTCTTGCAACTGAGTCACCTTCTTTAATAGAAGTGTATTCACCTAGAATAATAACACCAACATTATTTTCTTCTAAGTTTAATACCATTCCTTGGACACCATTTGCAAATGTAACAACCTCACCAGCCATTACATTATCTAAACCATAAACAAGCGCAATTCCATCACCAACTTGAATAACTGTTCCTACTTCACTAACTTCTAACTTATTTTCAAAATTGGCAACGCGCTTTTTAATTATCTCTGTGATTTCTTCTGGTTTTAAATACATAGCGTTTACCCTTTCATCCATTTTGTTAAACGGTTTATTCTGGTTTCAATATCGTCTTTATAGACAACACCATCTACTTCTAATACTGCGCCACCAATTAAATTAGTATCAACAACAACCTCTAATTGAATTTGGCAATTAAAAGATTCAGAAAATCGTTTTTCTAATGTTTCTTTTTCTTCTGAGGAAATTGCATAAGGTGTTTTAAGAATCCCTATTCTAATTCCCTTGCCTCTTCTATACCGGTCAAGAAAACTTTTATAAACACTTTCAATGGTTAACTCTCTTTTACTCTCTAGTAGAACTTTAAAAAATTCTTTTACTAATTGAGATATTTTTTGTTCATCCATCATGTCCAATAATATATCTAGCTTTTCTTTACCATTAACTTTTTTTGATCGAAAGGTCTCTGTTAACAATGGGCTTTCTGTGAAATTAGCCGCTACAGCCTCTAGCTCATGTAAAACAGAATCCACTTGGTTTCTTTCTTGAGCCAATTGAAACAGGGCTAAACTGTATCGATCAGCTACAGCCACATTAACCATTTACCTCACCTGTTTCTTTCACAAAATCATTTACTAAATCCTTTTGCATCTCAGGGTCTATCTCTTTTTTAAGAATAGCTCTTGTCCCGTTAGCAACTAAAGTTGCCACTTCATCCTGAATAGAATCTAGTGCCTGACGTTTTTCTATTTGAATATCTTTTTTTGCTTGACTTAGCATACTTGCCGCTTCCTCTTTGGCTTGATCCTGCAAGTGCTGCTTAAGGGCTTCCCCTTCTTTACTGGCTGTATCAATAATAGTTTGATACTTCTGCTTAGCTTGAGTCATTAATCCAGTATAGGTCGCTTCTTTATCCTTCACTTCTTGCCAAGCAGAATCAACGCCAGCCATATTATCTTCAATTTCTTTTTTTCTAGCGTCGATCACTTTTCCTACACGTTTAAATAAAAATTTATTTAAAACAAATATTATGACAAGTATGTTTATACATTGAAATAAAAAATCCATAGGATTAAAGTGAATGGTTTGAAAAATACTTTCCATTTTGCATCACCTTATTTTTTTATTATTTATGCTATTTTTGCATAAAGTAGAATTGAAACAACCAACGCGAACAGTACCCCTGTCTCAACGAAAGCCATTGCGATTAACATCATCATTCTAAGTTTACCTTCTAGTTGAGGTTGTCTTGCTAAACCTTCAATAGCACTTTTGCCAATTAAGCCTTCACCTAGACATGCTCCTACAGCGCCTAAACCAATAGCGATCCCAATTCCAATAAATTCCATTTTTCTTCCTCCTTCATTTCATAAAGTAACTTAATTTTGATTTTATATATTTCTATTCTTCTTCCAAGCCTTCACTTGCATAAATTCCTATCAGAAGAGCGAAAACATAGGCTTGAATAGTTCCAGTTAGTAGTTCTAAAAAGTGGATAGGCAGTGGCACTAAGAAAGGCATAATTGCATAAAGTACACCTACTAAAATACCACCGGTAAATAAGTTGCCAAACAAACGCACTGAAAGCGATAATGGCCTTGTAAATAAGTCTATTACATTAAATACAACCATAAAGCCTAAAGGCTGGAAATAGCCTTTTAAATAGGCACCAGCACCTTTGTTTTTTACGATTACATACTGTGAATAAATAAATCCTACAATTGCGAGAGCAGCAGTAGTGCTGTAGCTAGCAGTCGGTGATTCGAGAATCGGAATGAACCAGATAAAGTTCATCATAAATATTGTTATGAAAATAGCAGCTAAAGCACCTGCCATTTGCAAGCCTTTTGGTCCGACTAAATCAACAGCGAAACTTCTGAACCAACCTACAATATTTTCAGCAACAACCTGTCGCTTCGTCGTAGGTACTTTTGACAGTTTCCTCGTCAAGATGAAAATAGTAATAAACAAAATAGCCATAATAATCCAAGTCGTAACCACAACAGAGGATATTCTAAAAAAGCCATCTTGAAAAAAAACTATCGGCGCTTTCTCATCTAAAAGTCCGCTGAGTTTATGAGCAAAATTTTCCATCGTCAGAATCCCTTCTTACTTAATTATTTTTCATTGTCTTCTTTTTCCTTTTGTTCTTCTCTCTCTTTGCTTCTTTCATCCATCCGAATAAAAGCATACAAATCTCCAATAAATAAAAAAGCGCCAAGAATACTTCCTAGAGCTACCCCTATAATTCTTCCTGTTTCGCTAAATTGGTTACCAATAAAATAGCCAATCAATGTACAAAAGACCATCATCATTCCTGATGAAGTTACAAAGGCTAGTTGTCTTCCTAATCCTTGTACATTGATTTTTTTCTTCTTGTCCTTCGACTCTTTCATTACATTCAACTCACTTTTTTATCTGTGGTACCTTTTTAAAACAATAATAATCCCATTATATGCAATGTAAATTGAAATTACAATACTTTTTCCTGAGGTATTATGCTAGAATAATAAATGAAACTAGTTTCACAAGCTTGTAAAAAGTATTTAAAAACAGCTACAATAAAGTATATAATAGGAATAATTAAAAAGGAGAATTTTATGTTTGATGGCGTACATATGAAAAAATCACAATAGCAATGGCCCCCATACTTCTAGGTAGTAAAATTGATAAAATGTACCACCCAAGTGAAAAACTAATTGTAATTAAACTAAATACTAAAAATAAATTATATAAATATAACAAATTATTAATCAGTTGTGACCCAAGCTTTTGCACAGCACATTTTACGACCCTAGCTTTAGGAAATCCTTTAACTCCTTCAATATTCTGTATGGTCTTGCGAAAACACTTAGAAGGCAGTACAATTGTCGATTTTAAACAGCTTGGGCTTGAACGCTTAATCGAGCTAACCGTCAGCACTTTTAATGACATTGGAGATAGAACTACAAAAACCCTTCATCTGGAATTAATGGGTAAATATAGTAACATTATTTTAGCAGAAAACAATATCATAATTGATGCTCTTTACAAATATCCAATCGGTGTGAATGGCTTTAGAGAAATACTGCCTAAAGGACTATATCAAATGCCTCCTATGGCTGAAAAAGAAAATCCCCTTACAATGACTGAAGATAGTCTTTCAAAATATATTTATTGCGAAGAAGATTCCGAACAATTACTATCTTCTTTTTTGCAAAAAATACTTGAAGGATTCAGTAAACAAACCATGATAAATTTCTTGAAAGAAAAGCACTTTGAAAACCTTTCATTAAAGGATATTGGAAGTTATGAAATTAATCAACTTATGGTGCTTTTTAAGGCATTAAGAAATGATATTGAAGAAACCAACCAAACAGAACTAGATAACTTAGATATAGCCTACAATACATTTTACCTTAAAAAGGGATTGGAAAATAAAAAGCAGAAACTAAAAACTATTGTGTCTAAGAAACTAAAAAAACAACAAAAAACTATTCATCTTGAAAAGATTGCATTCGCTGAAGATGGTGATCAGTATAGAGTTAAAGGTGAACTTCTATCAGCCAATATTTACCAGCTAAAAGAGCATATTTCCCAAATAACTGTACCCAACTATTTTGATGAAAATATGACTGAAATTACTATCCTCCTTGATAAAAGTTTATCCCCTTCAGCTAATGTAAAAAAATACTTTAAACACTATCATAAACTTAAAGAAGGTAAAAAGAAAAGTGAATATCTTTTAAAAGATATTCAAGAAAAAAGAATATCTTGAGACTATTCAACTAAGTTTTGATTTTACTGATACAATTGAAGATTTAAATAATATAGAGGAAGAGTTAAAGGATTTACAACTGATAAAAGATAAGAAAAAGAAAAAATCAAAAAAGTCGAATCTATTATGGACATAAAAAAGAAACAACATCGACTGGATATGTATTACTAATTGGAAAAAATAATAAGCAAAACGACTATATAACTTTTAAATTGGCAAAAAGTAATGACCTTTGGTTTCACGCAAAAGACTATCCAGGTTCCCATGTCCTTTTGAGAAACCCTAATAATGATACAATAGATGATAAAACAATTGCAGAAGTTGCTACCTATGCAGCAACTTTTAGTAAAGGTAATGAAGGACTAAAAGCGGATGTAGATTACACTAAAAAAATACATTAAGAAGCGTCCCTCACACTTACTAGGAAAAGTTTTTTATACAGATTATAAAACCATTCATGTAACGCTATAAAAGTATCCATATATTTAAACGTAAAACTTCATAAAGGGGATGCCTATTTAAATGGAAAATGTTACAATTTACATTAGGTATTACAATTTACGTAAGAGTGATAAAAAAGGAAGAAAATATGTATGATGTATTAAATATGGCTTTAACAGCCGGAATAATTATGTTGAGAAATGGTTCTGAAACTTATAGGGTTCACAATATAATTCACCAAATACTTTTTGCTAAAAAAATCAAGGAAGAAAGTATTGATATATTAGTAGTTGGCACGGGTATTATAGTAACTATTGTCCCCGATGATGATAGCCCGCCTATAACAATGAACAAAAGTGTTGATAAAAGAGTAAATAATCTTCAAAAAATTTCTCAAGTTGCCAGTTTAGCAAAACGTTTTTCTAATAGAGAAATATCTGTAACTCAAGCAATGAAAAAATTAAAAATTATTGATGATGCAATTTCTTATAATTTGCTTGTTAGAACACTAGCAATTTGTTTAGGAACGGCTTCTTTTTCAATTGCTTTTGGCGGATCACTCTCAGATGGCTTCTTTACATTTTTAGCAACAATAGTCCCTGCCTTTTTTATTAATTATGCAAAGAAAAATGATTTTCCTTTTTTCTTATCAAATATGGTAGCTGGTGCTTTAGTAGCTTTGTTTGCATTAGTTTTCTTGACTGCCCATTTAGTTATGAGCGTCAATAACATAATTGCCAGTGTTATTATTATATTAACGCCAGGAGTAGTTGCCGTAACAGCCATTAGGGATATGGTTAATGGTGACTTTATAACAGGTGCTAGCAGGGGCATAGATGCTTTAATTCAGGCTGCAAGTTTAGCATTAGGAGTCGGTGCATTGTTCTCCTTATGGTTTACAATTTTTGGAGGCATAATATGGATGGGTTAATTACAGTTGGACAAATATTACTAGCAGGACTAGGAACTCTATTTTTTGGGATTTCACTAAGTGCAGAAAAAAATGATCTTCCATATGTGGCATTTATTGGTGCTATTTGTTTCAGTACAAACAAATTTTTCTCAATGGTATTTTCATCACCAATACTCGGTACATTTATGGCTGCTTTAATGGTTTCTTTTCTGGCAATTTTCTTATCAAAACAAAGACAAAAACCAATGGCAGTTTTCCTCGCCTCAGGTATTGTACCTATTCTGCCAGGTTACTCAATTTTCAAAATGGTATTAGGATTTGTTGAACAGAATAGCAATGATATTATTGTCTATGGAACTATAGCACTACAAGCATTGGTTATTATTGCTGTTGGCGTTGTAATAGCATCATCAATTTCTAAAATTATTGACTATGTAATTAGCAAACGAATATCATAATAAATAATATATTTTGAGACAAAAAAATGCTGGAAACATACTATGCTCCCAGCATTTTTTTAATTATTTTCTTCCTTATTATTGTAATAAGGCATACATTGCGCAATCGCTTATTTAACTACTCGACTTCCAGGTTTAACAATTGGAATACAGTCTTTACATAAAGGGCACTCTTCAGCTTCATAAGAAATAACATTCATTGTTAAACAAGCAACTGTTTTTACACCTAAATCTACAGTTCCATTGCTTCTGTCCACTAATAAACCAACACCGACAACAATACCACCTTGTGCTTTCACTAAATTAATAACTTCAACAACACTACCACCAGTCGTTACAACGTCTTCCATAACCAATACCCGTTGACCAGGTTTTATTTCAAAATTTCTTCTTAAAACCATTTTACCATCTACTCTTTCTGTAAAAATAGATGGAACATCTAATTGGCTAGCCATTTCATATGATAAAATAATACCACCTGTAGCTGGTCCAATAACCATGTCAATCTGTTCTTCTTTGTAGTAATTAGCAATATGACCACATAAAGCTGCAGTGTATTTTGGAATCATCAACACTTTTGCACATTGCATATATTGCCCACTATGTCTTCCAGATGTTAATCTAAAATGACCATTCATTAAGGCTTCTGAATCTATAAAAATCTTTTCAATCTGTTCTTTTGTTAACATTAGGCTTCCTCCATTTCTTTTACAATGCTTCTAGCCGCTTTAACAACATCCTCAGCTTCAGTAATTGGTCTCCCAACTACAATGTAGCTTGAGCCTCCTTCAAGAGCTGCTTTTGGCGTTGTAATACGCTTTTGGTCACCAACAGCCCCACCTAATGGACGTACTCCAGGTGTAACTCTTAAGAAATTTTCACCACATTTATCTCTAATAAGGCCTGCTTCAAGAGGTGAACACACTACTCCATCTAACCCAGCCCGTTCAGTTAATTTTCCTAAATGAGCTACCATTTCTTTAGCGGTTTTTTGATAACCTATAGCTTGGACTTCCTCATCCCCTAAGCTTGTAAGAATTGTAACAGCTATTAATTTTGGAGCATCAATTCCTAAAGCACTTGCTTCTGCAACACTGGCTTCCTTAGCTTTTTTCATCATTTCATAGCCTCCTTGGCTATGAACATTGAACATATCAATGCCTAATCCAGTTAATACTCTTGCGGATTTAGCAACAGTATTAGGAATATCATGAAGTTTTAAGTCTAAAAATATTTTACATTCTCTATCCTTAATATAGCGAATAATTTCATTACCCATACTGGTATAAAGTTGTAACCCAATTTTAAACATACCAACTTCATTTTTCAGAGCATCTACTAATATTTTTACTTCTTCTTTTGTGTCTACATCTAATACTGCTATTAAACGTTCTTTTGCAGTCATCAACTGACTCCCTCCTTATTGATGAGCAATCCCTATAATCTCACTATAGTGGAATAGTCCCTCATCTTTACAATACTTATTAATACCATCAATTATATTTAAAGGAATAAATGGATCCACAAAATTTGCTGCACCAACACTAATTGCTGTAGCACCAGCCATCATGAATTCTAAAGCATCCTTGGTATTCATAATTCCTCCCATACCAATAATAGGAATATTTACAACTGGATATATCTCATAAACCATACGCAAAGCAACTGGTTTTATAGGAGGACCTGAATACCCCCCCACAACATTTGTAATAATAGGTTTTTTTGTTTTCACATCAATAGCCATTCCAATAAGTGTATTAATTAATGAAATAATATCAGCACCATTATCTTCTACACTTTGAGCCATTATTTTAATATCTGTTACATTAGGTGATAATTTTAAAATAACTGGTTTATCTGTGTTTTTCTTAACCATAGCTGTGACAGCACCAGCCATATCTGGACAAGTCCCAAAAGCAATACCACCATCTTTTACATTTGGACATGAAATATTTACTTCTAAAGCACTCACTCCTTCTATTGAAAGCTTTTCAGCCATATGACCATAATCCTCAATTGAACTTCCTGAAATATTCACAATAATTTCAGAACCATATTCCTTGATTTCAGGTAAAATATTTGTAATAAAATAGTCAACACCAGGATTAGCGAGCCCAATAGCATTAATAACACCACCACAAGTTTCAACTAAACGCTGAGGCTTATTGCCTAATCGCTTCTCTAGTGTAGTGCCTTTCACCATAATACCGCCCAACTGGCCAACATCATAAAAAGGCATAAATTCTTTGCCTGATCCAAAAGTTCCAGAAGCAACTGTCACAGGGTTCTTTAAAGAAAGCGTTCCTAACTTACATTGTAACAAACTCATGATAAGTCAACCTCCTCACTTTTAACTACTGGCCCTTCTGTGCAGACTCTAAGGTAATCTTGGCTCTTCGTTTTACAAACACAGCTTAAACAAGCACCTACCCCACATCCCATATAAGCTTCTAAGGATAAATATACTTCTGAATCTTGACTGTACTGCTGTAAGTATTTTGCCATTGGTTCAGGACCACAGGCGTAAATTGTACCAATTTTACTTTTATCATAAGATTCTAGAATAGACCCAACATGCCCTTCAGCACCTAAAGTACCATCCATTGTTGCAACCTGAACAGGACCTAGCGTTTTAAATAAATTAATGGCATAACTTTCAATTTTTGTACTAAAGCCTAGTATAAATGTAAAAGACAATTCCTGCATCTTAAGTATTCTTCCTAATAAAAATAGAGGGGCTATACCAATACCGCCTCCTACAAGCAGAATATCACCATTGGATTTTGGTAACGGAAAACTAGTGCCTAAAGGTCCAATAACATCTAAAGTTTCTAGGGGTTTTTTCTTTGACAATATTCTAGTGCCTTCACCCCTTATTTGATATAAAATACTGTATGTTCCTTTTTCTTTATTGCAGTCAAAAACACTAATAGGTTTTCTCAATAATGGTAATTCAGCACACTTAATTTGCAGAAATTGTCCTGGTAAAATAGCTGAAGCTATTTTACCAGATTGAACCTCCATTTTATAAATCATATTTTCAATAATGGCCTCATTACTTAAAATAGTGCCAACTTCCTTTAAAGCCACTTATCTCACCACCTGACTGTCTTTGACAGCATAGTCACCTTTAACTAAAGTTGTTGTAATAACGCCTTCTAAATCCCAACCTTCAAATGGCGTATTTTGACCCATAGATTCAAAAGTTTTTCCTTCAACTGTCCAGTCAATATTAGGATTGAAAATAGCAATATCCGCATTGCCACCTTCTTTTAAGGTACCGCCTAATTTAAAAATTTCACCTGGCTTATTAGCCATTTTTTCAATTAAATCCCTAAATGTAAATGTATTGTTTTTTACAAATGTAGTATAGAGAAGTGAGAAAGCAGTCTCTAAACCAACAGCACCAAAAGGTGCATAAGCATACTCTACTTCTTTTTCCCATCTAGCATGAGGGGCATGATCTGTAGCAATAATATCAATAGTGCCATCTAATACACCATCAATTAATGCTTGTCTATCTTCTTCACTGCGAAGAGGAGGATTAATTTTAGTGGATGTATTAAAGGAAGATACTGCTTCATCTGTAAGTACAAGATGATGAGGCGTAACTTCGGCTGTTACATTAATGCCTTTTCTTTTTCCTTCTCTAACTAATTCTACAGCATTTTTACTGCTAATATGAGCTATATGAATTTTTCCATCAACCATATTTGCCAAAGCAATATCTCTAGCTACGATTAAATCTTCTGCTTCTCTAGGAATACCTTTAAACCCTAAGGTAGTAGAGTAATAACCCTCATGAATAAAACCACCTTTTGCAAGACTCAAATCTTCACAATGTTCTATTAATATTAAATCGAACTGCTTTGCATATTCTAGTACCCTACGTACTGTATTAGCGTCTGGAACAGGTTTTCCATCATTACTAATAGCTACAATACCAGCTTCCTTCATATCTCCCATTTCAGTTAACTGATCTGTACTAATGCCTTTTGTGGCTGCTCCAATTACCTTTAAATTGACTTTATTACCTCTCATTTTTCTTTCAAGGGCTTCAACAGCACTTCTGTTATCAATAATTGGATCCGTATTAGGCATACAAGCAACTGTTGTAAAACCACCTTTCGCAGCAGCATTTAAGCCTGTTGTTACTGTCTCTTTATACTCTTGTCCTGGCTCCCTTAAGTGAACATGCATATCAATAAATCCAGGAAAAATATATTGTCCTGCTGCATCAATAATTTCCATATCTGCTTTTGGCTCTATCATAATATCAACTTTGCTGATTTTTTTACCCTCAATTAAAATATCGTACAAACCATCTTTATTTGTAGCAGGGTCGACAACGTAGCCACCTTTAATTAATTTCTTCATCACGACTGCCTCCTAACATTAAAAAAAGAAGCGCCATTCTAATTGCAACGCCATTTGTTACTTGCTCATCTACAACAGATTGGCTTAACTCGTAAACATCTGGCATAATTTCTACCCCTCTATTCATTGGACCAGGGTGCATAATCATGGCATCTTCTTTTAATAAATTCACTCTTTCTTTTGTTAAGCCCCAAAAATGATTATACTCTTCTAAGGAAGGTAATAATCCACTTGACTGCCTTTCTTTCTGAAGGCGCAATACATTAACAACATCAGCGCCCTTTAAGGCTTTTTCAACGTCTGTATAGACTTCAACGCCCATTTTCTGCATTTCAACAGGAATTAGTGTTTCTGGAGCCACTACTCTAACTCTAGCACCATATTTAGTTAATCCCCAGATATTGCTTCTAGCAACTCTACTGTGAGCAATATCACCTAATATAGTAATAGTTAAATCGGAGAAATCTCCTTTCTTATCCCTGATTGTAAACATATCCAGTAGACCTTGTGTTGGATGTTCATTCATCCCATCACCTGCATTGATAATGCGAGCATTAGTATTTTTGCCTAAAAAATGAGGTGCTCCTGAAGCGCCATGACGCATAATAAACAACTCAATACCCATAACTTCTAGTGTTTTAGCTGTATCAATTAGAGTTTCACCTTTTTGTACACTGCTTGTGCTTACTGCAAGACTCGTACAATCAGCACTTAAATATTTGGCAGCTAACTCAAAAGAACATTTTGTTCTTGTGCTATTTTCAAAAAATAAGGTAGCTATTGAACGTCCTCTTAAAGTAGGAACTTTCTTAATATCTCTAGAAATAATATCTTTCATAGGGACTGCTGTTGCTAAAATTTCGTCAATTGTATCTGTTGATACTGTTCTAAGTCCTAATAGATCTTTCTCTTGGAGCATAAATCCCTCCCCCTTATTCTTCTTCTTGTTCTTTGATAACTACTTTGTCTTCGCCATCTATTTCTCTTAGCGTTACATCAATTTTCTCTCTTTTTGAAGTTGGTACATTCTTCCCTACATAATCTGCTCTAATAGGTAATTCTCTATGTCCTCTGTCAATCATAACAACTAACTGAATTGAAGAAGGTCTTCCCATGTCAATTATGGAATCTAAAGCAGCTCTAATTGTTCTACCAGTATACAGTACATCATCTACTAGAATCACTGTTTTACCTTGAATGCCAGCTGGAATAATAGTTTGATGAATAATAGGTTGTTCAGATAATGCAGTTAAATCGTCTCTATAAAGATTAATATCCAATACACCCATTGGCAATGTAATACCGTGTATTTCCTTAATGCACTTTACAAGACGTTCCGCTAAAGGCACACCTCTCGTTCTAATACCTAAAACAACAGCACCTTCAAGTGTTTTATTTTTCTCTATAATTTCATGAGCCATTCTTTTCATAGCTCTATACATTTGTTCACTATCCATGATGATAGCTTTTTCTTTAAATTTCTTCATGGAAATCCTCCTTTTTTACAACAAAACAGTCTACCTGGAGACCAGATAGACTATAATTCTTCTGAGATATTTAAAATTACAGTTCACCTTTCTAGTCTCTCGTACTAGGTTAAAGATGTTTTTATATTTAATTAATCATACCCTTTATTAAGCCATTTGTCAATCAAAATAAAAATTACAAGAATCAGTATTTCCCAATATGAGCATCTATTGCATTGGCTGCCTTTTTAGTTTTTAGATACTCAGACTGCTTCAACAACTGTTTAGCGCCAGTTACAACATCTCCAGATGCATACTACTCCTTCTCGTGTTGTTTATCCATTGCTATTAGTAATAATTACCTTAATCACCTACATCTATACCTTTTTTTATAGTTGAAACAAAATACTTATCCGATCTTGGCTAACGGTAAGGCTTATTAAAAAGGGGGCTGTTCCACCTTTGACTGCAACTCTATATGCTTCACTTGTTAAGTTTCTTTTCACTTCAGATTATCCATAAGAATCTCCTAACTGTTAAGCTTAATTTTATCAGCTAGTCTTCCTTCTGACATAAAACCAACTGATTTTTCTAAAACCTCACCATTTTTAAAGAAAAAGGAAGTTGGATAACTCTCCACGCCATAGCTATTTACCAACTCCGGATTTTTATCTACATCAATTTTATAAACTATAAGTTCATTATTTAGTTTTTCATTTGTTGATTCTAAAACTTTGCTAAAATCCTGGCAATGACCACGCCACGTTGCAAAGAAAACCACCATTACCATTTCATTGTTTCTGTCTAGAACCTCTTTACTGAATTCATTTTCACCAATTATTTTAATCATCATTATCTCCTTTCAATTGCATAATTGTATTATACATTAAAAATTGCAATATGTAAAAATAATAGATACTAAAAAGGAGAAGGTCAACCTTCTCCTTTCACTTAATAATAGATACTATAGAATCTATATATTCCTTGTACTATACCATTTACAACTCTTGTTCTATAATTCGAATCTTTAAGCAATGCGGCATCACTTGGATTAGATAAAAAACCTACCTCCAAAAGAACTGAAGGTGCCTTAATTTCTCTAAGAACTAGGAAGTCAGCTCTCTTTACTCCTCTATTATATGATCCTGAATAATTTATCATTTCCTCTTGTATACATTTAGCTGCATAGGCAGATTTCACATTGCGAGGATCGCTATCGGAATAATATGAATCTGAATAAAACCTTTCTCATAATAGTATGTCTCAATACCACGTGCACTACTCACTCCACTATTGCCATGGATTGAAATAAACAAATCTGCAATTAGTATTATTGCCAATCCTAGCTCTATCCATAAGGCTAATACTAGGGCGCATTAACTAGAGAATATTCATATTCTCTAGTTAAGTATACATTTGCACCAGCTGCTCTTAATTGCTGAGCTAACTCAGCAGCTAACCACATATTACTAGCACTTTCATATAAACCATTTTGAACAGCACCAGGGTCAAAATTATTATTGTAATAGCTATCTATTATTCCATACCCAGGATCAATAAATATAATTTTCCCATTAATACCTGCTGTATGAACACCAGTATCTGGTAAATCACCAAGTCGATTTAAAGCAAAATTCTGAGAAGAATTAATGCTTCTTGCATTTTGTACAAGCGTACGGGGCTAGCTGATGCCTCTAAAAATTTGCCTGACCCCATATTTTTAAAGCTATAACTACCATCGCTGTTCCTTGATAAGCTCCATTCTTGATATGGATTGTTGTCTTGATTGAACCATTGTACTACTGGGCCGCCATCAACCAAAGCATGATATAAAGGCATTAATGCTCTATTGCTATTAAAATTTGTTATTTTAAAATTTTTATTTGACAATTGTTCTATTACGAACTTTTGGTCTGAACCTTTGTTGCTAGCAGCAAATCCCATTTTAGCACCATTGAATACATCAAAACTACTTGTTACTGCTTGTCCATTAGATTTAGATATTAATTCATAAATTCCACTAGAAACAGCAACATTTGTTGGATAAGCTGGTTCATCACCTGTTGGCAAAAATTTAAAATCCTGATAATCTAATCCAGTTACATTTTTCAATACAATACGTGAACCATTATCTGGAGATTGAACATCTAATGCCAAACCACCACCGCTTATTATACTGTACACCCCGTTTTTACTAGGGTTTTTAATAATTTTAATTTTTTGTGAAGCAACAGTATCCTTGGTTATCTGTATAACCTGACTGCCACTACTATAGCTAGAGATATCTAATACTTTCTTACTTTCGTTACTTATTATATAGCTACCTTCAGTAGTGTTCTGAACTTCAAATACTTGATTATTATAGCCATTATTAGCCCATTGTGAGAGTAAACCGCCATTATCTAAAGAACCTTCTCCAAATATTTCTAGATTTTTTTCAGACAGACTAGATTGTATTTTGTATTTACCATCTTCTACCTCAGCAACATGAGGAACTGTTGGTAATATACTAACGGGCTTCAACTGGAATTTTTTATTCGGATTTTTTCTGCTAATGTGCTATTCATAAGAATATCACCGTTAACATCAGCATTCTTAACTTCTATATAACTATTGTCGCTATTATTCTTAATTAATATGTTTCCTTGCTTATCTTTATAAAGCATCCAACGTTAGTTGTCCAATTTATGAATTTTCCACTGTGTTAATTTATTACTACCGTTTAAATCTAAAGCTTTTTTACTATGATAAAATGTAATCACATAAATGCCATCACTCTGTTTCTCAAAATAAGTAGTTTGGCTACTTTTATTAGACGCTGTATTTTGTTTTATTAAGTTACCATTCGCATAACCATCATTACCACTTTCTAATACTAATCCATTTGCTACAGAATTAATATAATAGTAACCATTAGCAATGTCTGTCACTGGTTCAAGCACTTCGGATCTCGGGTAAGCTGGTTCAGAACTCGAAGAATTAAATTGAAAATCCTGATTAGATGAGTTATTTACATTTTTTTAATATTGCAACTTCACCATTGTTTGCTGATGATATATCAAACACATTGCCACCAGAGCTAATAATATTGAAAGAATCTATGTTGTTTTTACTTTTCACTAATTTAAATATTTGTGAAGTATTGCCAAGGACATCATGTTGGATAATTTTAGTACCAATATTATAACTTACCATATCAAGGGATTTTTACTTTCATTACTAATAATATAGGTTCCTGAAGTGGTATTTTTAACCTCAAAAACTTGATTGTTCTAACCATTATTACCCCACTGTGACAATTGAACACCATTTTCAAATGACCCACCATATATCTCTAAATTTTTCCTGAGAAAGAAGATTCAATTTTATATAATCCATTTGCTACATCGGCAACATAAGGAATTGTCGGTAAATTTTTAAGCTTATTAAGCTTAAATTGTTTACTAGTATCAGAAGCATTAATTATACTATTTAATAACAAATCATCATATACATTATAACTTTTAATTTCTATAAAACTATTATCATATTTGCTCTTTATGTAGATATTATTTTGATTATCTTTGTATAAGAGCCACCGCTGATTATCTCCTTTATGAACACTCCATTGTGTTAGAGAACGACTGCTATTAACATCCAAAGCTTTTTTACTATGGTAAAAATTTATAACATAACTGCCATCGCTTTGTTTTTCAAAATAGGTTGTTTTACTGCTTTTATTTGAAGCAATATTTTGCTTTATCAATAAACCATTATCATAACCACTATCAACTGTCTCTAGTGCCAGCCCATTAGCAGTTGAATTAATCGAATAATAACCATCGGCTAAATCTGTTATAGGGATAAGATTATCTGGTACAACAGGATCGGTCTGATTAGCCATTATGCTTTTAAGAACAGTAACAATTTTTTGTACCATAATTTACATCTGTTGCCCAGCCAACAATGTCGTCTATATAAGTAGTTTTCCCAAAATTAACTGTAGTCTTAACTATATTATAACGAGGATCAACTAAATCCCTCCCATTAGGAATAAGCTCTTTAGTTACATAAGCATAAAGATGCTGAATATGTCCTTCAACACCATCTACAATGGATGAAAATCTTGCCCCATGTTCTCCAGCTACTAGTTTAACCTTTGTAGGATTGGCACCATAAATATACGCAACACTTCCAGCCTGTGTTGCAGATATTGCCGTTCCAGTTGCATAAATTCCAGCAAAATTGTATTGGTCTCTTTTGACAATACCAGTATATCTGAAATAATTAGTCTCTAACATAGATTGAGATAGCGCTACTTCTGGTCTAATACCATAAATAGGCGCGCTATGTTATAATAACTCTGTATCACCTCATCATAATAACTAGTATAATTGCTAGCACCTATAATATTTTTTAAATATTTTTTCACTGTATCCATTGATACAGTTGACTGTCCTCGAACAACCTCTTTACTTGCACTATAAAGATTTATAGACTTGGCTTGAAGCGCTTCAAGCTCTTCTAAAACAACATTATCTATCTTGTTTTCCACATAAGCATCTGCAGCTGATAATGGCTCCTTAATATCTAAATTTTCAGAATCACCTTCAGTTCCCTTAATACTACTCTAAGTAGTATTTTCTATATTTTCATTTAAATCTGTTGCCATAAGGCTATTATTAAAAATAACACCTCCTATTAAAGCAACAAAAATAAATATAGTAATTATTATTTTTTATTGTTTTCGTACTTTTCATTTGTTTTTCCCCCTTGTCCGTTCCACATGCTGATAACAATATTCACTATTTTTTATTATAGCATATTTGAATAAAAATGTGGATATTACATCATTATAGAGCTTACTCAATAAATCTAAACTATTTTCTATAGATTAAAGTAGGATGAAATAATATTATTTCATCCTACTTTAATCAGTCTATCTTTATAGGCTCTTTATTAACTCTTTTATTTCTTCAATTGGAAACCAATATTTTTCATTACAATATTGACAAACTACTTCTATACCTTCATCTGATGACAATGAAGTCAATTCACTTTCACCTAAGGAAATTAACGCTTTTTCAAAGTTATCCTTGCTACATTTACATAAAAAAGAGACTTCTTTTTTATCAAGTATTTTATAGTCTTCATCAAAGAAATACTGAACAAGTTCCTCAGGTGTATGATGTATAAAATAATCACTTATAGACATAGGCATTTCCTTAATACGTTCATCTAGAATAACACCTAATTCAAGTCTAGCATCAGGCATTAATTGAATCATAAAGCCACCTGCCGATTTAACAGAATAATCAATATCAACAAGAACCCCAACACCTACAGCACTCAATACTTGCTCAGAAGCATAGAAATATTCAGTTAAATCATCTCCAATTTCTCCTGTTAGAATAGGAACAGAACCGGTATAGGGTTCCTTCATACCAATATCCTTAGAAATATAGAGCATTCCTTCACCTACTGCCGTTCCAACATCTAGCTTTCCATTGTCTTTTCTAGGTATATCCGTTTTCGGAAAATCAACATACCCCTTAACTTCTCCGAAACTGTTACCTTCAGCCATTACAGTACCTAATGGTCCATTTCCTTTAAAGCGAATAGAAATTATTTCTTCTCCCTTTAAAGTCATTCCCATCATTACTGCGGCAGTTAAAGTTCTACCTAAAGCCGCTGTTACTGTTGGATAAGTGTCATGCCTTCTCCTGGCCTCTTCACATAAATTAGTTGAAATGGTACAGAAAAAACGGACCATACCATCCATGGCAACGCCCCTTAAGCAATAATCAACTTTATTTTTATTGTTTTCCATTTTCTAACCCTCTCTTAATTTATTTAGCAACTGCTGAAAATATAGTGGCAGACTTGTTTTAAACTCCAAATATTCCTGGCTAATTGGATGCATAAAACCTAAAGTTATAGCATGTAAGTATTGTCCGTCTAAAGGAATCTTTTTTGTTGCTGTACCATATAATGGATCCCCTGCTACCGGGTGCTTTAAATAGGCTAAATGAACTCTAATTTGATGGGTTCTTCCCGTATGAAGTGTGCAGAGTAACAATGTATTATTTGCCAGTTTTTCCTCAACTTCATAGTAGGTTTTAGCCCCTTTACCTTGTGCTAAAACAGACATCTTAATTCTACTCTTTGGATCTCTGCCAATAGGCAAATCAATTTCACCACTCCGCTCATCAATAATACCATTGACTAAAGCCATATACTGTCTTTTAATTGTATGTTCTTTAAACTGGACAGCTAATCCTTCATGAGCTTCATCTGTTTTAGTAATTACAAGAATACCTGATGTATCTTTATCAATTCTATGGACAATTCCTGGTCTCATGAAACCATTAATCGAAGATAAAGGGATGTCATAGTTAAGTAAGCCATTTACTAAAGTACCTTTGTAATGACCAGGTGCTGGATGAACTACAATTCCACGGTCTTTATTAACAACTAATATAGCATCATCCTCATACAATATATCTAGTGGCATTTTTTCAGGGCAAATATGGATTGCTTCTGGCGCTATCATTTCAACTAAAACTTGATCACGAAAAGATAGCACATAACGCTTTTTAACAGTTTGTCCATTAACAGTCACTGAACCATCTTCAATTAATTTCTCTATATGACTCCTAGAAAATGATAAGTAATTGCTTAAATACTTATCAATTCTTTCTTCCCTTAAAATTGGAATTTCCTTTATTTCCATTATTCCTATTCCTGACCTTCTATTTCAAATTGATCCTTATCTCTTTTATAGAAAAAGATATACTTAATAATTACTAAAACAATACCTAAACTAACAAACCAATCAGCAAAGTTCATTACAGCAAAAAATGGCACTTCTAAAAAATCTCTAACATATCCAAATATTAATCGATCAATTAAATTGCCTAGTGCGCCGCCTAAAAGAATAGCTTCCGGAATCACATTATGACCTTTTTTACGTTCTGAACGAATTTGAATTAAAATAATAATAACTACAATAGCGGTTAATGAAATAAACAACCATTGTGCGTTTTCCAAGATACCAAATGCGGCACCTTTATTTAAAATAAATCGAATATTAAAAACATCAGGAATTAGTATAATTTGTTGCCCCGCTGTCATTGTATTTCCAACAATGAACTTTGATGCTTGATCAATTAAAACCAGAACAATTATTACAACTAGCCACATATTTTTCCCCACCTTATATGCAAAAGGTTGGGGTACCCCAACCTTTATACTATTTACTTAATTAATGTTACCTTGTCGCCACTTCTGACTAATGCTGCATTTGCCTCATCAGTGTCAATGTGAAATTCTTCTACAAAGTCAGGGCTAATTCTAGCAATTACATTATCAAATACTAACGCCCTCTCACCTTCAATTTTAGCTTTTAAAAGCTGTCCGTCGATTATACCCTCTTTGTCGGCAAAAACTTGACTTAAATGCACATGTCGTGCAGCAACAATGACGCCTTCATTAATTTCAACTTCACCTTTAGGTCCGACTAGCTTAATACCAGGTGCCCCCTCTATCTTACCAGACTCTCTAACCATTGGTTTTACACCCAATTTAAAACAATCACTAACAGATACTTCCAATTGGTCTTTTGCGCGAATAGGTCCTAGAATTCTAACTGTTGGAAATGATCCTTTCGGTCCAACAACTGAAACTGTTTCTTCAGCACCAAATTGTCCTGGTTGTTTAACCTCTCTAAAAATATGTAATTCGTAATCCTCACCAAATAGAATTGCTAATGATTTTTTTGAAATATGAATGTGTCTTGCTGAAATACCTACTTCTACTAACATTTTGCACCTCTCCTTATAAGCTTTTTAACTACTGCTACACATTTAGGATATTGCATGAGATTGTACTCACACTATCTACAAACATCAAACATGTCTATATTTTCATATTCTATTGCTATTTGAGAAACAATAGCTAACTTGGAATTTTTAATTAAATTTATAAATAAATAACTTTATTAAAAAGTTTATTCTATTATATCTTGTTCCAATATTTCTAGTTGTTTTTTTAAATCATTTTTAATTGATTTTCTGTATTCTATATATCTAATTTTTAATAAGTTGTACTTATCTTCTAAGCTGGTCATTTTATGGGTTACATCAGAGTTTGCATCCATTAAGAAAGCGTCAGCTTGCTTCATCTTCGCATCATAATCGGCCTGGGCTTGTGCTCTAATTTCATCAGCAGATTCTTGAGCCTTAAGAAAAGTTTCACTGAGTTCATTCTCAATTTTCTTATAATGTGCTAACTGATTTAAGAGAATATCTTTTTCCTCCCTTAGCTTCTGCTTTTCTTTTAATAAAACCTCAAATTCTTCAATAATTTCATCTAAAAAAATATCTACTTCTCTTTTATCATAACCTCTCATCGATGTTTTAAAATCTTTTGTTTCAATAAGCTCTGGCGTAATTTTCATAATAGCCCTCCAATAATATATTATATTCTTTTATTTATTAATTTAAACCCTTTAGTCATTATAACATAGGGCAATAATCATTTCAAAAAAATATATTCAATCTTATAAGCGTCACTTCTATATGTTTTAAACATATTTTCCAATAATAACTTTGAATCTATTTTTTTGGTTTTCCCTTTATCTGAAAGTACTTTGAATCATCCTTTTCCTCTACAGGAAATTAAATCATTTACAGCGATAATACAATCTGACTTTTCAGTTAAACGATAATTTAATTTTACTTTTCCTGTATCAATATAATGTTGGCTATCTCCTCTAGACAAATTAAATGACTTACTAACAAAACTATCCAGTCGATAAGAAGATACTATTATTAATTTCTCTTCTAATTGCCTTGGATAAATTGAAATATCCTCTGTTGTTTCTAATTCGATTTTTTCAGAGCCAACTTGACGCCACTCATTAAGAAAGAATGGAGTCAAATGCTTGTCAACAGCTACTTTGCCTTCCATTCCATCTTTAGATATAGAAATATCTCCAATCTTTTCCCTAACAACGCCAAGTCCTAAAAGAGAACCTAAAACAGCACGATGTTCTAATCTCCCATTTATACTTATTATTTTAAGTATATTAATTTGATTCTCAAGATTTTCTTTTTGATAAAAATCCTTAAAAAAATCAAACGACATCTTTCCCCTACCTCAAAACCAGCATCTTTGTAATAATCCATTCCAAATATAGAATCTCTTATTAAGTAATCTTCAAAAGCAACCACTATATTAGGACCGAGGAAATCAGATACAATAACTTTGCTACTTTTACTGGTTATTTCATAAAGTTCAATAAGAGAGTTTAATAGCCTTCACTATTCTCCTCCACGTGAAAGATCAATTGAACGCCCATAGGCCTTTTTAACGCCTTCATCTACTGCAGTTGAAAAACCTGACTTTTCCATTGCTTGCAGACCTTGAATAGTCGTTCCACCAGGTGAAGTGACCTTATCTGAAAGCACTCTTGGATGTTCACCAGTTTCTTTAACCATTGCACTTCCACCTATAATTGTATCGATAACTAAAGATTGAGCTAATTCTCTTGGCACACCTAAAGCAACAGCACTATCCGTCATAGCCTCAATAAAACGATAAACATATGCTGGTCCACTGCCACTAATAGCTGATACTGCATCAAAACAATCTTCCTCAATCCATTTATAACACCCAACAGAACTAAATATTTTCTCTACAGCCGCTATTCTTTCATCGCTTATTTCGTCAGAGCTTTGACATAAAACAGTAACGCCTTTACCTATTAAGCTAGGAGTATTAGGCATTGCTCTAATGACGTGTCCAGTAGATAATTTTTTACAGATTTTCTCTGAAGGAATACCTGCAACAATTGAGACAACTAAGTGTTTTTCATTAATGTCATCTTTTATATCTTCCATTAAATCAAACAATACTTGTGATTTAACTGCCAAAATAACAAGTTCTACCGTTTCAAAAAAATCTTCTCCGGCTGAATTTATATTAAACTTATTTTGCAAATAGCTTAATCTATCTTTTTTAATTTCAGATACGTATATTTCAGATGGTAGAAAAGATTCTTTTACCATACCTGTTATTATAGCTTCAGCCATATTACCGCCGCCAATAAAGCCAATTTTCATCATCGTTCTCCTCAGCTTCTTCTAAAATTAGGAACATCCATTCCCTTATCTTTTTTTCTAAGAGAAATCGTATTTTGTACGCCAACAAAAATTGGTGTAAACAAAATAATTTTTCCACTTATTTTATTTACAGACCCACCTAAAGCATAAATTGTACCACTTAGAAAATCGACAATTTTTCTGCCTTCTTCAAATTCAACATCTTCTAAATTTAATATAATTATTTTATTCTTTTTCAAATCATTAGCAATTTTCAAAGCATCATTAAAAGTATCCGGTGATACCATTAACACCTCGCATTTTTTACTCACTACTGAAGATAGTGAAAATGATTCATCTATCATACTTAAACTCTCCTCTTTATCTTCATCATCAGCACCATTAAATCTTTCATACTCATCATAGCTGTCATCTTCGTATGTATCCTCTTCTTCATATTCATCTTCATCATAATCTTCTTCTTTACCAAAATAATCCTTGATTCTTTTAATCATAATTCATACCTCCATTTATTATTTAGTATAATCTCTTTTGCCATAAAGTAAGGAGCCAATTCTTACAATATTAGCACCTTCCAATATAGCCAACTCATAATCGTGGCTCATTCCCATAGATAAATAATCCATGGAAACCCCCTCTATTTTAAGTGATTCGATTTCTTCTTTAAGAAGTCGTAATCCTTTAAAAACACCTCTAACTAATTGTGTATCATCACTATGTGGGGCCATTGTCATTAACCCCGAAATCTGCAAGCCTGGAATTTTCTTAGCTTCCTCTATAAATGAAACTACATCATCTCTTTTTAAACCAAATTTGGTTTCTTCTCCAGAAATATTTATTTCTAATAATACTTTCTGGTTATGACCAAATTGCAAAGCTCTTTTACCTATTTCTTTAGCCAACGACACAGACTCAACAGAATGAATTAAATCAACTTTATCAATAATGTATTTTACTTTATTTCTCTGTAAATGTCCAATAAAATGCCATGAAACTCTGTTGCCAACAATATCATATTTAGCAACCAATTCCTGTGCTTTATTTTCACCTACAGCACGGATACCTAAAGGAATTCCAGCCTCAATAATTTCCACTGGAAAAGTTTTAGTTACCCCTAACAATAAAATGTCATCAACCCTTCCTGCTTTCTTCTTAGCTGCATCTATATTCTCTCTAATTTCTTTAAGATTATTTTCTAAATAATTATTCATAATAACCCCTCTATATTTCATTAATCACTAATAAAGCAGCCCCAAGTCGTCCGGTCTGTCCATTTTCCTTACGATAAGAAAAAACAAATCATTATGACAGCTGGTACAATAAGGTGATACTTCATTATTCAAAACATCAGCTCTTTTTAAAAGAGCTTCATTAATTGCCCCTAAACTTATATGCCTATTTTCAACAAAAGGAGGTTTAAATAAATTTAATTCTCTAATTTTAGATAATACATTTTCACCGACCTCGTAGCAACAGCTTTCAATTCTTGGCCCAATCTAAGCTTTAATATTTGGGGGATCACTGTGCCATAGGCTTTCGTCATAGCTTGAAGAGCTTCACCAACTATATTGCCTACAGTTCATTTCCAACCAGCATGTAATAGAGCAATAGCTTCTTTTCTTTCATCAACTAAATAGATTGGTGTACAATCAGCATAAAATGCAAATAAAGGAACACCTGGTATATTGGTAATTAAACCATCTATACCTCTTAATGAAGATTCTTATGAAAGGCTCCCTTTGCCTAAATCAGCCATTGTTACCTGGTGGATTTGAACACCATGAATTTGTTCTCCAGAAACTAAATCTTCAGAAGCAATAGAATAGTACTTTACATAGCTTTCTCCGATTCTTTAAGACTGCCTTTTTTGATCTCCAACATGGAGTCCTAAATTAAGTTCTTCATTATTAAAGCTCCAACCATTTATCCTTGTAGAAAAAAGATGGCTAATAAAAGGCATCTCTTTTAATAGATTACTTTCTAAATATTTTAATGGTATTTTATCTTCTAACTCCATATTTTCCCCTTTGAAAATAGCCGCTCAAATAGAGCGGCTATTAATAGAATCATTTTTTGTGTTTTTAAGCAGCGTCTCTATTTCATTCATAAAAGTTTCAACATCCTTAAACTCCCTGTAAACTGAAGCAAAACGAACATAAGCTACAGGGTCCACTGATTGTAGCGCATCCATTACTTTTTCGCCAATTAATTGACTGGAAATTTCTTTTTCTGTTCCACTTAATAAATCTCTTTCGATTTCTGCTACAATAGTCTCAATAGTATCATAAGAAACATTGGTTTTTTCACAAGCCTTTAATAAGCCCTTTACTAATTTTTCTCGATCAAATAAATCCCTTTCGCCATTTTTTTTAACAACAACTAAAGGCATTTGCTCAATTTTTTCATAAGTCGTAAATCTTTTTTTACACTCAATACATTCACGTCTCCTGCGAATAGCATAACCATCATCAGCAGGTCTTGAATCTAAAACTTTTGAATCTAAACTACCACAAAATACACAGCGCATCTCAATATCCTATTCTAAGAAATTAGGAATTTTAAATGCAACATCTAATTTATTAAATTTAAATTCATCTTCTTCAGAAGACTGATCATCATCGTCTAAATCTGAATCTTCATCCTGACTGTCTTTATCTACCTTTTTCTTCTTCTTGGAGTAATCGCTAGGGAATCCTGTGGCTATTACAGTAACAGCAATATCGTCGCCAAGTTCTGGGTTAATTGATGCACCGAAAATTACATTTACTTCATCATCACAAGCTTCAGTAACAATACTTGCAATTTCATTGACTTCAAATAAAGTTAAATCATCTCCACCTGCTATACTTAAGAGAATACCCTTAGCACCATCGATGCTCGTATCAAGAAGGGCGCTTGAAATAGCAGCTAAAGCAGCCTCTTGGGCTCTGTTATCACCTGAAGCTCTTCCAATACCCATTAAGGCAGCACCGTTTTCACTCATAATGGTTCTAACATCAGCAAAGTCTAAATTAATTAAGGATGGTATGACAATTAAATCAGAAATACTTTGTACACCTTGTCTCAAAACATCATCAGCCATTTTAAAAGCTTGAACCATCGGCGTTCTTTTATCAGCTAACTCAAGAAGACGATCATTTTGTACAATAATTAAACTATCAACAAATTCTGACAGTTTTTCAATTCCTTCTTGAGCTTGTTTAGCTCTTTTCTTTCCCTCAAATGAAAAAGGTTTAGTAACAACACCAATTGTAAGTGCTCCTACTTCTTTAGCAATTTGAGCAACTACAGGCGCCGCACCTGTACCTGTACCACCACCCATGCCAGCAGTAATAAAAATCATATCAGCTCCCTGCAGAAGCTTGTATAAATCCTCTCTGCTTTCATCGGCAGCTGCTTTGCCAATTTCAGGGTTAGCTCCGGCTCCTAAACCTTTAGTTAACTTGCTACCAATCTGAATCTTTTTAGTTGCAAGTGTTCCTTTTAAAGCTTGCGAGTCAGTATTAATGGAAATAAAATCCACCCCTTGAACGCCTGAATCAATCATTCTATTAATGGCATTGTTGCCGCCGCCGCCAATTCCTATAACTTTAATATTAGCTAAATTATCAAAACTAACATCCTCGAATTCTATCACTAGGATTCCCTCCTTCTTTCTATTGCTCTTTAATGATGGGTCTATCTGGGACAGACAGGTCCATATAAGCAATAGCCCTATCTAGCACCTCAGTGTCTTTTAGTAAAGTCTCTAAAGTGTTTAACTTCTTGATCATATTTTTATTATCCCCCATTATGGCTTCAAAGTCACCTGTTGGATAAATAGAAATAAATCCATTTTTAACTCGGATTTCATTAATTAAGTGTTTCCTATCTTCAGGAACACCTTTTACAAAAGCAATTGCTTGTCTCAATGAAGTCTCCACTAGAATTTGTCCTTGAGTAACTGTAACTGGAAAAATCATACTGGATAATATAGGTGCATTGATTTTACTAACACCAGGTTTTGCATCTACTGCCATAACATCAATTACTTCGCCATTATCATCAATCAGTATAAAGTTATTTAAAGTAACACCAATAATTAATGGTTGCTTCTCCTCTACACTAATAATCATTGTGTTTGGATAGGATCGTTTCACACTTACATCCTGAATTCTTGAAAAATTTTCTTTAATCATAGCACTTTTTTCAGCAGTATTTTGTAAAATAAGATTACTGTCTATTTTGATTTTGGCTATGGCTATAATATCTTCTTGCTTTAGCGTTTGAGCTCCAATTACCTCCACTTTTTTAATATTAAAAAAACTAGAGAAAAATGCAAAATAAGCTGAAGCAATGATTAATAATAAGACAAATAAGGCAATCAATATTCTGTCCCGTCTAAACTGCTTCTTCTCTTTTTTTTGCTTTTTTTTGCTCCTTACACTAATTGTATATTTTTGTTTCTCTTTGATGGGACTCTCCCCCTATAAAAACCTAGTTTTAATTATAACAATTTTCATTTTATAAATCAAACTAACAATTGATTTTTTTTATTTCTAACTGCAACTCTATATTATATGCTTTCATAACTTGATTTTTTATTTTCTCAATTAAATATAATACATCTGCAGCCTTAGCCTTATTTTTATTTAATATAAAGTTGCCATGAACTTCTGATATAACTGCATCTCCTTTATCAAGTCCTTTTAGCTTCAGCTGATCAATTAAATATCCAGCTGCAGGACCATTTTTAGGATTTTTAAAAATACTGCCACCATTAGGGTATTTTGGCTGTTTCGTTTTTCTAAACTCAATAGTGTTTTTATAATTCTGGTTAATAGTCTCTATATCCCCTTTTTCAAATACTAGAGTTGCCTTTACAATACAAAAATTATCTTTTTTTTCAAATATTGAATGACGATAGGAGAAATCACACATCGATTGATTATAATCCTTAAAAACGCCATTTTCAAATACTCTTACAGATTCTACAAAATCAGAAATAGCAATTTTATAGGCTTCTGCATTTGTAATTAAAGCACCACCTAATGAGCCAGGAATACCCCTTAAAAACTCTGCGTTCTTAAAAGCTGATTTTTTTGCCAATACACCTATTTGGTTTAATGTAACACCTGCATAAGCCTCAATTTCATTACCCTTGGTAAAAATACTTGAAAAATTTTTTCCTAAATATATGATTATTCCATTAAAGTAATTATCTCCAACCAATACATTAGAACCTCTGCCTAGAATATAGTAAGGAATTATATTTTTTGTTGCGAAATTAATAAGTGTAACTAAGCCATTAATAGTTTCTGGAAGTGCCACAACAGCAGAAATACCACCAATTTTCCAAGTAGTTAAAGAAGCCATCTTATAATCTCTTGTAAATGGTTCCTTATAAGTCTTTTCTAAAATACTTATCCAATCCACTAATTGTATCCTCCTAAAGTGCTGATAAAGACAATCTACCTACATCGCAAATATCTCCAGCGCCTATTGTTAAAATTAAATCTTCGGCCATTGCATTCTCTATTAAATACTGAACAGTTTCAGAAAAGTTTTCTTTGTATACGCCACTAGAGCCAATAGATTCAACTAGCTTTTCACTAGAAATACCTTCTATAGGCGTTTCACCAGCACTGTATATTGGACTGACAATAACTAAATCTGCATTTTTAAGTACAGCTACAAATTCATCAAATAATTGATTAGTTCTTGTATAACGATGTGGCTGAAATACTGCAATTACTCGCTTGTAGCCAAATGATTTAGCTCCTGTTAATAAGGCATCAATTTCATTAGGGTGATGAGCATAGTCATCAACAATGGTTATCCCATTTTTTTGTCCAACTACTTCAAATCGTCTCCCTACGCCCTGGAATGTATCTAAACTCTTAAATATTACCTCATCTGGTATCCCTTTAAGTCTAGCCAAAACTAAAGCGCCTAGAGCATTTTGTAAATTATGAACGCCTGGTAATGGTATATTTATTGTGCCAATATATTCTCCTTTATAGTATACCTTCCCAGTATTTCTATAGTTCTGAACATTAATATCCTCTATGGTATAATCACAATTTTCAAAACCAAAAGTAATTACATTGTCCTTATCTTTAACTAAAACTCTTAGTGTTTCATCTTCCCCATTAATAATTATATTACTTTTAACATTCCCAATAAACTCTTTAAATGCTTCAATAATTTTTTCCTTAGTTCTATAGTAATCTAAATGATCATCATCAATATTTGTAATAATGGCAGAATCTACTTTCATCTTTAAAAATGAACCATCACTTTCATCTAGCTCTGCAATTAAAATTTCCCCTTCTGAATCATAGATTCCATTGGCACCATGAAAAATCAACTTGCCACCTGCTGCCACTGTTGGATGGGTTTCTGCCTTATTAAAAATTTCAGCAACCATAGTTGTAGTAGTCGTTTTGCCATGGGCTCCTGCAATACCATAAGTAGTCTTTTCTTCCGTTAACCATTTTAAAAGCTCACTGCGATGCCAAATAAGTATACCTGATTGATTTGCAGCCTTTATTTCTGGGTTGTCTTTTTTAACGGCTGTTGAATAAACGACAACTTCAGATGTTTTAGGCAATAAATCCCCATTATGTCCTATTGTTATAACAGCCCCTTTATTTTCCAAATATTTCACAGTATCGGATTCTTTTAAATCAGACCCAGTAACATGACAACCTTTTTCCAAACAAATATTGGCTAGTCCACTCATGCCGGTTCCACCTATTCCTATAAAATGTATGTTTTTCATAAATCTATCACCTTAAATACTTTTCAGATTCCCTTCTAATAATTTCAATTGTACTCTGTCCATATAAAATTCCAACTTTATTTTTAATTATAGTATGAATCTCTCCCATCTGTAAAGAAGTCAGGGCTAAATAGAAAGAGTCTTTAATTAATTCATCCTCCTCAATAACTTTAGCAAGTCCAACTTTCTCTAAAACCTTGGCATTTTTCAATTGATGATTTCCTGCCGAAGTTTTTAATGGTACTTGAATACTAAATAAAGATAATGAAATTAACTCACAAATAAAACTTGCCCCTGAACGACTAATAGCAATATCTACAGCCTGTAAAGCAATATCCATGTCATTCATATACCCTGTTACAATAAGTTTATTATCTTTTATATAATTTTTAGTTGTTTCATCAAATTGATTGACCACCTCATCATATAAAGATGGACCAGTAATATGAATAATCTTATAGCCTAAAATCTCTATAATATTCTTATAGGATTCCATTATATTCCTATTAATGACTCTTGATCCTTGACTCCCTCCTGTAACGAGTAGCACTTTATCATTTTCCGCAAACTTAAAATGCGCTTTTGCTTTTTTCTTAGTCATTGAGTCCTTCTGAAAGGAGGCCCTTAAAGGCATGCCAGTTAGCACTTTTTTTTTGCCTTTAGGAAAAAAAGAGGCACTTTCGTTAAATGTCATCCATATTTCCTTTGCAATATGACTCAGTAATCGATTGGTAATTCCCGGCTCAACATTCTGCTCATGAATAATTATAGGTATTCTTCTAAAAAAAGCGGCTGCCAATACTGGCCCACAAACAAAACCGCCAGTACCAATAATTAGTCTCGGCTTTATTTGACCTAATAAAGAAAAACTTCTAAAAAATGAACCGATATTCTTTAACATATTTTTTATTTTTCCCGAAAATGAAATACCTACTAAAGGACCTAAAGATAACCCATAGAATGGTATTGATTCATTTTTAAGAACTTGAGCTTCCATTCCATCTTTGGCGCCAATATAAAAGGGATTGGCACCCAAATCATCTGATAATATATCTGCAATTGCTAAAGCAGGGTAAATATGACCACCTGTTTTACCACCTGTAACCACTATGTTATTGCCCTTTTTCTTCCCCATCTATTTTTTTCTCTCCTTTTTAGCTCTGAACATCCCAATACAAATCCAATCATCATTAAGCTAGTCATCAAAGATGATCCACCATAGCTTAAGAAAGGCAATGTAACACCAGTAACAGGCAGTAAGCCTGAAACAACACCAATATTTAATACAATCTGAATAGCAAATAATGTACCAAAACCAAGACATGCATATTTCATAAATAAAGTTTTAGCTTGAATCGCAATTTGATAAATGAAATAAACCATTAAGAAAAACAATCCCATTAATATTATTTCGCCTAAAAAACCTAATTCTTCCCCAATTATAGCAAAAATAAAATCAGTATGATGTTCTGGTAAATAAAAGAATTTTTGAGTACTATAGGTAATTCCTTTTCCTGCAATTCCCCCATTTGCCAATGCATATAGGCTTTCTTTAGTCTGATAATCAGCTTTTAAAGGATTTACAAGCATTGTTAAATAATTAGTAATCCTGCCTAAACGATATGGCTCAAATAATATAAAAAGCACACCAAAAACACCAATTATACTAGTAAATGTAATAATTTGATATTTTTTCAATCCATATACAGCAAACATCACAAAAACAGCTGCTATCATAAGCAAACCAGAACTAAGGTTTTCTATAGCAACCATGGCAGGAATAATTAAACTGAGCAAAAAGAAAATAACTATATGCTTTTTCATTTTACTCAATAAAGAAGCTACCACTAAAACCAATGCTATTTTTAAAAGCTCAGAAGGTTGTATGTTAATAAATGGCAGTTGTATCCAGCGAGTTGAGCCATTAATAGCTTCGCCAAAAGCATAAGCATATATTAATAGTAAAAAAGATACTATAAAAAAACCACCAATTATAATTCTCTGTGCCTTCACATTCATACTTGGTAATCTAAAAAATATATAACCTAGAATGACTCCTAGCACAATACCTCTAAGCTGTCTCACTAAATAATACCATGGCGAGGTTAGTTCTCCTGAAGCAGATACCACCCCAACATAAGATGCACTGTACACCATATATAAGCCAAAAATACAAAGGATGCTCACTAAAATTAGTAGCAACATACCATTAGGTATTTTGTTACCTTTAAAAGATTTGAAAGCTTTCTTTTTTTTATATTTTTTACGTGTTCTAACTGGTTTAGGGTCTTTATTTGAGTCCATTAACATACTCCTTAAATAGATCCCCTCTTTTTTCAAAATTTGCGTATTGGTCAAAGCTAGCGCAAGCTGGGGATAGGAGAACTATATCTCCATCTTTTCCTAATTCTGTAGCTAAAAGCAAAGCCTCTTTAACAGAGTTAGCCTCTAGTATATTTTTAACATCGGCTTTATTTAAAGCCTCCTTAACTTCGTCTTTAGTTTCTCCCTGCACAATAGGAATAGCATTGCTATTTTTCAAATAGTTTCCAAGCGATTCATAAGATACCTCTTTAGAACTGCCACCTAAAATAATATAAAGGCTTTCTCCAGCAAAAGCCTGAAGTGCAGTTATAGCGGCTTCTGGATTTGTTGACTTTGAGTCATTATAATACTTAATTCCATTTAATGTAGCAACATACTCTAGACGATGAGGAACTCCCTCAAAAGTTCTCGCACCCTCTTCTAAACAACTCCTATTACAGCCACTTAAATAAGCAGCTAAATAGGCAGCCATTATATTCTCAACATTGTGTTTGCCTATAATTTTTAAATCATTTCTCAAAAATACTGGTGTTGGATTATTATCAATATTCAAATAAACTGTATCACCATTTAAATAAATGCCCTTTACTTTTTTATTCGCACTAAACTCATATAAAGTAAAGTCATGATTTTCTTTCTTAATAGTGCTCATATAGGGGTCATCACCGTTTACTATTAAATAGTCATTACTGTTCATATTCACATATATATGCTTTTTTATATTAAAGTAGTTTTCCATTGTTTTATGTCGTTCTAAATGGTCAGGTGTTAAATTAGTTATAATAGCAATATGTGGTTTAAAATCACTAATAGCTTCAAGCTGATAGCTAGAAACTTCTAAAACAAAGTTTTCCACATTATTTTCTACTACATCAACAAAAGGAAAACCCACATTGCCAACTAATTCAGTAGATTTTTTACAAGTATTGAAGAGATGCCCCAAACCATAAGTTATAGTAGTTTTACCATTAGTGCCTGTAATAGCAATAATTGGTTTTTTAGCAAAAAAACTAGCTAACTGAATTTCCCCAATAATTGCAATGCCTTCGTCCTCTGCTTTCAATAAAAATGGATGCTGTCTCGAAATCCCTGGGGATTGAATAATTAAATCAAAGTCATTACAAGCTAAATGGCTAAAAAATCCAATTTTTTTTTCAATATGTTCATCAATTTCACCAATTGACTGTTCATCGGCTAAAGTAACAATAGCTGCTTTATTTTTGCAAAATAAAGCAGCGCTTTTTCCAGTTTTTCCTGCTCCTAAAACTAATACTTTTTTTCCTTTAAATTCAATCATACTAAATACTCCAATAAATAATAAATGCTATGAGAGAAATAATACAAGAAGCAATAGTAAACCATTTAACAACTGAGGTTTCTTTCATACCAGATAACTCAAAATGATGATGTAATGGCGCCATTTTAAAAAAGCGATTACCACCAGTAGTCTTAAAGTATGGGACTTGAAGCATTACTGAAACTGTTTCAGCAATATAAACTAAGCCTAATATTAATAGTAATAATTCTACTTTTAAAACAACTG
Organism: endosymbiont 'TC1' of Trimyema compressum; assembly: GCF_001584725.1. NCBI lineage: Bacteria > Bacillati > Bacillota > endosymbiont 'TC1' of Trimyema compressum. The sequence goes on along the minus strand of NZ_CP014606.1, from coordinate 381,191 downwards.
CAATACCAGCAATTAATGCGCCTAATGCCATCGAGCCTGTGTCACCCATAAATATTTTAGCTGGATGCAAATTAAAAATCAAAAATCCAAGAAGTGCAACAAGAATTATCCCACAGACTCCTACCATTTGATAATTCCCCTGTAACAAACTTATTAATATAAAAACAACCACAATTGGCAATGTTACCATTGTTGATAAGCCATCTAATCCATCTGTTAAATTTACAGCATTAGTTACCCCAACAAAATAAATTGTCATAAAAATAAAATAAACAATTATATTAATGCTAAAAGAAACACTATTAGAAAAACCAATGACAGATCCTCCATTAACAAAAAATGCAACAACAGCCAGAATAAGCCCAGCTAGTATTTGCAGTAAAAACTTTTTTTTCACAGACAAGCCTTTACCCTTTTTTATTGCCCTTTTCTCTAAATCATCATACATTCCCAAGGCACCATAAGCTAGCATAGCCAATAATGGCAACACAGCTGCAGGCATTAAGAAAAAAGAAGCAATAGTAATTGGTATAATAAAGATAATACCTCCCATACTCGGTGTTCCAACTTTCTCAAAATGGCTTTTTGGTCCATCATCTCTAATAGTTTGAGCTAATTTAAGCTCCCTTAATTTAACTACAGCAATTCGTCCTATTATTAATGATAACAAAAAAACGGCTCCAATTAACACCAAGTACATAATCATTTATATATATCCCCCAATTTATCTTTCTTTTTTTAATAGTTCAATAATTTTTTCCATGCCTACTAAACGTGAACCCTTAATTAATACTGTATCGTTTTCTTTAAGGATTTCATTTAGTTTTTTAAAAGCATCTTCATTTGTCATATATGAAAAAGCTTGGTTGCTGTTCATGCCACCATCAACAGCCCCTTGCCAAATATTATTAGAAGCAGATCCAACTGTTATTAAATAGTCAATACCAAGTTTTGCAACATAAGCACCAACCTCTTTATGCAAAGGCTTTTCTAATGCTCCTAGGTCTCTCATATCCCCTAAAATAGCAATTTCCCTACCTTTATACCCAGTTAAAACTTTTAAAGAGGCTTTTGTTGAATCTGGATTAGCATTATAGACATCATCTAAAATAGTTATATTACCTGCCAATTTTTCAACTGACATTCTTCCAGGACTAACCTCTAATTTTTTTAATGCTTCAATACCCTGTTTAATGGAAATCCCCAATAATGCTCCAGTCTCCAGAGCTACTAATGCATCTAGAATTAAATGCTCACCTGTAAATGGTAGTTCAGCATAATATGTTTCGCCATCTCGTATTACTTTAAAACTGCAAATTGATTCTCCTAAAACAATCTCTGTTGCTTTAATTGTAGCATTATCATGAAAACCAAATACTTTTTTAGCGCCAGTAAAACTCTCTTCTAAAGCTCGTGTATATTTATCTTCACCATTGATAATGGCAATGCCATTACTCTTCATCTCCTCAAAAAGTTCCCTTTTTGCTTTTAGAATATTCTCTTCTGAACCTAGCTCTCCTACATGAGCAATGCCAACATTAGTTATTATACCAATATCTGGTTCAGCTGTCTCCGTTAATGTTCTAATTTCACCTAAACTCCTCATACCCATTTCTAAAACAAGGACATCTGTATTTTCAGGAGAAGACAAAATTGTATAGGGTAAGCCAATTTCATTATTATTGTTTTTATAAGTTTTACTAACTTTTAATTTTTTTTCTAAAACACAAGCAACCATATCTTTAGTAGTTGTTTTTCCGCTGCTACCAGTAATAGCCACCACTTTGAAACCTTCTCGATTTCTATAGTAATTGGCAATTTTCTGGTAAGCTTTTATAGCATCTTCAACTTTAATTAAAGGGATTTTAATCTCTTCATGCTCTGTAGATACCACTGCTACAGCGCCTTTGTCAACAGCAATATCAATATAATCATTACCATTAAAAAACTCACCTGACAAAGCTACAAACACAGCTCCCTTTGTCAGGGTTCTCGTATCTATAGAAACAGATTCGACTTTGACCTTTTCATCTCCTAGGAATGGCTCAACTCCTAAAATTTCTTTAATTTCCTTTAAATTTCCAATCATTTTTCAATCCACCTTCTCCAAAATTTTTTTAGCAATTTCAACGTCGCTAAAAGGATATTTTGTTTTGCCTAGAATCTGATAGTCTTCATGTCCTTTACCAGCGATGATAATAATATCGTCTTTTCTAGCAATTTCAATGGCTTTTTTTATAGCTTCTTTTCTGTTTTCAATTTTATAGTAATTATTGTTAACTTCCTGTACCCCTACCTCAATCATATTAATAATTGAATCAGGATCTTCAGTTCTTGGATTGTCTGAAGTAATAATAACTATATCGCTATTTTCTCCACCAATTCTACCCATAATGGGTCTCTTTTTCTTATCCCTGTCACCACCGCAACCAAAGACTCCTATGACTCTTCCTGCTGTTAATTTCCTTCCAGTTTGAAGTACATTTAACAAACCATCAGGGGTATGAGCATAATCAACAACGACTGCAAAATCTTTAGCACCATCAACTAATTGAAAACGACCATTTACTGTAACCTGACTTACACCCTCTAATACTTTGTCAGCAGGTAATCCATAGGTTAAAGCAGTAGCAATTGCACCTAAGGAATTATAAATACTGAATTCTCCAATTAATTTTAAATGAACAGTTAGTTTATAACCATTATAGTTTAATTCGTATCTTGTTCCAAATAAATCCATAACAATATTTTCTGCTCTAAAGTCACAGGATTTATGAATACCATAAGTAACATATTTGCCTTGATAATCTTTGAGAATACTTTCTGATGCAGGGTCATCAAAATTAATTACAGCAAAACCATCTTCTTTTAAAGAATGAAAAAGTATTTTTTTAGCTTCTAGATAAGATTCTAATGAATCGTGAAAATCCAGATGGTCTTGTGTCAAATTAGTAAAAATACCAGCAGAAAAAGGTACCCCATATACTCTATCTAAATACAAAGCATGACTCGAAGCTTCCATTACACAATAATTACAGCCCTCATCAACCATCCTTCTCAACAAATATTGTAAATCCCTTGATTCAGGCGTTGTAACTTCGCTGGGTACTATTGCCTCACCTATTTGATTTTCAATAGTTCCTACAACCCCAACTTTACTACCAACATTCTTTAGAATATGTTTTAATAAATAAGTAATAGAAGTTTTTCCATTAGTCCCTGTTACACCAAATACAGTAATGTCTTGTCCAGGATTACCAAAAAAATTACTGCTAATTTGAGCAAGTCCTCTTCTCGTATTTGCCATTTCGATAAAAGTAACATCTGGAAAAGATCTATAATCAAATGTTTTTTCTAAAACAATAGTACTTGCTCCATTTTCTATAGCAACTTCTATATACTTGTGCCCATCCGTTGCATATCCTTCAATTGCTACAAAAAGGCTTTGCTTTTTCACAGCTCTAGAATCATATTCAACACCAATAATTGTAGTGTCTAAAGAACCCTGGATTAACGTATACGACAAATCTTTTAAAACCTGTTTTAAATCCATCTATTATTACCTCATTCTATTTTATTCAGCAAATTTCAATTGCAATGCATCACCTTGATTGAAAATGGTGCCAGGAGGTACATTTTGTGAAACAACTTTTCCCGTACCACTCATTTCTACTTTGATACCCATAATCTCTTTTCTAGCCATAACATCTGGTAATCTTAAGCCAGTAAAATCAACCATTACTACTTGTCCAGCAACTAACCCTTTATCTTCAATTTTTACAGTTACTGAAGAATCTGTTTTAATTTTTTCCCCAGCCTTTTTGCTTTGACTTACAATATTACCTTTTGCATCTTCTTCAAGTATTATACCTTTTTCTTTTAAAAAGTTTTTAGCGTAATTAGCCGTCATACCAGTTAAATCAGGCATTATTATCTCACTATTAATTACAGTTGGTGCCACATTTTCATCAATGGCAACATTATCTGCTGTTAAAGTCTTAATGACTTCTTCCATGACACTCTTATAGTAAGGACCTACAGTACTACTTGAACCGCCACCTTTTGTAGGCTCATCAATAATAACTAATACTGTGAATTCAGGATTTGGATAAGGTGCCATCCCTACAAAGGAAATAATATATTTATCCTTAACATACTTACCAGAAGTATCAGATTTTTCAGCGGTACCAGTCTTAGCTACAGATTCAATGCCATCGAGCTTGCCTGAAATACCTGTAGCACCTGGTCGTTCTACAACAGTCTTCATCATATCCATTGTTTGAATGGCTGCTTCCTCACTGACAACTTGTTCCCCCAGAACAGTCTCTTTTTTTTCTATAACTTCACCAGCACTATTGGTAATGCTTTTTACCAATCTAGGTTCAACTATTCTGCCTTTATTGCCAATAGCAGAAATTGCAGTAGCCATCTGAATTGGGCTAGCACTAATACCTTGCCCAATAGCAGAAGTAGCATGGAAAATATAAGCATTATTTGCAGGTAAAATACCTGATGCTTCACCAGCAAAATTAACAGCTGTTTTTTTACCGAAACCAAACTTATCCAGATACTTATACCAAGCTTCTGGATTAGCGTCTCTTAATAGTTTAGCGGTATCCATAAATACAGGATTACAAGAATTGGCCATACCATCTGTTAAACTTTCATAACCATGACTACTTGGATAAATCCAGCAACGGATAATATGGTCATCAATGGTTCTAAAACCATTGTCATAAAATGCAGTTTGTTGTGGTGTTACAACACCTTCATTAATAGCTGAAGCAGCCATTACAGGCTTCATTGTTGAACCAGGCTCATAAGCTTCTTGAAAAGCTTTTACGCTAAATAGAGCACTATTAGTTTCTCTAAAATTGTTAGGATCATAAACACCGCTATCTCCAAGACCTAATATTTCACCTGTTTTTGTTCTCATGACAACAATGCTAGCTTTTTGTGGGCTTAATTCTGAAATAATTTTATTCATTTCTTTATCCACAATATGTTGTACTCTCAAATCAATTGTTAACTGTACATTTTTACCATCAACGGGCTCTCGAATAGTATTAGTTGTATCTTGTAGAAAATTTTGTTTGCCATCTTTTTGTCCTTCAATAAGTCCATCAGTACCACTTAAAATATCATTATAGGAAGATTCAACGCCTGCAGCACCAACTCCTGAATCATTAACAAATCCAATTAAATTCCCGCCTGTAACACCTTTTGGATAGTGTCTTCTACTTTCTTCCTGAAATACTAGAGCTGAATACCCTAACTCCTTAACTGCTTCTACTTCTTGAAAAGAAAGTTTTTTCTTTATCCAAACAAAACCACTGTTTTGTTCAATTTTTTGAAGGACTTCTTCAGGTGTCATACCTATAACGCCTTCTGGACTCAAAGCCTTTGAAAGCTCTTGTGCTATAACTTTTTTATTAACATTCTTCTTTGCAAGTTGGCTTCTAAACTGATTTGCATCTACCCATAAAGAATAAACAGACGCATCAACAGCGAGCTCTTCACCATTTGCATCTAAAACACTGCCTCTTTTAGCCTTAATAGCTTCTTGAGTCTGCCTCAAGCTCAAGCTTTCGGATTTAAGTGTCCCTCCCATTATTAGTTGAACATGGACAATTCTACCAACGACAAGAAGAAAAAGAACCCCAACGACTATAAATACAACCCGGACTCTTTGTCCTTCTGTCCATGGTTTAGATTCTTTTCCTTGTTTTCGTTTTCTATTCGCTCTTGTTCGTTTAATTTCTTCTATTTTCTGATTTTCTTCATTATTGCTGTCCATTGAAAAATTCCCCTATGGTTCTTTTTATACTATCAAAAAACGACTCTTCTTTTTCCGCTGCAACAACAGGTGGAGGATTAATTTTATTCTTATCCACAATAACTACTTTAATTTGTTCTTTTGTAGCTTCTGCCATCCCTGCTCCTGAGACATACTTTTCAAGGTTATCTAAAGATATTTTATCATTAATTTCATATTTTATCCACTCATTGGAACTGGCCAAGGAGTGGGCTTCTTTTTCTAATCTTAATTTTTCTTGGTTAAAATTAGACGATACGCCTCTTATGGTAACAAAGAGGAATAAAGACACTAAAAGGATAATAGCAAGTTTAGTATAAATTGCTGTTCCTCTTTTCTTTTTTCTAACTACCGGCATATTAATCCCCCTAGATCTTTTCTGCCACTCTTAATTTTGCACTTCGAGCTCTATTATTCCTTACTAACTCATCCTCAGCAGGCAAAATTACTTTTCTTGTCACATTTCTTAATGTGCTCACTTTTCCGCAGGTACATACTGGAAAATCCGGTGGACACTTACATGGTTTTTCTTTATCCTTAATAAAGTGTTTTACAATTCTATCCTCAAGAGAATGAAAAGTAATAACAACTAATCTTCCACCAATTGATAAATATTTTTCACTGTCTTCTAATGCTTTTTCTAAAGCACTTAACTCTCTATTTACTTCAATCCTCAACGCTTGAAATACCCTTTTACCAGGATGTCCTTTTTTCTTTTTTTCTTTTTCAGTCATCGATTCTTTAATAATTTCAACTAACTCTAAAGTATTTTCTATCGGCTTTATACTTCTTTTTTTTTCAATATTTTTAGCAATTTGCCAAGCAAAAGGTTCTTCACCATACAGTCTAAATATTTGAGCCAAATCTTCTTTTGAGTAGCTATTGATAATGCGGGCTGCCGTTACAGCAATATTAGGATTCATACGCATATCCAGAGCAGCATCTTTATGATAGCTAAAGCCTCTTTGCCCATCATCTAATTGAAAAGAAGAAACGCCTAGATCCATTAAAAATCCATCTATTTTTTCAATATTTAAGTTCTCTAAAATAATAGCAATATTTGAAAAATTATTTTCAACAAAAGTAATATTGTTATAAGCTTTTAAGCGCTCTTTGCCACGGCCAATAGCATAAGGATCTTGATCAATTACAATCAACTGTCCTGTTCCCTCTAAAGCCTCAGCAATTTTTGCACTATGGCCACCACCACCTAATGTTCCATCAACATAAATACCCTTTTTTTTAATATTTAAAGCTTCAATTGATTCTTTAAGTAAAACTGACTCATGCTTCATTATTTAATGCCTCTAAAACATAATCAAATTGATTTCTATTGCTATCCATCATCGTCCTATTTTCCTCCTCCATTTTTCTCTTTGCCATATTTCCAAGTAAAGTCCTGTTCCCACAACGGCAGCTTCCTTATCGATACCAGCAAAAGCTCTAAGGGATTTGGGAATCAATATCCGGCCTTGGGGATCAAAACTTACATCTACCATACCTGAGAAAAAGATTCTCATAAACTGCCTTATATCCTTATTAGTGAGATGTGTTTCCTTAATTTTAGTTTCAATTTTCTGAACTTCATTAGAACTTAAAATCATCAGACAGTCTTCAAATCCTTTACACAAATAAAATATCTCTACAAAGCCGTCTCTGAATTTGGAAGGGATAATCATCCTGCCTTTTGAATCTACACTATGATAATACTCACCTAAAAAGGGTAACAACACTCTCACCACCTACTAGCACATTATATCATAATTAGTCCCACTTTTCACCACTTTTCACCCCATAGAAAAACCTTCTGTAAAATTACAGAAGGTTTAATAAGTTGAAGTTATTTGGATTTAATTGTATCAATCATTGTTTGAACTTGTTTCTTTTGATCATCCGTCTTTGAAGCTTCTAATGCTTTATCAAAATACACCTGGGCTCCAGCTTCATCTTTTTTATCATTTCTTAAAAAAGAACCATAAGTAAGATAAATAGATACTTGGTCTGAAGCAACCTCTGTTTCTAGCAGTTTTTGATAACGAACTTCTGCTTCCTCAAGATTACCAACTTTTCCATAAGCTTCTGCAATTCTATAATCTGCTGCAATCTTAGTTTCAGGGCTCTTTTCTCCAATCAACACATAGAATGGAATTGATTTATTGTAAGCATCATTTCTCAATTCCATATTACCTTGCTTTTCATAGGTTGAAGCTAGCAAGGTATATTTTTGAGCAATGCCAATTAAATCTGGAACACTTTCAGGATTTTCATTAATATTGTTTTGATATTGATTAATAGCATTTAAAGTAGCTTCTAAATCCCCATCTGATGCAGCTAAATTCTCATAATTTGAAGGCTGTGTATTAGCAGTTTGAGGCGTCTTTTTAGGCATAGCCATACAGCCAATAGCACCCATTAATATTCCTGCAAAAAATATTAATGCCATACCAATAGCAAAAATTTGAATAATTCTTTTTCTTTTATTATTTGACACACTCATTTATTATCTATCTCCTTATTTAACTAAAGAAAAAGCGGTTGTCGCTTTCACTATACTCAACAATATGATTTAAGTCTTTATAAATATTAGTTAAAACATTTTTCAACTGATACTCAGCAATTAAATAACGGTTGATTACTTCGTGTTTGGAAAGCTCCTCATACATCACTTCCATTTTCTCTTGTAAATTTGAATTTGAGCCACCACCTAACAACTGTTCTAATTGGCTTTCTAGTAAAAGTTGTTTATATTCATCTAAAAAAGAACCTTGATCTGGATAGGATGATAAGTCCCTTTTAGCATCCTCAAAGGCCATATATTCTTTAGATACTTTAATTGCATTTAGAAGTTCTTCTTTTTTCTCTCTTATTGACAAAAGACTTCCCCCTTTCCCTTATTTTTCATTATAACACTTTTTTATATTTTAGAAAATGTTACATCATGAAATTGCTGTAAGAAATTTGAAAACTCAGCATATTGCTTTTCAGGTAATTCAATTTTAAAAGTAACAAACTGTTGAAAATCCTTATAAACTGGTTTAATCTCATTTTTATCTAAATAGTGCATAATGGAATCTACACTTTGATATGGGGTTATTACTAATAGATACACCATTTCCAGCCACTGTATTTTTCCACTTAATTCAAGGACCTCCTTTGCACATCTACCATAAGCTTCAATTAGGCCACGAACCCCTAGTTTTTTACCGCCATAATACCCCCGTGTTACAATGACTAGAGTATTGGTCACCCCATAGCTTTTAATAGCATTTAAAATTGGGAATCCTGCACTGCCACTTGGTTCTCCATTATCATCACAAAATTCATATTGACTAGAACGACCAATCATATAGGCGGAGCAGTGATGGGTGGCCTCTTTATTTTTATTTTTAACAGATTTAATAATAGACTTAGCAACTGCTTCATCCTCAACTAAGTATGAATGCCCAATGAAAACTGAACGTTCAATATTAATTTCTGCATTCATTTCTTTCTTAATTTTAAAAATTTCTAAATCCATATTTGCCTCTCAGTATTTCTTTAATTTATCAGTATTTCTTTAATTTAATTGATTATGAAAATAATTGATTATGAAAACATTTTCATGTATAATGAACTCAAATAACAAATTAAGGAGTTGATTTTATGAACGTTAAAATCTCAGTAAACTTTGTATGTGACAAAATGCTCAACTCTTCACAAAACATCGATTATGTATTTGAATTAGAGAGAACTACTCCACCTCAAGAAAAAGTACTATTAGGCGGCATCTACGCTGTTGTCGATGAAAGTGTCTATGACATTGTGAAAGACGAAGCAAAAGTATATGCAACCTGTTTTTACCCTCAACACAGAGCAATGACAACTGAAGGTGTAATAGACGTTGAAAGAGCACAGCAAATTGCTTACGATGTAATTACTTACTTAGCAGAGAAATTCCAATTAAAAGGAACTTATACTGCTAGAAACGTTTGTAGCCGTCAAGCAGTTACAAATCCAAATGATCTTGTGAAATAAAATATTTTTACTATAAAAAGGCATCCTTAAAGATGCCTTTTTAATTTCTATTTTCTAGCCACGCCTGAGATTACAGCAGCTTCAAATACTTTTTTAGCTACTAAAGGTCCAACTCTTTCATCCAAGGGACTTGGAATAATATAGTCTTCACTTAATTCTTCATCTGAAACTAAAGAAGCTATTGCTTCAGCAGCTGCAATTTTCATAGCTTCATTAATATCTGAAGCTTTGGCATCTAAGGCTCCCCGTAAAATACCCGGGAAAGCTAACACATTATTTATTTGATTGGGAAAATCCGAACGTCCTGTAGCAATAACCTTAGCATCACCAGCCTTTGCTTCCACAGGTAATATTTCCGGTAAAGGATTAGCCATTGCAAATACAAAACTATCAGTATTCATAGTCTTAACCATATCTGTAGTTACTGCTCCTGCTACTGAAACCCCAATAAAAACATCACTGCCTTTTAAAGCATCTCCTAAATTACCTGTTCTCTTTTCTCTATTGGTTATTAAACTCATCTCTTCTTTAAAAGTATTCATGCCTTCTAATCTGCCTTCATAAATAATGCCTGTTGTATCACATAAAAATACATCTGATACACCAATATCCAAAAGTAATTTAGTAATAGCAATACCAGCTGCTCCTGCACCATTTACAACTACTTTTAATTGGGACATGGTTTTGTCTACTAGCTTAACACTATTGAGTATACCTGCTAATGTAACAACAGCAGTTCCATGCTGATCATCATGAAAAATAGGAATATTGCATTGTTTTTTTAATTGTTCTTCAATATAAAAGCAGTTTGGCGCTTTTATATCTTCTAAATTGATACCACCAAATCCCGGTGCCATGGCTTTTACAATAGAAACAATTTCCTCTGGATCTGAAGTATCTAAGCAAATAGGAAAAGCGTCAACATTTCCAAAATGCTTGAATAAAATAGCCTTTCCTTCCATAACTGGTAAAGCAGCCTCAGGTCCAATATCCCCTAACCCTAAAACAGCTGTACCATCTGTTACAATACCAATTAAATTCCCTTTATTTGTATATCGATAAACATCCTCTTTGTTATCAGCAATATGCAAACATGGTTCTGCTACTCCTGGTGTATAGGCAATACTCAAATCCTCTTTTGAGTCCAAAGGCACTTTGCTTTTTATTTCCATTTTCCCTTGGCATTTTTCATGTAATTTCAGTGCTAATCTACCATAATCTTTTTTAATCTCTTCCATCTTTAAGTTGCCTCATTTCTTGGTAATACTGTTGGAGTAAATCCGCTCTCCTGACAATGCCCATAAATGTATTTACACTATCGACTACAGGTATAATATTTTGCTTTGCACCAATAGCAACTAAATCATCTTCAGGTGTATCAATATAGACTGTTCTCAAATTACCTTCTTTAAATATATCTTTAATTTTAAATTGGTGGGCTGTTTCAAATGACAATCCTTCAATGTGACGATAAGCTATTAATAAGTCTTTAGTACTAAGTATACCCGTTAATTTTCCTTCATCGTCAATTACTATAATTTCCAAAAAGGGGTGATTTTCCAACTTTTCCGTTCCTTGACGAACTGTTGCATCCCTTTTAAGAAAAACCAATTCACTTTTAGGCGTTAAAAAAAACGCTGCATTTCTCAAAAAACATGCCTCCTTTACTAACTTTTATTGTAACATATCTTTTAGAATAACAAAAGTTGTTCACTTTCTGGTAAATCATCTAAGATTTTCAGCTCTTTCATTTCTTCAATAATTTTATTATTGAGTTTTCCTCTTCTTCTAACATCATCAATAGATAAAAATGGACTTTTATTTCTTTCAGTAACAACTGTTTCCGCCGCTTTAACACCAAGTCCAGGAATTGCTAGAAAAGGTGGTAACAGATTACCCTCCACTACTTTAAAACGAGCTGCATCTGATTGATTTAAGTCAATATTAAGAACGCTAATACCCCTTAAATACATTTCATAGGCAATTTCAAGCAAGCTCTTTATCTCTTTATCTCTTGCAGTCATCATCTTAATACCACTTAATTGGTCTAAACCATCCTTAACACTTTTTTTATCTTTAAAAAGATTAAAATCAAAATTTTCCCCTCTAATACTAAAATAGCTAGCATAAAATGCTTCTTTATGGAAAATTTTAAAATAACCTAGTCTAAAAGCCATCATAACATAGGCAGTTGCATGAGCTTTAGGAAACATGTAGCTGATTTTTTCACAAGATGCTATGTACCATTCTGGCACATTATTTTCAATCATTACTGCTCTAAATTCATCTGTTAAGCCTCTTCCTTTTCTCACAAACTCCATAATTTTAAATGCCATAGAAGCCTCTAAGCCTTTTTGCATTAAATAGACCATAATGTCGTCACGAGTTGAAATCGCTTCTGATAGTTTTACGCGACCGCTTACAATTAAATCTTTAGCATTATTCAGCCATACATCAGTGCCATGAGAGAAACCACTAATTCTAAGCAAATCAGAGAACATAGATGGTTTAGTATCCTTAAGCATTTGTCTAACGAAACTCGTACCAAACTCTGGCAACCCCAAACTTCCTACATCAACAAAAGGCTCCTCTAAATTAAGAGCATCTGCTGATAAAAATAAGGACATTACATCTTGTTGATCTAAAGGAATATGTTTGACATCAACGCCAGTTATTTCCTCTAAATATTTAATAATTGTTGGGTCATCATGACCTAACAAATCCAGTTTAACTAACTGATCACCAATAGAGTGATAATCAAAGTGCGTTGTAATAATATCAGACTTTGTGTCATCAGCTGGTCTTTGAAGAGGGGTAAAGTAGTGAATATCTGTAGATTTTGGCACTACCATAATCCCTCCTGGATGTTGTCCCGTTGTTCTTTTAACGCCCACACAGCCAGAAGCAATTGCATTAATAGCCACTTCTTTTGGCAATATTAAATTTTCTTCTTCATAATATTTACGCACAAAACCATATGCAGTTTTATCCGCAACAGTACCAATAGTCCCTGCTTTAAAAACGTTTCCTTTACCAAAAATCTCCTCAGTATAGCGATGAATAATAGGTTGATACTCCCCTGAAAAATTCAAGTCAATATCCGGAACCTTATCACCATCAAATCCTAAGAAAGTTTCAAAAGGAATATGGAAGCCATCCTTAATATATTTTTCGCCACAGTGTGGACAGTTTTTATCAGGCATATCTGCACCGCAACTGTAGCTTCCATCTTCAATGAATTCGCTTGTCTTACAATAACTACATAAATAGTGAGGAACTAAAGGATTAACTTCAGTAATACCCATCATGGTAGCCACAAGAGATGAACCAACTGATCCCCTAGAACCAACAATATAACCATCTTCATTAGATTTTTTCACTAACTTATGCGCAATTAAATAAAGCACTGAAAAACCATTTGAGATAATAGATTTTAATTCCTTATCTAAACGTTTCTCAACTATTTCAGGCAATGGATTACCATATATTTCATGAGCCATATCCAACGTAATTTCTTTTACTTGATTTTCTGCTCCATCAATTTCTGGAGGAAAAAACTCTTTTGGAACAGGCGTAATTTCCTCTTCAATCCAACCAGCTACCTTATTAGTATTTTCTATTACAACTTTATAGGCTTTTTCTGCTCCTAAATAGTCAAATTCTTTTAGCATTTCTTCCGTCGTCCTATAATACAAGGCAGGTTGTGATACATCTCTAAATCCCTTGCTCTTCATAAGAACTGCCCTATATAGCTGATCTTCCTTTTCTAAAAAATGGACATCACCTGTAGCAACTACAGGTTTGTTTAATTCTTCACCAAGAGCTACAATCTCTCTATTATAGTTTCGAATTACTTCTTCATTTTCTACTAAGCCATTGCGAACCATGTACAAATTGTTACTGATTGGTTGTATTTCCAAATAGTCATAAAAAGAAGCAATTTCCTTAATGCGCTCCTTTGGTTTTCCTTCTACAATAGCTCGATATAATTCACCTGCTTCACAGGCACTCCCTAAAATAAGGCCCTCTCTTAAGTCCTTAAGTTTTGACATAGGGATTTTTGGTCGTCGATAAAAATTATTTAAATGGGATTCTGTCACCAATTCATACAAATGTTTCAACCCTATCATATTCTTAACAATTAAAACAATATGATAAGCAGACTTTTTCAGATTTTCTTTATCAGAATCATCATATAAATAGCCCTCTATCCCAAAAAGCACTTTAATATTTTCTTTTTTACCCAAGGTATAAGCTTCTGGAAATATTTGCACAACTCCATGGTCTGTTATAGCTACTGTATTATGTCCATACTCTTTCATTCTTTTGAATAAATCATGAATATCAAGAGTAGCATCTAAAGCACTCATTTTAGTATGCAAATGAAGTTCCACCCTTTTCGCAGGTGCTTTATCAGATATAATTTCTGGAAAATAAATATTTATATCTTTGACTGTTAATGTAATGTCTTTTTTGTATAAATCAATTTGACCATTGCCTTTAATTTTAAGAAATTGACCATTCTTAAGGTTAGGTCTATCCTCATTTTTCTTTAAAAACATCTTACAATAAATACCCGTCATTTTACCCAAAAGAGCAAATGTAATAAGTAAGCTTCCATTTTTTAAGATTCGTTCCTCAAGTTGATAAACAATACCATAATACACAACATTTTTTAATGGATCCATTAAACTTTCAGGATAAGTTCCCTCTTCAAGAATAGAGTTGCCAAAAAGCACATGACTTTCTCTAGTTTTCTTAATAGCCTTTTCTTTTGTTTTTACATATTCTTTTCTTTCTAATTGAATCTCATTAACTTTACTTACTGCTTCTTTTTCCTTTTCTTCTATACTGACTAATGTATCTTCAAATTTTTCATTGCTATCCAGGATAATATCTTTTAAATAGTCCTCTCTATCAAACATTCTTTTAAACCATTTAAATAAAGAAGTATTGATTTTTCTATTTTTAAAAGATGATACATGAAAAGAAGAAGGCAAAGTAATATTTAAAATGCCTTCTTTATAATTAAAAGTCATAGGCACATCCTTAAAAAAAAGTGCCTTTTTGCTAATTCGATAAGATAAATAAGGATACATTTTCTCAATGGCATCAAGTACATAGTTATTCCTAGGAAAAACATAAGCCCCATAAGGATAAAATGCCTTTTCTAATACACCTTCAATTATTTGGATTTTTTCAATAGTTAAAAAAAATTCAGTTTCAATAATCAACATAAAACGCTGGCTTTCTTTTTTCACCATAATCTCCACATTTAAGGGATTCCTTATTTGCTCTTTTAATTCAGAGTCCATATTCAATTTATCTAAAAAATCATTCCATTTTTGATTCATTTTATCGCTACAATTTCAATAGGGATTCAATTGTTCCTATCGCTTCTTCTAGTCCTAAAGACATCACTTCTCCTGTTGCCCTTACTTTTAAATCCACTGTACTTTCATATAGTGCTTTTTTGCCAATTGTAACTCTAATTGGATAACCAATTAAATCAGCATTAGCAAACTTTACACCAGCCCTCTCAGTAGTATCATCTAAAATTACATCAATCTGCTTTTCTTTCAAGGTAGCATATAAATCTTCTGCAAAAGCTACAACAGTATCATCCTTCATATTTACAGGTACTAAAATAACTTGATATGGCGCAATTGCAACTGGCCAAATAATACCATATTCATCATGATTCTGTTCAACACTAGCAGCCATAGTTCTACTTACCCCAATACCATAACAACCCATAACCATAAGCTGAGCCTTGCCATTTTCATCTAAATAAGTGCAATCTAATGCTTCTGAATACTTTGTACCCAGTTTAAATACTTGACCTACTTCAGTTCCTCTCGCAAAATGAATTTTGCCACCACAAACAGGACATGTGTCATCTTCTGAAATAAGGTGATAATCGCCAACTGTACCTTGCCCCATATCCCTTTTTCCATTGACATGAATAATATGGAAATCTTTTTCATTAGCTCCTGTAACCCCATCTTCAACTGACAAAACTTCTTCATCAATATATAAAGGTAAATTCACAAGATTAATAGGGCCTAAAAACCCTGGTTCTACGCCAGTTGCTTTTTTAACAGCCTCATCATCAGCTAAAGCAATATCCAACGCCCCTAACTGATTTAAAAGTTTAATTTCATTTACATCTCTATGACCTCTAACTAAAACACAAATTAATTGTTCATTATCTTTATATGTAGCCTTATAAATAAGTGTTTTTATTAAGTTTTCTTTTTTAACATCTAAAAATGTTGCCACTTCTTCAATTGTTTTTACATTTGGAGTAGCTACTTTTTCAATAGATTGAAGCTCTCCCATTTTATAAGTAACAGCTTTATGGGTAGCACTTTCAATATTTGAAGCATATTCACAATCATCGCAATAGACGATTAAAGCCTCTCCTGAATTAGCAAGAACCATAAATTCATGACTACTTGAACCTCCAATTGCTCCTGAATCAGCATCAACGGCTCTGTAACTTAAGCCACATCTATCAAATATTCTTGAATAGGCAGAATACATATCATTATAGCTATTATCTAAGCCTTCATTATCCTTATCAAAAGAATAACCATCCTTCATTAAAAATTCACGGCTTCTCATTAATCCAAAACGGGGTCTTCTCTCATCTCTATATTTGTTTTGAATTTGATATAAATTGAGAGGTAATTCTTTATAGGAAGAAGTTTCCTTTTTTACAATAGTTGTAATAACTTCTTCATGAGTTGGACTTAAGCAATAGTCTCTGTTATGTCTATCTTTAAAACGAATCAATTCATCTCCATAAACATACCAGCGCCCACTTTCTTTCCAAAGCTCAGCAGGTTGTATAATAGGCATCATTAACTCCTGACACCCTGAATTATTCATTTCTTCTCTTATAATATTACTTATTTTTTGAAGCACTCGCCATCCTAAAGGTAAATAAGAATAAATACCACCACTTAATTTTCGAATCATACCAGAGCGAATTAAAAGAGAATGACTAGGTATTTCCGCCTCCGCTGGTGCTTCTTTCAATGTTTTATTTAGTAATTTTGATACGCGCATAGCTATTTTTCCTCCTCGAATTCCTCAACTAATTTATCAATTTCTATTTTAAAAGCAGAAAACAATTCAGCTTCCTTTACTTTTCCAATTATTTGTCCTTTTTTGAAAATAAGACCTTGGCGTTTGCCACCAGCAATACCTATATCTGCTTCTCTAGCCTCTCCAGGTCCATTAACTGGACACCCCATAACGGCAACAGTAATAGGAGCATCAATCTTTTCAATATAAGCTTCAACTTCTGCAGCTAAACCTATTAAGTCAATTTCTGTTCTACCACAAGTTGGACAAGATATTAACTCTGCTCCTGTTTTTTTCAATCCTAGAGTTTTTAAAATTGTAAAACCTGCTGTAATTTCTTCCTTAGGATCACTAGTAAGAGAAACTCTTAAAGTATCCCCCAGTCCTTCATTTAACAAAGCGCCAATGCCAACAGACGATTTAACTAATCCTTTTTTTAAGGTACCAGCTTCAGTTACACCAATATGAAAAGGATAATCAACTTCTTTTGCTAAAAGCTCATAAGCATTAATCATCATCGGTACATTAGATATCTTTAAGGATATTTTAATATTATCAAAACCAAAATCTTCTAATATTTCAATATGCCTAAGACCACTTTCAACTAATCCCTCTGATGTAACACCAGCATTTTTTTTAAGGATGTCTTTTTCCAAGGAACCACCATTAACACCTATTCTTATAGGCACCTGTCTGGATTTTGCCTCTAAAACAACCGCTCTTATTTTTTCTTTTGAACCAATATTTCCAGGATTAATTCGCAAGCCATCTACTCCAGCTTTTAAAGCTAATAAAGCTAGGCGATAATCAAAGTGAATATCAGCAATTAGAGGAATAGGGCTTTTTGCCTTAATGCCAGCTAAAGCCATTGCTGCCGCTTCATCAACTACAGCTAAACGGATAATCTGACAGCCTTGTTGCCAGAGTTCTCTAATTTGCGTAAGAGAAGCTTCAATGTCTCTTGTATCTGTATTAGTCATCGATTGTACAACAATAGGATAATCGCTGCCAATTGGCACATTACCTACCCAAATTGATTTCGTGTTTCTTCTCATTTTCATTCTCCCATTATATGAACCACATCTTTAAAAGTTGCGTGTACTAAAAGTAAAATTAAAAGGCTAAAACCAATTAAAGTTGCATAGGTTTCTACTTTTTCTGATACTTTCTTGCCAGTAATTTTTCTCAGGCTAAAAAACCATTTTACCACCGTCTAAAGCAGGAATAGGCAATAAATTAAAAACCCCCATACTAATGCTTAAAATAGCCATGAAGAAGAAGTAATCTGACACTTGTTGTGTAGATTGGCTGGCCATTGTTACAATCCCAATAGGGCCAGCAACCTCAACAGCTGAAGTACCAGTTACCATTTTAAATAAGCCCTTAAAAATAGAACCAATCATATTAAATGTGGTTTTAAATGCATAGATAACACTATCGAATATGGCCATTTTTTCTTTTCCAAAAACAATACCTATTCTATAGGCTTTAGACTCTTCATTTTGAACAGGTGTTATTTCTAATGTTAGTGGCTTACCGTCTCTAACAAGATTTAATGAAACAGGATGTCCTCCAGACTCTTGAATTTTTGTTGAAAAATCGGTTGTGTTTTTAACAGAAACTTCATTGACACCAATAATTTGATCCCCTTGAAACAATCCTGCAGCTTGTGCTGGATTGCCTTCAGCTAAAGAGCCTACCAATACAGTATCTGTAACAAAACCGGCAGTAGCGCCTATTACAATAAAAATTACTAAACCAAATAAAAGATTAAATATTACCCCTCCAGCATAAAGAAGAAAGCGAGCACCAATAGATGCTTGATTTAAGTCCTTATCACCATCTTGAGCTACTTTTACATAAGCAAAGAAAGGCAATATTCTCAAAGAATATTTAGTTTCTTTTTTATCAAAAGAAACTATTTTAGGACCAACACCAATCGATAACTCTTCTACACTGATTTTAGCTCTTTTAGCCATAATATAATATCCAACCTCATGAACAAGTGCTAAAATGCCAATAGCTAAAATCCCTAATAATATTGATATAATCCCCATTTTATTCTCCTACTTTATTCAGCGCATATTCTCTTGTGCATTCATCTGCATAAATAATACTTTCGTATGAATCAATTTTTATTCTTTCAACATTCTCTAAGGCATCTTCAATTAAATTTGCTATACCTAAAAATGATATTTTCTTTTTTAAGAACAAGTCAACAGCCACTTCATTAGCCCCATTATATATAATTGGAGCCATTGCACCTTCTTTGCCCGCCTCAAAGGCCAGTGGCAATACCCTAAAACTACTCTTAGGCTTGCTAAAATGAAGACTCCCTATTTTAGCTAAATCAAGAGATGGCCAAGGCACAGGCAAACGCTCAGGGTAACTTAAACCGTATAAAATAGGACCCTTCATGCTCGGATACCCCATCTGTCCCAAAACTGAAGTATCTGTAAGCTCAATCATTGAGTGCACAATACTTTCTCTGTGAATAACAACATCGATTTTATCGTAAGAACAATTAAATAAATAATGGGCTTCAATGACTTCAAGTCCTTTATTGGCCAGCGTAGCAGAATCTATTGTTATTTTATTCCCCATAGACCAATTAGGATGCTGTAATGCCATTTCAGGTGTAACCGCTTTTAAAAATTCATCTGAACAATCACGAAAAGGTCCTCCTGAAGCAGTTAGAAGAATTTTATTCAAGGCATTTTGCTGACCTTGTAAACATTGAAAAATAGCACTGTGCTCACTATCAACTGGTGTTAAAAGTATCTTGTTTTTTCTTATTAAATCTAAAATATAGTCTCCACCTGCTACTAATGTTTCTTTGTTTGCTAAAGCAATTTTCTTTTTTGCTTGAATAGCAGTCATAATAAATTTCAAACCAGCAAAACCACTAATAGCACCTAAAATAATATGACTTTCTTCATTTGCAATAACTTCATGTATAGCTGTTTCACCTGAAGCAACTTTTACAGCCAGGCCATTTAATCCAGCCTTTAATATATCAAGTTTAGTATCATCATAAATAATTGCCCACTTAGGCAAAGCCTTTTTTGCCTGTTCAATAAGAAGATCAACATTACTTCCACCAACTAATGCAAAAGGAGCAAAATTCTTCTGCTCCTCTATAACTGATAAACCTTGTATACCTATTGATCCTGTAGAACCTAATATAACAACATTTTCCATGTTAACCTCTTTCAAAACATTCTTATATAAAATAATAAAATATAAACGAAACCTGATGCAAATATAACTGAATCAAAACGATCTAAAAAACCACCATGACCAGGTAACGCATCTCCAGAATCTTTTAAATTGGCCTCTCTCTTTAAATGAGATTCAAACAAATCGCCAATAACGCCAATAATAATAATAGCAATACTAGCTACAAATGCAAATAAAATACTCATTTTTAAAAAGAAATATGCAAATGTAGTTGCACCAATTGAGCCAATAATTATACCAGCAATTAACCCTTCTAATGACTTGTTAGGACTAATTTTAGGTGCAATTTTTCTTTTTCCAATTTTTTTTCCTATAAAATAAGCAAAAACATCTGATAAAACAACAGCTAGAATAATATAAACAATCCATAACAAACCATCTTTTTCTTCTCGAATTAAATAGATACCGCTAGGAAAAACATAACAATAAACAAAACCAAATAATGTTGATTTAATATTCTTAAAGGCAACAGATGGGTATTTAGCAATAACCAAAATTGCCCCATACAAAAATATAGCAAATAAACAAATAGGCAATACCCATAATGAAAAGAAATAAAGACCAATAAAATAGAGAACACCTAAAACGAGAGTGCTTTTATAAAAGGTTTCTGTTTTCTTTCCTTCATAAAAAACACTATATTCTCGATATGAAAAGGCAGTAATTATTACAATAGCTAGCCAAAACAAAAAGTCTCCAAAATACAGAGCACTTCCTAAAGTCAGTAAAAGTAAAATACCAGTAATAATCCTATTCGACAACTCTTTTGACAAGTTAAATACCTCCAAAACGTCTATTTCTACTACCATAAGAATCAATTGCTTTCAGTAGTTCCTGTTCAGAAAAATCCGGCCATAATATATCTGTAATGTAGAATTCAGTATATGCCAATTGCCACAATAAAAAATTACTTAATCTCATTTCTCTAGATGTTCTAATTAACAAAGATGGATCTGGCATTCCAGCAGTGTATAAGTAATTTTCTATTAAAGTTTCATTAATTTCATTAGGATTAATTTTTCCTTTGCTTACTAGTTGAGCTATAGCCCTTACACTATCTTTTATTTCTAAGCGACTGCCATAATTAAAGGCAATATTAAAAGTTAATCCAGTCTGGTTTTTTGTCTGTTCTTCACCTGAATCCATAGCTTTTAAAACCGAGACTTTAAGACCCTCTCTTGAACCTAAAAATTTTAATCTCACATTGTTCTCAATTAAGAAAGGTACTTCTTGTTTCACATATTGTTTTAATAGACCCATAAGAAATGTTACTTCTTTTTCAGGTCTTTTCCAGTTTTCAGTAGAAAAAGCATAGACAGTTAAATAGTCTACCCCT
The DNA here is from genome assembly GCF_001584725.1 of endosymbiont 'TC1' of Trimyema compressum. NCBI lineage: Bacteria > Bacillati > Bacillota > endosymbiont 'TC1' of Trimyema compressum. The sequence continues at coordinate 359,694 of NZ_CP014606.1, read as the reverse complement.
AACTTACCACAACTTTCAACAATTTTTCGTAAGGTATTCACACCTTCCTTATGACCGGCAACCCTGGTAAGGCCTCTTTTTTTAGCCCATCTGCCGTTGCCGTCCATTACAATAGCAATATGCTCTGGAATCAGTTTATTTGCATTCATTAAATTTCCATAATAGATGCTTCCTTGTTAGTGAGAATAACATCAATTTCTTTAATCATTTCATATGTTTTCTTTTGGATTTGATCTATTCCACTAATAATAACATCTTCAGAAACACTACCTTTTTCTAGTTTCTTTAAATCATCGTTACCATCTCTTCTTAAATTTCTAATCTGCACTTTGAATTCTTCAGCAATTTTCTTAGCTTGTTTCACAAGTTCTTTTCTTCTATCCTCAGTTAATTGAGGAATAGGAATGCGAATTACATCGCCATCATTATTGGGATTCAAACCAATATCGGCTGCAATAATTCCTTTTTCAATATCCTTAATAGATCCTTTATCATACGGCTGTACTAATAAAAGACTAGCCTCCGGTGCAGAAATATTAGCCACTTGATTAATAGGTGTTGGTGTACCATAATAAGATACTAAAACGCCATCTAATAAACCCGGAGTGGCTCTTCCTGTTCTAATGCTTCTTAGACTTTCCTTTAAAGCTTCAATAGTTTTTGCCATTCTCTCTTCAGATGTTTCCAAAATTAATTCTAATTCTTCCATATTAACCTCCTATAATTGTTCCAATATTTTCACCGGTAATCACTTTACAAATATTACCTTTTTCTGTTAAATCAAAAACGATAATTTCAATTTCATTATCCATACATAAAGAAGCTGCAGTTGCATCCATTACTTTCAAATTATTATTCAAAATATCTATATAAGACAAGACATCGTACTTTACAGCGTTATCATTAGCCTTTGGATCTGAGTCATAAACCCCATCCACCTTTTTGGCCATTAAAATAACTTCTGCATGTATTTCAGCTGCCCTTAATGCAGCAGTCGTATCAGTTGAAAAATAAGGATTTCCCGTTCCAGCTGCAAAAATTACAACGCGTCCTTTTTCAAGATGTCTAATAGCTCTTCTACGAATGTAAGGTTCAGCTATTTGTCTCATTTCAATTGCTGACATGACTCTTGTATCTAAACCTCTTTTTTCAAAAGCAGCCTGTAATGCTAAAGAATTAATGGCAGTTGCAAGCATACCCATATAATCGGCATTGGCTCTCTCGACACCCGTTTCCTGGCTACCTTTAATACCTCTCCAGATATTTCCACCACCGACAACAATAGCAACTTCTACACCTAAATGACTGATTTCACTCACCTGTGCACCAATACTATCAAGTGTCTCGGCATTTAAACCGTATGGTTCTTCTCCTGAAAGAGCTTCACCACTTATTTTTAGAATAATTCTTTTGTATTTAGCTTTCTTCACTCATTCCACCTCATTTTAATCTTCTCTAAATATTATAGCTTATTTTTCCTCTTCTGTCTCCTTTTATACACCAGTTAAAAGAAAAAATAGTAAAAATCCTATTCCCTATTTTTGAATCTCAAAATGGGCTTCCTAATTTCATTAAGGCATGAGACTTTAACTTTGTAAAGTTAAATTATTACTAGATTTTAATAACTTTACTTGTTTCGGGCAATTCTAAATCCTAAATCCTCAATTTGCAAAGAAGGGACACTACCGTCTCCTAGAGGTCGTGCCACAAGCACGACCAGCTTCTGCCCAACTGCCTCCTCTAAGAACCATAGCGTGTCTCATCATATAAGTCCCAACACCACTCCCAAACATTCCCAATCATATCATATAACTTCCAGAGATTAGGTGCTTTTTGTCTTACGGGTTGAATAGTTTCATTGGAATTGCCTTTATACCAAGCAATTTGGTCAAGATTACCATAGCGATAGCCTACAGATGTAGCTCGCGACAGGCATATTGTCACTGGGCATCTGTAGGCAATCTAAAGCCATTCTTGTCCCTTATTCCAAGTTATGTTTTCCCTGTTTTCTGAGAAAGAATAACAAGGTTCAAATCCCATTTCAATTGATAATTTATTACAAAACTGAATACTGTCATACCAAGATACATTGGTCACAGGATTCTCTCTATTGGTCTCAAGAAAAGGCAAACCTAACACAGTTGCGTATAAGCCTTCAGCCACAGGTGTTTCTAATAAATAAAATGCATCTAAATCTGCTGTCCAGGCTACTTCTTGGGCACTGCCTCTACGTCCCGGATTAGACATTCTTGAATTAAAACTAATCCATTTTTCATCGTCTCTATAATCTCGCATTATTTCTGTTCCTTTGGGAATCAAAATCATTTTCTTTTGAAGATAACTCCTTATCTTTTCATAATTCATTTATTCAGCCTCCTTCTCAATAGTAGTCATAAAAAATCTATAGCTATAATAATAAAAGAAGAGATAATGCAATATGCACTATCTCTTCTGAAATCTTTATGTAGATAAACTATTTCATCATTGATGCTACTTCATCAGCGAATTCATCCACTCTTTTTTCCATTCCTTCACCTAATTCATAACGAACAAAACGACGAATAGAAATTTTTTCTCCAATTATGGCTACTTTCTCAGTAATTAATTGGCTAATAGTTTTATCAGGATCCTTTACAAAAGGTTGTTCTAAAAGGCAAACATCTTTAAAGTACTTTTGAATTCTTCCCTCAACCATTTTATCAACAATCTTTTCAGGTTTTCCTTCATTTAATGCTTGTGCTCTCAAAATTTTCTTTTCAGATTCAATTACATCAGCTGGTACTTCATCTGAGCTTAAAAACTCAGGTTTAGCAGCAGCAATATGCATTGCAATATCCTTTGCAAAAGTTTGAAAATCATCTGTTTTTGCAACAAAGTCAGTTTCACAGTTAATTTCAACCATAACGCCTAAACGGCCACCCCCATGGACATAAGTTTCAACTAAACCTTCAGTTGCAATTCGCCCTGATTTCTTAGCTGCAGCAGATAAACCTTTTTCTCTTAAGAAATCAATGGCTTTATCCATATTCCCATCAGTTTCAGTTAAGGCCTTTTTACAGTCCATCATACCTGCGCCTGTTTTTTCTCTTAGCTCTTTTACTAAACTTGCACTAATCATAATCTATCATCATCCTTTTTCTTTATCTTAGTCTTCGGATACTATTGCAGTTTTTTCAGTTGCTGCCATTTCTTGTTGCTCTGTATCAGTAACCCCTTCTTCTGTAGCTCCTTCTATAATAACTTCTTCAATATCTTCAAAATTCTCTTGGTCAGCATTTGCATAGTGACCTTCAATAATTCCATCAGCCATTTTACCAGTAATTAATTTTACTGCGCGAATTGCATCATCATTACCAGGAATAACATAATCAATTTCATCTGGATCGCAATTTGTATCAACAATAGCAACAGTTGGAATTCCAAGTTTTATTGCTTCAGCAACTGCAATTCTTTCTTTTTTAGGATCAATAATAAAAATTGCTCCTGGTAATTTATTCATTTCCTTAATACCACCAAGAAAACGCTCTAACTTGTCTTCTTCTTTTCTTAATTCAATAACTTCCTTTTTAGGTAGCACATCAAATGTACCATTCTCTTCCATTTTCTTTAATTCTTTTAAGCGATTAGTTCTTTTTTTAATGGTTTGGAAGTTTGTCAACATTCCACCTAACCATCTTTGGTCAACATAGTAGCTACCAGAACGAATAGCCTCTTCTTTAACAGCATCTTGAGCTTGCTTTTTTGTTCCCACAAAAAGTACTTTTTTACCTTCAGCAGAAACCTCTCTTAAAAAATTATAAGCATCATCAATCATATGTACTGTTTTCTGTAAATCGATAATATAGATACCGTTTCTTGCTGTGAAAATGTAACGATCCATCTTTGGGTTCCATCTTCTAGTTTGATGTCCAAAGTGAACACCTGTTTCTAATAGTTGTTTCATTGAAATAACTGACATTTTTTCCTCCTCGGTTTTAACTTCCATTTGACGCACTATCTTTAAATACCTAACGGCACCATCTAAAGATTTGCCAAATGTGATTTTTACTAACTGCAAAATTATAACAAAAAACCTGTATATTAGCAATGGTTTTCTAAGTATATTGTCTATATTTGAAGGCTTTTTCTGTCATTGAGTTCATATAATATCATTATAACAATACTATATATTTGATTTAATCATGTTCGTTGAGGCTCGTTTTACTTTAGTTAAGTGTATTTAGGTTCATCAAGGTTTATATAATATAATATATACATTCTACCTCTTGTTGCCAAAATGTTGCCACAAAAAATCGCTTATATAGCAAAACTCCCCAAGCACATTGCCTAGGGAGTATTACCTTAAATCAGAGATTTAAATATGATGTGTTAGTATCATCATAATAGTAACTGGAAGAATGTCAATAGAGTAGATAGAAAAAGTGAAATTAAGTTTTAATAGAAGTGAAAAAATAGTCTTCTTTGGAATTAGGAGAAAGAATGTTATTAGCAGAGTGGGGACGTATAGGGGGTTGTAGAAGCCCTCAATGTGTTCAAAGCAGGAAAGCTTAATTTGAGCAAAGGAAGAAAAAGACCTACGAAGAATTTCTTCTTTTTTCATATATTTAAAAAGGACTCAACGACAGCATTGTCCCAAGGATGAGAAAGCTTAGAAAAAGATTGAATGATACCAAAAGAATCAAGGAGCTTTCTAAAGATAAAAGAAGTATATTAGGAACCTCTGTCAGAATGAAAAATAAGAGAAGTAGAAGGTTTTTGAGAATAAAAGGCTTTGATAAAAGTATCCTTAACAAGAGAAGTATCAATTTTAAGAGAGAGCTTCCAAGCAATAATTTTACGAGAAAATAAATCCATAATAACACAGAGATAAGCAAAAGAGGCATTTAAATTAATATAGGTAATGTCACTAGCCCAGACTTGATTGGGCTGAGGAACATTAAAATTTTGATTTAGGTAGTTAGGGCAATCAAAATTGGGAATAGACCTCGGATGAATAAACCGAAGTTTGATAGTAGGCATTTTAGGAAGATTCATGTCAGTCATCAGGCGGCTCGCTCTACCAATACTGATGTTGATGCCATAGTCATAGGAAAGAAGAGCCTTAATCTTAGATGGGCCAATACGTCTCTTAGTAAGATGACAAATCTCCGAGAATAAGCTGACGGAGTTTTTAATTCTCAATAGTTCTAGGAGAAAGTTTTTCCGAAAAGTATTTGTAATAGGAGCTGCGGTTCACTTTAAGGACATGACAAAGAAAAGAGATAGCGTGCTGAAAACGAAGGGTATGAACAGCCATTAATCTTTGTCTGAGTGAGGCGTGAATATGGCAATTGCTTTTTTTAAAATGATATTTTCCTCCTAGAGTCGAGCATTACGCTTTTGAAGATCCTTAATCTGCTTAGCGGTTAGAATAGTATCATCATCAATTCTAACCTGAGAATAAAGTTTAATCCACTTGTGTAAAGCAGACATGGAGACACCATATTCTTTAGAAAGTTGGGATTGAGTTTTACCGTTTTGGTGTAAATTAACAATACTTTTTTTAAATTCTTCATCGTATTTCTTGTAATTATTCATAATTTTATCCTTTCTTATGTGTCTACTTATTTAAAACATGTTTCACTTTTTCCTGTCTACTTTTTTAGTATATGTCCAAAAGGTAATAGGAATATCTTAGATTGGCAACTTATTATAACTGAAAAAGGATATTCAAAATCATATATTCAAAGAATCCACTCTCTTCTATCATCAATTTTTTATCATGCTATTAAGTATTATAACGTTACTAAAAATCCTTGTAAGGCTGTTGGTAATATACAGAATAAGCAAAAAGAAATGAAATTTTGAACTTATGAAGAATTTAAGTTCTTTATAAAAAACATTGATTCTGAAAAAGATAAATTAATTTTTTCTATTCTTTTTTGCAGGTTTGAGGCTTGGAGAATTGTTGGCTTTGACCGTGGAACGACATAGACTTAGAAAAAGGCTCTCTAAGCGTAAAAAAGACCCTTCAAAGAGATGGAAAAGGAAGCCGTCGAACATTAAAAAAAACCCCACACCCACCCCCCCACCCTAAAACACAATCAAGCGTTAGAACGCTTTTAATTGATGATTACTTAATAAGTATGTTAAAAAATTATAAAGAGAGATGTAAACAAAATATAATACTGTTTAATTTGGAAATGTTACCCCTTACTCAGCAGGTGCATTGAGTGCTAAGTTTAAAAAATACCTTGATAAATTTGAAATAAAAAATAGAATCAGAATACACGACTTCAGGCACAGCAATATTTCATTTTTAATTAATTTAGGTGTTAATGTATTCCAAATTGCCAAGAGAGTTGGGCATACTAACCCTAAACAGATATTTAAAACTTATGGACATCTGTACCCTGATAAGGAACAAGAAGTAATAGATAAAATAAATAATTGTTGCCATAATGTTGCCACAGGTAAAAATAACGGCTAGGATACCTTTTAATAGGTGTTCCTAGCCTTTTTAGTGCAGATATGACAAAATGACACCATTTGAACATAGATATCCAATATCCACTAGTTTACAATAAGTATGACCTAAGGAGGTGAAATGTATGGACAGAAAAACCCATTATGTTTTTTCTCAAAGAATACGTAAACTAAGAAGTAGCAAAAGACTTAGCCAAGAAAAACAGCCGATTACTTAAATGTTTCCAGAGGGTATTACGGAGCCATTGAAAGAGGTGATCAATATCCAAAATTGGATATTCTTTTCCACTTATCAAAACTATTTGAGATGCCAATTCATGAGCTTCTTCTCTACTTTGAAACTCCTCATTATCAACAAGAAAAAATATTATTCAAGAAAATGCTCTGTCCTTTTCTTCTTTTGAACAATGGTTTAGTAAACTCTCCCTTGAGGAGCAACAAATTCTCCATACACTCTTCATTCAAGTTAAAAAATTAATTTTTAAGTAATCAGATTACGGTGGAATACATTCCTTCTTCTTCTAAAAAACATACAGCAACAGCTAATTGCCTGCTAAGCATTTCCGACCAACCTATCAATCCCAGCCTTTCGCTATGGAAATGGCCAATGTTTCCTAAAGGAAATTTATAATACGCTGCTTTTTCAAAGTCGTGATAAGATAAATCTCCTGTCAGATAAATGTCACTTCTCTTAATTGCAAGAGGAAGGAGATGTTTCCCCGAGCCACCACAAATACTAACTCGCTTAATCATTATATCCTCTAAGGGATAAGTCATTTCAATACTTTCACATCCCAGTACCGCTTTCACCCGTTTCATAAACTCAGAAAGCTTCTCAGCTTTTCTTAGAACACCAACTTTTCCTAATCCATTTTTTTTCTCATTAAATATAATGGAATGCAAATAATAGGCAACCTCTTCATAAGGATGTACCCTTTTAAGTGTTTCAACTATTTCGACAGCCTTATTCTTAGGGATTATCATTTCAACTTTAACTTCATTTACAATAGTTAATTCTCCTACCTTGCCAATAGGACTACTATTTTCGAGACCTCTAAAAGAACCAAATCCTTTTGAAGCAAAAGAGCAACTGTCATAATTATTAAAAGCGCCAGCACCAAGACTATACAATGCTTGAAAAACAGTCTTTTCGTTTTCTTTAGGTATATAAAATTCCAGCTTTAAATGGGTATCTTTATTAATTGGCTCTAATGGTTCCATTTTACTCAAGCCAATAGCTTTACCTATATAATAATTTAAGCCCTCAACATGACAATCAAAGTTTGTATGTGCAACATATAAACCAATACCATTTTTGATAAGTCGAAGTAGCAAATGACCTTCCCTTGTCTTTGAATCTATAGTTTTTAAACCTGACAAGGTTAACGGATGATGACTAATAATAAAGTTAGCTTTTTGGGCAATAGCTTTTTCAATAACAGACTCAGTCAAACTCAAAGTCACAACTATGTTAGTGACTGCTTCTCTATCCGGAGGTATAAATAAACCATTGTTGTCCCATTTTTCACTTAAATAAATAGGATATTTTTGATTTAAAAAACCAACAATATCTTTATAGGATTTATTTTTATCTATCATCGATAACCCTCCCACATTTTAATTTTTTCAATCGTGTCTTTTTTTCGTTGCTTCAAAAAGGCATTTTCAGTCCCTTTTGAAACGCCTTTTAAGATACCTTCCAATGTTTTCACTTCATAATCAATATATTTTTCATAAAGTGGCCCTTTCTTTTCAAATAATAAAGGACCAATTTCTAATAAAAAATCATCTTCCCAAATCCACTTTCCCCTCCTAGCTACTATGATAACATATAAATGATCATCCTCAACAATTTCTTCTTCTGTAATGGTCCAACCATTATTTTTCAAAAATTTTCTTACTAATTCTGACTCTGTCATAGGCTGTAAAATAAGTTTATCTAATTCATTAACTTTACTTAAGCTTTTTTCTAAGATATCTACAATAGTATAACCACCCATACCTGCAATAACAACTGTATTTACTTCTTTATACAAAAGGGGCTCTAATCCATTACCTAGGCGCAATGTTAAAACACCTTCTAAACCAAATTTATTGATATTTATTTGTCCACCCTCTAAAGGTCCATTTTTTACATCAACACCTATACCTTTTTTAATCTGCTTTTTTAGTACAGATTCAATAAGTAAATAAGCATGGTCGCAACCAATATCAGCAACTACCTCATCCGCTTCAATAAATGCTACTAAGGCTTCTAATTTTTTATTGATTCTCAATTTCATCTCTATAAAAGCTCCTTTAAGTAAAGAAAAAGCACCTTGGCATAGCCAAGGTGCTTTTTCTTATATTTGGTGGGCGATGACGGGATCGAACCGCCGACATCTTGCTTGTAAGGCAAGCGCTCTCCCAGCTGAGCTAATCGCCCATTGGTGGGCCCACCTGGTATCGAACCAGGGACCAACCGGTTATGAGCCGGTAGCTCTACCCCTGAGCTATGGGCCCGAATAAAATTTGGCTCCTCGAGTAGGACTCGAACCTACAACAACTCGGTTAACAGCCGAGTGCTCTACCATTGAGCTATCAAGGAATACCTTAACGTCATGACGCAAGAATTATTATATCTATAAATAAATGATATGTCAATACATTTTAGAATTTTTCTAGTATTTTTTTATAACTTGAGAAAATAACTTTAATTGCTTCAACATTTATTATTTCTAGCACAAACAAGTAAATAAGAATTATCTTCGACACAAGCATTGACCAACTTATAACATCAAAGATGAGCATTGTATTAAAATTATTAAAACTTTGCATACTTTGAAATTTCAGCAATTTTATGGATTAAGGTTTCAAAAGAGTCTTTATCCCAAAATCTTGAGTGCATATATCCATTAGCAACACTATTCCGATTATCTCCGGTGTCGGATGACCCTGAAGCCATGTAGTAAATTTTTATACGTTCCAAAGCTAGAACATATTCTGCATTTTTTGTTTTCATTAATTGCCAGTTCTATTAAACCCTTCCCCACCTTACGGTGTTTAGGATTACCTGACTCATCTAATACTACAATTCCATATTTAGAAGTTGTTGAACGAATAAATTCTTCCAAATGTGTATAAGCAAAAGGTGTTAAAACAGCAAACGATTGTGGAAATATATCATATATATTCTGTACGACACCCAAATCAGGTAGCCAATTCCTAAAGTGAGCATAGTTCATTATTTCCGCAAAATCATCCCTTATATTCATAAAACCACCTCAATTTATTGATTTTACTTTTAATCTTTTTCAAATTAAAAAACGATACAGTGAATTATAATAGCCAATGATATAAAACTACTATTTTTTTAATGATACAACATTTTTAACATCTTTTAATACTTTTAGAACAGCAATGAAAATCACATAAATTTCCAAGCGTCCCATAAGCATCCCAACAATTTCTGTCCAAAGTGCTACCGGAGGCATATCTGGAGTTGTTACTCCAATAGTCAAACCAACCGTACCCACGGCTGACGCAAATTCAAAAAAGCTATCTCTAAAACTATAGCCTAGAGTCATTAAAATGGAAACCCCAATTGAGTACGTTAATAAAAAGATAAATATATAAGAAGCAGCCTGAGACACTAGTCTATGGTTAATATACTGCTTGCCATCTGACTTCATAACAAAGTTTTCAAAAACTAAACGCTGTGGTTTCAAGTTTCTAGTAATATTCCAAATTAAATTTTTCAGTAACACTAAAACTCTGAAAACTTTTATACCACCTGAAGTAGAGCCAAAACAACCACCGATTAGCATCAGAAGAACTAATACAAAAACTGGAAAATTAGGCCAGTCCCAGACAGCTGAATAACTAAATCCAGTTGTACTAATAGCTGATACAATATCAAAAAAACTTGCTTTAAAGGCTTCTCCTAAGGAACCATAAAACTGGCTTAACCCAAAGAAAACTACTATGGGAATTGCCGCAGCAATAAAAAGTATGAATAAACGAATTTCGCTAACATTAGTGAATCTCTTAAATTTCCCTTTTAATAATAATAAATGACTACTAAAACCTAAAGACCCTAAAATCATTAAAATTATGGAAATTAAATATATCAAATCATTATTATAATAAGCAATACCATCTGTTTGAGTTGAAAAACCACCTGTAGAAATTGCAGCCATGGCATGATTAATTGAATCGAATAAAGGCATTCCAGCTAGCGTATAAAGCAAGGCTCCTCCAATTGCATAACCTGAATAAATTGCTAAAATCACACGGGTTGTCTTACCTAAATTCGGCATAACTCTTTCTACATGACCTTCTGACGTAAATAAACGAACACCAAATCCCGTTGATAAAACTGACAATACTACTAAAACAATACCAATCCCTCCAAAAAATTCAGTAATACTTCTATGGAGTAAGAATATTTTAGGAATATTTTCCACATCAACAACTGAAAGACCTGTTGAAGTCCAACCACTAACCATTTCAAAAAAAGCTAGTGGAAATGTTAACTCCTTAGCTAACATAAAAGGTATTGTAGAAGAAAGTGGAGCAATTATCCAAGTTAATAAAACTAAAATAGTATCTTGGCGAAATGTTAAATACTCTTCTCTTGTCGCTCTAAATAAATAACGGAGAAAAAAGCCACAGGCAATAAAAACAAGACCAGGTACTACAAAATACATAATCTGATTGACTTCCTCTGGATAAAATAAACAAGATGCAATCGGTAGTAATAATACAAAACCAAATACTATTAATAAAGTACCGCCAAATCCAAATACACTTTTATAGCTATTAACAATTTTTTTATCAATTTCTAACTTCATTACATTCACCTTTACTCTTAATGTTAAAAGCGCTATGTTTTCTCTGCTCTAACATCTAATATTATATGATGACTCGCTATTAATTATAGCATTAAAAATATAAAATAGCATACCTTTTTTAAGGGAACCCTTTGTTCCAAACAAAACAATTTAAGCCTAGTCAAATATCATATAGTCAGTATTTTGATTTGCCATAATCCAAACCATTAACAAAGCCTTAGGAAAAGGATTTAATAGTCAAAAGTTAATATTTTTGGTATACTTATGGGTAGTATAATTAGAATTTTAGGAGGCCAAAAATGGAAAATAAAGATGGATTATATGGTGTATTTGGAGGTAGCCATATTCCAGAAGATTTAAAAAAAGTACTAAATAAAATAGGTAGTGAATTTCAAAAAGCAAAAAAAGATGCTTCTTTTTTAGCAGAATTCCAATACTATCTAAAAAACTATGTTGGTAGACCAACACCACTTTTCCTAGCTGCGAATTTAACTAGAAAACTAGGTGGTGCTAAAATATATCTTAAAAGAGAAGATTTAAATCACACTGGTGCTCATAAAATTAACAATACATTAGGGCAAGCACTCCTTGCTAAAAGAATGGGATTAAAAAGAATTATTGCCGAAACAGGAGCAGGTCAACACGGTGTTGCCACCGCTACTGCTGCTGCTTTATTCAATATGAATTGTATTGTATATATGGGTAAAAAAGATGCTGAAAAGCAACCCCTCAATGTTCAACGGATGGAACTTTTAGGTGCTGAGGTTGTCATAACAGATACTGGAAATCAAGATTTGAAAGCTGCTGTTGATATTGCCTTAGATGATCTTGTAAGAAATGCTGATGATACATTCTATATTCTAGGTTCAGCAGTAGGACCAAATCCCTACCCAGCTATGGTAAAATACTTTCAATCTGTCATCAGTCAAGAAATGAAAGAACAAATGATAGATTTTGAAAATAAGCTACCCGATTATGTAATTGCTTGTGTAGGTGGAGGCAGTAATGCTATTGGTGCTTTTGCAGAATTTATTGGTAACAAGCAAACTAAATTAATTGGCATTGAGCCTGGCGGACTAGGTGTCGAAACCGGTTATCATGCTTCTCCCTTAGCACAAGGAAAAAGAGGCATTATTCATGGCTATGAAACCTATGTTATGCTAGATGACAATAATGGGATTCTGCCTTCTTATTCAATTGCTTCTGGTCTTAACTATCCTGGCATTGGTCCAGAACACAGTTATATGAGAGATGCAGGATTAGCAAAATATACATCTATAACCGATGCGGAAGCCCTCCATGCTTTCAGAAAACTCTCTCAATTTGAAGGCATTATACCAGCAATTGAAAGTGCTCATGCTCTAGCTTATGCTATGTCTATTGCTCCGACTTTGTCAAAAGATACTGCTATTGTAGTCAATCTATCAGGTCGTGGCGATAAAGATATGGACACACTACCGGCGTCAGAAGCATACAGCTTACAATTACAAAAACAAATTACAAAAGAGGTATAAATATGAGATATACGACAACAAGAAATACTGATGAAAAAAAAATGCTATCCTCAAGTCAAGCTATTTTAAAAGGACTTGGCAATGATGGTGGCCTCTATATTCCAGAAACAATTCCCTCCTTTTCACTTACTGAAATTGAAGCTCTTAAAGATAAAAACTACCAAGAAAAAGCAATGGCAATATTTAAAAAATTTCTCACTGATTTTACAGGTGAAGAATTAATTAATTGTATAAATGGTGCCTATAATCTAAAATCCTTTTCCAATATTAAAGTAACACCACTACATAAGTTGACAGATAAAAATCATGTTCTTGAACTATATCATGGACCAACTTGTGCTTTTAAAGATGTAGCTTTACAAATATTGCCTTACTTTTTAACTACAAGTGCTAAAAAAAATTGTGATAAACGAACTTATGTAATTCTAGTAGCAACTTCTGGAGACACTGGAAAAGCAGCCCTTGAAGGTTTTAAGGATGTTCCTGGCGCTAAAGTTTTAGTATTCTATCCCAACAATGGAGTCAGTAACGTTCAAAAGCTCCAGATGGCTACACAAGAAGGCAAAAATGTAGATGTTTTAGCAGTTGAAGGTAATTTTGATGATACCCAAACAGGTGTTAAAGCATTATTTTCCAATATGGACCTCCGTCAGAAATTAGAGGATAACAACTATACTTTTTCCTCTGCTAACTCTATTAATTGGGGACGCTTAGTACCACAAATTGTTTATTATTTTGAAAGTTATCTATCTCTGGTAAATGAAGGTACCCTTAAAACGGGAGCACCATTGAACTTTAGTGTACCTACTGGAAATTTTGGAAATATTTTAGCAGGCTATTTTGCTAAGGAAATGGGTCTGCCAATTAAAACACTTATTTGTGCTGCTAATAGCAACAATATTTTAGATGATTTTATTAAAACAGGAACTTATGATAGAAATAGACCTTTTCATAGAACAATGTCACCCTCTATGGATATTCTAATTTCTAGTAACCTTGAGAGACTCCTTTACCTTCTGTTTGATGGTGACGGAAACTTAGTTAATACATTAATGAAAAACCTTAATGAAAAAGGGGCTTACACTATTCCAGATAGACTATTAGAAAAAGTTAAAGGGTCATTTTGGTCAGATTCTTGTTCTGAAGAAAACACCCTATTAACAATTGAGAATACTTATAAAAAATATAATTACTTAATCGATACCCATACGGCTGTTGCCCAATTTGTCTATAAACAATATCAAAAATCAACTAAAGATACAACACCTTGCGTCATTGTTTCAACAGCTAGCCCTTACAAGTTTAACAGTAGCGTTGCTAAAGCTCTAATGAAAAATACAGAATCAGTTGATGAAATTACACTGTTAAATAAGGTCAGTGAATTTACAGGTGTTCCAATTCCTAGAAGCCTTGATAACTTGGATAAAAAAGAAATTCGCTTTAAAGATATTATTAATAAAGATAAAATGCTACAGGGTGTTCTAAATTTCTTAAAACTTCAATAGGTAAAGAAATACTATGATTAGAGCATATGAAAAAAGATTTAGATTTATTAATGAACATCTGGCTTGATACTAATATTAAGGCCCATTGTTTTATTTCAAAAGACTACTGGCTTAGTCAATTTGACAATGTAAAGAATACCCTCAATAATGCCATTGTTTATATCTATGAAGATGAAAACTGTCTGAAGGGATTTTTAGGATTACTTCCATCTTCCCATATAGCTGGTCTATTTGTTAAAGAAGTGTATCAAAGGCAAAGCATCGGATATCAACTTTTAAGAAAAGCTCAACAGAAGAATAGTTCGTTAACATTAGCAGTCTATAAAAAATACTCAAGCACTTAACTTCTATCTTAAAAATAGGTTTCAAATCACTAATCAAAAAAATTGATTTTAATGGAGAAATTGAGTATCTTATGAAATGGCATCAATAAAAGAAACAGCGGCTTTATGAAGTCACTGTTTCTTTTATTGATTTATTTAACTTTAACCTCATTACTCATATTTCTTAATATTTTTTTGATACACTTGGTTGGCATCTTGAGCAATATTATCTTCATTAATATTCTGTAATTTTCCATCTCTATAAACAACAACCCCATTAATAAAAGTCATATAGACATGATTATGGTACCCTGCTTTTGCCAAAAAAGCAGAAGGATCTTCTAAAGCACCAACCATTTCAATTGGACTAACATCAATTAAAAACATATCTGCAGCTTTGTTTACTACTAAAGAACCTATATCATCTCTACCTAAAATTTTTGCTCCATTCACTGTTGCTTTTTTCAAACAATCATATGCTGTTGGCGCTAGAGTTCGCCCTAATCCTCTTGAATTACACTGTAACAAATAGGCCATTCTTAAAACTTCTATTAAATTAGAGCTATCTTGAACACCATAACCATCTGTTCCTAGGCCAATATTAATCCCTTTCAATTCTAACTCTGAAAGGTCTAAAACCCTGGAGCCTAACATCATTTGAGGTATTGGACAATATGCAATACTACCTACTGACTTGCCAATTATTTCATATTCTTCATCAGTAAAATAGTTGCCATGGGCAAACCATACATCGCTACCAAGTAATTCTAACTCCATTGCCCAAGCAAGTGAACGTTTACCATATTTAGCAAGCATAAAATCAATTTCTTCTTGTGCTTCTGCTAAATGCGAATTGGACATATACTAAAAAAGTAGACAGGAAAAAGTGAAACATGTTTTAAATAAGTAGACACATAAGAAAGGATAAAATTATGAATAATTACAAGAAATACGATGAAGAATTTAAAAAAAGTATTGTTAATTTACACCAAAACGGTAAAACTCAATCCCAACTTTCTAAAGAATATGGTGTCTCCATGTCTGCTTTACACAAGTGGATTAAACTTTATTCTCAGGTTAGAATTGATGATGATACTATTCTAACCGCTAAGCAGATTAAGGATCTTCAAAAGCGTAATGCTCGACTCTAGGAGGAAAATATCATTTTAAAAAAAGCAATTGCCATATTCACGCCTCACTCAGACAAAGATTAATGGCTGTTCATACCCTTCGTTTTCAGCACGCTATCTCTTTTCTTTGTCATGTCCTTAAAGTGAACCGCAGCTCCTATTACAAATACTTTTCGGAAAAACTTTCTCCTAGAACTATTGAGAATTAAAAACTCCGTCAGCTTATTCTCGGAGATTTGTCATCTTACTAAGAGACGTATTGGCCCATCTAAGATTAAGGCTCTTCTTTCCTATGACTATGGCATCAACATCAGTATTGGTAGAGCGAGCCGCCTGATGACTGACATGAATCTTCCTAAAATGCCTACTATCAAACTTCGGTTTATTCATCCGAGGTCTATTCCCAATTTTGATTGCCCTAACTACCTAAATCAAAATTTTAATGTTCCTCAGCCCAATCAAGTCTGGGCTAGTGACATTACCTATATTAATTTAAATGCCTCTTTTGCTTATCTCTGTGTTATTATGGATTTATTTTCTCGTAAAATTATTGCTTGGAAGCTCTCTCTTAAAATTGATACTTCTCTTGTTAAGGATACTTTTATCAAAGCCTTTTATTCTCAAAAACCTTCTACTTCTCTTATTTTTCATTCTGACAGAGGTTCCTAATATACTTCTTTTATCTTTAGAAAGCTCCTTGATTCTTTTGGTATCATTCAATCTTTTTCTAAGCTTTCTCATCCTTGGGACAATGCTGTCGTTGAGTCCTTTTTAAATATATGAAAAAAGAAGAAATTCTTCGTAGGTCTTTTTCTTCCTTTGCTCAAATTAAGCTTTCCTGCTTTGAACACATTGAGGGCTTCTACAACCCCCTATACGTCCCCACTCTGCTAATAACATTCTTTCTCCTAATTCCAAAGAAGACTATTTTTTCACTTCTATTAAAACTTAATTTCACTTTTTCTATCTACTCTATTGACATTCTTCCAGTAGCTTCTGTTTCTGTAATGGCTATTTTATTATTTCATTTCCGATTTTTCTGCATATATATTTTAGATAATTTTAATTATAACACAAATTACATCAGTAATTTTTATATTTTAGATTAAAAATGGAGTGTTAATAACACTCCATTTTTATTTAATAGAAATTAACATAAACCTTTTTTAAGCATAATATTTAAAATTATTTTATCGACTTCAACAGTACCATCATTAGCCAAGCTACAGACATTATCAATTGTTTTTTCTGGATCAGCTTCCACAATACCTTCTGTAGAATGAACAGATAAGCCTTCAACAGCTAATATGGCTGCTTGCACAGCAGCGTTTGTACACGTTGATACCTTAAGCGCACATCCCGCTTTTGCGCCATCACAGACCATACCAGTAACATTGCCTAGCATATTTTGAACCGCATATTTTACTGCTTCTAAATTGCCATCTAATAGGTAGGCAATACCACAACTGGCCCCTGTACCTGCAATAGTAGCACCACATAATGCAGAAAGTACGCCAAATTTTGATTTAATATATATTGTGATTAAGTGACTCAAAAGAACCCCTCTGATTAATTGGTTCTCTGTAATCCCTATTTTTTCACCAATAGCAACTACAGGTAAGGCGGCTAATATACCTTGGTTGCCACTACCTGAATTACTCATAACACTTTTTGTAGCGCCATCCATTCTAGCATCAGACCCAGCAGCCGTTAAAGCCATGGCTCTATTAGCAAGATCATCTCCTAGAAGTCCTTTTTCAATATACATGGCAATATTTTTACCAACGCCTAAACCATGGTTGTATTCTAAGCCTTCCATAGCAATTTCCTTATTTAAAGAAATACTTTCTCTAATTATATCTAAATCATTTATATCACTTTTATTAACAAATTCCCAAATAGTATTAAGATTCATAAAATCATAACTAGGGGTAGCCTCTACAAGTTCTTCTCTGCTTCTCTTATTAATAATTTCATTTCCATCAACTTCAATTAAAACCACATTAGTATGACCATCTTCAATGACTACTCTACTTTGAGATATTTCCGTTGTTACTATAATCTCTATGTAAAGTTTTTTCTTAGAAGAAGCAACATTAACAGTCACCAATCCTTCTGAAACCATACTTTTAGCATCTTCTATATCCTGTTTTTTTAAGCCTGACAAAACTTCTAATTGTTGCCCAGCATCACTATTTAACAAGGCTCCTAAAGCTGCCGCTAAATTAATCCCAGAACTACTAGTACCAGGTATAGATACAGCCATGGCATTTTTAATCACATTACCACTGGCATTAACCTTAATATCTAAAGCTTCTTCTCCTTTAACATATTTCATAGCCAAGGCAGCACCATAAGCTATAGCAATAGGTTCTGTACAACCTAAAGCAACCTTTAACTCTTTATTTAGAACATCTAAAAACTTCTTAGTTTCCATTAATTATACCTCTATTCTTTACGGGCTTATGTTATTAGCTTCTTGCTTTAGTATAATATTATCTCTAAACAAAGTCAATTAAGAGACAAGAAAAAGTCTTTAAATAAGAGGTTCTCACTTAATATCTTTATTTTACTTACCAATTATAAATGTTTTAATAACAGCTAATCCCTCTCTCAAATAATCATTGAGAATAGACTGGGTAAAAGAGTCACTGCCTATGCCTTCAATATTTTTAAACCCACTTCTATCAGCAATAATACTGGCTCTTAGTACATGAAAGTCATTGGTAATAAAAATAGTATTATAGGAATTTCCATTGTACTTCTTATCAAGTATTTCCTTTGAAAATACAAAGTTTTCATAGGTGCTTTTTGATTGACTTTCCATAATAATTCTATCTTCAGGTAATCCTTTTTCAACTAAATAGATTTTCATAGCTTCTGCCTCAGAAATTAGCTCATCAGCCCCTTGTCCTCCAGAAACTACCATAATTGCATTTTTATTTTCTTGGTTAAATTCAATTGCCTTATTTAATCTCTTCTGTAATTGAAGAGAGGGTTTTGCCCCATTTAAACCAGCTCCTAAAACAATAACTGCCTCAGCCTTGTAGCTAGGCACCTTATTCTTATTAATTTGAACATTAATTAAAAGACCAGCCATAGCAAGTAAATAGAAACTAATTAAAGCAATCGCTATAATTTTAAGTACTTTCCCAACCCCTTTTCTTGTTAACCTTTTTAAAGGTCTTTGAAAAATAACTATTAAAATCAAAATAACCCCTATAATTGCAGGTAAAATGACACCTAAATTGAAATTAACTATTTTTGAAATATTTATAGTTTGAATGATAAGAGTAAAACCAGTTATTAAAATAATAATGTTAATAATAATCATAAGAATTTTCTTAATAACTTGCGAGCTCCCTTCAAGATAATTGATATTAGTATACCATAGTTTCATTTTAAATATAAATAACCTCTGGAATTCCAGAGGTTATTTATATTTTTGATTACTGAATAATACTAATTATTTTTCAAAAGATTATTGGAAACTAAGAAGCCTCTTGCTACATTAGCTGGTCTCTTATTTAATTCATCTGCTCTATAATTTAAATCTGTCATAACCTCATTAGTCAAGTAAGGACCCAACTCATCCATAACAGGAATAATTTCAGGATGCTTTTCTAAAATCTCACCTCTTACAATAGGCATCGCATAATAAGGAGGGAAGAACTTTTTATCATCTTCTAAAACAACTAAATTAAACTTTTTTAATTAACCCATCAGTTGTAAATACATCCACTGCATCACTTTCATTATTCATTAAAGCAATGTAACGAGGCCCTCCATCAACACCTAGTGTTTTCTTAAACTTTAAATTATATAGTTTTTCAAGACCTAGTAGATCATCTTCCCGATTTAAAAATTCTAAAGTTGCAGACAATACTAAATCCCCTGATACTTTTTGTAAATCACTAATAGTTTTAAGCTTGTAAGTTTCAGCAGTATCAGCTCGTACACCAATAGCATAGGTATTATTAAAACTAAATTGTGTCAACACATCAATATTGTATTTTTCTTTATATTCTTTTTTAGCTGTTTCATACACTTTTTTAATATCTGAAATAGGCTCATGCTTTAACACATCCCCATATGCAGTACCTGAATATTCCACATACATATCCACTTCATTACTAGTAATTGCAGCAAAGTTATTTGTTGTGCCTCCTAAAGATGGTTTTCAGTCTACATTAATATTAGTCCGATCTTCAATTAAATCTGAAATCATATGACAGAGAATTTCCTGCTCCGTATAATCTTCACCACTAATTATAATTGAGTTTTCTTTTTGTTCTGATTTATTAACACCATAAATAATGCCACCTATAACTACTGCTACTACTGCTACTACTGCTACTACTGCTACTACTGCTACTACTGCTACTACTGCTACTACTGCTACTACTGCTACTACTGCTACTACTGCTACTACTGCTACTACTGCTACTACTGCTACTACTGCTACAATAGCAATCGTTCTTTTAATAATAGGATGCATTCTTGATTACCCTTTTGCTTTTGGTTGTAGGCTCTTAGGCGTAACTGCTTTTTCAATTATTGCAAATATATAATCAATGAGTAAAGCTAAGATACAAGCAGGAATTGCACCAGCTAAAATTTGGTAGTTATTAACAGTCCTAATACCTGAAAATACAAGATACCCTAAGCCACCGCCTCCTACAAAAGCAGCAATAGTAATCAGACCAACAGCTGTAACTGCTGACACTCTAATACCAGCCATAATAACTGGCAATGCTAATGGTATCTGAATTTTTCTTAATATTTGATTTCTTTTTAAGCCAATGCCTTTAGCAGCCTCAATCATCTCTGGATTAATTCCTTGAATGCCAATATAAGTATTTTTAATAATAGGTAACAATGAATACAATACAACCATTACCACTGCTGGTAATGTTCCAATACCGAGAAAAGGAATCATAAATCCAAGTAAGGCGATACTAGGCACTGCTTGAATAACACTTGCCGCTTTTAAAACAGGTTTGTCCAACTTACGTACATAAGCTATTAGAATACCAATAGGCACCCCAATAATTATAGCTAAAGCTACTGCAATAAAAGACAAGAAAAGGCGTTGAATGAGTAAAGTAATAATAATATCCATATTATTTTGAATGTATTCAATAAATCCCATTTCATA
The DNA here is from genome assembly GCF_001584725.1 of endosymbiont 'TC1' of Trimyema compressum. Lineage (NCBI taxonomy): Bacteria > Bacillati > Bacillota > endosymbiont 'TC1' of Trimyema compressum. The sequence continues at coordinate 338,767 of NZ_CP014606.1, read as the reverse complement.
CCCTCTCCTCTTTACTATGATCAATAAATTGCTCACTAAAAGTACTGATTAAACTACTATTGGTTACAAGTCCAATTAAAATCCCCTGGCTATTAACAACAGGAACATTAGAAACGTCTACATTATTTATAATCCCAATAACATCTACAAGAGAATCATCAGCTGAGACCCAAGAAAAATCTTTTTTCATTAAATCACCAGCTGTTAAATTGACATCAGCAGAACGGATATTTTTAGCATTTAAAATTCCTAAAAGCTTATGCTTTTTGTCTACAACCATAAGACTTTCCGTTTTAAACTGTCTCATTTTTCCATAGATTTAATCACTGAGGTTTCTAAACGACAGGTTACTGGATTTTTTATCATAATATCTTCAGCCTTAATTATTTCTGGAGAAGCCCAGATTCGATCTTTACCTAAAAAGTCACTAACAAATTGATTTTTAGGATGTTTCAATATATTTTCTGGTGTATCAAATTGTACAATTTCACCTTCATTCATAATACAGATTTTTGAAGCAATTTTAATAGCCTCATCCATATCATGGGTAACAAAAATAATTGTTTTCTTAAGTTGAGCATGTAAAGAAATTAACTCATCTTCTAATTGATTTCTGGTAATTGGATCAAGAGCACTAAAAGGTTCATCCATTAAAATAAATATCAGGATTAGTAACTAAAGCCCTAGCAACACCTATTCTTTGCTGTTGTCCTCCACTTAATTCATTGGGATAAGATTCCAAATAAAGTTCTGGATCCATATCAATCAATTCCATAATCTCACTAATTCTGGCCATTATCTCTTCCGCTGAATTCTTTTCTAGCTTTAGAATTAACTCTAGATTCTGTTTAATAGTCATATGGGGAAACAAACCTGTTTGCTGTATAACATACCCCATGCTTCTACGCAACTTAATAGGATCCATTGCCCATAATATCTTTGCCATTTAAATAAATAGTACCACTGGTAGATTTTATGAGTCTATTAATCATCTTTAGTGTTGTTGTCTTTCCGCAACCACTAGGACATATAATGGCAATAAAACTACCATCTTCTATAGTTAAGGACATATCTTTTGAAACAACTTCTGATTTGTACTTCTTACTTACATTTTTGAATTCAATCAATGTGAATCACTCCCCTCATAAATAAAAGTAACAACTTATATTAAAATATAAGTTGTTACTTAAGTCAAAATTTCATGACGCACAACTATATTTTATTTTTAAATTTTATCAGAATATAAAAAGCTGTGTACCAGACCATAAGCATTTTTATTCCCAATAAAATAGATAATATCCTGTTCTTCTAAAAGGGCATAAGGACCAGGGGAAATTAACAAATCACTACCCCTTTTTATAGCAATTACCGTGGCATTAGTATGATGCCAAAATTTTATATCCCAGTAATTTTTACCTAAATACTGAGCTTCCTTCTTTAAAGTAATATCAAAAGGCATAAAAGGATTTGTAAATCTTAACCTGTCCACTCTCTCTAGTAAATCAACTAAATGAACTTTAAGCAATCTGTTTTCATTTTCCTGTTTTTCAACAATATCCGAAATTTCTTTTTTCAATTCTTTAACTGTTTTAATTTCCTGAAACTGTTCAACAAAAGCAATAGCTTTCTACTTGGAAATAATTGTAATACCACTGCCTTTAACGCTCTTCACAATACCCATGTCCGCTAAAATGGAAATGGCTCTCCTAGAGGTTTCAGGACTGACACTATATTACTCCGCCAAGGTAGAGCGAGCAAAAAGTTTATTTCCTTCTTGATATTCACCTGTTACTATTTTAGAAGCAATATCAACAGCTATTATTTGATAGATAGGGCTTGTTACAGTTTGCTTCCTGTTCATTCAATCACTCCTTAATTTTTATTTCTATTTTTGCTACTATTATACTATAAAGTTAGCTAAAACCCCACGGGCAATAAAAAGTAAAAAAGCAACCATAATATAGTTGCTTTTTTACTTTCATCAATATTTAATTATATAGTGTAATCAGAGATTACCTTGGTTTGTCTAAGAAATTGTTTTGTTTTTCCTCTTTTATTTTAAGAAAAACTTCTTTTGGAGAACTTTCTTCAATAATTTGTCCTTCATCCATAAATATTATTCTGTCAGAAATCTCAAAAGCAAATTGCATTTCATATGTTATTATTAAATACTGAACCTGCTGTCTAATAACACTTAATACTTCTATTTGCTAGCAACATTACTCACTAAATTAATTCATTATATATATGTCTTTTATAAAATAAAAAACACCTATTGAAATTCTCTGTTGACCTATTCAAATTATTATCGTATTATTAATAAACAACAAAGATTTGTTCTTTAAACCCTGCTGGGTCGTGTGTCGTTTATTTAATTCCGCAAAGTAATTAATGGGAGCTTAGCCTCTTTGCTCAGGATTGCAGACCTCCTGGTTTACCAGATGAAGGAAGCGTGAAGTTCAAAGGAGAGCACCCACCTGTCATAGACGGGTTTTAAGTGACGGCATGCGACCAAACAGGGTTTAATTTTAAATAATTAAAGCTTTAAAAATATTATTAAGCTTTTAGAAAAAGTACTGTAAATATAATTTCTCCATTACTTTCATTAAAGGAAATACGCCCCCTAACTTTTCAATAAAGGACTTAGCAATTGCTAGACCTAATCCGTAACCACCTTGACTATGCTCTCTTGAACTATCCGCTCTACAGAAACTATTAAATATTTTATTTTCATCAATCATTTGACTTGGCACCGAACTATTGATAATTGTAAATTTAAGATATTTGCCAGTATCTATTAAAGCAATTTTCATTCGGTTTCCTTTTGGAGCATACTTTATTCCATTATCTAAAAGAATCATCAAGATTTGCTTAATTATTACTGAATCTCCAATTGTCGTAAGATTTTTTTCAATTCTATTTTCAAAAACAATTTGCTTTTCATAAGCAATTGCCTCCAATGAAATAAGTAACCCTTCTAAAGCCTCTGTAATATTGACTAAAGTTTTCTGAAAAATAATGTTTTCATCTTCTGATTGAGCTAAATGTAGTAAATCTTCCACTAGGAGATTCATTCTTTTAGCCTCATACTGAATATGATTAATCCATTTTTTTGATTTGCAATTGAATCCCCTTGGTTTGCTAACAAAACATCTGCATTAGCTTGAATAATTGCAATTGGTGTTTTAAACTCATGAGAAGCATCCGCAATAAATTGATTTTGTTTATTCTATGAATTAATAATAGGACTAAGATCCTTTTTTGCAAAGAAAAACTGATTCCAAAAATCGCAATTAACATACTAGCACCTACTAATAATAATGAACTTAATAAAGTTGATAATGTTAATTGTGATTCAGTAATGTCTAAAAATATGATTTGTTTGAAGGTTTTAGAATTATCTGTAGCTAAATCAGTGTAAACTATACCATAGTTACTATTATTAAAGTGTCCAGAATATTCAAAAACTTGAAGACTTTTCATAGAAAAAAGAAAAGTAGAATCTGCAATTTTAATAGTTCCATTTTCTGAGTTTAAAGTAAAGGATATCGACAAAGTCTTCTTTAAAAACAACTCATCAATCTGCTTATTTGTTAAATCTGTCTCGTTAATAATATTATTATTCTCATCTAATAATATTGAAAAAACTGTATTAGAAATGTTGGTCCCCTCAAAACCTGTATTAATAGCAACCAGGCTCGTAATTTGGCTTTTGTCAACAACTGGCAATTCCATTGAACTATAACTTAGCCATTATAGGTGAAAAATAGCTGTTAAGCTGAGCATTATTTTTGTAGCAATACTGTTGGCAGTCATAAAATAAATAACACCAAAAGTAACAACCATAAAAATCGTTATGATTGTCATATTCAAAGCTATAAATTTAAACTTTATTTTTTTGAACATAATTTACTCCACCATAGTATCCAAAATATAGCCCAAACCTCTTTTTGTTTTAATCAAAACCTTAGAATTTAAATACTGCAATTTTTTCTTAAAAATGAAATATACACTTCAACATGATTGTCCTCTGTATTGCTCTCATAACCCCAAATCCTCTCAATTAATATATTTTTTGAAACAATTTGATTTTTATTGCTAAAAAGTATTTCAAGAACTTGACTTTCTTTTAAAGTTATTGCTATTTCTTTATTATTGCAAGTAATTTTCAAAAGAAAGGGATATAATACTAAATCCTCATATACTAAATAATTTAAATTCCTAATCTGAGGTTGCCTTCGAATCAAGGCCCGAATACGGGCCATTAATTCTTCATTCCTTCTCATAGTCTGAACAACTCTAAAGCCATCTATTTTAGGAAGCATAATATCTAAAATAACCACATCATATATTTCACTTAAAGCACAGTCTAAACCGTATTCTCCATCAAATGCAAGATCCACACTATAATTATTCTTTTTTAATACTGCCTCTATTGCTTCTGCCATAAAAGGTTCATCTTCTACAATTAATACACGCATTTTTTCTCCTTAACCCATTATAACGGATAAATAATCTTCATGTATAGCCTTCTTTTTAATTACCGTTGCTTACATCAATATTAATTGTTGTACCAGTATTAATAAAGGTACTATTAACAGATGTAAAAACTACATTTCCCTCATGGGCTCCATTGCCATTTACATAATTTATAAAATAATTGATATTAGCACCTTTTTGATTCATTTCATTAATTAAATCTAATAATGTGCTAACGGGCTGACCTTTAAAATTGCCAGTAAAGGGTTTGCCAAGAGAATATGTTAAAATTAATGAATCTTGAACTTTTCCTCCTACAGCAATAGACTGGCTAATTAATTGATTTGCCAAAACTTCATTATGATAATAATGCAAAACAGTAGCATTAACTCCTTTGCTACTTGTTAAACTTTGAGCTGTAGTCTCATCTAAACCATAAAAAGAAGGGGCATATATTATCTTACCTAAAGAAATTGTGACTTTAATAGTATCTTTCTTAGCAATTTTCTCTTTGGCTGCAATATTTTGTGATATAACAACCGCCTTTATCTATATCGTCATTTGCCTGTTCTAAAAACTCGACAATAACCCCTTCTTTTTCAGCCCAATCTTTAACATCAGCCTTTGTTTTATCTTCAAAATCAGGAACTTCAATATTCTTTTCAAATACTTCTTTTCCTTTAGAAACAGATACAGTAATCTTATTTTTCCTTCTATAATCTTCTGGCACAATATCCTTATCTTTCAATTCCATTTTAATAAATTTATTTTTCTCAATATCATCATTAAATTCTTTAGAAATTGTAACATTATTGGCTTTTTTCTTTCCATTCCTCAATTTGCGTACCATTCATACTAGCAAAATCAGGCAAAGGAATTTTTTCTTCTGGATCTGCACCTTTTGATATTTTAACATCTACAGTACTGCCTTTCTGAATTTTCTTATCAGCTGGAACCGATTGCTCAAGCATATAATTTTCATCCACTTCTTTAGTATACTCAAATGTTTCATTTAAAGTAATCTTATTTTGCAACGCCCATACCCGCATATCTTCAATGGTTTTCTTTTTTTCAAATTGAGCCATCGTAATTGTATTCATTGCTACAAAAATTAAGATTATTGAGATTAGGACAACTAACGTTGCTCCAATCCCAATTCCTATTTTTAACTTCTTTTTTTACCATAAGATACATCTTTTTTCAAAATTCTCTATATTTCTTCGAGGAGGCGAAATGGATTCAGTTTTTTGATGTTCCTTTAAAGGCAAATCTTTTTTATCTTCTAACCCTTTATTCTGATTTTTATCTGAGTATTGAGTTTTAGAAAATTTATTTAAGAAGTCACTCATTGAGAGAACCATCCTTATCTGATAAATTAATAATAACATCTGCATGATTAGCTACTTCCTTAGAATGGGTAACTACAATAACACATTTTTCATGTTATTCTGCTAGATTTTTAAATATATCAATAATTGAGATTTCTGTGTCTACATCAAGATTTCCAGTAGGCTCATCGGCTAAAATCAAATTGACATTGGTTGCTAAGGCTCTAGCTATTGCAACTCTCTGTTGCTCACCCCCTGATAATTTAGTTACTAAACGATTAGCTTTTGTGCTAACAATGCCCATAAAGTCCAACAGATTATAGGCCACATTTTTTCATCATTAACCTTATCATCTGTAATAGACATGGCTGTCAATAAGTTTTCTTGAGCAGTCATATAAGGTATTAAATTAAAGCTTTGAAAAACCATTCCAGTATAATTGCGACGATACTTATTTATGCCAATTGGTTCAATGGCTTGACCCTCGTAATAGACTTCACCTTTTGTCTGGGTATCCATACCACTAAGAATAGAAAGTAATGTTGTCTTGCCAGATCCTGACTGACCTAAAATAGCATAAAATTTTCCTTTTTCAAATGTGTAATTAAAATTCTTAAAAATATGACGTCTGGTTTCACCATCTTGGTAATAATATTCTAAATCTTTTACTTTTAATAATGCTTCCATAATAACTCCTTTCTACATTAATCTTTTTGGATTAAGTCTCAATAAATATACATAATACTAAGCTTAAAATTATTACACTAGCAACAACGGTAATACCAAAAACTATATCCAATAAGCTTTACATAGATTATAATGGCTTAGCTACTTGAGCATAAGAATCCGATGCACTTTTTGCTTGTATATTATCACTAGGAATAATAGTCCTCACCATTTCAGTGAATTTTTCTAAATCCTTATAATCTTTTAATGTATAAACAGGAACTACACTATATTTCCCTTTTTCAATATCAGCATTTTTTTGAGCCCCTATTTTTTCCGATTCTACACTTTCTTTATCCAGTAAACTTTTTAAAATCGTATTGGGCAAAACGATACCATCGGCTTTTTGCTGAGCGCTAATATAATCGTTTGGATCAACATTTTTTACGTCTTTATTATCCTTAATATATTTATCAATTAAACTATAATTTAAAATTCCTGCAACTTCTATATCTTCTTCAACTTTACCAAGAACTTTTGGCATGCCACCACCTGATGACATACTTGATGCATCATAAATAGGCATATTAATTTTGATTGTGGAACCAACATCTAAATTATTTTTTCAGCTAATTCTTTTGATATCAATCCTTTTCTTGCGCTATTCTTAATATCATCATCAGTAAAACCATTTCCTTTAATTAGTTTCGCATCACCAGAATCGACTTCTAAAGGCTTATGCATTTTAGTTCCAGTTAACGGCAACATTACATTATCGCCAATACTGAAACTAAAATTACCAGATTCTGGTAAATCTGAGCCCTTTAATTCAGAAGATCCTTCTCCCATTGCTGACATGGAATAATCATAATTCTTTAACAAGTCTTTAGTTTTCTCGTAGACTTGGTTTGCCTGATCACTGCTTATAGTTTCCATAGCACCTTCTGGATTTTTCATCATCTTTTGATAATCTACATTAAACTAATAGTATAAAAATAAGGAGGCAAGAAACGAATTTTTCAAAAAGAGCATTTATTAGTGTAGTCAGAAGAAAGGCAAATAGCTTAATTTTATTGTTAATCGTATTTATTTTAGCCAATGTTTTATTAACGACACTTTCTGTTACGACTGCACTAAAGAACACACGTCAAGCAGTTTTATCACAAATAAATCCAGTTGTTTCTCTTAATGGATGGACCTTAAATGAATCTTAAAAAAAGAGTACCAAAGATGATTGATACTCTTATTTACCACGTCTATATTATAAATTAAAAAATTGAGTTATTGCACATTTAAATAGCCTCTATTTTGATTGCGCAACATTTAATTTAAGTGAATATTACCTGTTAGGAAAATGTTTTTTTACTGGCCTTGATGATTGTAGACAGATTTACAATATAACTACTGTACACATACTCAAAGCCTTACATTTTTAGCTTATTGTATATTTCTTTTAATGATTATTGGCATCTCCACTCCTTAATGCCTTCAGTAGCTCTGAATTGTATAAATATTTTAGATCCTCTCTTAGCAATCTAAATATAGAGAATAAAGTCAGATATTTTAATTTCAAGTAATCCCTTAGCTTTGATAAAATTTAAGATATTCCTGATTCTAATTTCTTATCAAAAGCGTCTTTAACAATATAGTTATGTGTATGTAGTTAAAATAAATCAAGAATTGCTTTTTCATTACGCAAGCTGAATTTCTTTACTACCTCAACACCATCATTTGTCCCTAGTATAGTATCAATAAAAAGTAAATCAAAACTTTACCAAATACTATTTAAAAAGTCATCTCCTGATTCAAATTCATAGAAAATGTAGTCATTATTATTAGCATAATTATTTTTCTCCTTATCATTATCTATAAAATAAATATGCATAGCAAAAAACATTATGGAGAAATTGGCAAATTTTCATCAAAAGTAATAGTATTAACTAAATAAAAAAAGGAGTATCAAATTTTAGTTTGATACTCCTTTTACTTGAAAATTTAATGACTACAGGTATGACCTTCTTCATGATTGTGATGATTACACAAAGTATTAGGATCATGATTTAAACATTCTCCTAAATAATCAGCTATTTGCACATCAACATCACCTTCCACACCGCAATATAATGTAATACCAGCTTCATCTAAAGCAGTTTTAGCACCACCACCAATGCCACCACAAATCAACACTGCAATATCTTGGCCAGCTAAAAAGTCTGCTAATGCACCATGTCCACTTCCATTTGAAGAAATTATTTCTTCGGAAATAATTTTATTATCTTCAATAGAATATACTTTAAATTCCTTGGTGTAACCAAAATGCTGGTAAACTTGACCATTATCATGTGTAATTGCAACTTTCATATTATATCTCTTCCTTCCAAAATAATATATTCTAGCTATATTTACATTATACGCTTTTATAGTCATATGTCAATAACCGTTTTCTATTCTATTAAGAAAATGAGCATCGGACTAAAGTCCAACGCCCATTAATTCACTAATTATCGTTTTTCAACTGCCAATAAAACAGTCTCACCATTAATATTCCATTCTTTTTCATATCCTTTTACTTCATTCAAAATAATATCTAAAGCCAGCACTTCCGATTTAATATCTTCTTTAAACTTATTAAAAATAGCTACTGCTTTTTCATTATTTGAAGCATACACATTGATTCTGTCCATAACTTCAAAACCAGCTTCTTTTCTCATAGTTTGGATTTTACTTATTAGCTCTCTTACAAAGCCTTCTTCAAGTAAATCATCTGATAAATTAATGTCTAAAACAACAGTTACGCCATTATCACTTTCAGATACATAGCCTTCTTTATTGTTAGTATCAATTATTAAACCTTCTGTTAATAAAGTAACTGTTTCCCCATCTAAATCCAATCCTAAAGAACCTTTATCTTTTATTTCAATCATTGCTTTTTCAACATCAATAGTGTCTAAAGCTTTACGAATGCTACCTAATTGTTTACCAAACTTAGGACCTAATGTCTTAAGTTGAGGTTTAATACTATAGGAAATAAATCCTTCAACATCACTTGTAAAAATAACATTTTTAACATTGAGTTCATCTTTGATAATATCAATGAAAAATAATGATAACTCAAAATCAGCCTTTATAAGCATACTGCAAATAGGTTGTCTGTTTTTAACATTAGCAGCATTTCTACAAGCGCGTCCCAAGACAACAACTTGAAGTACACTATCCATATTAACTTCCAGTGTTTCATCAATCATTGATTCTTCAGCATCTGGAAAATCACAAAGATGAATACTTTCAGGAGCAAATTCATCAATACTTCTCACAAGATTTTGATAAATATCTTCTGTCATAAATGGTACCATAGGCGCCGCTGCTTTAGCAACTGTTACAAGTGCAGTATAAAGAGTCATATAAGCATTAATTTTATCCTGAGGCATATCCTTTACCCAGAATCTTTCACGACTTCTACGGACATACCAATTACTCATTTCATCAACAAATTGTTGCAAAGCTTTAGCAGTTTTTGGAATTTTATACTCACTAAAATTCTGATCAACTGTCTTAACCATTGTATTTAATTTTGACAGTAGCCATTTATCCATTACTGACAATTTATCATATTCTAATTTGTACTCTGTTGCATTAAAGCTATCAATGTTAGCATAGAGAACAAAGAAAGCATAAGTATTCCAAAGAGTACCCATAAACTTTCGCTGACCTTCCATTACTGTTTTGCCATGAAATCTATTGGGTAACCATGGAGCACTATTAATATAGAAATACCAACGAATAGCATCTGCACCATAAGTTTCTAATGCATTAAAAGGATCCACAGCATTGCCTTTTGATTTAGACATTTTTTGCCCTTTTTCATCTTGTACATGGCCCATAACAATAACGTTCTTATAAGGTGCTTTATTAAAAATCAAGGTAGAAATTGCTAATAAAGAGTAAAACCAACCTCTAGTTTGGTCAACAGCTTCAGAAATAAAATCCGCTGGAAACTGTTCCTCGAAGATATCTTTTTTTTCAAATGGATAGTGATGTTGTGCAAAAGGCATAGCCCCTGAATCAAACCAGCAGTCAATAACTTCTGGCACTCGGCGCATTTCGTGTCCACACTTTTCACAAGTAAATGTGACAGCATCAATATAAGGTATATGTAGCTCAATATCTTCTGGGCAATTGTTCGATAATGATTTTAACTCCTCAATACTACCAATGGAATGCTGATGACCACATGGACATTCCCAAATATTTAAAGGGGTTCCCCAGTAACGGTCTCTACTGATACTCCAATCTTGGACATTTTCTAGCCAGTCTCCAAAACGACCTTTACCAATACTTTCTGGAATCCAATTGATTGTGTTATTATTTTTTATTAAATCGTCTTTGACATCAGTCATTTTAATGAACCATGATTCTCTTGCATAATAGATTAATGGTGTATCACAACGCCAACAGTGAGGATAGCTATGCTCAAAATTAGGAGCAGCAAATAAAAGGCCTCTCATTTCAAGATCCTGTAAAACCAATTTATCAGCATCCTTACAAAAAACACCAGCCCATGGGGTTTCTGCTGTCATCTCACCTTTACTGTCTACCAATTGTAAAAATGGCAAGTCGTAGATTCTGCCGACTTGGGCATCATCCTCACCAAAAGCAGGTGCAATATGTACAACACCTGTCCCATCAGATAATGTTACATAGTCTGCACAAGTTACATAATAGCCTTTTTCCCCATTGAGATCACCAAAATCAAACAATGGTTCGTATTCTTTATATTCTAAATCTTTGCCAGTATAAGAATCAATAATTCTATACATACCATCAAAAACAGTATCACAAAGAGCTTCTGCTAAATAATAAATAGTATCTTCAGCTTCTACTTTTACATAGTTCTCATTTGGATTTACACAAAGTGCTACGTTAGATGGCAATGTCCAAGGAGTTGTTGTCCATGCTAAAAGAAAAGCTTCTTCATCTTTAACTTTAAATCTTACAATAGCTGACTTTTCCTTAATATCTTTGTATCCTTGAGAAACCTCATGACTGGATAAAGGTGTTCCACAACGAGGACAGTAAGGTACAATTTTATGGCCTTTATACAATAATCCCTTTTCCCAGATTATTTTTAAAACCCACCATTCTGACTCGATAAAATCATTATCATAAGTCACATAAGGATTATCCATATCAGCCCAAAATCCAACTGTTTTTGAGAAATCTTCCCACATTTCCTTATATTTCCAAACACTTTCCTTACAATGTTTAATAAATGGTTCTAAACCATAAGCTTCAATTTGTTCTTTTCCATCTAAACCTAGTAATTTTTCAACTTCTAATTCTATAGGTAAACCATGGGTATCCCAGCCAGCCTTACGGGGCACCATTTTTCCTTTCATGGTTTGATATCTTGGTATCATATCTTTAATCACACGAGTTAAAACATGACCAATATGTGGCTTGCCGTTAGCTGTTGGTGGTCCATCATAAAAAGTATATATCTCCCCATCTTTTTTTAAATCTATACTTTTTTCAAAAATATGGTTTTCTTCCCAAAATTTTTCAATATTTTTTTCTCTTTCAACAAAATTTAAATCCGTTGACACTTTTTTATACATTATTTACCTCCCTTAAAACTATATCAATCAAGCACTAATTTTAATTCAAAAAAGACTTTCGCCCTTGTAAAAGGACAAAAGTCTACCAATACTTCCATACCACCTGTTACACATACTATCATACGCGTTCCATATAACGTTGGAAAACCGCCAAAACCTACTTATTGCTGTTCAGCCTGGAACTCAGAAGTGATTTTCATTTACTCCTACTAACTACTGACCTTTCACCATCGTCAACTCGCTTTTAGCTTTTAAAATAAACTACTGCCTTCAATCACAGTTTCTACACTATTAAAGACTATCTAAAATACAGTCTATTCACATACGATTGTAATGCTTTTGAAGCATAATGTCAATAATAGCTAAACAAATTATTACACGTGACTATAAAAAAATTTAGTTACTGCCTTGTAATCTTTTAAAAATTACTAAGAAACCACTTATTAGAATCATTATACTAATTACTATAGTGCCATAGCCTCCTGTTTGAGTTAACTTACCTTGGAAATAAGAGTATCATCATTGTCTTGCGTTGTGGTGATGCCGGCTCTTCATTTACTACCGTATCTTCCTAACATAGGTGTCGTTCCTAGTAGCCAGTTAACGCCACTACAATCCTCTAAAGTATTCCACAACCACTAAAAATAAAACCTTCTTTTGTAGGTTTATTTACAGCTACTCCTGTTTCCCCTTCTAAAACAGGTACTATCTCCCTGTCCCCCCCATTTAAATCAAAGCTTAAAGCTTATTCTACTATATTTAAGTTCAATTCAATAAATTCAATCGGCTTACTATTTTCATCTCTATAGTTTTCCAAAATATAATTTTGATCGAGGGACACACTGCTACTATCACCAAGCTCTACCATATTAAATAAATCCAAATTAAGCAAATCACTTTCCTTTTTAATTGTGAAAGCATTTAATCTGTGAAAGCATTTAATCCTGGCTTTAGCACCAACTGCCTTTGAGATAGATCGGGAATCATAATATTAAAACTTAAAGTATTTAAGGTATCGCTAAAACTACTAATATTACCTATACTTGCTGGAAGATCAGTTAGTAAATTCCCTTCAATTTGTAAAACCCAAAGATGTGTAAAAAAATCAATCCCTTTCATATCACGTATATTGCTATAATATAAATTTAAGTTAAATGTTTTTCTACCATTGATGGTGTCAATACAGCATTAACTTCTCCTCTAGAAATCTGCATTGCTACAGTTTGAGCCATATTAGAGTCAGTAAAGGTATCAGAGATTGTATCTCCAACAGCAACATTTATTGGCTAGCTTAATAGAACGACCGCCCACTACTATAGTGACTAATGTTATACTTAATATTATGATAATATTTTATCAAACATGTATAATTCTTACTAAACAGTAGATGCTTTTTCAAAGTGTTTTTTTAGCATGCGCTTTCCAAGAAGCATACTTCTTATAGTGGAAGTAATCACTACAAAAACACAACATAATAAAAATGTTTGCCAGGTAACAAGAAATAGCACACTCTCAATATGATCCATTTTCATTCCTAAACTTTCTACATAATTTAAATAATAGGATCTTGCTAAAAGCATTACACCAAAGCTACCAAAACTAAAAATCAAACCAAAAACAGTGTATCCAAAAGTATTTAACTTGAAATTTTTATAACTTCCAATTCCAGATATTATTTCAGCAGCTATACCTCCCACAAAAAGTCCCAGATCAATAAACCAAGGAGAACCACCAATAAATGTTAGTATTGCAAGTAATGTACATTGTATCAAAATCCCATATCTTTTGGGTACCTTTACACGCAAATAAGCCCAGATTACACCACATGGAATGAGTGTAATTGCTGGCACATAGGGATATAGAAAGGGAACCAGTGCCGTAAGGGATACTATTCGAAAAAGTACATAAATTAAAACAGTAAAAATCGCAATTGTAATTATATTCTTAACTTTCATTTTTTCTTATGTCATAAGACTCTCCTTTGTATTCTTATATTTTTTAGCAATATGAAAAAGGTCATAATCCTCACATATTTTTCCATTTTCCATGCGTAAAACACGGGCCAACGTGGTCTTTCCTTCCCCATTACCACCAGTCAATGCAATAACTTCCCCACTCTTTGCAGAAAAATTCAGCTCTTTTAAAGCAAGTCTATCTTTTTTATAGCCTGCAGATAAATCCGTTATTTTAAGCACTTCAGGTTTATCTATAACTGTTGCCAATTGACTAGCTCTAAATTCTATATTTTTTGGACATATACTAAAAAAGTAGACAGGAAAAAGTGAAACATGTTTTAAATAAGTAGACACATAAGAAAGGATAAAATTATGAATAATTACAAGAAATACGATGAAGAATTTAAAAAAAGTATTGTTAATTTACACCAAAACGGTAAAACTCAATCCCAACTTTCTAAAGAATATGGTGTCTCCATGTCTGCTTTACACAAGTGGATTAAACTTTATTCTCAGGTTAGAATTGATGATGATACTATTCTAACCGCTAAGCAGATTAAGGATCTTCAAAAGCGTAATGCTCGACTCTAGGAGGAAAATATCATTTTAAAAAAAGCAATTGCCATATTCACGCCTCACTCAGACAAAGATTAATGGCTGTTCATACCCTTCGTTTTCAGCACGCTATCTCTTTTCTTTGTCATGTCCTTAAAGTGAACCGCAGCTCCTATTACAAATACTTTTCGGAAAAACTTTCTCCTAGAACTATTGAGAATTAAAAACTCCGTCAGCTTATTCTCGGAGATTTGTCATCTTACTAAGAGACGTATTGGCCCATCTAAGATTAAGGCTCTTCTTTCCTATGACTATGGCATCAACATCAGTATTGGTAGAGCGAGCCGCCTGATGACTGACATGAATCTTCCTAAAATGCCTACTATCAAACTTCGGTTTATTCATCCGAGGTCTATTCCCAATTTTGATTGCCCTAACTACCTAAATCAAAATTTTAATGTTCCTCAGCCCAATCAAGTCTGGGCTAGTGACATTACCTATATTAATTTAAATGCCTCTTTTGCTTATCTCTGTGTTATTATGGATTTATTTTCTCGTAAAATTATTGCTTGGAAGCTCTCTCTTAAAATTGATACTTCTCTTGTTAAGGATACTTTTATCAAAGCCTTTTATTCTCAAAAACCTTCTACTTCTCTTATTTTTCATTCTGACAGAGGTTCCTAATATACTTCTTTTATCTTTAGAAAGCTCCTTGATTCTTTTGGTATCATTCAATCTTTTTCTAAGCTTTCTCATCCTTGGGACAATGCTGTCGTTGAGTCCTTTTTAAATATATGAAAAAAGAAGAAATTCTTCGTAGGTCTTTTTCTTCCTTTGCTCAAATTAAGCTTTCCTGCTTTGAACACATTGAGGGCTTCTACAACCCCCTATACGTCCCCACTCTGCTAATAACATTCTTTCTCCTAATTCCAAAGAAGACTATTTTTTCACTTCTATTAAAACTTAATTTCACTTTTTCTATCTACTCTATTGACATTCTTCCAAGCCTACAGCCTCAAGACGTTCTTTAGTTATTTCGCCAAGGCAACGAATCCCTAGACCAGGCCCAGGAAACGGCTGACGATAAACCATATCATGAGGAAGCCCCAAATTCTATACCACAAGCTCTTACCTCATCCTTAAATAGTTAAGATAATGGCTCTACAAGCGAAAATTCTAAATCTTCTGGTAAGCCGCCAACATTGTGATGGGATTTAATTACCTTCATTGTTTTAGTGCCACTTTCAATAATGTCTGGATAGATAGTGCCTTGAGCTAAAAAATCAATTCCTTTTAGTTTTATAGCTTCTTCTTCAAAAACACAAAAAATTCTTCACCAATAATTTTTCTTTTTTCTTCTGGATCTTCTACACCTTTTAGTTTACTTAAAAAGCGCTCACTAACATTTGCATATATAAGATTTGTATCTAACGCTTTACCAAATACTTCTACAACACTTTCCGATTCACCTTTACGCATAAGACCATGATTAACATGAACACAGACTAATTGTTTACCAATAGCTTTTATTAATAATGCTGCAACTACTTGAGCTATCAACACCTCCAGACAAAGCTAAAAGCACTTTACGGTCTCCTACCTGACGAAGGATAAGCTCTACTTGATCTGCTACAAAATTTTTCATATTCCAATTTGCAATTACTTGGCAGTCATCAAAGATAAATGATTTTAGTACATCTTTCATAACTTCAACGTCTTCTGGCCATTGACTAAAGGTTTTAAGACCAGTAGCTGATTCATAGTCTACTGCAAGTATAGGATAATTTGTTTCAAGTAACTCTGAGTTAACACTAATAGGTTGGTCATCTACAATATTATTAGGACCACCATTAATGATAACGCCTTTTACATTTCCTATTGCATTTAAAGCCTCTATGGTAGTATCGTGAGGATAAATCTCACTATAAACCCCTAGTTCTCTAATGGCTCTTGCTAAAATAGTATTTTCACAATTTCCTAAGTCTAATATTACAATAGTATCTTGTTTCATTATTTTTCTCCTCATCTTATATCTACTCATATAAGAATACCAATTTCTAACCTAGATATCAATAATAGTCGATATAGAAAATTTATTCATCATAGAAATTAAAAAATTCTGATGACTAGTAATTCACCATGATAATGAATGAGAAAAATTATTCAGCTTTACATTTTTTTTGCTCAATTTTGCTTTTTCCTCTAGTAGGCTTATAATATAATTATTTCAGAAGCATTATTTTATAGTTGAATAATAACCTTGTCATATACTATATATAATATGCATTATTAATAAAAGGAATGACAATAATGAAGAAACATGGTTGGTATAAAAAATTGCCCTGTACAACCCTATATTTCTCATGATAGAGATTTACTCGCCTAGGATAAACGCCTGAATTGTTCCCCTATTAAAATTTGATAAAAAAACAAATGATAAGACTGCCAGAAGATTTTCTACCTGACCACATAATAATACTTAGGCAAATAAGGTTTCCTAACTATACTAACGCTGTTATTATTCCTCAATACTTTGAATATAAATATGGTGTAGATGGTAAGAAAGTAATTGGCATTCTGATAGAACTTAGGTATGCAATAGAATGTAATGCAAAAGATTCACTACCTATATTAAATGTAGATCAAATAAAGAGAATCTTAAAAACTAACAAGCAAAAATAAATGTCAGTAAAAATCATTTACATTAAGGCAATATGATATTACGGCAAAAGTAATATTATTACTTGCTTAATTAAATTTATAGGTATATAATGTAGGCAGAAGTATATTAAATTATGGTGAAAGCAGGTGTTTATTGTGTATAGAAGTAATGGAAACTATGAAGCTTTTGCACGTCCTAAAAAACCGGATAATGTTGATAATAAAAAAGCTTATTTAGTTGGTTCGGGTTTAGCCTCTTTATCAGCAGCAGCCTTTCTAGTACGTGATGGGCAAATGGAAGGAAAAAATATTCATATTTTTGAAGAACTTTCAATAGCTGGAGGAAGTTTAGACGGTATTTTAAATCCTACAAGAGGATTTATTATTCGCGGTGGAAGAGAAATGGAAAATCATTTTGAATGTCTCTGGGATTTATTCCGTTCAGTACCTTCTCTAGAATTAGAAAATGCATCTGTTTTAGATGAATTTTATTGGCTTAATAAAAAAGACCCTAACTACTCAAAATGCCGCGTAATAGAACATCGGGGACAACGAATCCCAACTGATGGACAATTTACACTATCTGATGACTCAGCCCAGGAAATGGTTAAACTCTTTTTAACAGCAGAATCAGAATTACAGGACAATAAAATTACCGATGTATTTTCAAGTGAATTTTTCAAATCAAATTTTTGGACTTATTGGTCAACTATGTTTGCTTTTGAGAAGTGGCATTCTGCTATCGAAATGCGTCGCTATATTATGCGCTTTATTCATCATGTTAATGGATTGCCAGATTTATCTGCTTTAAAGTTTACAAAGTACAATCAATATGAATCTTTAGTATTGCCTCTTGTAAAATACCTTGAATCATTTGGTGTTACAATCCAATATGATACTGCAGTTAAAAATGTTATAGTTGAAAGAAATGGAAATAATTTACTGGCAAAACAAATGCTCTTAGAAGTAAAGGGGAAAGAAAAAGTATTAGATTTAAGTGAAAATGACCTTGTTTTTGTAACCAATGGTAGCATTACTGAAAGTACAACCTTTGGAGATAATAACCACTCAGCCCCTGTATCTAAGGACTTAGGCGGTAGCTGGCAATTATGGAAGAACCTAGCTAAACAAGATGATGCTCTAGGTCATCCAGAGAAATTCTGTGATAATCTGCCAGAAGAAAGTTGGTTTGTATCAGCAACATTAACAACACTTGATGATAAAGTAGCCCCATATATTGAAAAAATAAGTAAACGTGATCCATATGCTGGCAATGTTGTTACCGGTGGTATTGTAACAGTAAGAGATTCCAATTGGATGTTAAGCTATACCTTAAATCGCCAACCACACTTTAAAGCACAACCAAAAAATGAACTTACTGTTTGGATATATGGTTTGTTATCTAACAAGCCAGGTAACTATATTAAGAAAAGCATTACTGCTTGTACCGGTATTGAAATAGCTCAAGAATGGCTCTATCATATGGGAGTGCCTGAAGCTCTAATTGATGATTTAGCGACAAACTCCTGTAACACAGTGCCTTGCTATATGCCTTATGTAACATCCTATTTTATGGCGAGAAAAGATGGCGATCGTCCACTAGTTATTCCTGAAGGCTCTAAAAACCTAGCCTTTATTGGTAACTTTAGTGAAACTGAAAGAGATACTGTATTTACAATTGAATACTCTGTTCGTACCGCTATGGAAGCAGTTTACACACTCCTTAATGTAGACCGTGGCGTACCTGAAGTATTTGCTTCTGCTTTCGATATAAGAGTCCTCCTGAAATCATCTGCACGCTTATTGGATGGTAAAAAATTAAAGGATATTAAAGTACCTTGGATAGTCAAAAAAATGGAAAAACGCGGATTAGAAAAAATCAAGGGAACTCTGATTTTAGAAATGTTAAAAGATGCTGATTTAATTTAAAAACTACAGTAAAAAGCTATGATAAAATAATATTCATCATAGCTTTTTATTTTCTATAGTTTTTATTTTAAGTTTTCTACGTATACATCAATTTATTTTAGATATTTTTGCTTTTGCTCTTCGGATATCCAAGCAATTTCAAAAGAATTTTTAGCCAATTGAATAATGTCTTCTTCAGTTAGAGTATACTGTGATGCTAACGCATACATGTCATCGGATACATAGCTTTGAAAATATGCTGGATCATCTGAATTAATAGTAACTTTAGCTCCCTTATGCAGTAAATATACTATTTCATCGCCCTTCATTTTTTCTGTAACAAAACTATTAGAAACTGGGCAACATGTAAATCCTATTTTATTTTTAATCACATAATCAACTAAGCTTTCATCTTCAACAATATTGGTGCCATGATCTAATCGCTCAACCCCTATTGCCATAAGTGCATCACGAATATTCTCAATTGATCCTACCTGATCAATATCACAATGCATTTTAATATGAAATCCATCTTCTTTTGCTCTCTTAAACACTGCTTCAAACTTCAATGGAGGATTTTCCCTTTCATCAAAATCTAAGCCAATTCCAATGATTTTATCTCTGTAAGGGTAAACATTGCTTCATAGGTTTCTCCATTGCCGATTCAGCACTCATATCCCTTAAGAAACACATAATTAAGCCCTCTACACCAAAAGGCTTAATGCTTCTTTGGCAAGCCTTGTAATAGCCATTAATAACCGTTTCAAAAGCAACGCCTCTGGAAGTATGAGCTTGAGGATCAAAAAACATTTCAGTATATCTTACATTATTTTCTTTTGCTTTTTTTAGATAAGCTAATCCTAACTCATAAAAATCACTTTCATCCTGTAAAACATTCATAGCTGGATAATAAACTTGCAAAAAAGAGGTTAATGAATCAAATTGATAGCTCTTTTTTACTTCCTCAATAGTGGTTTGACCAATATTAATTTTATTCTTATTTGCCAAAGCTAATTTTAACTCTGGCTCCAAAGTTCCTTCTAAATGCAAATGCAATTCAGCTTTTGGTATTCCATAAATAAATTTTTACTTACTTGTGCCATTTTATTTCTCCCTTAATACTAATTTACACTCATTATAATATAAAAGTATCCAGATTAATATGTAGCTTACCTTTTATTCTTCTGTAAAAGAAAAAACTATAAAAGGCGTAGTAAATAAATACTACACCTTTTATATACAACAAATATCTTTACTATTAAATTAATCTTTAGTTAATTTAAACAATATAATTATACACTCCATTGACGTGCCTTTTCCTGTTCTTCAATCATTTTAGCATATCAGCCCACTTTCTTAATTAATTCATTATGGTTGCCCTCTTCCTTAATCCCTCCCTTTATCAAGTACAAGTATGTTATCAGCGCCTTTAATTGTGTTAAGTCTATGGGGCAATTACAATTACAGTTTTATCTTTCATTGAAATATCTAAGGCTTTATTTATTTCCAATTCATTATCAGCATCTAAACTAGAGGTGGTCTCATCTAACAAAACAATTGGTGCATTTTTTATTAATGCTCTTGCAATTGAAATACGCTGCTTTTCTCCACCGGATAATGTACTGCCACTTTCACCAACTAAGGCATCATACCCATCTGGGAGCGCCATTATAAAATCATGACATTGAGCAGATTTAGCAGCTGAAATAACTTCTTCCATTGTAGCATTCGGTTTTCCTACTTTGATATTTTCTCCAATACTGTTATTTAATAAATATACATCTTGAAAAACAACTGACATTTGAATGGTTAGTCCATCTGGAGAAATATCTTTTATATTCTGACCATCAATTGTAATGGAGCCTTTTGTAACACATCCCAAAAACGGGAAATCAAACTAATTATAGTTGTTTTTCCACTACCAGATGGATCCAATCAATGCAGTTGTAGTTTTTGGCTTCGCTTCAAAATTTATATTATGAAGCACTTCTACCTCATCATTATAGCTAAAATGAACGTTATCAAAATGGATATCTCCATTAGTAAGATTAGGAATTTCTGTTTTAAATTTCAAAGGGGTTTCATCTTGGACTTCAATTATGTTATCTGCTGCTTTATTTAGATAATTTATTTCAGGGTAAAAACTCCCTAAAGTAGTCATCATATTTGAAATTGCAACACCAATCATAATAATAGCTAAAAAGCTTGAGGACTTAAGTCACTATTTTGAATCATTACAGTTCCCACAGTTAAAGCAATTGGAATTATCAGGGATGTAGCTATAGAAAACAATATAGAAAATGGAGCTATGGAAAGTTCTAAACGAATTGACTCCTTTTTTAAATTAATGAAACTATCGCTTAGTATTTTAAATTTCACACCTGTTAAATTATATAATTTAAATGTTTTAATCCCATTAATATACTCCACTATTCTTGATATTACACCATGAATACTTACCTATATTATGCCTCCTCTTTTCTTAGCCATTCTGCCTCCAATGCCCATTAAAGGTAGTGGACAACAAAATTACCACTACAATTACTAGAGCATAGGTTGCATTAATTGAAAAGGCAAAACAAATAGCTAATAAACTAAAAAATATAACTTTAAAAAAGTTGGATAATGAATGAGTAAGTACATTTTCAAAATCAGCAATATCTGTTGTCAATGTTGAATTTAACCTACCAATACTATTTTTATTAAAATAACCTAAATTTAAGCTTCGAATATGATTCCCCAGGGAAATTCTTAAATCTGCAGTAATATCTGCCCCTCTATATTGAGTCTGAGTATAGTTAATAGAAGACACTATGGCTCTTATTATAAATAAACCTAATAGTATTAAAGAATACATTATCAATAAATCTTTTGAAAAAGTACCCTCAACAAGATTAATAATAGAGGCAATCATAATTCCAAACATAGACATGTTAAAGATTGCATCTACACAGGATAATAGTATAGGTAAAATTAATCTGCGAGAACCTATCCCTGCTATTTTTCTAATATTTTTTATTAATCCAGTCATGCTCTCGCCTCCTCTTGTTCCTCGCACTGAATATAAGTTTGCCACATTTTAGTATATAATCCATTCCTATCTACTAATTCAGTGTGACTTCCTCTTTCAACTATTTCGCCCTTATCAAAAACACAGATTTGATTAGCGTTTACAATCGTATGTAATCTATGTGCAATCATAATAGTGGTTTTGTCTTTCAGAAGATTCTGTAATGCAAGCTGAATCTTATGTTCATTTTCAATATCCGTATAGCTTGTAGCTTCATCAAATACGATAATTGGTGCATTTTTTATTAATGCTCTTGCAATTGAAATACGCTGCATTCCACCACCACTCATTTTCGCACCATCTTCACCTAATTTTGTATTGTAACCATTAGGTAATGATGCTATAAAATCATGAATCTGAGCTGCTTGGGCAGCAGCTTCTACCTGAGAGCTAGTTGCTTGACAGTTTCCAATAGCTATATTTTCATAAATACTATCATTAAGCACAAATGTTTCCTGAAAAACAAATGAAACTAAATCCATTAGATTTTCTGTCTTTAATGCATTAATATTACCTTCTTTTGTTTCAGGCAATGCCATGATTTTTTGAATTCTTTTAGTACCGCTAATAATCTGATTAAACATTTGAGCAAAATTCATAAGATTCAGAAGACTGGATAAAAATACCATACCCATAATCATAAAGAATAAATAGTCACCTACTGCTAAAGTACCTTCTAAAAATAAATAATACTAAAATAACTTGCAGTATAATTAAAGGTAATGTAATTACCAATCTATTTGATAATAATCCTATAAATTTCTTCATTTTTTCTCCTTTATTTAAATTATTAGTCTATAAACCTAGAAGTTGTTTCTTCTTAAGATTGGTTAGCTGTTTAAAAACAAAATTACTAAACAATTTAAAGCTCCTAATCTTTATCAGTGTCAAGAATATAGATTTTCATCATTCCTTGAAATTATTATAGCATGAGCACTATGTCGATTAAATGCGTTATTGTAAAATAAATTATTATCATCTAAAAAATTATTATAATACAATTTTATTTTAATTACTTTAGTGGTTTTCTATACTATCAATTACCCTAGTTCATGACCTGTCCTTGCGCAGTTGTTAGAAACAGTAAATAGAGCTAATAGTCTTATCCCTAACTTTTTAACATTCTCACAGGTCTAACATACTTCCAAAACCGTTCTGGGTCATGATAAAAATAGATTATTCCGCCCAGGGTAGTGTCATAACAATATCCAGAATCCGTAAAATCAAAAAATGCCATAACCTTTTCAATTTTATCCTCTATACTATGATTCTCCTGTTCATAATTAAAGGAGCCATGTTCAAAAACTAAATACTCTCCTTCAGGAACATAAATCATATCCATTTATGTTGGCACTTTCCCTTCATAATCAAAAGAAAGGCGTACACCATAACATTCTATTCTTGGAATACCTCAATCACAAAATCTAACATTTGGATCATTCATATAGGCCATAATTTGACCACTACTACTATTAGTTTCATTTCTATTATAATCATCTAATTTACCCTTAATACTATCTAGTAAACCACAAATTGTTTCACAATCCTGACCTGGTATTAGACTTTGCTTTTGCTAAAAATCCCAATATCCATTGCTTTCATAATTTTTAATATGTAAAAATTTATGAGCTTGAATAGTCACAAAATAAATTTTAATCTCATCTGCTGATTTAACTATACCAATTTCTCTTAACCCTAGAAAGTAGGGATCGAAAGAGGTTATTTTTGTACGCAGCAACACTGGTCTCGGATTTTTCCTATATTCCCTTGATACCATAAGCTTTCTTGAAAGACCTAGTAAAAGCTTCGCGGGATGAAAAACCATAATTTAATGCAATTTCTAGAAAACTCTTATTACTGTCTCTCACCTCTTTTAAAGCAAACGCTAATTTTCGATTACAAAGATAATCCCTAAATTGCATTCCTGATATTTCTTTAAATTTTCTTGTTGTATAAAGTTCAGAATACCCTAATCTACTAGAAAGAAAACTTAATGTTAATGCCTCATCATTATAGTTTTTAATAGATTTATCAATTTCGTCAATAATCATCTGTATTTGCTTTTGCCACTCATACATTCACTACTCACCTCATTTCAACCACTCTACATTTATTATAAAGGAAATATGTATACCTTCGCTTGATTTCACTTGTTCTTATTCTTTATTATAACCTATAACTGGTAATTATATTTAATTATTAACACAGTTACTCGACTATTTAGCTAAATAAAACTCTAATAATCTCTCTTTTTTCAAATGTTCTAACTCATTAAATTATTTTTTTAAGGTCAAGCCTAGCTAATCTATGAATAAAATGGCTTGTTCTAGGCGTTTGATGATTTTGTAAAAAATTAATCACCCTAATTTCATCTCTCCTTTTTCTCCCAATAGAGTTTCAGTGCTTCAAAATCTCTATATGTGCCTCTATATTATATCGTCTGGAGGATTTTGCCCTTGCCCGTTTAATAATTGTTCTAATGCCTCGTCTATTAATTCTGTGTATATTTTAATTATTATACTTATAACTCAATATATTAATCATATTATTAATTAAATATGTGATATAATCCCCCCTAAAAAAGAGGTGATTATATATGGATATAAAAATATGGCTTATATTTATGCTTCTATTGCTGTTACAGTGTACTTAATCACAACCAAATCAGAAAATCTAGGTAAAAAGGTAGTTATATGCTTACTTTTAGTACTGGCGAAAAGCTAAGTAAAGGTACTTACTATTGTTTAAACTTTGGTCAGGCGGTTAAACTAGACGATAACTCTGATACATTGCCACCATGTCCTGACTGTAATGGCTCTAAATATAGAAGCTGATTTCCTAGGGGTGCATTAATTGCACCATTCTTTTAAATTAATGCCATTTTCCTATTGTTAAAACAAAAGCACTTCTTTAAATCTAGAGCTCTTTGCTTTCATTTAAATTAAAGCAAATAATAAATCCTAAATTTAACTGCATCCAGCTCTTAGGATATTGATTTTCTTCTGTTCTTAACTTTGTAATCTAATGTCTAATCATTGTTTTATACTGCTTTCTTTATTGACTTTTATTTATTCCAATCTGCTTTCAGCCCATTCTTTTAGTATTTCTAATGCCGGAATAAGTCTCTTTCCATGTTTAGTTAGTTGATATTCAACTTTTGGCGGAACTTCATTATATTGCTTTCTGATTACTAAACCATTACATTCTAAATCGTGTAACGTCCTTGTTAACATGATATTAGTAATTCCTTTTACTTGTCTTTTCAACTCATTATATCTAGCTATTCGAAAAGATAATCTCCGTAACACTGGTAATTTCCATTTGCCACTAATACTATTAAGCATATTAACAACACCGCATGTACCATCATATAAATTATTCATTTACTTTCTCCTTTTAGGGCACAAAATGGTAGCCCTCAAAAAAAGGGTAATACTAATCAATTATTATATAACGCTTTAGAGGGAGTGAAATCAGAAGGCGCTGTAACAGAATTTATTAATTTATGTGGTTTAAACTATAAAGGATGTAGCAGTTGTTTTGCATGTAAACATAAAAATAATAGATATATTGGAAAGTGTTCGATGGTAGACAACTTAACCATTACTTTAGAAAAAATTATAAATAGCGATGCTCTTATTATTGGTTCGCCAATATATATTGGTGATATAACAAGTTTAACAAGAGCTTTTTAGAGAGACTTATTTTCAGTAACTTATCTTATGAAAAAGATAAAACTACAACCTTCCAAAAGAAAATATCAATTGGTTTTATTTACACTATGGGTATAGATAAAGAAAGATTTGACTTAGTAAAATATGATTACAATTTCAAAATGCATATGTATTATTTGAAGCTATTTAATGGATATACTAATTATATGGTGTCCCTTGATAATTAACAATTTGATAATTATCAAAAATATAATGCTTCAAAATTTAACCAGAAACATAAAGAAACAGTAAAAGCAATACAATTTCCTAAAGATTGTGAAAACGCTTTTCATCTTGGAAAAAGCCTTATTTTAAATGTGTAGTTCATTAAAGGCTTAATTCTAAACGGAAAATATGAATTAGGTCCCAATTTAAGTGCAATTAAGAAATAAAAAATCCTAGAGTCCCTCTATAAAAGGATTCTAGGATTTTTATATTTATTCCCATTCAATAGTCCCAGGTGGCTTACTTGTAATATCATAAGCAACCCTGTTAACATGAGGAACTTCATTAACGATTCTTAAGGATATTTTTTCTAATGTCCCATAAGGTAATCGAGACCAATCTGCTGTCATACCATCAGCACTGCCTACAGCTCTAACAACAACAGTATAAGCATAGGTTCTCATATCGCCCATTACACCAACACTGCGAATATTAGGAAGTACTGCAAAATACTGCCATACTTCACGATTCGTATTAATTGCATCAACTTCTTCCCTCACAATAGCATCTGCTTCACGAAGAATAGATAATTTTTCTGGAGTTACCTCTTCTAAGACACGGATACCAAGGCCTGGGCCAGGAAAAGGTTGTCTCTGGACAATTTCATCTGGCATGCCAAGGGTTGTTCCAACCTTGCGAACTTCATCTTTAAATAGCCATTTTAAAGGTTCTATTAATGAAAACTTCATGTGCTCTGGTAAGCCGCCAACATTGTGATGGCTTTTTATGGTTTCAGCTGTGTCTGTACCACTTTCAATAACATCAGAATAAAGAGTCCCTTGTACTAAATAATCAAAGTCACCATTTTTTTGTGATTCCTCTTCAAATACTCTAATGAACTCTCCACCAATAATTTTTCTTTTTTCCTCTGGGTCCCCTACACCTATTAGTTTAGAAATAAATCTCTCAGCTGCATCAATCGTTATTAATTTCAAACCATATTGATTTTTAAATGTTTTTTCAACAGACTCTCGTTCCCCTTTACGAAGAAGCCCATGGTCTACAAACATACAGGTTAATTGATCCCCAATTGCGGCATGAATTAAAATAGCTGCAACAGCAGAGTCTACCCCTCCACTTAAGGCACAAAGGACTTTCTTATTGCCAACTTCTTTTCTAACTCTCACAATTTCTTCTTTAATAAAAGAATCCATTGTCCAATTTTTAGAGCAATGACAAACATTAAAAAGAAAATTCTCTAAAAAAACTTGTCCAAACTCCGTATGTTTCACTTCAGGGTGAAATTGGATACCATAAAATCCTTTATCTAAATTACCAATAATAGCATAGGGAGTAGTCTCAGTTTTACCAAGTTCAGTAAAGTTTTCAGGCAAAGCATGAATTTGATCAGTATGACTCATCCAACAATTACTTTCTTTTTTAACAGAATCCGTTAATGGCGATTCATTACTTAGAATAACCTTGCGCTTGCCATATTCCTTTAAGGTTGATGTTTTTACTTCTCCACCTAACATATGAGCCATTAATTGCATCCCATAACAAATTCCCAAAACCGGAATTCCTAATTCAAATAATTTTTCATTAATTCTTGGGGCATCCTCAGTATAAACACTATTAGGACCTCCAGATAAAATAATGCCTTTAATATTTTTTTCTTTTAAAACTTCTAATGGAGTAGAATAGGAGAGCATTTCACAATAGACTCCTGCCTCTCTCACTCGTCTTGCAATCAATTGATTATATTGACCACCAAAATCTAAAACAATTACTACTTCTTTTGACATTTCCTAACCCCTTAATATTTTCTTCTTTTAAACGACCTAAATGAGGATAATTTCTGTATTTTTGATTATAGTCTAAACCATACCCTACTACAAAATAATCTTCAATATCAAAACCTATATAATCAATGTCTACTGCTGTTTTCCTTCTGCTTGGCTTACTTAAAAAACTGCATATTTTTATAGACTTTGCCCCTCTAACTTTAAGCATTTCCAAAAGAAACTTCAGTGTAATTCCTGTATCTACAATATCTTCAACAATCAGTACATTTTTCCCAGTAATACTGCTTTCTAAATCTTTATTGATTTTTACTTTACCACTCGTCTCGGTGCCATCATAATAACTTGAAACTGCCATGGTATCCATAATAACAGGTAAATCCATTTTTCTTACTAAGTCAGCTACAAAAAGCATTGAGCCTCTTAAAATTGAAACAACAAATACTTCTTCACCATTATAGTCAGCAGTAATCTGAACACCCAATTCATTTATTCTTTCTTTGATTTCATCTCTGTTAAAAAGAATTTCTGCAATGTCATTATCATATACTTTCATCAATTGATTTCTCCTTCCAGCAGACATATTAAATCTACACTTAAGTATAGCATATTCTTAATGATGGCGGAACTATTTAAAAGCCTAAAATTTTTCAAAAAAATACCCTGAGGTATTCTAAAAATACTGCAGGGTATTTAAATCCATATCTTAGCTAATTTCTTTATTTTCTGAATTATCTTTTTCTAAGCATTTTTCACAAATACCTATATAAAAAACAACTTTATCCAAAATTTTATGTTTAGATAACTTTTCTTCTTCACTTTCCAAAGTTTCTATTGCAAAATCATAAACCTCATTGCATTTAATACATTTAAAATGACTATGTCTATCTGTCCAAGCGTCATAGCGAATATCATTACTACCGATGTGTATTCTTCTAATAAGTCCACTTGCTTCAAATAAGTCTAAGGAATTATAAACGGTTGCTTTTGATAAGGTTGGTATCTTTTTATATAATCCTTGATAAATGGTATCCACAGTAGGATGTTTATGATTTATTTTTACTAAATACTGAAAAATCTTAACCCTTTGAAGTGTTGGTTTTATATCTTTTTCTTCTAAAGCTTTAACAAAATCGATTTTCCCCGAGCAGTTTTTTCCCATTTTTTCACCTTTTTCTTTAAATAAAAATTAGCCTACACAAAGTTTTTCAGCCATACGTGTATTAAACTTTGGATAATGTAATTTTTTTAGTGTCATCACTATTATACCATTTGTACTAGAATACTTCCACTGTATTGTGCATAATATTTATGGCATTACATTTAAAATATCATTGTCAATTAGTACTGAATATAAATGTGGCTTCAATTCTCATATGATACTAGCCAATATATAATATAATCTTAAACTGTTCTCTTCCAGTATATTAACGTAGTTATTCAATTTTTAAAAGACTATTTATAAAGTTTTCATATTTAGCGCTGTAAATAACTATACTACTATAATTCATTATGAATTATATACTTGCAATAATCAATAGATATTTTAAAATTTCTGAAATATTTTTTCATAAAAAAGGGATACTGTAAAAAACAGTATCCCTTTATTCTAAATTAATTAGAATATTCTTACATCATTGGCATGCCACCCATGCCACCCATGCCGCCCATAGCAGCCATAGGATCAGCTTTGTCATCTGGACTATCAGCAATTAATGTTTCAGTTGTAAGTAATAATGCTGCAATACTTCCAGCATTCTGTAATGCAGAACGCGTTACTTTAGCAGGGTCAACAATACCACTGTCAAACATATCAACATACTTACCAGTTAATACATCATAACCTGTTCCTTTTTTAGCTTCCATTACTTTTTCAATAATTACAGAACCTTCTGCTCCAGAATTCTCAGCAATTAATCTTACAGGTGCTTCTAATGCTTTTCTCACAATAGCTAAGCCAGTAGCTTCATCGCCAGTTAAGGTATCATCTTCAATAGATTTAATAATGTCTGCTAAGCAAACACCACCACCAGGTACAATACCTTCTTCAACAGCTGCTTTAGTTGCTGCTAATGCATCTTCAATTCTTAGCTTTTTCTCTTTCATTTCAGTTTCAGTTGCTGCACCAACTTTAATAACAGCAACACCGCCAGCTAATTTTGCAAGACGCTCTTCAAGTTTTTCTCTATCGAAATCAGACGTAACTTCATCTAACTCTCTTCTAATAGTGTCAACACGATGGGTGATTGCTTTCGGTTCACCTTTACCATCAACAATAGTTGTTGTTTCTTTATTGATAATAACTTGCTTTGCACTACCTAACTGATCTAACTCTGTTTGGTCTAGTTTTAAGCCTAACTCTTCGGAAATAACTTGTGCCCCTGTTAAGAAAGCAATATCCTCTAATATGGCTTTTCTTCTGTCTCCAAAGCCAGGCGCTTTAACAGCCACACAGTTAAATGTTCCTCTAATTTTATTGACAATCAATGTAGATAAAGCTTCAGCCTCTACATCTTCAGCTATTAATACTAACGGCTTACCTGTTTTCACAATCTCTTCAAGAATTGGAAGTAAATCTTGAATGACTGTAATCTTCTTATCTGTAATTAAAATATACGGGTCTTCTAACTCAGCTACCATCTTCTCCGCATCAGTAATCATATAAGGTGAAAGGTAGCCTCTATCAAATTGCATGCCTTCTACAACAGCTAAATCAGTAATAAACCCTTGGTTTTCTTCAACAGTAATAACTCCATCTTTACCAACTTTATTCATAGCTTCAGCAATAAGGCTACCAATTTGAATATCGTTAGCTGAAATTGAAGCAACTTGGGCAATAGCATCTTGGCTATCAACAACTTTACTAATTCTGCTAATTTCTCTAACGCCGATTTCAACAGCTCTTTCAATACCTTTTTTAACAATCATCGGATTTGCACCAGCAGCTACATTTTTCAAGCCTTCTTTAATAATTGCTTGAGCCAATACAGTAGCTGTAGTTGTGCCATCACCAGCAATATCGTTAGTTTTAGTAGCGACTTCTTTTACTAATTTTGCTCCCATATTTTCAAATGGATCTGGTAGATCAATTTCTTTTGCAATTGTTACACCATCATTTGTAATCAATGGTGAACCATATTTTTTTTCTAAAACAACATTTTTGCCTTTAGGTCCTAATGTTACTTTAACAGCATCAGCTAGTGCATCAACACCTGCTTCTAAAGCAGCTCTAGCATCTGCGCCAAATTTTAATTCTTTAGCCATTTATTGTTCCTCCTACTTCTCTAATATAATTAAGATATCATCTTGACGAAGCACTAAATAATTTTCGCCATCTACTTTTACTTCAATACCACCGAATTTAGAGAAAATTACTCTATCTCCAGCCTTTACTTGTAAGTCTTCTCTATCTCCATTTTCTAAAACTCTTCCTGGACCTACAGCAATAACCTCACCTTCGAATGGTTTCTCTTTTGCAGAATCCGGTAATACTATACCGCTTGCAGTTTTTTCTTCTGCGTCTAATTGTTTGATTACAACACGATTTCCAATTACTTTAAAGTTCACGTGAATCCCTCCTTATATTTTAGCAGTCTCTAGTCTCATTTGCTAACTATTAAAATCATAACAAAATCTATTTTTAAAATCAATACCTAGAGATGAATTAAGTTCTTTTTTTTGTATTTTTTGGACATATACTAAAAAAGTAGACAGGAAAAAGTGAAACATGTTTTAAATAAGTAGACACATAAGAAAGGATAAAATTATGAATAATTACAAGAAATACGATGAAGAATTTAAAAAAAGTATTGTTAATTTACACCAAAACGGTAAAACTCAATCCCAACTTTCTAAAGAATATGGTGTCTCCATGTCTGCTTTACACAAGTGGATTAAACTTTATTCTCAGGTTAGAATTGATGATGATACTATTCTAACCGCTAAGCAGATTAAGGATCTTCAAAAGCGTAATGCTCGACTCTAGGAGGAAAATATCATTTTAAAAAAAGCAATTGCCATATTCACGCCTCACTCAGACAAAGATTAATGGCTGTTCATACCCTTCGTTTTCAGCACGCTATCTCTTTTCTTTGTCATGTCCTTAAAGTGAACCGCAGCTCCTATTACAAATACTTTTCGGAAAAACTTTCTCCTAGAACTATTGAGAATTAAAAACTCCGTCAGCTTATTCTCGGAGATTTGTCATCTTACTAAGAGACGTATTGGCCCATCTAAGATTAAGGCTCTTCTTTCCTATGACTATGGCATCAACATCAGTATTGGTAGAGCGAGCCGCCTGATGACTGACATGAATCTTCCTAAAATGCCTACTATCAAACTTCGGTTTATTCATCCGAGGTCTATTCCCAATTTTGATTGCCCTAACTACCTAAATCAAAATTTTAATGTTCCTCAGCCCAATCAAGTCTGGGCTAGTGACATTACCTATATTAATTTAAATGCCTCTTTTGCTTATCTCTGTGTTATTATGGATTTATTTTCTCGTAAAATTATTGCTTGGAAGCTCTCTCTTAAAATTGATACTTCTCTTGTTAAGGATACTTTTATCAAAGCCTTTTATTCTCAAAAACCTTCTACTTCTCTTATTTTTCATTCTGACAGAGGTTCCTAATATACTTCTTTTATCTTTAGAAAGCTCCTTGATTCTTTTGGTATCATTCAATCTTTTTCTAAGCTTTCTCATCCTTGGGACAATGCTGTCGTTGAGTCCTTTTTAAATATATGAAAAAAGAAGAAATTCTTCGTAGGTCTTTTTCTTCCTTTGCTCAAATTAAGCTTTCCTGCTTTGAACACATTGAGGGCTTCTACAACCCCCTATACGTCCCCACTCTGCTAATAACATTCTTTCTCCTAATTCCAAAGAAGACTATTTTTTCACTTCTATTAAAACTTAATTTCACTTTTTCTATCTACTCTATTGACATTCTTCCAGTTTGTAAAAAGGTCCAATTTACTTTAACTTATTTAGAAAAGCAAAATAAAAAAGAAGAGTAAAGACAATTTCCTTACTCTTCTCCGACAAATTACCCTAAAACAAATTGCCATTTAATGACCTAATCAAACTTCCCTATTAATTTAAAAACCCAAATAGCATGCCGTTCAAATTTAGTTGAAAATCGACTAGTTAAATATGCTATTTATGATTTTTAAGAAAACCCGTAATTATTGGCGCATCCAGTCAAGGAATTCAAAAATTGTAACACTTTTATCATTCTCAGGCACTAATTCATACTTTAATTTGTATTTCCATCTATGAGATAAGTCGTCATGCTCATCACCATACCACATAACACCAATTCTAACTTTTACCCAATCCTTCTTTATTTCAAATAACTGTCCTTTTGCATATTCCTCTGCTATCACACCTCTAAAGTTAAACTCATAGCGACTTAACAATTCTGTAAATTCTGCTGATGGGTTAGCAATCTTATCTTGACTTAACCCTTCAATGAGTTGTGCATCTTCTTTTGAGAAAATACATTCTAAACACATGTTAGGATAGACACACCCATGTGAGTTTTCATCTGTTCTTGGAAGAAAAATAGAATCATTTGGCTCTTGGAGGACCATTGGATTATCAATATTTTTAGTCGATATTAACTCATTACCCTCATCAATTGTGAACAACTGGTTGGTAGCTGGAGAATCCACTACCGCAGAAACTTGCACTTCCTCAAAAGCTTCTTTATTTTCTTCAATCTAGTTTAGGTTCCTTCATAGATGTCGTCGCTGTAGCTACTGGCGTAGATATAGATATTTCAGATAATTTATTTTCCGGACTTGCTGTTAAACCATTAAAAATCAAGATAGAAATCGTAATTACTGTCGCTCCCACTGCTACAATACCAGATGCATGTAATATACTCTGTTTCATACCTTTTTCTATTATACTAGCGCTTGTTGCTGATAGAGATAGTGCGCCACCAATTAACATATCATCTTGGTCATTTTGAAAAAGCAGAATAAATGGAACCATCACTCCTAAATTCACTCTTTCTCCAAAAGCATTCTCGATATATTTCTTTAAATTCCTTTTTCCTTGATAGATAGTAGCATAAATAGTGCCTTCTTGCACAGCCTGAATCTCTGCAATTTCCTTTGTAGATTTATCTGCAAAATAGTAAAAATATAAAACAACCTTCTGTTTTTCAGGTAATTGATCAATCATTTCTACTACAGCTCTTCGTTTTTCAGCATCTTCCACAATAACTTCTGGAATTTCTTTTTGCTCAACCCAATCTTTATCCGAGTCATTTAAAATCATATCCAGGTTTTCAACGTTAACTTTTCTTTGTGTTTTCTTTAATAAACGCCAACTTTTTCTTGCAACAATAGTGCTAAGCCAACTATAAATTGCTTCCGAGCTTTTAAGTCGTCCTATTTTCTTATAAGCTTCAAGAAAAGTTTCTTGAGTTATGTCCTCTGCATCTTCCTTAGTCTTAGATATTTTTAAAGCCAAGTAAAACACATAGTTTTTAAAATGATTATAAAATGCAGAGAAAGCTTCTGGTTCTTTCGCCTTAACACTTTCTATAAGTCAGTTTACAACATCTCTTTCAGCTGGTTTTTCTTGATACGCCATTCTTTGCCTCCATATAATAAGTGTCTACTCTCTAGTATATCCTTTAGTCATATTATAAAAATTTCTATATTTTATCCTTATTATAACAAAATACCAGCTTTTTCGACACTAAAATAATTATATATTATGCAAAAGCATCAAAAAAGCTACTCATATGAGTAGCTTTTTAAAATAATTTCCCTATCTAGCACAATTACTTGAATTGCCCATTAGAATATCTAAACCATGTTTAAGGGGCTTTAAAATAACCTCTAAACACTCTCTACAGGCTTTTGGGCTGCCTGGTAAATTAATAATTAATGTTTCACCTCTAATACCTGCCGTAGCTCGAGACAACATGGCCGTTTGCGTTACATTCAGACTTTCCTGACGCATAGCTTCTGGAATACCTGGCACTAAACGCTGGACTACATCTAAAGTTGCCTCTGGTGTAATATCTCTTTTAGAAAAACCAGTACCTCCAGTAGTTAATATTAAATTCAAATGTTTTTCATCGCTCCATTGAATTAAAGTTTCACTTATAATTCTCCTATTATCAGGTACAATTTTATAAGCTGAAACAATTCCAATATCTGCTACCATTTCCTTAATAGCTGGACCGCTACCATCCTCACGCTCACCTTTTGATCCTGTGTCACTAGAAGTTAAAATACCAATAGTATACATTACATCACCTCAATATTATCTCCCTTTTTTACAAGACCAGGTTCAACAACAATTGCAAAAATACCTTCTGTTGGCATTACGCACTTTCCAGCTTTTTGTTGAATAACACAGCCTGAATGACATTCTTTACCAATCTGAGTAACTTCAAGAATAAGATTTCCACCAATTTTCAACCTAGTTCCAATAGGTAAATCTTTTAAAACAATACCTTCAGTAATAATATTTTCAGCAAAATCACCATTGATTAATTCAATACCAGTGGCTCTCATTGTATCAACACTTTCTTTAGCTAAAAGGCTAATTTGCCTATGCCAATTTCCGCCATGGGCATCATTTTTAATTCCAAAATCTACAATACATTCTCCAAAAGGAATCTCTTTTTTTTGCTCTCCCTTTTTCTCACTAATACATACTCCAATTACTTTAGGCATTTTTATTCCTCTCTTTCATAAACCCCTGATTTTCCGCCAGTTTTTTTAATCAGTCTTACATCGCCAATAAGCATATTCTTATCAACTGCTTTACACATATCATAAATAACTAACAAGGCAACTGTAACCCCTGTTAAAGCTTCCATTTCCACACCCGTTTTTCCTGATACCTTCACTTCACAAGTTGCTTCAACATAGCCTTTGTCTTTGATAATTTCAAATGTTACTGAACTACCTTCAATTAATAATGGATGACACATAGGAATTAAATGACTAGTCTCTTTAGCGGCCATAATTCCTGCAATTCTGCCAACACTTAAAACATCACCTTTAGGCACTTTATGATTAGTAATTAAATTTAGAAGCTCAGGACTTAAATAAATTTTACCTTTGGCAAGTGCTACTCGCTTAGTAGCTTTCTTTTCATCAATTGAAACCATTCGAGCATCCCCTTGTTCATTTAAATGGGATAATTTCATTACTAACCTCCTATTTGAGACATTTTTCTTTTTTGATTGCCCCAACCTTCTTCTGTCATAGAATGTCCCTTAGGCTTTAAGGGAATAATAGATTCAAAAAAAGCCCTGATTTCTGCCTCACTTTTTCCTTCTCTCAATAAAGCTAAAACATCAAATTCTACATCTTTATGTAAACACAACCTAACTTTACCATCAGCTGTTACTCTCAATCGATTACAACGACCACAAAAATGATTTGAAAGAGAACCAATAAAACCAACACTACTGCCAGGATGTCCCTCAATAAAATAATTAGAAGCCGGACCATCTGTAACAATATCATCTGTAGAAATCAGCTTATATTTTTCTTCAATAATTGCCTTAATTGCATCAATTGAAATATGCTCAATTCGAGCTTTTTCATCGCTTTCGCCAATGGGCATTAACTCAATAAATCTAACCTGTACCCTTTTTTTAATTGCCAACTCAACAAAATCTATAATCTCATCATCATTAAAGCCCTTCATCGCAACTACATTTATTTTAACCGGCGTTAAGCCAAACTTTAAAGAGGCATCAATACCAGCTAGAACATCATTTAAGTCTCCCCAACGAGTAATTGCTTTAAATTTATCAGCCTTTAAAGTATCTAGACTAATGTTAACTCTATTAAGACCCGATACCTTAAGGGCTTTAGCCATGGATCCAAGAAGAATGCCATTTGTAGTCATTGTAATATGTTCAACACCTTCCACTGAAGCAATTTTTTTCACTAAAATTTCAATATTTTTTCTAACTAAAGGCTCCCCTCCAGTCAGTCTAATTTTCTTAATCCCCATAGGCGCAACTGATTTTACTAGTTTCTCAACTTCCTCAATTGATAGCATTTCATCATGGGATTTTAAATCAACACCTTCTTCTGGCATACAATAGACACAACGGAGGTTACAGCGGTCTGTTACCGCAATTCGCAAGTAATCAATGGTGTTCATATTATCACCTTAAAACCTTTCCACTTTCTCTTAAATCATATCCTCCATATTGTTCAATTTTCTCTCTAAAAGAAGATTCTTTAAGACATTTAATAAATAATTCATAAAGATAGCTTTCCATGAAACTATCTAGACAACAAAGATCATAGGATTCTTCTGTAATAGGAATAAAATCCAAATCATATAAGGCTGCTGCACTATAGATACCCATACCCACATCAGCCTGTCCACTAGCTATTCTTGCGCCTACTTCTAAGTGAGTGTAAACAATCTGATTATAGCCTTCAATACGCTTTTTATCCAAAGCTTCTTTTTTAAGCAAGTAATCTAACAGAACACGTGTACCTGCTCCTAATTGTCGATTTACATAAACCCCTTCTTTATCAATAACATCTTTTAAGGAATGTATGTTTTGAGGATTGCCCTTAGGTAAAATAAGGCCTTGTTGTCTTTTTGCGATATGAATGAGGTGCCCCTCTTTCCCTAAGTATTTATCAATGTATGAAAAATTATAGGTATGGGTTTCTTCATTTAATAAATGAATACCTGCACCATGAGCCTCTTTATTTTTAACAGCTAATATTCCTGTTAGGCTACCTACATTAGTAGTAATTAATTCATATTGAGGATTCATTATTTTCACTGTATTTTTTAATACGTCTAATGTAAAATCATGACTGCCTTGAAAAACCAAGCGCTTTGCTAATTGACTTCTCTTCGATAAAAGCTCTACCTTAACGGATTCTCCTTTTTCATAGCCTTGAGATAAAGGAGGAATCTTAATTAATCCATCTGCTTTTGAAAGAGATGAAAGACTACTTGAACCTCTAGGTAAAGGCAGCACTTTATATTGCTCTTCAATTTTTCCAACTAAAACCCGAACTAATTCTAAAGCACCAAATTGAGACGGCACTTGTGTAGCCAATGTACCTTCGAGAATTTCCACATCTGGCAATTGTCTTTTTAAGAGACGAGCTATAAGGGGTTTTACAAAAGTTTCAAGAGAAAAAGCAGCAGATACTGGGAAACCTGGAATACCTAATACAGGCGTTTTAGCAATACCCCCCAGTACAGTAGGTTTTCCTGGACACATAGCAATGCCGTGACAGAATACTTCTCCTAATTCCCGAATTATATGTACTGTGTAATCATCTCTACCAGCTGATGAACCAGCATTTATCACTACAATATCCCCTATATTCACAGCATCCATAATAGCTTTTTTTAACAAGAATTTATCATCTGCAACTATAGGAAATGTTGTTACTTTGCCACCTATTTCCTCTAGAATACCTTTAAATACAGTAGAGTTGCAATCAATTAGTTTTCCTTCTTTATAGAGTTTATAAGGGCTAATCATTTCATCGCCTGTTGGAATCAAAACAATATGAGGCTTCTTTAAAACTTCAATTTCAGTCCAACCTCCATTTAAAACAACGCCTGTATCATAGGGGGTTAAAGTATGGTAAATAGGTACAATTAACTCATTATCACCTATGTCTTCACCAACAGGCCTTACATGACTCCAAGGCGTAACACTCTTAATTAATTCAACCTTCCCATTCTCTAAATAAGTAACCTCTTCAGCAGGCACTACGCAATTAAAAGGGGGCCTGACTTTATCACCTGTATCAATTTCTTCAAATTGATTGGTTTCCAATATAATGGGATTAGTTTCTTTAGCCTCTTTTAAATAAGTATGAATGGTGGCAATGCCATCCATTGCTGAGGAGAGAAAAAGCGGATTAGATTTCTTAGCATAGATTGGAATACCAGTTACTCTTCCTACTGCATCAGCTACAGGTACTGTTTCTATCCCCAACTCTATTTTTTCTTTTTCTAAATAAGCCACCATATAACCAAGAGCTTCTGCTACTGGTATATTACTTAAATATAAATTTCTTTTTCCCATATTATCTCCTAAAATAAATAAACGTCAACATCGCTATCAGCAAGTAAACCTTCTTTTAAAAATGGAATCTCAATATATCCATTGCCTTTTCCCAAAGGACTTAAAAGACCTGATTTGCCAAAAATAGGTGTGACTTTTCCATTATCATAATTAACTGGCGCAAAATCCAAACGACCGCTTACAGAGGCAATATTTCTTTGTAATGTACCTTTAACAGAAGCCTTAACAATATATTCTCCACATATAAAAAGAGGTGCTAACATTTTTTCATAAACAAAATAACAGGATAAAGGCTGTCCAGGTAATCCCATGACTAATTTACCATCAATAATGCCACCAATAGTTGGTTTGCCAGGTCTCATAGGCAAACCATGAAAAAGTGAATGGCCTAAGGATTCAATAATACCTAAAGCATAATCTTTAGCGCCAATAGAACTGCCACCGCTCATAAGAAGTACATCCGTCTTCCTTAAACTCTCTATTACCCCTTGCTCTAAAGCATTTTTGTTATCCTTTATGATGCCCAAATCAACTGCTTCAACACCTCTAATTGCTCTTAATCTATTCAGTATTAAAGGTCCATTAATATCTCTAATTTCACCAATTTTAAGCTTTTTTTTAGAAACAGGAACAATTTCATCTCCTGTAGAAATAATGCCCACTCTCAATGAACTTTCCACTTGAATAAAATCCATCCCTAAAGCTCCTAATAAAGCAATATCTTGAAAACGTAGCCTATGACCTTTTTTAAAAAGAAGCTCATTTACTCTTACATCTTCTCCTTTTAAAATTAAGTTTTCATATTCGTGTAAACCTCGATAGACTAAAATTTCATCACCACTGAGTTTCTCAGTATGTTCCACCATAACGACACTGTCAGAACCTTCAGGAAGCATGCTTCCCGTTACCACCTCAAAACATTCCTGATTCTTTAAAACTGCTTTTGATTCAACCCCAATAGGAATTTCACCTGCAATTTTTAATGGAATTCCCAAAGAACTGCTTCCTCCATAAGTATTTTCACTCAGAACAGCATAACCATCAACTGTAGAGCGAGAAAACTGTGGCAGAGATTCTCTGGCAAAGATATCTTCAGCTAGCACAAAACCTAAAGCCTCATTTATTTTACGTAGCTCTACTTTTCTTTTTATATTGTCATAACTTTCTTTTAGAAGTTTCTGTCCCTCTTCAATATTCGTTAATGTGTACAAATCCATTTTTATTCCTCACTATTTTTTATAGGTAATGCATTCATTACACCAATTATCTGTTGAACATCCAAATGCGCCATAAAAGTACCAACGGAATCACCCTGAGCATTACAAACAATAACACTAGGTAAACTAACGACCTTATAAGTATCTATAAAATAATCCCCTTCTTTTATTTTTTCCTTACCACGATCCACAAAAAATACACTTAATCCTTTAGGAGCTCCTTTACGAATCCCTTCAATATTTTTCTCTTCATTGTGGGCTACTTGTGAATTACTATCTGTTAGAATAATAACAAAAGGTTTTTTTTCTTCACGTAACAATTCAATTTCTTTAAATAAATTTACAGCTTTCATCTCATTCCCATTAAAAAGAAAAAGTCCTACAATAACAACTATAATAATTGGTATCAGCAACCATTTTTTCGACCGTTTTTTTCTTTTCTCTTTTTTAGCTTTATCTACATTCTTATCAGCCTTCACTGCATTGTTCCCCCTACTTTTCCACAGTATCCACAGACTATTACTATTTTTTATGTGTATTCTGTGGATAACTTTTTATATTTATTCAATAATTGCCGTTGGAAAGGCATTTAATGTATAGTCAGCCTGCACCCCAAGTTCATTTAAATAGTAGGCTGCTGCTCCAATCATGGCACCATTATCCGTACATAAAATAGAACCGGGATAAACAAAAGAAACCCCTTCTTTTTGACCCCTTCTCTCTAAATAGGCAATCATTGTTTCATTTGCAACAACACCACCAGCTAAGACAACTGTCTTTATACCATACTGTATCACTCCTAGAAAAATCTTCTCTTCTAGAGCCTTAAAAACGGCCCTCTGAAAGGAGGCGGCCACATCTGACTTATTTACCTTCAAACCCTTCATTGCTTGCTGATTCAGGTAATTTAAAACACTTGATTTTAGACCACTAAAACTAAAATCAAAGCTTTCTTTGCCTAACTGAGCTACAGGAAATGAAATAGCCTCAGAATTGCCTTCTAAGGCAAGCATTTCAATAACAGGACCACCTGGATATCCTAAACCTAGTGCTCTGGCCACTTTATCAAAAACTTCTCCAGCGGCATCATCTAGTGTTTGACCAATCACTTCAATTGATTCATGATTGTGCCAAATTGCTAGGGAAGTATGCCCCCCAGAAATAATTAAACATAAATAAGGAAAATCATCTAATGAACGCTCCAATGTATTAGCATAAATATGGCCTCTTAAATGATGGACTGGTATTAAAGGTATCCCTAAACTATAGCTTAAGGCTTTAGCCCCTGTAATGCCAACTAAAAGAGCCCCTATTAAACCAGGTCTGTTCGTAACACCAATTCCAGTTAATTGTTCTTTCTTGATACCTGCTTTTGCTAAGGCTTCATCAACCACAATTAAAATATTTTCCAAATGCTTTCTTGAAGCTACCTCAGGAACTACCCCTCCAAACTTCTTATGAACTTCAATTTGAGAAGAAATTATATTGGATAAAACTTCTTTTCCATTTTTTATAACAGCTGCTGATGTTTCATCGCAACTTGATTCTAAGCCTAGTATATATGTATCCAAAACATTCCGCCTATCCTTCACTTCATTATATCAAATTATCTTTTATATA
This sequence comes from endosymbiont 'TC1' of Trimyema compressum, assembly GCF_001584725.1. Lineage (NCBI taxonomy): Bacteria > Bacillati > Bacillota > endosymbiont 'TC1' of Trimyema compressum. Next base: position 296,950 of record NZ_CP014606.1, on the reverse strand, counting down.
GGCAGTTAAAACATACCCAATCCCATGGATTAAATCTTCTTTCTCAAAAGTAACTAAGCGATTTTCAGCTTCAGCTGCAATCACAAAATGACAGAAAGCAATTCCCATATCCACATCATTAAGATTCTCTAAAAATATTTTCTTGAAAATATTACTTTTCTTCTTAAACCATCTAATTTTATCATTTGAAACTTGACAAATCCATGGCTGATTGTTCATAGCTGAAGGCGCAATTCTAACACATTCTAATAATAAAGAATAGAAAGATGCAGTTTCGCCACTGGCCCAGCTGCTTATTTCTTTTCTATTAATGCCTTCTAAATTTTCTCGCTCAATGGATTCACGGCCATAACCAAAAGCAATTGCTATTGTATAAGGTAAAGTGTAGTTAATGTCTTTTTGCTCTCTTGCTCCTCCCAACCAACAACTGCCAATGCCTAACTTTGTTAAATGCAGAACAGCTTGCTCTCCCATATAGCCAGCATTAAGGTAGGAACCTTCCTTTTCCTCAGAAGTAATTACTATATAGTGAGGTGCTGAAACAATAAACTTGCCTTTGGCGATTTTATTGAAAAGCGTCCTATCTACTATGGTCATTTTCACTTCGATGCCTGGAATAAGTGGCTCAATTGTTTCAATATATTTTTTAATAGTTTGAAGCACATCCTCCTCAACAGGTCTATCTTCATATTTTCTAATAGATTGTCTTTTAAAAATACTATCGAATTCAGTCATCAAATTATCCTCCTTATTGGTCTCTATTTAATTAAGTCTTTAATAACTTCTCCTGCAATAATTAAGCCTTCTACAGAAGGAACAAAAGCAACACTCCCAGGTACTGTTCTTTTCGCTGTAATCTCATCCGTTGAGAAAGGAACCACTGGTGCCTCCATTGAATAAACTACTTTTAAAGACTTAATCCCTCTTTTTTTTAATTCTCTACGCATTACTTTAGCTAGAGGATCTGTATGGGTTTCATAAATATCGCCTACTCTAAATTGGGTAGGATTCAATTTATTACCAGCCCCCATTGCACTAATTAAAGGTATTTTCTTATCTTGGCTCGCAACGGCTAAGTCAATTTTAGCTGTTACGGTATCTATTGCATCAACAATATAGTCATAATGACTACTTTCATTAAAGAAATAATCCCTAGTTTCTGGTAAATATAGCTTTTCAATAGCCCTAACATCTACCTCGGGATTAATTGACAAAACCCGTTGTGCCATCACCTCAACTTTACTTTCACCAATAGTATCAACTGTAGTATGGAGTTGTCTATTTAAATTAGTTGTAGCAATTGTATCATTATCCGCTAACGTTAATGAACCGATACCGGAACGAACCAAAGCTTCTACTGTAAACGATCCTACACCACCAACTCCAAATACAATAACATGAGCTTTATTTAACTTTTCCATAGCTACCGTCCCTAAGAGCATGGCCGTTCTATCAAAAGGTTGTCTCATTTTCTTCCTCTCTTCACTTTTAAAGAGAAAGCACCATTAAGTGCTTTCTCTCAACTCATCCATTAAATTTACTAATTGAACAACTGTTTGAATCTGCTGTTCTTCTTCAGTAATACCCGTATTTTCATTTTGATAATTACCAAAATAACTATGATTACCATTTTCAATAACCGTATAGACTGTATTTTTAGGTAAGGAGGATTTCCTTGTTGTTAAATTACTTTTAGCAAACGTATTATCCTTACTGCCATAAATTGCAGTTGCCTTTAATCCTGAATCCACAAGATTAACTGTCTCGTCTGGGTAAGAAGCTAAGAAAAAAGCCCCTTTTATTTTATCATTGCCTAAAAGCGCTTTTGAGGCAATGATACCGCCTTCTCCATGACCACCAACAGCCCATAAGTCAACAATAGCATTTTCTGAAATAATACTATTTACTTTATTAACATCAATAGTTGGATTATTAAATAGAAACTTAGGAATTACTACTCGATATCCTTTTTCCGCTAATTTTGTCGCCAAAGGAATATAAGCTTCTGAAGCTACTTCAGTTTCAGGATACAATATTAGTCCTTTTCTAGGTTCCCCATCTGCAGGTGTTACAATTAAATCCTTTTGATTATCTACTTTGACCTTACCTGACACTGCTGTAACAATTTCATTAACTATAAGATTAGCTTGGTTGATTTGAGCCTCCATTTTAGGTTCATTATGCTTTAACAAGAAAAAGCTCACACCTAAAACTATACCAAGACCTAGTAAAATTTTTGTCTTAAAAAAAGATTTCCTTTTCTTTTTCTTCTTGGTCTTCCTATAATAATCTGTTCTCTTTCCCATGTTTAACTCCTATTATCTGTGCTAAAATTGCAATTGCAATTTCCTCAGGTGTTTCAGCCCCAATATCAAAACCAATTGGCGCATAAATACTTGCCATTTTTGCTTTTGAAAAACCTTCTTCTAAAAGGCCATTTTTTACTGTTTCTATTTTTCGTCGACTTCCAATACACCCTAAATAAGCATGGGGCCTGTTTAATGTATTTCGTAAACAATTGACATCACAAAGATGGCCTCTAGTTGTAATGACAACATAAGTAGCATCATTAAATGGATACTTCTTCAGTAGCTCCTCATAATTACCTGCTTTAACACTTCCAGCTTTCGGAAAACGTTCTTGATTTGCAAAAGCTTCTCTATCATCATAAACTGTAATATTAAAGTCCATAAAAGATGCCACTTTATAAACAGCCTGTCCAACATAGCCTCCCCCTAAAATCAATAAATTATCCAGAGGAAAAACCACATCATAAAATTTAGTTTTGTCTGTATTTAGAAAACTTTTTTTTGCTAATTCGCTAGCCTTAAAAACTTCATTATTTTCATTTTCAACTATTTCTGTTTCACCTGTTTTTAAATCTGTTACTAAATAAGCCGGTTTCCCCTTTTCTAAATCAAGACAAGCTTTTTTATAAACAGTCTTGTCAGCATCAATGTATTGAAACATCATATAACTTCTGCCACCACAAATCATGTCTTTATCATAAATATCTTCTCCAAGCATTTCAACTTCTAAACAACTAAATATTTTTGATTTAAGAATAGACATTGCTTTTTCAATAGCTAATGCTTCTCCACGTCCACCACCAACAGTACCATTAATTACGCCTTTTTCTGACAATAGCATTTTACTTCCAGCATGTCTCGGCGCAGAACCCTTAACCTTTAATATGGTAATCAATACCATTGGTTCATTTTCATTTATTAATTGTTCTATTACAGTTTTATACATTTTTTGTCACTCCGAAATAGCCATTATCTTTGCCCAGTTTAAGAGCCCCTTCTAAGACTGCTCTTCCTAATGCCCTAGATTTATCTGATAATGTTGTACAGTAATTTGGATCCCTTCGAGGATCAATATCACCAATTTTCATGCCTTTATGAACAGACAACCCTTCCATTAACAAACCTCGTAAACAGCCTGTAAAAGCAGCTCTAACAATAGTATCATCTACTTTTAATACAGGTTCGGCTTCTGCTACAATATCCCCAAGCTTACGAATCCAAGTAATCCTTCCATCAACCGGTGCCTTAATGACCCGTTCTTCTTTTCGACCTCCAATTTCACCTGGAATGCCTGTATTAGCAATGGTTGAACCCTGGTAAATGAGTTTGCCTAGATAATGACCTCTTTTCGTTTCGATAGCCAAATGACAATCCTTAGCTGCCTCAAATCCCGGTCCTAAAGCAATTACAATTGGAGCGTCATTGATTGTGGTTCCTATATTTTTTTTTGCTAAAATTGCATCTACAACTACATCAGGCTTGTAAGATTTTATTATAGTTGCCTCAGGGTCAATTATAACACCGACTTTACCATTAGAAATAATCTGCTCATAATTATTAGAATCTACTAATTGAGCCTCAACACCTTCAACTGATACAGTCTTATTATAAATAGCGGTTGCAAAAGAAACACTTCTCCTAATTACAGTAGGTTGTTCAATATCAGTCATCAAAACCTTAAAACCACTATTATTAAGTGCAATAGCAACGCCTGTAGCTAAATCACCTGCACCTTTTATTAATACTTTAATCATTTTCTCCTCCAAGCTGATAATAAGCTTCTGGCGTATCAATGTCAGTAATAACACCTTCATCCTCAACATTAACAAATATAGTATTATTAGCTGTTAATGTTTTTTTTGCTCCTAAGTCTCCCTTGAGTTTAGCAAAATCTGCTCTCATTTTTCTGGGAAATAAAACTGGATGTCCTTTTTTTCCATGATAAACCGGAACCACAGCTTTTTGATTTTCAGAAGCAACTTTTAAAAGTTTTCTCAGTGTTTCTTTCTGCACTAAAGGCAAATCACAAAGTGTTACAAAAAAGAAATCACAATAATTTAAGTTTAGTATGGCTTCTCTCAAAGTGCCACCCATACCCTCTTCATAGATTTTGCTGTCAAAAAACTCAAAGCCAAATCCTTTAATCTTATCCTTGATCTGTTGGCTGTGATAACCAACAGGAATCACTATATCCTGACAATAATTACCATATAGTTCTATAGCCCTTTCTAGAAAAGTCTTTCCCTTATAATCCAAAAGGCATTTGACGGTACCCATTCGACTGCTTTTTCCAGCAGCTAAAATAATAGCAATTATGTGACTACCCGTTTTAAAAAATACCTCTTTTTCTTGAACTGAAAAAGCAACTCCAGCCACATTATGCTTTAGCCATAGAGCTTCAACAATTTCTCTAGCGGCAGTAGCTTTTCCTTCAAGGTCACACTGATTAAAAAGAAAGACAGTTGGAATTGAAGCCTCTCGAGACAACCACCCTGTTTCTATTAAATAGCGTGTATTATCTATACTAAATATTTTTTCTCTATCTCCTAAGAGTTCCAAAACTCTATCTATATTATAACAGTTTTGTCCAGTAATTTCCTCATTAATTATCGATGCACCAATAACAACAAATAAAGTAGCAGAATTTTTTGGCAAAACAGGTTCATGACTTTTAGGTATTTTAAATGGTTTTCTCTTAGCACCATCACCTTCAACTAAAACAACTGTATCAAGGGGAATAGTAGCAGCATCAAAAAAACTATTTTCCACTCCAAAATACTTGCCCTTTTCCTGCCAAACCCCTTTGACTAAAAGAAGGCCTTCTCTTACATCTAAAATTGCTTTTTGCATTGCTGATTCACTCTCTATAAAACAAGTTTCATAATTAGAAAACTCTTTTAAATCTACTTTAGTAGTTGTCGAAATCCTAACTTTATAGCCTATTTCTCTTAAGCAATTGCCAATAGCCCAAATAGAAGAGGATTTACCACCGCCACCGACAAAAGTATACAGATGCCCGCCTTTAAATGAGTCTTTAACAAATGATTTAAAATCCATAATCTACTCCTTCATTTTTGATAACAAAAAAGCACTCTAAAAAAGTGCTCTTTTTATTCAGCCCCTTTAAAGACCAATAATCTACTAAAAACATAATTTAAAATAACTACAACTATATTCACAAAAATCTTACTGACCAATGAATCTAAATTAAGAAAACTTACTAAAACAAACATGCCTACCATATCAAATATTAAGGTGCCTGTTCGAGCGCCAATAAAAGTTATAAATTCCCGAATCAATTCTTTTCTAGTTTCTGTCTTTGATTTAAAAACATACCATTTATTAGTTATATAAGCAAACAGTATGGAAACGACAATAGCAAGTAAGTTACTAATAAGATATTGAACATGAAGCACATCTGCCAATAACCAAAACAAGAAAATATTAACAGCTGTAGTTAAGACACCAAAAACCACATATAATAAAAGTCTTTTCATTTTATTACTTTTTAATTTATCAAGCACAAAGAAACTCTCCTTATTAATCATATGCCTATAATTATATCATCTTTCTTCTAATCTTGACAACAATATCACTATTTTTTATATAACTTGATAAATCTCAAACAATTGTTATACTGGTAATAAACCCTTTTTAAATATGTATGATAGTATTAATAGAATTATCCTATCATTCGCATAAATTAGGTTACATAAAGAATAAAGGATGATACTTATGAATATAAAAAAAATACTAACCCAACTGCTGATTATTCTAAGTAGTTGTGTACTGGGTATGGCAACCCACTTTCTATTTATGAAAAATATTTTAACGGGGCCTTTCAGCTACTTATTTAAAAATCCTGATATTGTACTCTGGCTAGCTTTAGGTGTAGAAATCGTTATTTTCTATATTATAATAAGCAGTCTTTTAGGAACTAGAATTCCAAGACCAATCTATTTGCTTTCTGTAGCTATCTATAGTGGTTTTCTAGGTATGTTGCTTTTCAATCGTTCCGGTATTTATGATAATAGAATTGACTTAAAAATAGATAATATAGTTCCCCATAGCCCTTACGAAGTTTTTACATTTATAATTAATATTTTTATGTTTGTTCCTATTGGCTATTTTTTCAGAAGAAAATCCTTTGTTTTCTTTGTTATTGCAGCCATTCTCATTGCCTTAGGAATTGAATCTATTCAACTTGTTTTTAAAATAGGTGTTTTTGATATTAATGACATGATTTTAAATCTTTCAGGAATGCTCTTAGGTTATATTGTTGGTAGACGGAGAAAATAAAAAAATTCCTTGTAGTACACCTACAAGGAATTTTTTTTTATTTAATAACTTCTGAGGAACTACTTGCAGCCCAGCTATAAAATGAATCATCATAATTAAGAGAATCACTATACCCAAGCATTTCTAAAACAATTGTCATGTAAGCTGAACGAATACCAGCAGTACAATAGGAGACAACTTTCTTATCTTTAGTAATACCTGCTTCCGTCAAAATAGTTTCAATATCACTATTGGATTTCAAAGTACCATTATCATTAAATAAGGTTGAAAAAGGAATATTAATAGCCTCAGGTATATGTCCACCTATTTTTTCACCATATTTAACAGCACCATCATACTCGTCTTTTTCTCTAGTATCAATAATTTGAACTTCTTTTAAGTCTCTTTTCAAGTGTAACAGTATCAATTGTTTTCAGTTTATCTAAATTATCAACCTTAACGTCTACAGCTTCTGACTTTTTAATCTCTGAAGTAGTTTCTCCACCTTGAGCTTTCCAGTAACTATAGCCACCATCAAGAATCTTAATATTAGTATAGCCAGAGCCTTGAAGCATCCAGAAAATACGACCATCTTCTCCCCATTCTTTCTGCCCATCTGAATATAAAACAATAGTCTTATCCTTACTGAGCCCCGCATCAGATAAAGCCTTACTTAGTTTATCAGCTGGTAATACAACACCAAAGCCTGAATCACTGCTAGTCCCCGCCATATTAAAGAATTGTTGCCAAGAAACTACACTGGCATTCTTAATAACACCAGCTGTTGCTTTTTTCTCCTCTTGCATCCACTATCATAACATTATCATCTTCAAGATGCTTTTTCAAATAATCAATATCTACAACATTATCATTTTTAAATGGTACAGCCTGATTAGCATTGCTTGTTGTAGCTTGTCCTCCACAAGCAACTAGAAACAATACAGAAAAAACCTAAAAGACTTAAAAAACACTTTTTTCTTCATTTAAATTCCTCCTTAAAAACATAGCATCCTCTATAATATAGAGGATGCTATAACAAGATGAAAGATTTATAAATTCTTTCTATTTTCTTTTTGTAAATATAAATTTTTGTTATAGAGGTTTAGTTATTCGTCCACCACCAAGGACTGTTTCTTTATCTAAATCATACAATACTGCTGACTGTCCAATAGTAACCCCTTCTACTGGTTCAGTAAATTTTATTTTAAACCCACTGCCTGCAGTCCAGTAAATACCTTTTTTTGGTGGACTTTTGTAGCGAACTTTAACTAATACTTCCCGTTCTTCCTCTAAAGGTCTTTCAGAAATAAAGAAAACATCATCACATAGTAAGCCCTTATTAATAAAATCCTCTTTTTCACCTAAAGTAACTCTGTTATTTAAACTATCTATTCCTATAACATAAACCGGATTACCGAAAGCAATCCCTAAGCCTTTTCGCTGTCCAATAGTATAGTTATAAATAGGTTTACCCCTACCTAAAAAAACGCCATCCTTATAGTAAATAGAGGCAGGCGGTTTTTCCTTTCCTGTGTAAGTTTCAATAAAATCACCGTATGTACCTTCGAGAACAAAGCAAATATCCTGGCTATCTTTTTTTTCTGCAACTTCAAAATTATGTTTTCTAGCAATTTCTCGAATATAGCTTTTTTCAAAATCCCCTAGAGGAAAAAGCATGTGAGATAATTGCTCTTGATTCATTTGGTACAAAAAATAGCTTTGGTCTTTTTTCTGATCAAACCCTGTCTTTAAAACATACTCCTGAGTTTCTTCATTATATAAACGACGAACATAATGACCAGTAGCCATATAATCAAACCCCATTCCAAGAGCCTTTGAAAGTAAATCTTGTGAACGAATATAGCGATTGCAATCCATACAGGGGTTAGGTGTTTTACCTTCTAAATAGCTATTGCAAAAAGGCTTAATAACTTTATCTTCAAATAGCTCTCGGTAATTAAATACATAATGCTTTATTCCTAGTTGATGGGCTGTTTGTCTTGCATCTTCAATTGCATCATTACTACAACAGGATTTTCCAGATGTTACCGAACATAAATCATCTAGCCAAATTTGACAGGTTACGCCTGCTACTTCATACCCCGCTTCTAATAATAAGGCTGTCGCCACACTGCTGTCAACACCACCGCTCATAGCACATAATACTTTCTTTTTCATTACTGCTCCTTATGAGTTAAAAAATAGTTCTGTACATTAAAACCATTTTCTTTCTTTTCTTTTACATACGTTCCATCAGGTCTTAGATAATAGCTCTTCTCAGTATCTTCCCATGATTTTTCTAAAATATCAATAATTTTTCTCTTAGCATCTGTTTCAACAATTGGTGTTAAAAGTTCAACTCTTTTATTGAAGTTTCTTTCCATCCAATCTAAACTACTAATAAATGTTTTTCTAAGCCTCCTTGATAGAAATAATAAAGTCTACTATGTTCTAAAAAGCGACCTACACTACTTTTAATAACTATATTGTCTTAGGTATTAATGTACAAATACCACGTACAACTAACTCTATTTTAACACCAACAGAAGCAGCTTCATAGAGCAAATCCATCATGATTGGTCAACAAAAGAATTCATTTTAGCCCTAATATGGCTTTTATTGCCTTTTAAAGCCTCTGCCATTTCAAAGCGAATGAGCTTTCTCAAAATAGTCTCTTGCTTGATAAGGACTAATTATTAAAGTATTTAAATCGTTAACAGGTATCTGAGAAGCTAGAAAATTAAAAATTTCTATGCCATCTGCACCTATTTTTTGATCAGCAGTAAACAAGCCAACATCTTCATAAACTGTTGCCGTCCTTTCATTATAATTACTTGTGGCTAAGTGACAATAGGTACGAATACCTCCTTCTTTTTCTTTTCGCAAAACTAAAAGCATTTTTGAATGAGTCTTAAGTTTACGAGGTCCATGGATAACATGAACGCCTGCTTTTTCTAAGCGTTTATTCCAATGTATATTGTTTTCTTCATCAAAAACGGGCCTTTAACTCTAATAAAACAGTCACATTTTTACCATTTTTCGCCGCTAACTCTAAGGCATCAATAATGGGACTATTCTTACTTACCCGATAAAGAGTTTGCTTAATAGCCAGAACTTTTTCGTCTCTAGCAGCTAAATTAATAAATGCTAAAATAGCTGAAAAATCATCATAAGGTAAATGATAAACCAGATCTTTTTCACTAATCCATTTAAAAAACATCGCTATTTACTGTCTCAACTACTTTATTAGGTGTAAAAGATTTAAAACGATTTTTAGCAAACCATTTTTTCTTCATAAAATAAGTCAAAAAGGTTAAATCCAGAACATCATTAAGAATGTACAATTCTCTATCTGATACCAAAAACTTTATTTTTTAAAATTTCTAAAACAGGATTACTAGGACTCTCTTCAAGTTCTATTCTAACTGCCTTACCCCATTTTCTTTTCTGAATAGAATTCTCAATTTTAACTAATAAATCTTGTGCCTCTTCTTCATCATAGTCCAAATCAGCATTTCTGGTGAGTCGATAAATAGATACTTTCTTAATTTCATAAGTAGGATAAAGATTAACCAACTGATGCCTTAACAGTGATTCTATAGTAATAAATTTCCTTAAACCATTTTCCTTTATTTCCACTAACGATTAACTTGATAGGGAACTTGCACATTCCCATATCTGGTTTTTCCATCTTTTTCCAACAGCAAAAACAAATTAATAGTTTTATTAGCAATTAGAGGAAAAGATCCATTTTTATCAATTATAGTAGGTGTTACTAATGGATAAATATTCTCCCTATAAAATATATCAGCTTTCTTCTTTTCGCCTTGAGTTAATTGATCATAGGATAGAATTAGAACTTTTTGCTTTTTCATCTCTAACTTAAGTTCTTTATAACGATCATATTGGGTAACTATCATTTTTTTAGTAACTTCATTGATTAATTCAATCTGTTCCTCAGCTGTATAACCAGAAATATCCTTAATCATCTCTCCTGAGCGCAATTGATCCTATAGAGACCCAACTCTAACCATAAAAAATTCATCTAAATTAGAGCTGAAAATACTTAAAAAATTCAGCTGTTCAGCTAGCGGATTTTCTTTTTCAAAGCTTTCACCTAGTACTCTTCTATTAAATTCTAACCAGCTTAATTCTCTGTTAAAATATGAATTCATTTTTATCATTCCTCAATTGTTATTTGAAAGGTTTTTCTAAACGAACTCCTCTTAGATAACGTTCTTTTATGGCTTTTTGATTGCCAATGTAAATAAATTTCTGCAACCGTTCAAGTGGATTCCTTACTTCTCCTTTAGTCAATATTTTATCAGTGTCTACTACCAGAAAGTCTCCTTCATAGCCTGGTTCAAAACTACCGACTTTACCAAAAAAAGAACCGCCGCTTTTTGTTGCCATATAAAAAGCTTCAGAAAATGTTAAAACTTTTGATAAATCATCTTCCATTCTAGCTCTCATTTTTGAAAGCTGAATAGCTAAAACAATTTGAAATGGCATGTAAAGATGGTGACCTCCACTAATGTCTGAACCTAAAGATACAGGCAACCCTCTTTCTAATAAACGTTTTGCATCCATAATACCACTCATTATATTCGCATTCGATTCAGGACAATGAACTGGATAAATCTGTCTGTCGTCCATAAGCTCTAGTTCAGCCTCTTCATTAAAAATCACATGGGCCATAATGGTTTTTGTAGGTGAACCAAATAAGCCATACTCATCATAAACATGACTATAGGCTTTTGACTCTGGGTGAAGTTCCTTTACCCACTCAATTTCACTTAAACTTTCATTAATATGACTTTGTACAGGTACCCCATACTTTTCAGCTAACTGACCCTGTCCAGCCATAGACTCCGCTGTACAATGAGGCACAAATCGCGGCGTAATAATTGGTTTTACTAAATCTGATTTCCCCTCATATTTAATAATAAATGCCTCTGTATCTTCAAGAGATTCTAAAGTAGTCTCTCTATAACTATCAGGACAGTTTCTATCCATATTTACTTTGCCAACATAAGCACTTAAGCCAGATTCTATTAACATATCCATTAAATCTTCAGTAGCCTCTCTATAGAGACTGCCAAAAATAACAGAACGCAGAGAACCACCTTTCCAAAGATTTCTGATAAGCTCCTTATAAATAGCTTTTCTGTAAACTTCATCTTTGAATTTTTCTTCTTCCGGATAAGTATACTTCTCTAACCATACTAATAACTCCACATCTGTTCCCAATCCACAATTGGCATACTGAGGTGCATGTAAATGCAAATCAACAAAAGATGGAATAATCAACTTACCCTCATAATCAACTATTTTTCCCCCTTCATGTTTTGGTGCCAACTTATTATAAACACCTTGTACTATCCCATCTTCAATTATGAGATAACCTTTTTCTACTACTTCAATTTGATCTTTGTTTTTTGAATACAATATGTCGCCTTTTACAATCATTCTATTTTTCCCCTTTTTATTTGATTTAATAAATAAAATAAAATATATCTAACGGTTCTCTTTTTAATACTTTCACGACTCCCTGAAAATTGTTTTTTAATAATAATAATACTGCCATCAAAAGAAAAACCAATATAGACTAAACCAACAGGCTTCTCAATACTGCCACCATCTGGGCCTGCTATTCCAGTTGTTGCCATACAGATATCTGATTTAGTATGTTTATAAACACCCGCTACCATTTCACTAGCAGCCTCTTCACTAACAGCACCATAGGTTTCTAAAGTCTCTTTAGAAACACCTAATAAATCCATTTTAGCATCATTGGAATATGTAACATAGCCTCTATTAAAATAAGCTGAACTACCTGGTACATTAGTTAATATATGGCTTAAGTACCCTCCCGTGCAAGATTCAGCAACAGAAATAGATTTCTTTTCAACCAATAAAAGATTGCCTAAAACACTTTCAAGAGTATCTGAATTCTCACCGAATATATAGTCACCTAAAACAGCCTCTATCTTTTTTTTCATTGTATTAATTAAATTTTCCAAGGCAATCATATTATCACCTTTAGCCGTAATTCTAAAATGAATTTCTCCCTCTTTTACAGTAGGAGCCAAAGTAGGATTATTACTTTTTATAAGATCCTTTAATAAATTCTCTGCATCGGATTCCCCAATACCCATAATTTTGATTGTCTTTGAGAGAATCGTTTCAGTTAAATTAAATTCCTTAACTAAATATGGCAAAATTTCATTTTCAAAAAGCCATTCTAATTCATTAGGAGGCCCTGGCGTTAAAAAGAAATAACGATTATCTTTTTTGATTACTGAACCAGGAGCAGCCCCTTCTTCATTAAAAAAAACAGTAGCGCCGTCTAATACATTCGCTACTTTTTTATTTCCTGAAAGGCAGGCTTTATTCCTTTTTCTACAAAATTCTTCATTTTATCTAAAGTTCTTTGGTGCACAATTTCTGGGACACCTAAAAACTCACTTAAAGCCTCTCTTGTAACGTCATCCTCTGTTGGACCTAAGCCACCATTTAAAAAAATCAGCTGGCTTTTAGTTCTTTTTAGAGCCTCAACTAAACGAACTTTATTATCGCCATAAGTGCTCACTTCATATACATCAATTCCCCATTTAGCAAATTGACGTCCTAAATATTGGCTGTTAGTATTTAAAGTCTCACCTAAAAGCAATTCAGTTCCTGTACAAATAATCTGACATTCCATATTATTCTTCCTTCTCATCTTCCATACACCCCTTTTCCTTTTCACGCTCTGTTTTACTAAACAAACCCATTTGTGCAAATAAAAGCAGAATAATTAAAACAACAGCAACGACTACAATAACCATGTTAATAGTACTAATACCACTAACTAAAACAGCTGTTACCCCTAGAATAGCACTGATACAATAAATAAATAGTACCGTTTGCCGATGGCTGAACCCCCTATTGAGAAGCCGATGATGAAGGTGATTTTTATCTGCATTCATAATAGGTTTTCCTGACAGTGCTCTTCTAAGAATGGACCACACTGTATCTAAAATAGGAATACCTAAAATTAGAATAGGTAACATAAAACTAATGAAAGTCGCTCCTTTAAGAGCGCCTAATATAGCCAACTCTCCTAAAATAAAACCTAAGAATAAGGCACCTGTATCTCCCATAAAAATACTAGCTGGATAAAAATTATACTTAAGAAAACCCAGTATACTGGCAGCTAAAATAAAGGTTACAATACCATAAGTATTATTGCCAATTAAAATACATAAAAGCCCTAAAGATAAACTGGAAATAAGAGATACCCCACCAGCTAAACCATCTAAGCCATCAATTAAATTAACAGCATTTGAGGCGCCAATTAACCATAGCACTGTAATAACCAAAGATAATTCATTTAAAGGTAATGGCTGTCCTTCAACCATAAAAAAACTAATTATATGATTGCCTCCAAAACTTACAAATACTAGGGCACCCATAAACTGTAAAAAAAGTTTTAGTTTTGGGCTAATAGTAAAAATATCATCTAAGACACCTGCAAGTACTACAAAAATTGATGGGAAAATAATTGAAACAGCTGTTTGAATAAAGCCGAATACAATAAATATTCCAACATAAAAGGAAACAACAATGCCAATCCCTCCTAATCGAGGTGTTGGCATTGTATGTACTTTCCTATTATTTGGATAATCTAAGGCATCAACTTTAAATGCTATCTTCTTAACAAGTGGCACAAGGGCAAAACTTAAAATAAGTGTTATGCCTATTGCCACAAGTGTAATTATCATCTTAAAAGTCATTGTTACTCCATGTAATCAATATTATTCTTGTGTGTCATCCACAAACACTCTCGTTGCTAACTCTTTATCCATTTGATATAGGCCATTGCTATTGTCGCCAATTAATCTTAATTTCTTAATAATAGCATCTGCATTGCTCTCTTCTTCAACTTGCTCATCAATGAACCAGTTTAGAAAACTAATTACAGAGTAATCTCTTTCCTCTTGAGCAATATCCATTAATAAATTAATTCTTTTGGTAACCCATTGTTCATGTTCTAAAGTTTCTTCAAAAATTTCAAGAATATCATTGCCTTTAACGACAGGAGTTTCAAATCCTAAGATTTCAATGTCGCCACCTTTTTCTGCAATAAAATCAAATATTTTCATAGCATGAGATTTTTCCTCTTCAGCTTGTACTTTCATATAGTTTGAAGCACCTGCAAAATCTAAGCTCTCAAATTTAGCAGCCATTGCTAAATAAAGATGGGCTGAAAAAAACTCATACATAATTTGATTATTTAATTCTTCATTTAAATGTTTTGATAACATGACTTCGCTCCCTTTTCTTTTTAACCTATTATACCATATTTTCACTGTCTGGAGAATATAGGCATAAACTTTTTAAGCAGAATTACAAGAACAAATATAATAAGCATTTCTGGAATCACATACGTGAAATTATAAATCAAGGAATAGATAATTGGATTACTGTCACCTGCATAACTGGCAAACACAAGAACACCTGATAAAAAATTACTAACAAAGCGAACTAGAGTCGCTAATAAAAAACCAAGATTATGCTTACCTAGAGCCACTAGGCCTAATGCCGCACCTGGCACAATGTAATCCAATACTATTGAAAGTGGATGAAAACTAAACTTAGTGGTTAAAACAAAATGTAAGATTCCATAGAGAATACCTAAAAAAACACCTTGCTTAACCCCTCGTCTCATAGCGAATATAATAATAGATAAAGGCGCTAAAGTAATAGCCCCTCCATAAGGCATAGTTAATAAAACAAAGTAATTTAAGGCTTCAGCTATTCCCAGTAAAACCCCGCCCTCAACCAGTATTGATAATTTTTTCCGTTCCATTTCCAATCTCCTTTCCACATAAAAAAACAGCTTTATCCGTCAGGATAAAGCTGTTAAATGCTTTTTCTCCCTACGCTGGCATTATCCAGATCAGGTTAAAGGGTCTTAAGTCACGCTTAACTCTCAGCTGGTTTACCAGCTCCCCTGTATCTCACTGTATTGTATCAGAAAAAACATCTAAATAAAAGGTTTATTCTTCAACTACTTCAATTATTTCTTCTATATCATCATCTCCAGCATTGGTTACAATTACTCTTTCATTCTTATAATTAAGAATTGCTTTTTCCCCTTCTTCAATAGTGCTACTTAAGATTGCATCTGCTAATGGGTCTTCAACAAAGCTTTGAACTGAACGCTTAAGCGGTCTTGCGCCATACTCTGGATCGAAACCATCATCTAACAATTTTTTCTTCAAGGTATCTTTAATTTCCAATGAAGGAATACCTAGTTCCATTACTCTTTTTTCAACATCTCTAAAATATCATCTAAACGATTAATGAATTCTGGTCTAAATGTATTTTTGACTTCACTCATTATTTTTTCTCTATTTTGTTTTTCTTCAGACTCACTATCAACATCATTATTAAACCCTAATTTATTAATATAGCGAATTTTATCAACGCCAACGTTAGAAGTCATAATAATAACTGTATTTCTAAAGTTTACGGTTCTACCTTATCCGTCTGTAAGTCTACCATCATTAAATAATTAGAGCATAATGTTAAATACATCTGGGTGGGCTTTCTCAACTTCATCAAATAGAATAACACTATATGGATTTCTTCTGACAGCTTCAGTTAATTGACATGCATCATCAAATCCTACATATCCTGGAGGAGCACCAATTAATTTTGAAACAGTATGTTTCTCCATAAACTCTGACATATCGAAACGAACCATATCTTCTTCTTTGCCGAATAAGTATTCTGCTAAAGCTTTAGCCGTTTCAGTTTTTCCGACACCAGTAGGTCCAAGGAATAAGAAAGAACCTGATGGTCTCTTAGGATTTTAAGTCCAGATCTTGCTCTTCTAACTGCTTTTGAAAGTACAGTAATGGCTTCATCTTGACCAATTACTCTCTGATGTAAAGTAGACTCTAAATTCATTAGTTTATCAGTTTCAGATTTTTCCATATTTTCAACTGGAATGCCAGTCCATTCAGAAACAATCTTGGCAATATCTGGACATATACTAAAAAAGTAGACAGGAAAAAGTGAAACATGTTTTAAATAAGTAGACACATAAGAAAGGATAAAATTATGAATAATTACAAGAAATACGATGAAGAATTTAAAAAAAGTATTGTTAATTTACACCAAAACGGTAAAACTCAATCCCAACTTTCTAAAGAATATGGTGTCTCCATGTCTGCTTTACACAAGTGGATTAAACTTTATTCTCAGGTTAGAATTGATGATGATACTATTCTAACCGCTAAGCAGATTAAGGATCTTCAAAAGCGTAATGCTCGACTCTAGGAGGAAAATATCATTTTAAAAAAAGCAATTGCCATATTCACGCCTCACTCAGACAAAGATTAATGGCTGTTCATACCCTTCGTTTTCAGCACGCTATCTCTTTTCTTTGTCATGTCCTTAAAGTGAACCGCAGCTCCTATTACAAATACTTTTCGGAAAAACTTTCTCCTAGAACTATTGAGAATTAAAAACTCCGTCAGCTTATTCTCGGAGATTTGTCATCTTACTAAGAGACGTATTGGCCCATCTAAGATTAAGGCTCTTCTTTCCTATGACTATGGCATCAACATCAGTATTGGTAGAGCGAGCCGCCTGATGACTGACATGAATCTTCCTAAAATGCCTACTATCAAACTTCGGTTTATTCATCCGAGGTCTATTCCCAATTTTGATTGCCCTAACTACCTAAATCAAAATTTTAATGTTCCTCAGCCCAATCAAGTCTGGGCTAGTGACATTACCTATATTAATTTAAATGCCTCTTTTGCTTATCTCTGTGTTATTATGGATTTATTTTCTCGTAAAATTATTGCTTGGAAGCTCTCTCTTAAAATTGATACTTCTCTTGTTAAGGATACTTTTATCAAAGCCTTTTATTCTCAAAAACCTTCTACTTCTCTTATTTTTCATTCTGACAGAGGTTCCTAATATACTTCTTTTATCTTTAGAAAGCTCCTTGATTCTTTTGGTATCATTCAATCTTTTTCTAAGCTTTCTCATCCTTGGGACAATGCTGTCGTTGAGTCCTTTTTAAATATATGAAAAAAGAAGAAATTCTTCGTAGGTCTTTTTCTTCCTTTGCTCAAATTAAGCTTTCCTGCTTTGAACACATTGAGGGCTTCTACAACCCCCTATACGTCCCCACTCTGCTAATAACATTCTTTCTCCTAATTCCAAAGAAGACTATTTTTTCACTTCTATTAAAACTTAATTTCACTTTTTCTATCTACTCTATTGACATTCTTCCAGTAGCTTGCATCATTTTTTCCACATAATTGACATTTCATTTTAGTTTCCTCCTTCGCCAGCTAAAAAACCATTAAATTTTTCATCATAATAGCTCTTATGTTATTTCTTTCCTTTTTTATCATCAATTGGCAAACTTTCATCTTTAATAAGTTGCCAGATAATTGCTAATCCTCTATCTGTAATTATTTTTTCTTCTCCAAGTCTTTCCAGAATTTTCTTCCCCATCATACTGGTCATTTCTCCTGAAACACATTCAATCTTCTTTAGAAAAGAAGGAATATCTGAAGCGGATATTTTTTCAATTTGCACATAACCACCTCCACCGCGTTTACTTTCTACCAGATAACCTCTCTCAATTGTAAATCTAGTATTTAAAACATAGTTAATCTGTGAGGGAACACAGGAAAATTTAAATGATAAATCCATTCTTTTTAAATGAACAGATCCATTTTCACTACCTTTAATAATATCTAAAATATAGGCTTCAATTACATCACTTAGGGTCTTCATTATTCTCACTCCTGACTATATTTGACTATATTTGACTATATTTTCGATGTTTTGTCAATACTTTTTTGAAATTTATATATATTACTTTTAAAACTGCTTTTTACATTCTTATCAAAAAGTCTCTAGTATTATTAATCACGCTCATCTGTCTATGCCATATTAAATGCTTTTCAGCCAACTCAATCGACTACATTCCTGTATTTTCAGAAGGATTCATTATTGACATGCAAAAAGTGTATTGTATAATTAAATAGTTCAGAATAAATAAATATCAACTCTATCCTTAAATTTATATTTACATAATACTTTAAACAAAGGAGAACAATTTGAATATAATAATTAATCTGTTTTTAGTTTCTTTGCTTTTTATATTAGCATTTATCATAATATTTTTAGCTTACAGAAAATATAGACAGAAAAAAATCATTACTTATACTAATAGCAATAGCATTATTGCTAATAATGGTATTAGTGAATTAAGAAAAGTAGTATTAAATAATTCAGAACAATATATTTATATTGAAGCAACAGATAAGAATAAGCCAGTTGTATTATTTTTACATGGTGGCCCAGGTATTGCCTATCCTTTTGGTGTAAATTCAAGAGGAATTTATCCTGAAATTACAGAAAATGCAGTAGCCGTTTACTGGGATCAAAGAGGTGCTGGAAAATCCTATAATAAAAATGTAAATGTAGCTGATCTTACTATAGAACAGATTGTAAATGACACGAATGCTTTGGTAGATTACCTTTGCAAAGAATTTAATCGTTCAAAAATATTTATTGTTGGCGCTTCTTGGGGGACAATACCGGCTATTAAGCTTATACAACAATATCCGCAAAAATTTTATGGTTATATTGCTTATGCTCAACTTCTTAATATGGATAAAGGAGATTTAGATACATACACTTGGCTACTGGAAACAATAAAAAAGAAAAAAAGAAATTCGTCTGTTAAAGCAAATAGGGTGTCCACCTTATAAGCAGAAAAAAGATTTAAAAATATTTAGTACAATTTGGGAGAATAATAATAAAATTGAAAGTAATAATGGAGAAAACAAAATTAGTATATCAAGGTTATTATCTGGTGTTATATTTTCACCTGATAATACTTTAATTGATATACCTATCTATTTTATTCATGGCAAATATGATAAAACTAGTTCTTTTAAAATTGCTTTTGATTATTTTCAAAACTTAAATGCCTACCATAAAGAATTTAAAATTTTAGAATGGTCTGCCTATATTCCGAGCCAAATAGATTTTGATAGTATTATTAAATATATTAGCAATATTATTAAAAAATATTAGTATATCTGTGTAATTACTAATTTCTTTCTTTTGATTTTTATTTTTGCTAGAACAATCAAATAGCTTCACCCACTTTTTAATAGCAAATCTAATTTTTATTGCTATTAAAAACCCCCTTTGAAATTTCCGTTAATAGAGTATTTTGCTCTTTTTATTAACGATTCACTCAAAATGGATATATTAACTATTCTTTTCCACTGATATTATTTTTTTATCTATTTATATGTGGATTATATGTGGACCATTTTTTTACTGCATCTTCAGCCATCTATGCTTTCGTATCTTTATGTTCCTTATGAAGGTTCATTTCTTTTAGCTGTTTAGCTTGATTCTCATTAATAATACCTGCAGATACTAAATCAGAAAATTTATCGGCTCCTTTTTAGCATTATCTTTGTTATTTTTTAAAAACTCTAACATTTTGTTTGCTATTGCTTTATCAATAATTCCCTTTGATACCGCTTCTTCAAATTTTGATGCTCCTTTACACTTATAGCCAATCTGTTTTGCTGTAATAGCATTAGCTTTCTGATTAGCTGAATTATCATTTGTAGCTGCAAATAAAGTAGTTCCTCCAATTCCCAATAATGTAAGTGCTGTTAATCCAATAGCTAATGTTTTTTATTTTTGCATTCATATACATTTTCCTCTCAAAATATTCATAGTATCCTCCTTAACTACTATAATATCTTACTAAACATATATGAAGTTCATAAGTCCTTTAAATGTGTGTTTTGTGTATATTAAATGAGAAATATGAAGTTTGAAAGTGGAAGAATAATATTTCAATTGCATTTTTCATTACTATTTTCCAGTAACAAAAAAATATATCTTTATACCATTCCCATACAAAGAATCAGCTATTTTAAACGAGCGAGCACATATAGTGGAGCAACTTTATGAAACACAAATAGCCTACTTCACTCTCTTAATAAAGGAAATGAAAGATGTAATAAAAATGCGCCACAATATACATAACCACCTTACCATAATTGATGGTTTTATAGAGAATCATCAATATGCTAAACTCAGGGAATATGTTTCAACTTGGCAATCTTACCTACCCAATAACCAGATAAAAAATATTGTAACTTATATATGATTAATATTTTATCTCATTTTGCTACAGAAAATAATATTAATTTTAAGGTTCGCTGTAATTTAAAAAATAATAACCAGCAAACAAATAATATTTCAGATGCTGACTATGTTCTCTCTATTCAAACTTAACGAAAAATACTATTGAGGATTGTTTGTGCATTAAAGAGAATAAGCGCTTTATAAAAGTAGCTATTGTAAGTATTACAAACCATTCATTAATGATAGCTTTTGATTATTAACTATAATAAAAGGACTGAATTTATAAAATGCAAATTCAGTCCTTTTTCAAACCTATTTTTCAATATAGATTCCTTGACTCCCCATCTGTTTCCAGGCAGCAATAAAATTTTCTTTATCGGTTCTATAGTCTTTTTCACCATAAGGATCATTAAGGTAAATAAAATCTTGATCATATCCAACTACTACAACACTATGCATGGAATATGTAATTTCCATTATTCCTTGTCGTGTAGGCCAAGCCTCCATATCAGCGGCAGGCATAAAATCTATTGTTTTAATAACCCAAACAGGAGAACCTAAAGCAATAGCTTTTTCAACCTCTTGAAAAGACTCTCCAGAAATATTTTTCACCTGATTCTTATTGACATATTTCACTAATACATCTTCAACGGGTTTATTGTAAACCCCTAACCCAGAATCAATACCCTCAATATCACCCTACAAAACCAATATTGAAATTGCCATAGAATCCATCTTCATCAATAAAGGGTTCTTTATTAATCTCCTGAGCTAATTGATTTTTACTAATATCATAACCGCTGTTACTCAGAATCATTGCTAAAGAAGTAACCTCACAGCCATTATATAAAGGAGGATCATCAAATTGATAAAGTAAAGGCATATCAATAAAAGCTTCTACTGGGTAAGATTGTGCTTCAACACTGACCCTATCATTATGTAAAGTAAAAACTGATTCAAACTTATTTATGGTATTTAATAAAGCAAAAGCTATAACAAAAAATCCTATTAATGCTATTAGGCAAATAATAATTATTATCCTATTTTTTACCTTTACTATGCATTATTATCCCCCTCCTAGTTTATTCTTAAAACATTTCTTATCTAATATCTTAAATCTATTATAATCCTCAAAGAGTCACTATTTCTATAGCTTTCTCAAAAAGCCTACGAAAAAAACACAATTTAAAAAGAAGCCAGTTAAATAACCAGCTTCTTTCTATATGATACAAATTTGTTTAACTTATGATTTAGTATAACGTAAGTTTGGCTCTCTAGCTGCTTTTACTTCGTCTAGACGCTTAATTCTAGTCATATGAGATGCAGAAGTAACAATAGACGCATTAGCCTTAGCCTCTGCTACAATCTTGCCTACAACCTCAGCAAAACCTTCAAGAGTCTCTTTTGTTTCAGTCTCAGTTGGCTCAACCATCATTGCCTCTGCAACAATTAATGGAAAGTAAATTGTTGGTGGATGATATCCATAGTCAATCATTCTCTTAGCAATATCAAGTGTATGAACACCTGTATCAGCAATATTTGCCGGAGTCATAATAAACTCATGCATTGCAAAACGTTCTGGTGCTTCTACATGTAAAAACTCACTTACGAGTTTCTTTAAGTAGTTTGCATTAAGCACAGCATACTGAGAAGCTTGTTTTAAGCCTTCAGGTCCAAGTGCACGCATATAAGTATATGCTTTAACAAGAACAGAGAAGTTACCATAGAACATTTTCATTCTGCCAATTGAATTTGGAATATCATATTCTAAGTAGTATCTTTCTTCATCTTTATTGTACTCTGCAATTGGTGCTGGTAAAAATTCAGCTAAGTGAGCTTTTACACCAATTGGGCCTGCACCTGGTCCACCGCCACCATGAGGGGCAGATAATGTTTTGTGAACATTAAGGTGAACAACGTCAAATCCCATATCACCAGGTCTTGTAATACCCATAATAGCATTAGCATTAGCACCATCATAGTAAATTTGACCACCTGCATCGTGAACAATTTTAGTAATTTCTTTAATGTTTCTTTTAAATAAACCAAGGGTACTTGGGTTAGTTAACATTAAGGCAGCTGTGTCATCACCAACAGCTTCTTTTAATGCTTCAATATCTACATCACCTTCTGGTGAAGACTTAATCTCAAAGATTTCGTATCCAGCCATAACTGCAGTAGCAGGGTTTGTACCATGGGCGGCATCAGGAACAATAACTTTTGTTCTTTTGAAATCACCTCTATTTTCATGGTAAGCTCTGATTACTTTAATACCAGCTAACTCTCCATGAGCCCCTGCTGCAGGTTGTAATGTTACAGAATCCATACCAGTTAATTCAGCAATTAATTTTTGCAATTCATACATTAACTGTAATCCGCCTTGCATTGTACTTTCTGGTTGGTAAGGATGCATCCAAATAAATCCTGGCAAACGGCTTGTATTTTCATTTAATTTAGGATTATATTTCATTGTACAAGAGCCTAATGGATAAAATCCTGTATCAACACCAAAGTTCATACTTGATAAGTGAGTAAAATGACGTACAACTTCAATTTCGCTTACCTCTGGTAAATCAGCCTCTTCTTTACGGAGCATTCCTCCTGGCAAAACATTTCCTTGATCTACTTTAGGTACTTGTAATTCTGGAAGACTATAACCTTTATGTCCTGGAGTGCTCATTTCAAAAATAAGTGGTTCTGCTTTATTTAGCATTGATAATCACCTCCACTGCGTTAACTAATGCATCCATTTCTCCTTTTGAACGAAGTTCATTAACAAAGAATAGACCAACATGATCTAATTTCTCGTTAAAATGACCTAAGTCAACTGGAGCTAAGAATCCATTTTCTAATAATTTTTCTTGTAAAACTTTAGCTTTAATTGGTAATTTTAGAGCAAACTCACAGTAAAATGGTTGATTATACAATAATTCAACTCCTTCAATTTTTGTAAGTGCATCTTTTAAGTAATGGGCATTAGATAAACTTTTTTCAGCTACTTCTTTTAAACCAGCTTTTCCTAAAGCAGATAATGTAATATTTACTGCTAAAGCATATAGGGCTTGGTTGGAACAAATATTAGAAGAAGCTTTGTCTCTTCTAATATGTTGCTCACGAGCTTGCATAGTCAATACATATGCTTTTTTTCCTTCAACGTCTTCTGTAACACCAGCAATACGTCCAGGTAATTTTCTACCTAGTTTAGTTGTTGTTGCAATTAAACCAATATTTGGTCCTGAAAATGAAGTAGGTCCAGCAAAACAGATACCATCTCCAACAGCAATATCTACACCTAAACTGCCTGGAGATTCTAAAACACCCATTGCAGATAAATCAGTTACAACTGCAATAACTAATGCTTTTCTCGCATGTGCTGCTTCAACAATTTTAGCAACATCTTCTACTGACCCAAAGAAGTTAGGGTATTGAATAACATAAGCAGCAGCCTTTTCTGTTGCCAAAGCTTCAAAAGCCTCAACCGGTGTAACGCCGTCTTTCATTTCAGCAATTTTCACAACTTGTCCTGGTCCATGGGCATATGTTTTAGCAGTTTCAATATATTCAGGATGAACACCAGCAGAAATAACTACTTCATTTTTTCTTTTATCACATGCCATAATCATAGCCTCTGCTAATGCAGTTGCACCATCATAAACTGATGCATTCGAAACATCTAAACCAAATAACTCACAAACCATTGTTTGGAATTCATAAATATTTTGTAATGTTCCTTGGCTGATTTCAGGTTGGTATGGTGTATAAGCGGTGTAGAATTCTGAACGGCTAATCAGATGATCTACAATAGTTGGTACAAAGTGGTTGTACGCACCAGCACCCATGAAACATGGGTTAGCATTTGTATCTTTGTTTTTTCCTGCCATTTTCATTAGCAGTTGTCTTGTTTCATATTCTGAAAGGCCTTTCGGCATAGCCATAGTATCTTTCAAACGTAAATCCTCAGGAATGTCTTGAAATAATTCCTCAATAGATTTTACGCCTATTTTCTGAAGCATCGTTTCTTTTTCTTGCTCCGTAATAGGTACATAATTCATAAAATCGCTCCTTCCAATTAAAGGGATTACCCTTTTTTGTAAAATGGTGTTTTAACTACAACTGCTTCTACATCTTTGCCACGAATTTCAACAGCGATTTTGTCATCAACTGCAACATCCATAGAAACCAAAGCTAAGCCTAAGTTTTTCTTTAATGATGGAGAATAGCTACCAGAAGTAATATAGCCAACTACATTACCATCTTTTTTCACTGGGTAATCATCTCTAGCAATTCCTCTGCCAACCATTTCTAAACCCACAACTTTACGTTTTCTACCTTCAGCTTTTTCTTTATCTAAAGCATCTTTACCAATAAAATCATCTTTGTCTAAATCAACAAAACGACCAATACCAGTTTCTAATGGAGAAATTTCATCACTTAGCTCATGACCATATAAAGGTAACTTCATTTCAAAACGAAGTGTATCTCTACAGCCTAAACCTGCTGGTTTAATATCTTCTCCGCTAACTTCTAAAATTTTGTCCCAAACAATGTTAATATCTTTACCATCATTTGATTCAACATAAATTTCAAAACCATCTTCTCCAGTATAACCAGTTCTTGAAACAATAGCCTCAACACCAGCTACTTTACCTACTTTAAAAGAATAAAAAGGAATATCTTTTAAATTAATATCTGTAATTTTTTGTAAAATTTTCTCGGCTAAAGGCCCTTGAATTGCTACTTCACCAGTCACATCTGATTTGTCTTCAAATACTACATCAAAGCCATCTTTATGATCTAAAATCCATTGATAGTCTTTTGGTGTATTAGATGCGTTTGGCACTAATAAATATTTTTCATCGTTAAATTTGTAAGCCAATAAATCGTCAACTGCTTTACCAGTAGGTAGCATTAAAACACCATACTTAATAAAACCATCCTTTACATTTGTTACACTGCTTGATAGTAAGTAATTAATAAACTTACTAGCATCTTTTCCTGTAATCCAGAATTCTCCCATGTGGCTAACATCAAATAAACCTGATTTTGTTCGAACTGCTTCATGCTCATCTAAAATACCTGAATACTGAACCGGCATATCCCAGCCACCAAAATCCACCATTTTAGCTCCTAGGTCATAATGCTTTTGATTTAAAGGGGTTTTTTTCAAATTATCTGACATAAATTGCACCTCCAAAATATTTTCAACATATAATAAACAAATAACTTGTAAAAAGGACACGAGAAAAAACTTGCGCTTTTTCCCTGTCCTTTTACCTGAAGACTTTTGCACTATCTAAGCGCTTATTCTCTTTGGTGTCTCACATGCGAGATCTCTCCAGAGTTCGTGTCCACCAACAGTACCTTGTACCTGAGAGATTCCTCAATTAACTCGCATTGTTAACAAGTTGCTCCATCGGTGTGGCTTTTCACCACTCTCCTGCTGATATTCATTCACCAATATGTTCTTACTTATAAGAATATAGTAAAATTGAATAAAAATCAATCTTTAATAAGTGTTTCCAAATGTTATATTTTTCTCAAGCTATGTAATATCCTGCTTAAACTTCATTTTTTTCAGAGCATAGTAAAAAGGAATTCCCAATCCATAGAGAATTACTATCTCGCCTAAGAAAACCCCTCCGGCTGAAAACCAGAAAGGAATCCCTGCAAATACAGTTAATTCAATACCCACTATTAAGCTATTGGCAATTAACGGTGGTAACATTACCCAGCCAATTTTACGATGCCTTAGCTTATAAACAATCCCTACACCAACAGCTGTTGCTAAAGTGCCAAAAATAACATCCGGCAATCCAAATGGGCTAAACAAATTAGCAATTAAACACCCTACTATTAAACCTGGTAAAGCTGAACGTCTAAAACATACTAAAACAATTAAAGCTTCTGCTATTCTAAATTGAATAGGTCCATAGCTAATAGGCAATACAACTGTTAGTACAGCATATAAAGAAGCAATGATTGCAACTTCAGCAAAAAAACGACCTTGTGACTTAAAAGTAATCTTCATTTTATCTCCCCCGTCCTTGATTATTGTCTTTGTATATCTTATCATAAATGGAGATAATTTTATACTGGTAAGAAAGTAGGCGTTAAAATGAGACAGGTAACAATGGGCATTCTATACAAGCCGACTACTCAAAAAACCTAATCGGTAAAAGAAATTAAAACAAACCATTTCCTGGTTATTTTGAATTTCCAGGAGGTAAATTAGAATACCCTGAAACCATCTTAGAATCTCTTGAAAGAGAGCTTTATGAAGAATTAAATCTAACCATTCCATATGCACATTTTCTTTTTAAAAATAACAGTGAAGATTTTATACTCTATTTTTCTTTATTGGTGATTCTTTTAATAATTTAGAGGATTATGAATACGAAACTGCTTATTGGATTTCTATTAAAGACTTAAAAAAATATAATTTACTACCACATAATCGCCCTTTAGTTCCCCTGCTAGAAAAGTATGAACATTTTTTAACTTCAAACCTAACAAAAAAGAACTCTCCAAAAAAGAAAAACAACAATTACTTAACATTCAGATAAATGAAAATCTTTTTTTATGGTACAAAAAGAATAAAAGAGAGCTACCCTTTAGAGAAAATAAAAACCCTTACTATATTCTATTGTCAGAAATAATGTTGCAACAAACACAAATGCAAACTGTAATCCCTTACTTTAGCCGTTTTATAGAAGCTTACCCAACACTAGAAGCCCTCAGTCTAGGAACTGAAGAAAAAGTATTAAAACTTTGGGAAGGTTTAGGCTACTATTCTCGAGGTAGAAATCTCCTTAAATGCGCCCAAAAGGTTAGACAAAGAATTTTAATAGTCGACTACCCCAATCTTTTGACGCCTTAAAAAAATTACCTGGCATTGGTGACTATACAGCTGGTGTAATTGCAAGTATTGCATTTGGAGAAAAACCCCTGCTGTTGATGGTAATCTACTAAGAGTATTCAGCCGTTTATTCGGTCTTAAAAAAATATTTCAAACCCTAAAACAAAACGCTATTTTCAAGAAAAATTAAAAATATTATGTCCGAAGATAATTCTGGAGACTTTAATGAAGCATTGATGGATTTAGGTTCCCTTGTTTGCGCCAAAAAAATCCAGCCTGCACCAGCTGCCCATTTAGCCCAATTTGTATGGCCTATAACAACAATGCCATTGAAGCGTTTCCGGTGAATAAAAAGAAAATAAAAAACAGTTAGTTATTTAGAAGTTGGCTATGTAACCTATGATAACTGTCTTTTATTTGAAAAAAGACCGAGTAGAGATTTACTAGCTAATTTAGATGGGCTTACCTGCAGATGAAAATTTAAAGGAGTATTTCCTCAAAAAATACCATACGGAAGTTACTTCGGGAAAACCATTAAACCAAAAACCCATCATTTTACCCATAAAACTTGGCATCTGACACTCTACCCTATTAAGCTCAGTAAAAAAATAGAAGCCCCTAATATTTTTTGGATAAAAAAAGAGGATATAAATACCCTCTCCATTCCTACAGCATTTAAAAAGCTTCTTTAATTTAAATTTTATATTTAATGAAACCATGGGTCTCATTAAAAAGTTTATCTTCAATTGTAATATTAATTGGTTTTTTAAATAGAGGTCCTGCAATTACAGCCGTATGAAATTCTCCACCTTCACCAGAGGGTTCAATACCCTCTAACTTCATTCTATCAACAATATTATGGGTTAATACCTCACCTAAATACTTTTTATCAACAACATCTAGCTTAATACTTGTAATAATTGCTTTAAAGCATAAGTCTATAAACTGTCTTGTATTGGCTTCTCTGCCTTTTAACCATAAAGGCATAAGAGCGTCCATGCCAACCTTTTCACAAACCATTTCCTGCCATTGACGATGAGCTTCTAAGTCCATATCTCCAAAAACGCCATAGTCGATGCCTTGTTTTTTTAAAATAGCTAGTTGCTTCACAAAGGGTACAGTCCTTTCCACCACTCCATGATGTGAAAAATCTTTTCATGTTTAGCCTCCTATAAACTACCAACTTAAATAACCATATCCTGATTGATCCAAGCCCACTTTCATGTAGCGGCCATTTCTAACTTTAAAACGCCATAACATACTATCATCCAATTTTAAAATATGGATTAACATACACTGAATAACCCCTAAATGGGTAAACACGGCTATAGTTTCTTCCTCTGTCTTTAAAAAATCTTCTATCAACTGATTTACATATTTGCCGACTCTATTATAAAATTTCTTAAAAGACTCTCCTTCAGGAAAGCTAAAATTCAGAAAATCCTCACTCCAGGCCTTTTGTTCCTCTGGAAATCGATTGCTAATTTCACTATAGCTTAAACCTTCAAAAAGACCAAAATTTATTTCTTTAAGTTGACTTTCTGCTCTGGAAAAAGCAAATTTGACGTTTCTTCTGCCCTAATTAATGGACTCGAAATAATCTGACTAATATTTTCTTTTCGCAAGCAACTTTTAGGCTCTTTTAAAATAGCCATTCCCTCTTCAATTAAAGGCAAATCCAAATGACCACAGTAACGACCTTCTTTATTAGCACTTTTCATACCATGGCGAATAATAATTAATATTTTCATAAAAAGCCTCCTCGTTGTAAAAGAAATAAGCTAATAAGGTAAACAAGTTGAGTTAATTCTACAACAGCTCCAATAGTATCTCCAGATACACCACCTATTTTTCTGCTGAAAAATCGACTGGCTAAAAACGCAAAAACAAAGATAATACTATAAATGACTAAGCCTCCATAAGAAAAACAAACAACAAAAATAATTGCACTTATTAAAAGCATTGGAAAACAATTCTTTAAATTAGCATAGGAAACAAAATCTTTCGACATACCATAACTTCGATATATATAGTTGTTTGTAGCCCCTGTCACAAGACAACTTACACGACCTGCAACAGGCTATTAGAAAAATCCCTATAGCGCCGCCTATGGACGGTGGTAAAAAACCAATAAAAATACCATCTAATATTAAAATAAATAAGATTGCCAACAAGCCATTGGTTCCTAAACGGCTATCCTTCATAATCTCAATAATCTTATCTTTTTCCCTATAGGAAAACACCCCATCAAAAGTATCTCCCAAACCATCTAAATGAAGACCACCCGTTAAAAATACATAAATTATTAAACAAATAAAACCAACAATAAGTGGCGGAAAAAGAAAAGAAAATAAATAATAAATTAATGCTAATATAGTCCCTAAAATAACCCCTACTAAAGGACTTAACATTGCACATTTTCCAAAATCTGTTTCATTAAATTTTATCCGAATGGGAATAGGAATTTTCGTTAGAAATTGTAAACTCATAATGAATCTTTTAATCCACTTCAAAAAATCCGCCCCCTTAACCTTCATAGGTATTCCGGAAATACAAAAATAAACAGTGTCAGCTATACTACCAATCTTCTGATTGACTCGACCTACTAAATCTCTAAAAAATCGACTGCTTCTATATTCTTGCACAAGACCTAAACCAATTTCATTGGTTACTAGAATAGCAGTACCATTAATTTTTCTTAAAAATTCAATTAATGCTTGGACTTCCTTATCAACCAGCGCTTCAATCAGCTCTTCTTTAGCTGTATCTAAATCCTCAAAATTTACAATATCTTCCATTTCTTCGAGAAATAAATTGGTCACCATTATTGTTAGACAATCCAATAGAACATGACCTTTGAGTGGCACTAAATCAGAAAAACCTTTATAAGCTTCTATTGTTTGCCAATGGTTCGGTCGCATGGCTTGATGTTTTTTATTCTGTTTACCATTTCTTCATCAAAAGGAATACCAGTAGCTATGTATGTAACAGACTTGCCATCTGACTCCAGCTCCCTCATCCAACGTTCTGCTTGACTGCTTTTTCCGCTTCTGGCACCGCCGGTTACTAAAACAATTTTGCCCATTTATCTCACTTCTCTCTATTGTTTCCTTAAATCAACCATGTTCTCTTTTTCCATTGCTACACCATCAAGAGTTCCCATACCTTTCATTAGTGCCAAAGCACTATCCATTATCTTAAAAAGAAGAGGGCAACCTTGGATATATACTTCTTTTATCTTTAGAAAGCTCCTTGATTCTTTTGGTATCATTCAATCTTTTTCTAAGCTTTCTCATCCTTGGGACAATGCTGTCGTTGAGTCCTTTTTAAATATATGAAAAAAGAAGAAATTCTTCGTAGGTCTTTTTCTTCCTTTGCTCAAATTAAGCTTTCCTGCTTTGAACACATTGAGGGCTTCTACAACCCCCTATACGTCCCCACTCTGCTAATAACATTCTTTCTCCTAATTCCAAAGAAGACTATTTTTTCACTTCTATTAAAACTTAATTTCACTTTTTCTATCTACTCTATTGACATTCTTCCAAGCTCTTGAGGTGTTGAGGCAATGCCCTCTTCAAAAACACAATTATCGCTACACATAACAATCATAGCCTTTTGTTTCAATTGATTATCTAATTTCCCTGTTATCCGACTGATTCTAACAGCCATTTTCTCCAAATAGCCTAAACTACCCAAGGGTTTTGCCAAGCCATCAATCTGCTGTGTCATAGCCTCTCCAACTTCATAATTTACAGAATTAATTTCTTTTTTAACTTTCTCAAATGAAATCATTTTTCTCCCTCCTTACAGGTAACATGTAAAATAAAAGGTCTTTTGGTAACAGGATTCTCTATAATAGTAGCCGTAAGCCCATAAACATTCTTCAATAATTTAGGATTTAATACAGTTTCCGGAATACCCTTAGACACAAGCTTACCCTTATCTAATAGTAATAGCTCATCACTATATTGACTGGCTAAATTTAAATCATGAAGGACAACAATTGCTGTTAGACCTTCAACATCAACTAATTGTCTTAATAAATTCATAATGCCAATTTGATGCTGAATATCCAATTGAGAAACAGGTTCATCTAAAAGCATAATAGGTGTTGCCTGAGCCAGTGCTCTAGCCAAGATTATTCTCTGCCTTTCACCACCGCTAATCTGTTCAACTAGCCTATTTTTAAGGTGTACTGTGTTGGTTTTAATCATAGCCTCCTGAACAATATCATAATCTTTTTTTGATTCTCTTGCTAAAGGAGTTAAGTAAGGCATTCGGCCCATTAAAACCACTTCTTCATTTCGGAAGTCTGCATCAATACTTGTATTTTGAGGCACTAAAGCAACCTGCTTTGCAAAGTCTTTATATTTATAAAACTCAATTAATTCTCCTGCAACCTCTACTTTTCCAACATGGGTTTCCAGTTGTTTAGCAATGATTTTTAATAATGTTGTCTTACCAGACCCATTAGGTCCAATAATACTATAGAGCTTCCCTTTTTCTACCTTAAAATTAACATCATTTAAAACTTGTTGTTGATGATATTTAAATTTTAAAGATTCAATATTCACCATAGTATTTTTATTCATCAACTCTGCCGCCCCCTTCTATTTTTAACCAAAAGAAAAACAAAGAAAGGCGCTCCAAAAACGGCGGTAATTGAACCAACAGGCATTTCACTAGGCAGTACCATTAAACGAGCTACTGTATCACAAAAGACTAAAAATGCAGCTCCATAAACAATAGAAAAAGGTAATAACACCTTATAATTACTCCCCACAATTAGGCGGGTTATATGGGGAATAATTAAACCAACGAAACCAATAATACCGGACATAGATACAATAACACCTATAATCAAAGCAGATACAATAATTAGTATTTTCCGTACAAGTTTAACAGGAATACCAAAACTCTGAGCATGTTCATCGCCTAAAAGAAAGGCATTTAATTCCCTTCTAAAAATAAGAAAAACAATACTACCTATTAAAACAAAAGGTAAACATAATACGACTTGTTGCCAACTAGCCCCTGCTAAACTCCCCATATTCCAGAGGATAATTTTATTAATCTCATCATGATTCATAAACATAAGCATTGAAACACAGGCAGTTGAAAAGAAATTCATAGCAACGCCTGCTAAAAGCAATGTAGACATATCCTGAGTTCTACTTAAACGAGTAATAATAAATATAATTGCAATTGTAATCAATGCCCCAACAAAAGCAAAAACAGGTACAAATAGTGAGCTAATAATTAGTTGACTCCCTAAAACAATGGCTATTGTAGCTCCTAAAGCACCTCCAGATGAAACACCTAAAACAAAAGGATCCGCCATTGGATTTTTAAAAACTCCTTGAAAAACAGCGCCGACTACAGAAAGCCCTGCGCCAATTATTGCGGCTAGAACAACCCGTGGTATTCTTAATTTCCAAAGTATTAGTGCTGCTCCTTTAGAAACACTGTCTCCAGAAAACCATTCATTAACAAAGGGTATTTTAGAAAATACAGTATCTACAACTTCTTTTAAACCAATATCTGCTGCTCCTAACATAATAGCTATAAGCATTAGTAAAATCAAGGCAACTACACTCACAAAAAAAGCTATATTTAATTTTAGTCTACCTTCCAATGTACCCATAACACACTACCTATCTTTCTTTACTTGCTAAAAATCTCCGGATGAATAATTGCTGCTAGAGCTTCTAAGCCTAAAGCCAGTCTAGGTCCAGCCCTATTAATAAGATTACTATCAATTAAATAGACTTTATTATTTTTTACAGCGTCTAAATCCTTATAACCCTCCGTATTTTTCAAATCATCAATGGTCCCTGCCATATTATTTAATATTAAAATATCAGGATTTTTTTCAATTAAGCTTTCCTTATTGTAGCTCCACCTTGTACCATCTGCAGCAATATTAGTCCCACCAGCCATAGTAATCATTTCATTGATAAATGTTTCTCCAGTTGCTGTAAAATCACCTTTAATAAAGCCTAAAACATAATAAACACTAGGTTTATTCCCAGTCTCTTTAACTTTAGTTTCCACAGAGGAAACTTTGCTTTTCATTCCGTCAATAACTTCCTTGCTTTTATCTTTTCCATTAAGTACTTTTCCTATCATTTCAATATCATCATAAGCACCATTAAAACTCTCTGAAGAATATGTTACTACTAATGGTATCCCAAGCTGTTTTAATTGTTCCTTAGTCCCTTCATCAACAAATGCCGATGCTAAAACAACATCAGGTTCAGCCCCTGCCACTAATTCCATATTGCGCGTTGTTAAATTCCCAACGACTGGAATAGACTCTACTGATGGCGGATAATCACAGAAAGAGGTTCTTCCTACTAAAACATTTTTCTTGCCAATGGCTGTTACAGTTTCTGTAACCACTGGTGAAAATGACACCACTTTTTTAGGTTCTTTTTCAATAGTTACTTGGCTTCCAGTACTATCTGTAATAGTCAGGGGATAATTCACACCATTTACTGAACCACTTTCCTTATTGCCACACCCCCCTAAAAAAATAGCAAACCCCATTATTAATACAATGGTCATTAAAACTTTTTTCATTTTCTTTCCCTCCTAAAATAAAAAATCCTCTTCCAAAATGGAAGAGGATTTTAAAATCACTAACCTAACTGTCATATACCTCCTGCCGAAATATACAGTCTAAGCCTGTAGTATGATATCCTGACTTACACATCCTATTCTGTTCTTGCCTTCCCATCCGAGACAGTGGCATATTAAGAACATCATCCGTGTTTACAGTAGCGGAGGCTGTAATGGATTCTCACCATTTTCCCAATACTAAAAACTCTTATTTATTTAGTTTGTTAATTTAATTGTAAATCAATTCACAGCATCTTACAATACTCTTTAAAAACTTTTTATGATTTTACAAAACTACATATTT
The DNA here is from genome assembly GCF_001584725.1 of endosymbiont 'TC1' of Trimyema compressum. Classification (NCBI taxonomy): domain Bacteria; kingdom Bacillati; phylum Bacillota; species endosymbiont 'TC1' of Trimyema compressum. The sequence goes on along the minus strand of NZ_CP014606.1, from coordinate 262,380 downwards.
TCAGCAAATTCATTTTTAAATGCTTTAGCTAACTTTTCATCCCAGTTTACTTCAACACCACCTGCTGCTTTAGGTTTTAAGCGTCCAATAAAGAAACGCAAAACTTCAGGCTCATATTCAAATTCTAAGCCTCCAACTAGATGTCTGTTTTTATAAAGCCACTTAATGCGATCCACAACATACTCAATATGAGATATTGTAAATGTTCTTCTAGGAACGGCTAAGCGAACTAACTCTAATTCAGACATTACTTCTGTACCGTCAGGTAAACGTTCAGTAGAAATAGTTCCTCGCTCCATGCCTCTTGCTCCAGATACAATAAAGATGTCTCTCTGCAGCTAAAGCACCTGCTGGAAGTCCTCATGCTTTAAATTCGGCAAAAACTTGCAAGCGTCAATGTGAGCACCTACAGCACCTGGAGGTGCTCACTACAGGAATTCCTGCTTCCTTTAAACGCGTTACAAAATAATCAATTAAATCAGTAGCAGAACCTGCAATATAAGTATCCGTCATTTCACGTAGCTCAACAGCCATAGATTCAATTTCTCTTGTAGAGGATACCACCATAGGTTAAAAAGCCTTCATAGACAGGAATTAATGGCGCCATAAGATTATACATATCCTTATTGCTTGTTGCAATTAATCCCCCTCTTGACATACAGCTTTTACGCGCTGACATATAGATTAAATCTGCCATACTCAGCATTTCCTCAATAATTTCAGCAATTGATTTATTTTTAAACTCAGATTCCCTCATTTTAATTAAATAAGCATTATCGCCAATTAAACTTGTATCAATTATAACTTTAATGCCATTTAAATCAGCAACTCTCTTAACTGCTCTTAAGTTTGCCATTGAAAAAGGGTTGTCCTCCCAATAAGTTTGCAGGCGCTTCCATTCTAACAAAAGGTACATTATCTTTACCAACTTTTTCAATTAATGCCTCAAATTTATCTATATCAATATTACCTTTAAATGGATAATCACTCTCAGTATTAAAAGCTTCATCAATACAAATTTCCTCTACTTTACCGCCACAAATCTCAAAATGAGCACTTGTTGTAGTAAAATGTTGGTTCATAGGAATAAAATCCCCTTCCTTAACAAAGCACTTAGCAATCATATGCTCAGCAGCTCTGCCTTGATGAAACAGGCAACGTATATTTCATTTTAAAAACATCTTGAACTGATTTTTCTAGCTTATAAAAGCTTTCAGATCCTGCATAGGCATCATCAGCTTCCATCATAGCACCCATTTGTTTATCACTTTGTGCATTGGTACCTGAATCAGTTAACATATCCAAAAACAACTGACTTGAACGAAGTAAAAAAGTATTAAATCCACCAACTCTTATAGACTCTAGACGTTCCTCAACATTAGGAAATGGTAATTTTTGAATAACCTTTACTTTGTGCATGTCTAACGGGATCATTCTTCCATCTGATAATTGAATCATAATTATTTACACCTCTTTAAATTATTCATTATGTTCTATCCATTTTACCATAAATAACCTCTAACCTAAATAGGCTTTTAGTTTAATTCACTTTTAATAGTTTTATGGAAACATTTAAATTAACTATTTTCTATTTTTCAGTTTTCAAAGCAAAAAACAACAAAATTAAGATATTTAAAAATACAGTCTACACTTTTAAAACCGTAGCTAATAACCACTTAAGTTGCTCATCTAATGTTGTAGTTTTATCAAAAGAAATCCTATAATAATATGCTTCAATTTCTTCTTTACTTAAATCTTTTACTTGAACAAAGTCATGCCACTGCTGAATCATTATGTTCTCAATACTCTCAAAGTTACTCTTAATTTGATCCGCATTTATAAAAACACCTTTTTCAGTAAGTAATTCAAAACACTTATTGTAAAGTATTTTCTTATACTAATTTTCTAAATGATGAATCGATAATGCTGAAATAACTGCATCATACTTATCTGTAAATTCAAACTTTAGTATAATCGCCTGAAATATAATTTATATTAGGCATATTTTCAAAACGCTTCCGTGCAAGATTTAGCATATTTTCTGCCTAATCTACTAAAGTACGCTCAGCTTTAGGATACTTAGAAAGCGCAAATGCTGACATTAGCCGAGTTCCAGCTCCTAAGTCAAGAATTTTAGGTGTAGAAAACTCACAGGCAAGTAAAGCTACTGCTGATTCATAAAAAGTATCATATAAAGGAATAAATTTTCTTCGGTTTTGATCATAAGCTTCATTATAATTATTAAAAGCCTCAAATATTTTTTCATCCATAATAATGACCTCCAATTCATACAACATTTATCCTCATCTACGCTACGGTAATTCTCTATAACTAATTTCAGGATAATGTTATCTTATCTTTGTTTGTGTCTTATCTTTCCAGTTAATAGCCTGCTTTGGACACCAATGAAGACAGGCTAAACATTGTTCGCGATAATGATTAAAAATGGGGTTCCCATCAATTAAATCAATATTTTGTCCAGGACAAACATGAACACAAACACCACAATGATTACATTCTTTTGAAACTGAAAAACAGCAATCCCTTTCTGCAAACTTCACATAGAATCGATTATTTATAGTATTTACAAGGCTATTGGATTTTTTATTCTATTCTTTTTTTGCTTATTAATATCATTTCTTCTCCCTGCTTTTTAACAATCTTTTCTTAACAGTTTTAGGTTTTATCTTGAATAGTGGTATATAGTTATTTACCATTTTTAGGGAAAAGCCATAAGCAATTCTAGCGCCTTTTTCTAAGAATACTCTGAACAGCAGGTAGCCCATTGCCAAGAAACAGGCCATATGTTAATACAACAAATATATAACTTTGGGGGATTAACATATAGATTATTAATAAATTGAAATACTCGATTAGGTATTCCACCGAAATAAACTGGGAAAACAAAGCCAATAACTTGACTCTGACAAGAATTGTATTCTTCTAGCCCTTGACTCATCGAAATTAACTCATTAGCTTCTATCTTTGTTTTTATTTCTTTAGCTGTCTTCAAACTATTACCTGTACCAGAAAAGTAAAAAATAGTTTTTGACATATTTTACTCACCTCTTAATTAACTCTATCAAACTTCACTTGAACTGTAAACTCTGTTTGTTTACCTTTCAGTTACTATGGTATAATGAATTATGGAAAGCCATAAGGAGTGACACAATGAATAAAAAAAGAATGGGCATCATTATTGGATTTACACTAATTGCACTAGCAGTTTTTCTCTATGTATTCCTTAATGGAACCCGCTGGCACAATGAAATGTTTTCAACAAGATATCCAGTTCAAGGTATTGACATATCCCATTACCAGGAGAATATTGACTGGGAAAAAGTAAGTCAAGAAAATATTATTTTCGTATTTATGAAAGCCACTGAAGGTCATGACTATGTTGACCCAAATTTTAAATTCAACTGGGAAGAGACAGGGCGCTCGGGTATTAAAAGAGGTGCTTACCACTTTTTTTCAATGAGAAGCTCTGGTGCAGAACAGGGAGCAAGAATAAAAGAAATTGTTCCCTACGATGAAAATAGTATGCCGCCTGTAATTGACATAGAAATACCTACAAATTATAATGAACTTCTTGTTAAAAAAGAGCTTCAGGATTTAATTCTACAATTAAAAAAATATTATAATAAAGAACCTATTCTTTATGTCACCTATGACACCTATAATACCTATATTAAAAATGATTTCCAGAACTCCCCAATTTGGATTAGGGACATACTAAAGCCACCCCTTTTATATGGTGGTAGAAATTGGACTTTTTGGCAATTTACTGATCAAGGCAAAATCAATGGCATTGATGGCTATGTTGATAAAAATGTTTATAAAAGCACTTTAGAACAATTTAATGACTCATTTTCAAAATAAAAATTGTAAAAACAACTTATGAAAAATGTTGTGTTTTATTTATTATTAATAGGATAAAATAAATTCATACTATCAATTTATTAATACATTATTTTGCTTTCCCACACCCTTTCTTGTAACATCGGTTTTGTAATAGCGCATCTTTTTTGGAATGCTTTTTTTGTTTTTATATCTCTAAATTCCCCAGGACAAGTCCAACAAAACAACTTTACATTGCAATTTAAGCACTCTTCTAAATTAGCAGGATGTATTTTTCCAACATGCTCACAAACATAATCATTAGTATCGGCTTTTAGCATATCACTTATTTTCTTGAAATTCAAAAGATTTCCCATAGAAAAATTTTCATTCATATAACTAGGACAAGGATATACCTCTCCATTATTTCCAACAATTAATTCATTTTTCCCTGCAGAACAAGTCGTTATTCCAAATGGTTCTCCATTTGGTTTCAAGTATTCTTTTGGAAATATATATCGTCTTCAGTTTTTTCAGTAAAAATAAAACGGTTATTTGCGCCTCTGCCTATAGCAGAAAAGATTCTACAAATTGGCGTTGTCCCTAACGCTACATTCAACTCACGAAAGGCATTCATTAAATGCTCATTTTTATCTGAAAAAACCATTGATAAATTTATGTTCTTTGCCCCACTTTCTTTCAGCAAATTGATTTTTTGGCATACTTTATTAAATACCCCTTTACCTCTCACAAGAGCACATGTAGATTCATCAATTCCATCAACACTTATTTCGAAACTATCGCACATTTTGACAAGTTCAGCAATATTATCATTATTGATTAGTAACGAATTAGTAGAAAGTATTATTTTCCCTTCATATCGTTCATATAGGTATGATAAAATTTCTATAAAATCTTGCTGAAACATTGGCTCACCACCACTGAGCATTATATTTACGGGATTCCATTCAATTACTCTTTATCAATGATAAGGCGCCACTGCTCAAATAGCAAATCATCTATACAGTAGACTGTATTATCTGCATCAACACAGCAATGCGTACATCGCAAATTACAATTATTTGTCAGTTGCAATGATATAATTTTATGCATTTCAACTTTGTGGTAATTCTCTGGCACAAGAATATTCATTTCTATAAGATTATCCAGTGTGCTTTTTGCAAATGAATAATCCTCTTCTGAATCAAATAAATCTTTACTCATTGTTGCAATATTTTCCAACTCTAATATTTGTTTCAAAATTTCATAAACTTCATTTGAAACTCTTATCCAACCACAAGTTTCACGATTTGCCAAAATAACTTTCCCTAAATTAACAATTATTTCGACATGATTCCCAATAACCATTTATAATTTCCTTTCATATTTGTGCCTCATTAATTTTTTTGTATAACCCATTTTGCCTCATTAAATTACTGTGAGTGCCACTTTCAATTATTCTTCCATCATTCATAACATAAATTCTATCTGAAAATTTGGCTATTTCCATTCTATGAGCAATAAATATTACAATTTTATCTTTAAATAAATCCTCTAAGTTTGTCATTAATTCTTTTTGTGATATATTATCTAATGAAGAAGTTGATTCATCAAAAATAATTACATCACAATTTGATAACATAGCCCTAGCTATTGCTACTCTTTGTTTTTGGCCACCAGATAACTTATTTCCCCGTTCTCCTATTGTCATCGGATGCTCAGTCATTAATAAATCAACACCTGTTTTCCAAAAAAATCGATTTAATCCGTCATTTGAAAATTCTGATTTATTAAGAAGAATATTTTCCCGTATGCTAGCATTAAACAGTAGAGGGTCTTGATTTAAAATGCAGATTTTCTCTCTAATTGATTTTATAGTATATAACTCAAAGTTCTTTTCGTTAATTAAAACTTCTCCACTTTTAGGCACCCAAAGTCGATATAAAAGATTTAACACTGTTGATTTTCCACAGTCACTCTCTCCAACGAGAGCAACAGTTTCTCCTTTACAAACTTCCAAGTTAAAATTATCTAATGTGCACTCATCTTTTCCATAATCAAAATTAATATTTGAAAATTTTATTTTTTGAATATTATCTTTTAATTCAATACTATTAGCTAAATCTTGGCAAATTTTAATTTTGTCAAATTCAGAATATATTCTATCCAAAGATACATTAGTCTGTTTAATTTGAATATTTGCTTTAATAAAGTACATACATGGAGCAATTAATAGTGTGATATACTGTGCAAATGCAATTAATTATCCTAATGTTATTTGCTTGGATATAACCATTAAGCCACCTAAAAAATATGTAACTATGACAATTATTGAACTTGTTGTATTAGCAAATTGTAAGTGAAATGCAATTAATAAATTAACTTTTTTGGATTCATCTACAAAATCACCTTGCTTTTTCTTATTACTTTCTCAAAATATCTTGTCGCATTAGTTAATGTTACTCCTTTTATATTTGAGACAAATTGTTCTTGAAGATTAGACTGTTCACCTGCAATTTTTCTTATATGTTTTATTCTTGCTTCTACTTTTTTTGATATCTTATCTTGAATTACAAAAGTAAAAACCTGAATTATTAAAACAACTCCTAATAAGATTGGACTAATAAACATTAGGATAAAAAACACAACAATAGCTGTTATCGCATTAGTAATAAATTCAAAAATAATGTTTATACCAAAATTTTCTATTTGAAAAATATCATTATCTAAAATTCGCAAAACATCTCCTGTTTCTAGGCGAGATAAATAGTATCCATCTGATTTTGATAATTTATTAAGTAAGCTCAATTTTAATTTAGTCGATATTTTTAATTTGAGTTTTTCATAAAAATTATCTAAAAATAAATTAATCCCATTAGCAAATATTATTCCTACAATGTATGTTGCACAAAGGATAATAAGGACTTTTTTTATTATTTTCACCTATTCCTATATCAATAATCTGTTTTATAACTTCTGGCAATGCTATGTTAATTACCATAACAATTACCATAATAACAAAAGAACCAAGAAGTGACCATTTGGCTGACTTTACAATTAAGTGTAAATATTTCATCAAGGAATCATATTTTTTTGGTCATGATATTTATTCCTCATATTATGATTTACTAATTGTGTTAAACTAGATATTGTATAAAAGTCTTCTATTGAAACTTTTTTATAATCAACAATGCTAGGTTATGATACAACCTTATATGCCCAATGGCAACAAAATAAGCATACAGTAAGCTTTAATGGAACATCAGGACAAGGAATAATGAACCTTATTACCCTTATTGAAAGAGAAAGTCAAAATTTACCAAAAAATGAATTTTTAAGTGATGAAAATACTTTTATAGGTTGGTCAACACAAGAAGATGGAAATATAGAGTATACTGATGAAGCACTATTTACAATGGGAACAAGTGATGTTACTTTGTATGCGGTATGGGAAAAAATTGACATAACATATACATTAGCTTGGAAGAATGTCAATAGAGTAGATAGAAAAAGTGAAATTAAGTTTTAATAGAAGTGAAAAAATAGTCTTCTTTGGAATTAGGAGAAAGAATGTTATTAGCAGAGTGGGGACGTATAGGGGGTTGTAGAAGCCCTCAATGTGTTCAAAGCAGGAAAGCTTAATTTGAGCAAAGGAAGAAAAAGACCTACGAAGAATTTCTTCTTTTTTCATATATTTAAAAAGGACTCAACGACAGCATTGTCCCAAGGATGAGAAAGCTTAGAAAAAGATTGAATGATACCAAAAGAATCAAGGAGCTTTCTAAAGATAAAAGAAGTATATTAGGAACCTCTGTCAGAATGAAAAATAAGAGAAGTAGAAGGTTTTTGAGAATAAAAGGCTTTGATAAAAGTATCCTTAACAAGAGAAGTATCAATTTTAAGAGAGAGCTTCCAAGCAATAATTTTACGAGAAAATAAATCCATAATAACACAGAGATAAGCAAAAGAGGCATTTAAATTAATATAGGTAATGTCACTAGCCCAGACTTGATTGGGCTGAGGAACATTAAAATTTTGATTTAGGTAGTTAGGGCAATCAAAATTGGGAATAGACCTCGGATGAATAAACCGAAGTTTGATAGTAGGCATTTTAGGAAGATTCATGTCAGTCATCAGGCGGCTCGCTCTACCAATACTGATGTTGATGCCATAGTCATAGGAAAGAAGAGCCTTAATCTTAGATGGGCCAATACGTCTCTTAGTAAGATGACAAATCTCCGAGAATAAGCTGACGGAGTTTTTAATTCTCAATAGTTCTAGGAGAAAGTTTTTCCGAAAAGTATTTGTAATAGGAGCTGCGGTTCACTTTAAGGACATGACAAAGAAAAGAGATAGCGTGCTGAAAACGAAGGGTATGAACAGCCATTAATCTTTGTCTGAGTGAGGCGTGAATATGGCAATTGCTTTTTTTAAAATGATATTTTCCTCCTAGAGTCGAGCATTACGCTTTTGAAGATCCTTAATCTGCTTAGCGGTTAGAATAGTATCATCATCAATTCTAACCTGAGAATAAAGTTTAATCCACTTGTGTAAAGCAGACATGGAGACACCATATTCTTTAGAAAGTTGGGATTGAGTTTTACCGTTTTGGTGTAAATTAACAATACTTTTTTTAAATTCTTCATCGTATTTCTTGTAATTATTCATAATTTTATCCTTTCTTATGTGTCTACTTATTTAAAACATGTTTCACTTTTTCCTGTCTACTTTTTTAGTATATGTCCAAAAAATACTTAAGTCACTCTTTATTGCTATTGTATATGAAGTTAGACCTGCTTTTAAGTTAATTGTCTTTACTCTTCAAAATTAACAGTAAAATTTAATCTAAAAGTATTTAGTGTATTTTGATAAAAGATTGATAGAAGGTTTATTGAATAATTTCAATTGAAGCAAAGTTCCTAGGTTACAAGAAAAATAGCTAGCTGATTATTACTTCTTTAGCAGCTCTTCGCACTTCTAAACTACAACAATCTATTCGAATTTGTTTAGCTTAAAACATCTTTTTCTGATTTTTTCATGCATACTAAATATACTCAATATATTTAGTATAGTCACTTAATCATGCATGTTATCCTAATATTATAAGTTAAAGTGAGATATGTTAATGATTATTTATGCTCCGTTTTTCGAAACACTCAAAAAAGAAATATAACGAAATATCAATTAATATTTAATCATGGTATTCCCGCCAACACTCTTCAGTGTATGCTTAATGGTGAAGCAATCACTACCAAAACAATTGATACTTTATGTTTTATTTTAGAATGTGAAACATCTGATATTATTAAACATGATAATTCACAATAAAAGCAATGCTAACAATCAATAGAAAATTTTCCTGTTGATGTTACATTGCTTTTTTAATATCATTATATAAGAAGGATGCCTTAATAAAAACTAACCATAATTCAAAAAAATTGAGTTATATGGTGGAGATGAGGGGAGTCGAACCCCTGTCCGAAAAAATTTTCATACCAGTTTCTACAGTTATAGTCTATATATTGTTTTTAGTTCGCAACTGAGCCTATAGACAGGCTGATTACAAACGATCCTCTAATTACCTTATTTCTTCTTGAGGAAAAAAGAAAAGGGTTCCTGCATTAATTTGACACCATACAATTACCCGCAGGAAGATAATTGATGATGTAGCCACTTTAGGCAGCTAATGCTAATTTATTATTTTTAGCGTTTAAATTTTGTTAATCCGTTAATAGGCGGATTCACCCTAAACTGCAACTAGTATTTCCATTCCTCCGTCGAAACCAGTACATCCCCATATATATTAATTATAACATAGAAATTAAGAGCATTATACAATTTTATATTAAAGAAAAATATTTATTATATTTATTCAAATTATATTTTTTGATATGTAGTCAAGAAAATAGAACAAAAAAGTTAAACAACATCAAAGAAATAGGTTTAAAAAGCATTGGCTGTAATTTAACCTAAAGATTGGATATAAACCTCTTTCAAGTCCTTATTTTGGTAGGATTCATTAACCCAATTGCAATAAAAATTATCTTTTATCACTTACTGTATTGCTGAGGTAGCCCTCGGCTGTAAGAATTAGCGTTGATTAGAATCAACAAAACAACCATTCATTTTTGCTCCAACATCCAAAAGCAGTACTTTTCTGGTTTAAGAGATTTATGAACGTTAATTGATAAACCCAACTATCCTTATCAGCTTTCTGAATTCTAAGCCTATTTTGACATTTATATTATCTCATTATTATTTTATCATACTAAGTCTAAGAAAGTTGATTAACATTTTATTCTACACTCACTATATATATTATTATATATAACTAAATTAATGAAAGGATGAAAAAATGGTTACACTCAATGACACAAAAGGAATTATTCCTTTTTTAACCTTTTCAGGTCAAGCAAAAGAAGCTTTGGATTTCTACATTAGTATATTTCCAGACTCTAAATTACTGTCTATAGATTATATACAAAAAGATGAAAAAGGACTAGAAGGTAAAGTTTTAAATGGTACTTTTAAATTAATGAATCAAACATTTATGGTTATGGATATTGAAGAAAAGTACAGCTTGTGGACATATACTAAAAAAGTAGACAGGAAAAAGTGAAACATGTTTTAAATAAGTAGACACATAAGAAAGGATAAAATTATGAATAATTACAAGAAATACGATGAAGAATTTAAAAAAAGTATTGTTAATTTACACCAAAACGGTAAAACTCAATCCCAACTTTCTAAAGAATATGGTGTCTCCATGTCTGCTTTACACAAGTGGATTAAACTTTATTCTCAGGTTAGAATTGATGATGATACTATTCTAACCGCTAAGCAGATTAAGGATCTTCAAAAGCGTAATGCTCGACTCTAGGAGGAAAATATCATTTTAAAAAAAGCAATTGCCATATTCACGCCTCACTCAGACAAAGATTAATGGCTGTTCATACCCTTCGTTTTCAGCACGCTATCTCTTTTCTTTGTCATGTCCTTAAAGTGAACCGCAGCTCCTATTACAAATACTTTTCGGAAAAACTTTCTCCTAGAACTATTGAGAATTAAAAACTCCGTCAGCTTATTCTCGGAGATTTGTCATCTTACTAAGAGACGTATTGGCCCATCTAAGATTAAGGCCGTCTCTAAGTCTTCAACTAACCTTTCTCTTTCAGTAATTTGCACACCTGGAATGCCATAAGCTCTAGCTAAAGTCATAAAGTCTGGTTGAGATTCTGCTTCAAATAAAGTATGTGAATACCTTTCTTCATAAAAGAGTTTTTGCCACTGGCGCACCATACCTAAACTCTTATTGTTAACAACAACAATTTTAATGGGTAGCTTACAAGCACTAATAGTCATTAGCTCTTGGGGCTGTTCATTTGAATGCTGCCATCTCCAGCTAAGGCTATAGTTAATGTTTTAGGATTGCCTAATTGTGCGCCAATCGATGCAGGTAAACCAAATCCCATAGTTCCTAAACCACCCGAAGTTATAAACTTCTTAGGGTCATTTGTTTTAAAATACTGGGCCGCCCACATTTGATGTTGCCCTACTTCTGTTGTCATAATAGCAGCGCCTTTTGTAAGTATATTTATGGCATTAAGAATTTCTTGAGGCTTAATGCTACCTTCAGCTTCAAATTTTAATGGATGATTGTGTTGCCACTCAGAGATTTGATCAATCCAAGGATTTTGAGGTTCAAAATCCTCTCTTTTTATAACTCTTAAAAGTTTAAATAAACCTAAGGCACTATCATCATATAAAGCAACATCGGCTCTAATATTTTTACTAAATTCTTTTCTATCAATATCTAAATGAATAATTCTTGCACTTTTAGCAAAGAAATTTTCATCACCTGTCTGTCTATCATCAAAACGAACACCTATTGCAAATAAAAGATCACAATGATGAACTGCATAGTTTGCAGCACCCGTACCATGCATGCCAACCATACCAATATTTAATGGATGATTATCATCTAAAACACCTTTGCCCATTAAGCTATAGATAACGGGTGATTTCAGCTTTTCAGCCAACTTCTCAACTTCATCTACTGCATCTTTAGCACCACCACCGACAAAAAGAAGTAGTCTTTTCGCTTTTTTAAGAACACCTCCTGCTTGCGCTGGTATCTATTTTCACTTTCTCCCCAGCGTTCTGCTTTAAACTGAGATTCTAAAGGATACATAAATTGACACTTATCAATCATTACATCTTTAGGAATATCAATTAATACAAGTCCTTTTCTACCTGTATTAGCAATTCTAGAAGTCTTCTTAATCTCTTTTGCTAAATCCTCAACACGCTGTACAATTACTGCATATTTCGTTATAGGTTTAACAATATCTACAATTTCAGCTTCCTGAAAAGCTTGTTTACCTAAATAGCGTCTCTCAGTACCTGTCCTGTAACAACAACCATTGGAATAGAATCCATTTGCGCAGTTGCTATTGCCCTTACTAAGTTTGTAGCACCAGGTCCACTAGTTGCAAAAACTACGCCTGTATTACCAGTTGACCTAGCATAACCATCTGCTGCATGACCTGCGCCTTGTTCATGACGTGTTAATATATGCTTAATATTATCATTATGATATAAGGAATCATATAATGGCAACACACTGCCTCCTGGATAGCCAAAAACTATTTTAACTTTTTCCATTTCAAGTGATTTTAAAATAATATCTGCACCCGGGTATAACTTATTACTCATCTTTAAACACCGCTCCTGTATTAGCTGAAGTTACTAATGAAGCATATCTTTTTAAATAGCCAATAGCTAAATTATTTTCTTTCTTTCTAAGATGCTTCTCCCTCTCTTCTAGCACTGATTTTTCTACTAATAAATTAAGTGAATTTTTAGGAATATTTATTTCAATTAAATCCCCTTCTTCTACAAGACCTATTGGTCCGTCAGATGCTGCCTCAGGTGAAACGTGTCCAATAGATGCTCCTCTTGTAGCGCCTGAAAAACGGCCATCTGTATCAAGGCGACAGTCTTATCTTGTCCCATACCAGCAATTGCAGCTGTTGGTGAAAGCATTTCTCTCATACCTGGTCCTCCTTTAGGACCTTCGTAGCGAATTACTATTACATCCCCATCTTTTATGGTTTTATTAAAAATAGCTTCTACAGTTTCCTCTTCTGATTCAAAAACTCTAGCAGGTCAAGTATGAATCATCATTTCTTCAGCTACAGCACCTTTTTTAACAACACAACCTTCTGGAGCCAATGAACCCCAAAGAATTGCTAATCCACCATCTTGACTATAAGCATTTTCTTTGCTGCGAATTACTTCTGAATCTGAAATATAAGCTTTATCAATTTGCTCTCCAACAGTTTTACCACTAACGGTTAAACATTCTCTTCTAATCAATCCTTCAGCATTATCAAGAGATTTTAAAACCCCTCGGATACCACCGGCTTCATATAAATCGGAAATAAAATGATTTCCTGCAGGTGCCAACTTACAAATTTGAGGTGTAATTTGAGCAATATCATTAAGGGTCTCAAAGCCAACATCAAATCCTGCTGCATGAGCAATTGCTGGTAAATGTAAAACAGTGTTAGTTGAACAACCAAGAGCCATATCGGCAACAATTGCATTATGGAAAGCCCCTTCAGTCATAATATCTTTTGGTTTCACATCTTCTTCAACTAAATCTAATATTTCTCATACCTGCAGTTTTTGCTAAACGGATTCGCTCTGAATAAACGGCTGGTATTGTACCATTGCCTGGTAATCCCATACCAATAACTTCTGTTTAAACAGTTCATAGAATTTGCTGTAAACATCCCTGAACAAGAACCACAAGTAGGACAGGCGGAATTTTCCATGTCACAGAGTTCAGATTCATCAATTTTACCTGCTGCTACTGAACCAACAGCTTCAAACATATCTGTTAAACTTATTTTTTACCTTTATGTTTTCCTGGTAACATAGCACCACCACTAATGAAAATAGAAGGGATGTTCAGTTTGGCAGCCGCCATTAACATGCCTGGCACAACTTTATCGCAGTTTGGAATAAATACTAATCCATCAAAGGTATAAGCACTGGCCATTACTTCAATTGTGTCTGCAATAAGCTCTCTACTTATAAGGGAATATTTCATACCAGTATGGTTCATAGCTATGCCATCACAAACTGCAATTGTATGAAATTGTAAAGGCACGCCGCCAGCCATACGAACCCCAGCTTTAACGGCTCTTCACCTATTGCACCTAAATGAATATGTCCTGGAACAATATCATTTTGGGAATTTACAATACCAATTATAGATCTTTTTATCTCTTCATCTGTTAAGCCAGATGCTTTAAATAATGAGCGATGGGGAGCCTTAGCTACTCCTGACTTCATTTTTTCACTTTTCATGTTACACCTCGTCTTCTATTCTTCTACGTATTTATTTTCATACAATTATTCAATGCTTTATTAAAGCTTTGCGACTAGGCCCTTGTGGTCTTCAAATCCCTTGAAAACTTTAATATAACTCAGCAAACCATGATCAAACACTGAAATTACTTTTCCTATTTTATTAATAATGCTCATGATTTTCCCTCCTTAAAATTGTATAAAAAAACTCGCACCCAGCTTCACGCCAGGGGCGAGATATTCGCGTTACCACCCTGTTTTATAACTCAATCAGCATCTATCAATAACTAGTGCTATAACGGGGCACACCCGTTTTCTCCTACTGAATTTCAGAGAATCTGCTAGAAGGGATATTCTCTTTAGTGATTAAGTATAGACTTCACACCAAACATCTACTCTCTTGACTCTCTGCTAAAAAGACATTGTCTTCGTTTCTCCTGTACTTGACATTTTACGCTGTTTTCCTTTATTTGTCAATGTTTTTAACTACATTTAGTACATATTTTGTGTCTGTTTTAAGTTTATTCTACAGTTACACTTTTAGCTAAATTTCTAGGCTTATCAACATCATTTCCCTTTAATAAAGATGCATAATATGCTAGTAATTGCAAAGGCACTACTGTTAGAATAGGAGCAAAGTCTTCTAAAGCATCTGGAATAGGATAAAAATGGTCTACAGTTCTTCTCAATTGACCTTCTCCTTCAAATCCAATACCATAGGTAATTGCCCCTCTAGCCTTTACCTCAATTATATTACTGATTGATTTCTCTAATAAATGCTTTTGAGTTGCAATACCAATAACAGGAACATCATCAGTAATTAATGCCAATGTGCCATGTTTTAACTCTCCAGCCGCATAGGCTTCTGCATGAATATAGGATATTTCCTTAAGCTTTAAAGCGCCTTCAAGAGAGCTAACATTATCAACGCCACGGCCAATAAAGAAAGCACTGGTGTAGTCCTTTAAACCAGCTGCATAAACTTCCATAATATCGCTTTGCTCTAAAATACTTGTAATTTGTTCTGGTAACTTTATTAAAGCTTCAATCCAGCTTTTTTCAAAAGCAGCATCAATAGCCCCTCTAATTTTACCTAACTGTAATACTAATAAATATAAGGCAATTAATTGAGTTACATAAGCTTTAGTTGAAGCAACAGCAATTTCAGGACCAGCTTGAGTATAAATCACTTCATCTGATTCCCTAGCAATTGAACTGCCTACTACATTTGTGATAGCCACAATTTTTGCCCCTTTTGATTTAGCTTCACGTAAACCAGCCAATGTATCCGCTGTTTCTCCTGACTGACTTACAACTATTACTAGTGTCTTATCCGTAATAATAGGATCATTATATCTAAATTCCGAAGCAAATTCTGCTTCGACTGGAATTCTCAAATATTTTTCAATAAAATTACCGCCAACTCGTCCAGCATAACTTGCTGTACCACAGGCAACGACAGCTACTTTATCAATACTTTTAATAAAATCATCTGTTAGATTTAAATCCAATTGCACAGTACCATCTTTAATACGACCTGCTAAGGTTTTTTCCACGGCTTCTGGTTGTTCATGAATTTCTTTAAGCATAAAATGAGGATAACCTTGCTTTTCAGCGGATTCTAAATCCCATGTAATCTCAGTTATTTCTTTATCAATAGCATTCCCCTCACCATTATAAAAAGCAATGGTTTTATTTTTAATATGAGCCACTTCATCTTCTTCAAGAATATATACATCTTTTGTATACTCTAAAATAGCCGGAATATCCGATGCAACAAAATACTCTCCATCACATTTTCCAACTACAAGAGGACTGGCTTTTCTAACAACAATCATTTCTTCTGGAAATTCTTTGGAAAGAACACATAATGCATAAGCCCCTTCAAGCATAGACACTACCTTCTGTACAGTTTCTAAAAAATCACCTGTATTATAAACTTCAAGTAAATTAGGAATTACCTCTGTATCAGTCTCAGATAAAAAATCACACCCTTTTTCTTGAAGGGCTTCTTTTAATTCCATATAATTTTCAATAATTCCATTATGAACAACACAAAAAGTACCCTCACAGCCCATATGGGGATGAGAGTTCTCATCAGATGGTTTGCCATGAGTAGCCCATCTTGTATGACCAATTCCAATCGAACCTCTATTCTCACAATTTAATTTTATTTCAAGTTCTTTTAATCGACCTTGAGCTTTTGTTACATTAATATCACCATCACAAAATAAGGCGATACCAGCTGAATCGTAACCTCTATATTCTAAACGGAAAAGACCATTCATTAAAATATCTTTAGCCTCTCTTTTACCGAAATAACCAACTATGCCACACATATTACTTCCTCCTTTGGCAAATACTTAGCTCTCTTATTTTATATTGTTTCCCCTTAAAAAGCAAGACTAGGTCACGCTTCTAAAGATTACGAAAACCAGAGTCACTTAGACTCAATAGTTCTCATTTCATAAAAAACCAGATAGGGATTTCCAATGGCCTCACCTATTAAATTAGAATCATAAGTAAAAGACCATTCTAATAATAATGTTTTACCTTCTTTTATTAGCTTTCTAAAAATCTGTTGTATTGAAGGAATATATTTTTCTATTTCCTTTAGTTCAAAATCTGTTAAAAAATGACTCTGACCAATTATCTCCCAAGGTTCTTCATTATCTTTAATCAATGTTACATCCACCCTTGATTCATCTACTAAATGCCACAAGTCTCCCTCTACTGCTTCAATAACTTGTTGTATCTGAGAAATACTTAATGTACCACTTTTTACTGTAACAAAAAAGGATAGTACACTACCATGCCTATCTCTTTATATTTTCTATATAATTCTATTAATTTTTTGTTTGCTTCTTTTGTTCCAATACCTACATATCTTGTTAAACCAATATCTCTACCCTTATAGACTGCTGTTCTGATAGTCCAAAGAAATCCCTCAGGTAAAATCGCCTGACCTGTATATTCTTGCCAAGGAACTGTTGGTAAAGAAGAATCCTTAAGTTCATAAAAACCCATTAATTTATTCATTTACTTCCCTCTAAAAATCTTTCCCTTTATCCAGCAATTCTTCAATAACACCTTCATTATTATAAACAGATACAAAGTCTAATTTTGGAGAAGCATACATCCCTGTATAAATTCCATTTATTTCAACAGCTAAATAACGAAAAGGTCTCTCTAGACATTCAAGAACAGAAGGAATGGAATTCCCATGAGTAGCAATTAAGAAAATTTTTCTCGTATCTTCCAATTTACTGCCATAATTGTTTCCATTGTCCTTATTTAAGCGAATATCAGCAAAAGCAAACATACGATCCATAGCCAATTTTAATTATCCCGGTATAGAACCATAAAATACAGGCATCGCTAATAATATCTTGTCCGCTTTTTCTACTTTATTATAGATAGGTGTCAAATCATCTTTCAACACACAGCTTTCATGGGTTCTACAATAAAAACGACTCTGACAACCTCTAAAATTTAAATCATTTAAATAAATAATTTCACTATCATAGTTTTTCGCCAAAAAAGCATCTACTAAATAGCCTAAAGATGCTTTTTCTCGGACCACCAAATAAAACAAGTACGTCTTTCTTTTCCATAATACTTCCTCACATTAAAATGAGGTTGGAATTACAATAAGCCTGATTCTGTCAAGGATAATCATCTATCTTACCTGTTAAAAACAGATACCCGCTTTCAGTTCCTATTCCCTTTAGCAGGTTCCCCTCTCAGAGGGTTTCTGACAAAATGGGGTTTACGTCGTCTCACTCTATTTGTTACCAAATAGACTCGTCTCTATAGCACTTTATGACTTACTCATTCCCTAGTAGGATATTTTCAGTCTCCGTAAGGTTACCCTCCCCAAGGTTGCCCTTGGCATTTTCTCTACAAGCAGGCTCCACGCCTTGTGTAAACCACATCGCAGCTTGTGCCAGCCAGGACTTTCCTCACAGATATTTCTATCCGTGCGATTATCTCGTAATTCCAATTCCTTTATTATTCTATCAAAGAACTATCTTTTTGGATAGGACTTTTAAGATATACGCTATTATTAAATACTGGTTTTTCTTTACCATCAATTAAAATCTTTACTTGTTTAACACCGGCAGCATCAATAGCTGTACTGACAACAGACATCACCAGCAAATTATCACTAGTTAGTCCTCGGCTAATTTTGGTAAATTCTTTTGATAGGTTTAGTGTTAATGTATTCTTTTCTACTGTAGCACTAAGTACTTTAGTGCCTTCTGGTACTAAGTTTTCAAGATACCCTTTATCTTGACCAGCAAACAAAGCTTCTAATACTTTTTCGACTGTAACAGGAACGCCTAAATAAGTTTCAACAGCTACTAATTTAAAACTACTACCATTTATATAATATAAAATTGCTTTACTATTGCTGTCTTTCTTACTACAGCTAATAAACAAAGCAATAATAGCTAATATTAAGACAGCAATTGTTAGTACAGGCACAAGTTTTCTACTATTCATTACTGGTTTCCCTTTTTATTTTTTCATAAGATTCTTGAGTATTCATATTATAAAAAATGTGTTTTCCAAACTCCTTATAAATTATCCTATCATCTACTCTGACTACATTAAGTCCTTTAAGTAGGTATTGAAGCTTTTTTATTTCGCCTTTCAAAAAAGAATAAAAAAAACCTTCAAGTTCCTTATTGTATAAAGCAGCTAGAGTCTCAAAGTACTCTCCGTCAAAAGGTATACATCCCCATGCATCACCAATTCTTTTTTCCAAAAAAGGAATCAGTTCACCCTTTATAAAAGGCATATCACAAGCAACTACAAAGGAAAGATCCGTTTCAGCATAGTGAAGACCAGTGTAAATACCACCCATAGGCCCTTTCCCTTTTATAATATCTTCCTTAAAAGTAACATTTTCTAAAAAACTATAGAACTCAGGTTCATTTGTAATAACCATTACATCTTTAACAAATGAACGAATAGCCTCTACCACATAGGCAATAATAGGCTTTCCTTCATACAGTAGCAAACTTTTATTCTTACCCATACGACTACTTTGTCCACCTGATAATATAATCCCTGTAATCATCTCTACTCCTCTGGTATAGGATATCCTAAACGTCTATAAGCTAAATGGGTAGCCACTCTTCCTCTAGGGGTTCTATTTATAAACCCTAATTGAAGAAGAAATGGTTCATACACATCAACTACTGTTGAACCTTCTTCTCCAACCATAGCAGCAAGGGTATCTAGTCCAACAGGTCCACCACTAAATTTTTCTATTAATAAAATAAGAATTTTTCTATCAATTTCATCTAAGCCAAACTCATCAACCTCAAGCATATTGAGAGCTCTTATGGCTAGAGCCTTATCAATATAACCATCGCCTTTTACTTCAGCAACATCTCTAACTCTCTTTAAAAGTCGATTTGATATACGAGGTGTTCCTCTTGAGCGACGGGCAATTTCAGTAGCTCCTTCAGGGTCAATATCAATGCCTAAACGCTTTCCATTATGCTCAACGATAGCTTTTAATTCTTCAGTATTATAGTATTCCAAGCGACTGATAACACCAAATCGATCTCTCAAGGGATTACTTAAAAGACTAATTCTAGTCGTTGCTCCAACAAGAGTAAATCGAGGTAAATCAATTCGAATTGATCTTGCACTAGGTCCTTTACCAATAATTATATCTAGAGCAAAATCTTCTAGTGCAGGATATAAAATTTCTTCTACACTTCTATTTAAACGATGTATCTCATCAATAAAGATTATATCATTTTCTTGTAAATTAGTTAAAATAGCTGCCAAATCCCCAGCTTTTTCAATTGCTGGTCCAGATGTTACCTTAATTTGAACACCCATTTCTCCTGCCACTATATTAGCTAAAGTGGTTTTACCTAATCCTGGTGGTCCATAAAGTAAAAGATGATCTAAATTTTCATTTCTATTTTGTGCCGCTTTAATAAAAACCTTAAGATTTTCCTTTACTTTTTCTTGACCTATATATTCTTCAAGGGTTTTAGGTCGAAGACTTACTTCAATTTCTCTATCTTCTTGTAGAAAATCTCCATCCATTAATCTTGTTTCCATCTATTTACCTAACTCCTTTAAGGCTAATTTAATTAAATCATCTGTTTCATAAGTTTTATCTCTCTTTAATAACTTCTTTAACACTTGATCAATTTCTTTTTTACTATAACCTAAGAATATCAATGCTTCTTCAGCATCTGTTAAGGCTGTTCTATTATCTTTTTCTATTTTCATTTCCAGTTCCATTGTATCATCTATTACATAGTGATTTAATTTATCCTGTAACTCAACTATCATTCTCTGAGCTGTCTTTTTACCTACTCCCGGAATCTCAGTCAATGCAAAAACATCTTCTCTTTGAATAGAAGCTATTAGCATATCCTTGTCCATTGCAGATAAAATAACCATCCCCATTTTAGGTCCAATACCATTCATATCAATTAAGACTTCAAAAACGTCCTTGGTTTCCTCTGACATAAAACCAAATAAAGATGTGCCATCTTCCTTTTGCTTATAGTGTATAAATAGAAGAACATTTTCATTTTCCTTTAATTGAGTCAAATCAGAAACAGTCAGAAATACTTCATAACCTACATCTCTTACATCAAGTAAAATACTCTGCTCTTTCTTTTTAAATACATTGCCCTTTAAAAAACCAATCACTTTATTTCCTCATTTCTATTTATATATGCTGTTAATTTTATAAGAATGGCCATGACAAATTGCAACCGCAATAGCATCTGCTGCATCATCTGGCTTAGGAATCTTATCCATTTTCAGAATAATTTTAACCATTTCTTGCACTTGTCTCTTTTCAGCCCTACCATACCCTACAACACTTTGCTTAACCTGCAATGGCGTATAAGAAGCAAGGATCATATTCTTTTGAGCACTTAACAAAAGGCTTACACCTCTTGCCTGACCTACTGAGAGAGCCGTCTTAGCATTATTATTAAAAAATAAATCCTCAACAGCCATATGTTCTGGTTCATACTTTGTAATTAGCTCATGGGTCTTATCATAAATATGAAGTAATCTTTTTTCCAAATCCATTTTAGCTGGCGTGGTAATCACACCAAAGTCCACGAGTTTAAAATGATTACCTTCATAGTCTAAAATACTAAACCCGCAAATTGCAGTACCAGGGTCAATGCCTAGAATACGCATTATAATTGCCACATAATTTCTTCACTAAAGTCAAAATTACTATAGGTATCTTGGACATCATCATTATCTTCTAGTAAATCCATCATTTTGATTAATTGCTTAGCCTGTTCAATATCAGTTATTTCAATAGTATTCTCAGAAATTTTTGTAAGCATTGCTTGTCCAATAGCAATATTTTTATCTTCAAATATTTTGCGAACTTTATCAAAATCTTCCATAGCTGTGAAAATAATTAACTCATCACCTTCAACTACAACATCTTCTGCACCTGCCTCAATAGCTTCCAATGTTAAAAAATCTTCATCTTGGTTTTCAAGTGTAATAGTTAGTTGACCTTTTCTTTCAAAAAGCCAAGCTACAGAACCAGTTTCTCCTAAATTGCCACCACATTTATCAAAAATATGTCTAATTTCGCCAGCGGTTCTATTTCTATTATCTGTCATGACATCAACAATAACAGCTGCGCCCCCAATGCCATATCCTTCATAGACCAGTTCTTCATATTGGGTACTATTATCTTCCCCAGAAGCTCTTTGAATTAGGCGTTTAATATTATCATTTGGCATATTGTTTGCTCTGGCATTTTGCAAAGCCAATTTTGAGTTTCCCTCTGGGTCGATTCCGCCTAATTTTACAGATACCATAATTTCTTTACCAATTTTAGTAAATATTTTTGCTCTTTTGGCATCTTGCTTTCCTTTTTTGTGTTTAATGTTTGCCCACTTTGAATGGCCAGCCACAACAATCACTCCTTTTATTTTAGAAAAAAATATCTTTCCAAATTCAGCATAGAAGGCATTTCTCTCTTATGGTTATTTATTTTATATAATCTATTTATTTTCTCAATTATGTCTGGACTTCCTTTACCTGTTGCTATATATGTATCCAATGCATCATAAGTAAATCCGAATTCATCTTCATCTGTTTGAGCACTAATTAAGCCAGCATCAGGAACGCGATTAACTAATAGTTCAGGTAGTCCTAGATGATGTCCTAAAGCAACTACTTCTCTCTTTAGCAAATCTCCAATTGGCTCAAAATCTGCTCCACCATCTCCATATTTTGTAAAATAACCTGTTATCCATTCACTTTTATTCGTTGTTCCAACAACTAAATAACATTTCAAGGCACTTTCAAAGTAGAGAGTGGTCATTCTTAGACGTGATTTAATATTCCCATAGGCCATTGGATTATCATTTTTTTCTATAGCAGGATTGACAGCATTAACTAAAGCACTATATGTTTCATCTAAGTTAATTACTTTATATGGTATGCCTATAGTCTCCGCCAATAAAATCCCGTGTTCAACATCTTCTGGTTTACTTTCACAAGGCAAAACAATACCAAGTATATTTTCTTTTCCTAGGGCTTTAGTACAAAGGGTTGCCACTACTGAAGAATCAATTCCACCAGAAATACCAATAACAACTCCTCTGCTATTGGCTGTTTTTACTGTATTTTGTATAAATCTAATAATTTTTTTTTCAATTTCAAAATAATCTAGTTCCATTAGTAACCTCAATCCTTATTTTTCATTATAACATAATTAAGGATTACATTCATTGCTAATCGCTGGAGATAATTGCATCAGTCATTAATGCAATATCCATTAAAAGAGGTTTGCGCACCTCATCTTTTGGACAATCGTTTTTGCACTTAGACTTAATTTCATGACAACGAATACTGCCATACTTATCTTCAATTTTATCATAAAACTCATTTAAAATACTGTAAAGATTCCCTCTTTGTCTTGGGTCTCTTTCACTTACTATAAAATAACTGATTACAGCTGTAGTCGCAACAATACCGCCACAAACTTCTCCTCTTTTGGCAAAACCGCCACCCAAAGCCGCTAAACAATTGTGGTTCAATATGTCTCAGTGAAGCATACGTATTTCTAAAACTCTTTAGAATAGATTCCGCACAATTATAGCCTTTGTTTAAATAATTTGCTGTTATTTTCCCAATCATATTTTCTGTCATTTTCCACCTCATGGCCATAATATAAGGGAAGGCTGAGTATTTTGTGTATCAGCTTTCCCTTATATAATCTACTTACTGATTAATTTCAGCGTTTCACCGACTTTTCTAGTCAATACTTCTAAATTTTTAATACATTGTGGGTCAACGGTTTCATCAAAAGGAGTTTTGTCCTGGCTCCAGATAGAAGCACCAGCATAAATGCCTAAAGAAGCACCAATTGGAATAATACCATTAGTATGAAAGAAACCATGCATAGATGTAATGGCAATTTCTTGACCACCATTCCGAGTGCCACCGACAGCAATAGCAGCCCCTAATTTATCATAAAAGGCATTAGGGTTATCCCTTATTAAAATATAGTTTGGTCTAAAACGACTAAGGACAGCACTTAATTGTGGTGTCATACCCATTCCAAATACAGGACTTCCTAAAATAATAACATCCGCATTAAAAACCTTCTCATAAAGAGGCATCATGTCGTCATCTTCATATAATGGACAGTATGTTAACTCTTTTTTAATACATTGGTTACAGTGAATGCAGGGATTGATTTTTTTACCTCTTACTGTGTAATAAAATGTTTCACAATCATATTCTTCACCTAAAATTTTCAGAGCATGTTGTACAGCAAAATCAGTTTCATTCTTTCTAGTACTGCCACAAATACCAACAACTTTCTTTTTCATTAAAGATGCACCTGCCTTTTATTTTTAAAGAAACTTTTTAAAATAATATCTTCTCTTATGCCACCTGCTTTAAAAATGTTTCCTGTTGTCATATTAAAAATTTCAACTTGAGCCGGTGAATGGATGTTTAAATCCATTTTATAATGGACATATACTAAAAAAGTAGACAGGAAAAAGTGAAACATGTTTTAAATAAGTAGACACATAAGAAAGGATAAAATTATGAATAATTACAAGAAATACGATGAAGAATTTAAAAAAAGTATTGTTAATTTACACCAAAACGGTAAAACTCAATCCCAACTTTCTAAAGAATATGGTGTCTCCATGTCTGCTTTACACAAGTGGATTAAACTTTATTCTCAGGTTAGAATTGATGATGATACTATTCTAACCGCTAAGCAGATTAAGGATCTTCAAAAGCGTAATGCTCGACTCTAGGAGGAAAATATCATTTTAAAAAAAGCAATTGCCATATTCACGCCTCACTCAGACAAAGATTAATGGCTGTTCATACCCTTCGTTTTCAGCACGCTATCTCTTTTCTTTGTCATGTCCTTAAAGTGAACCGCAGCTCCTATTACAAATACTTTTCGGAAAAACTTTCTCCTAGAACTATTGAGAATTAAAAACTCCGTCAGCTTATTCTCGGAGATTTGTCATCTTACTAAGAGACGTATTGGCCCATCTAAGATTAAGGCTCTTCTTTCCTATGACTATGGCATCAACATCAGTATTGGTAGAGCGAGCCGCCTGATGACTGACATGAATCTTCCTAAAATGCCTACTATCAAACTTCGGTTTATTCATCCGAGGTCTATTCCCAATTTTGATTGCCCTAACTACCTAAATCAAAATTTTAATGTTCCTCAGCCCAATCAAGTCTGGGCTAGTGACATTACCTATATTAATTTAAATGCCTCTTTTGCTTATCTCTGTGTTATTATGGATTTATTTTCTCGTAAAATTATTGCTTGGAAGCTCTCTCTTAAAATTGATACTTCTCTTGTTAAGGATACTTTTATCAAAGCCTTTTATTCTCAAAAACCTTCTACTTCTCTTATTTTTCATTCTGACAGAGGTTCCCAATATACTTCTTTTATCTTTAGAAAGCTCCTTGATTCTTTTGGTATCATTCAATCTTTTTCTAAGCTTTCTCATCCTTGGGACAATGCTGTCGTTGAGTCCTTTTTAAATATATGAAAAAAGAAGAAATTCTTCGTAGGTCTTTTTCTTCCTTTGCTCAAATTAAGCTTTCCTGCTTTGAACACATTGAGGGCTTCTACAACCCCCTATACGTCCCCACTCTGCTAATAACATTCTTTCTCCTAATTCCAAAGAAGACTATTTTTTCACTTCTATTAAAACTTAATTTCACTTTTTCTATCTACTCTATTGACATTCTTCCAGGGAATAATACTTGAATTAAATATTAAACTAAATATAATTATAGAAAAAGATAGCTTGAAAAATCTACTTTTAATCTTATGTATTTCCATTACCTCCTATATTTAATTCCTTGTTTTCAACAGCTCTCAATAAAATTACCCTTAACACCCAGATTATTATCTTTTTCATTTTACAATCCTCCGCCTACTCCTTTAAGAAAAATATTTTAAACCATTAAAATAAAAATCACAAGCGAAAATATTCTCACTTGTGATTTATTAATTTAATCTTTTTCTTCACCCTAAATAATTGCTGATTTTTTATGAATATGCTAAACACCATTTCAGTATTCATAAAGTCAGTTCCTTTTCATTTCATTATGATTGTATTTGTTTATTTAGTTGAACTGTTATTATGGTTATCTTATTATATAAAAAATATTTGTCAAGAATTAATTGTGATTTTGCTTTTTAGATCTGTCATTGAATTGATATCAATATGGTAAATATTCTATGCCATTTTATTAGCTTCTATTCAAGTTATCTTTTATGCTTATAGTATTTAGAGCTAAATATTAACTGTTTACTTTCCATTAGTAATTAATAAATCTATGAGTTTTAATCCTTAATCCAAATCAATTGTACTTAATTTATATAAAATTGAATTTCTATCATGCTAATATTGTTCTTAAGGATTTCAAAACTGATTCTTCAAGAAATTTTAAATTAAAAAGCCCTAAAACCAAATTGGTTAAGGGCTTTTTCTTGGCGTGTCAGGAGGAATTCTAATCTCCGGCCTACAGATTAGAATTCATTTAACAAACGACTTTATTGCGTTTAAGTACCATTCTAAAAAAATTATGAATTATTTATCTTCTTTTATTTTCTTTCATTATTTTTCTCATAAATGAAATTTTTTTATTAATCTTTTAAACGTAAAGTTTTGCCTCATTAATTGTATCAAACAAAATCACAAGCTATCATCAATGTTATTGATTATTTAAAAATTTATTATAACGCTAAATGCATTCATTCTAGTTTCAATTATCTTACCCCTTTTGAATTTCAATATTCCAACGATTTCACTTAACTCTTGTATCTACTTTTCTTTTGTCACTCCATGCTTCCCTATGTTTTTCATATATTTGACAATAACATAATATATTAATTAAAAAATTTAAAAACTAAATCCTTCAAAACATCTCTTTCTCTAATCAATCTATCTTCCCCATTCGAATCAATCAATATCTCTGCTGGCTTCAACCTACAATTATAATTTGAAGACATTGAAAATCCATAAGCACCTGCATTTTCAACAGCAATTAAATCGCCTTGATTCATTACAGGTAGTATTCTATTTTTAGCAATAATATCACCGCTTTCACAAATATTACCTACAATAGTTACTTCTTCAACTTTTTTATCGCCATCATTTATATCCTTAACTAATGAAATTTCATTATAAGAATCATACATTACAGGTCTTGATAATACATTAAAACCCAAATCAGTACCTATGTATTTAGTATCATAATTTTTCTTCACTGAATATACAGTTCCTAATAAAAGTCCACATTCAGCTACTAAATACCGACCTGGCTCTACCTTGAAAACAACATCCTTATTTTCATATGTTATTAAAAATTCATCAATTAACTTTGTCATTCCTTTGGCTAATTTAGATAAGTCTAACCTATA
This sequence comes from endosymbiont 'TC1' of Trimyema compressum, assembly GCF_001584725.1. Taxonomy (NCBI): domain Bacteria; kingdom Bacillati; phylum Bacillota; species endosymbiont 'TC1' of Trimyema compressum. The sequence goes on along the minus strand of NZ_CP014606.1, from coordinate 235,211 downwards.
TTCTTCTTTTCTATACGGAACACCAAAGCCACCTCCAAAATCAATAAATTTTAGTTGTTTAAAATTTTGAGCAATATCCAATAAACATTTGACACCAGCAAGATAGTCCTGATAATCTAGGAATAGTGACCCCATATGTTGATTAATACCGATTAACTTAAGATTATACTCCGTTAGAATTGTTTTCACTTGAGGAATATAGTCAATTTGAACGCCAAATTTTGTTTTATTTCCTGCTGTTACAACCTTTTCATGATGCCCAACTCCAATACCCGGGTTAAAACGAACTGCAACTTCGCCACCTCGATTTATTTCCCCGAATAGCTCAAGTTGCTCAATTGAATCCACACTAACAAGAACCCCTTAATTTATTGCATATTGCATCTCATCTGCAGATACATTATTTGAAATATAAAAAATTTGATTACTCTCAAATCCTGATTTCTTTTGCAAATATATTTCTCCTGGAGACATAGCATCAACATCAATATTTTCATTTTTAATTATTTTAAGCAACTCAATATTACTGTTTGCTTTTGCTGAATAGTTAACCCTATAATTCTTTATTTTTAATAAGTTTGCTATTTCTTTACATCTGTCCCTGAGTATCTTTTTATCATACACATATAGAGTACTTCCATATTTTTTCACTAGTTTTTTTGCCTTTTCATCTGTCTGATAGAAACATTAATTCACTCCTTAATTATTTATGATGTTTATTACAACAAGTCTATTTTCAGAATAAAAATAACTCAGTTAGCTTGTTTTGATTAACACATTATACAACATCAATTATCCTATACTTCATTTTTTATTATATATGCTATTTTATTAGTAATATATGATACTAAGGGTTTACAAGCTTGTTCATGTTTTTCATCTTTATATCGACTTGCATCTTGAGGACACAAAAAATTCACACCCACAATCTCATAACAATTCAGACTGCCAAATTTTTCTTTGATATCTTCATAAAAGATTTGCAGTTGTGTATACAATTCTTTTCGATTTTTATTATCCTCCTCGTTAATAAGATATAAAGAAAGCGCTGCAGTTGCACTACTATTGTTCCACAAGTATTTCCAGTACATGCGAAACCTCCTCCAAAACCTGAAAAAATATTTTCATCAATTTTATCTAATTCATCAAAAATACTCTTTAAAGCCAGAAAAACAGACTGTAAACATGTATAGTCATTATCAAGAAACTCTGCTGCAACAAAGCCAATTGATTTATAATTCTCATTATCTTTATTCATCAAGTCGCACCTCAGTTAGTTTTTTATTGTTCTAAATAACCTTAAAATAATATCCCTCTATACTTTAGAAGCATTTATGTTTTTACCCAGATATTCATTATTATACATAAAAACTCAAGATTATAAACACTCTTGAGTTTTTCATAATTATAAATGTCTAATCATGACTATCTGTTAAAATTTTTTCACATAAGAACTCTGTCCTCATCTTTTATTAAGAACACATACATTTCATATCTAACAGAGTTTTGCCTTTAAAATAACTCATCTAATTTTCCATTGATTTATTACTATTTGCTTTATCTTTTTAAATCTTCATCATCAATTCTTTTTTTGCATTCTTTTTCCACATTGCAAATTCTTGTGGCGTTTTTGCTGCTTTTAATAGGTAATTAGTATTAATTAATATTGGCTCCCCATGACCAAAGAGTGCATAATTAATATCATATTGCATTAATTTATAAGCATCTTTAACTATCTGTTCAGTATCAATATTAAACTTTTCTGGCACTCCAATAACAAGTCCTTTATTTACTTTATTTCTGACTACGTCTTGAAAAAACATTATTTTTCGCTCAGCTTGATACAATGCAATACTACCTGGTGTATGTCCTGGCACATGTATTGCCTGCAAACCACCTAATGAATCAATTATATCTCCATCTTTTAAAACAATATCAATGCTAGAAATATTGCAATCAAACCTTTTCATTAATTTTTGTTCATAAGCCATCATACTTCGATATAGCCCACCTATTATTTTTTCCTGCAAAATAAAAGGTTTATCCTCTGAATGAGCTGCAATTAATATGCCAGTTTGTCTTTTTAACTGTTCTCCTCCATCTATATGATCACAATGACAATACGTGAGAATTATTTTATGCAACAATTTAATATTAAACCCTTGTTTTTCAATTTGTAAAATCAATTCATTGGTTTCTTTAAATAGTCCAGTATCAACTAAATCAAAACTATCGCCCAATTATCTAAAAGAAACACATTAGCACCCATTCTATTAGTAATTAAATAGACATCATCTAGTATTTCTATCATAGTTATTCCCCTCTACTCAATTCATCAATATTCTTATTTTCCTCACCTAAAATAATTTCAGTTAGTGATTCCTCGATAACATCTTCTAATATACAATGAAGCCAAACAAGCTCGGCTTCATTTTGTATTATTGATCCCCTAAATATATGATGCTCTGCGCGAGTAAGCTTCTTTTTCACACTATTATATGTTTCATTTATTAGTTTCTGAGTATTTTTAATAATATCTATTCTTTTTTTAAGTAATTTTATTACTTTATTATTATCTATATAATCAATAAATGATAATGCGACATTTAACGGGTTATTATAAGTGGAATGAATAATAAACTGTTTTGAAAGTAACTCAAAAAATTTATTTTGTCCTTTATCTGTTATTTTATATATTGTTTTATCTGGCCTATTTGACTCTTTTATTATTTTTTCAATCGTAATTAAATCTTCTTCTTCAAGCTTATTGACTGCATAATATAAAGATCCTTTTTTTGGAAATTAATATATCTTTCCATTTTTCTTTGTTTGAATATTTGTTGCATTTCATAAGGATGTCTAGGATCCTCCATAAGCAAACCTAAAACAACTAATTTAATAGACAAATCATCACCCCTTTTATTTAATACTAAAATTATTAATCTCGTTCATGCATTAAGAATTTCCCAAGTAATAAAAAATTAGACAATGGAAAAGTAAATGGTTTTAAAAGTTGCAGGATTCATTCCCTAACTGATTGCTGAATATATTGGTTATTATTAAACTACAAATATATTTAAAAAACTGACAATAAATTTCTTTCAATCTTTAAGTTAAATTCTGACAGAGCAATTTTTAAAAGTGGCATAACGAGATTCATTAATAGTAAATATTTTTAAATGTCTCTATATAATTCTATATATTCTTATTATAGTCAAATTTGACTATGCGTCAAGAAGAAATTTTGCAATAGCTTTAAATCAAAAGTATAATATTTAACATATTATTATCAAAACATTTTCACTTTTTCTATGATATGGAGTCAGTAAAATGGAGCAAAAAAGTTAGACAGAATAAAACTTAATCCATAAATACTCATTCAAAAAATTACCATGTAAGCATACCTATCCAACCATAATATTTTCTCATAGGAAAAATATTATTCTATTGCAATCATATTAAACACAATATAGCAAACACTTAAAATCCACACCATACTATTATTATCAAATAGAAATATCATTCTACTAATAACTCTCGAACTAAAAACCATTCCATAACGCCAAAACACATAAAATAATTGTTTAGTAACATTTTTACAAAAAAAGTAAATAATATAGATTTAGGAGTTGTATAATTATATTATAAGTGATATATTTAACTATATCAATCTTATGTTAATTATCTCAAAATAACAAAGAAGCCAATCCATTGTGGATTGGCTTCTTTGTTATTCTATATTCTTATTTATCAAATAAAAAGATATATCTTTTCAAAATATGGCTTAAATAGTAAAATTCCCTAAACTTATTGTTTAGGGGCATCCTACATTATTATATTATTTCAACAAAAGGTGGTTGGTGTAGTCATTTTAATTACTACTCAATAATAATACCACAACTATTTATTTTTGTAAATAACTTTTTTATCAATTACCCTCTTAATCTATCCATATAATTCTACATCTTATCTACGCATTATTTCTTTATTAAAATACCATCATTTTCTACTACAATCTATTAAGATATTCCTGCTTTTAAAAGCATATAAACAAAAATATACATCACTTATTTTTTAAACCTTTTTATTTCAAAGAGTACAACTTAAATTTTTAAATGAAGCAATATTCTCTTATTTTATAATTTACTAGCAGTAAAGAATATCCTATTAAATGGAAACAATATCTTCCCATCTTTTTGTGCTGGGTAATATTCTTTTAACAATTTTTAATACTCCTCTAAAAATTCTTCTTTTATACTTTCATTAGTAAGGCAATCCAAATATGGTCTTAAACCTGGACCACTATACCATTTTAAATATCCTTATGACAATCCATAACATGGTAGTAATCAGCCTCCCATAAATCTAGCTTCTGTGCTATCCCACATAGAACATCATAATAATAATCAGCTGTATGAGTAGAATAAGTTGAATAAATAGATGCAAAATACTATTCCCACTTTGACATTTTTCTAAGTTTTTGCAACCCTATATGAATTGGCATTTTTTGTGCATGGCACCTGTACAGCTAAAATGCCTCCACTATTTAACATTTGAAATAATCTTTGCAAAAGTAAATGCTGATCTGGAATCCACTGAATAGCAGCATTAGAAAACACAATATCAAATGTTCCCAATTCTGATAAAGCAAATTGTACATCTTTGCAAATCCACTGTATATCATTATCTTTTTCTTTTGCTTGTTCAATCATTGATTCCGAATTATCAATACCAATTATTTCTGCACCGGGACATCTATTTTTAAGAACAAAAGTACTATTACCTGGTCCACAACCTATATCAATAATTCTTAAAGGATTTTCTTTTTCAATTTTCCCAACTAAATCAATTGATGGTTGTGTACGCTCTTGCTTAAAAGTTAAGTATAAATTAGGTTTCCAATATGACATATTCATATCTCCTCATAAACTAACTACTTGTCACACTTGTGTCATTTCTGTTTTTTATTATAATGGTATGCGTAGAAAAAAGTCAACATTTAGACCAAAAGTGCTACAAACCTTATTTTAATGTGTCTTGGAGGAAGCTATGAAGACAATCAATCCCTCTGTCAAATATTCAAAATAACAGTTAACTAATGAATTAATCCATCTCATGAAAAAATCATCCTCCCAAATAAGCATAACTGAGCTAGCAAATAAAGCAGGTGTCAGTAGACGAATATTTTATCGCCACTTCAAATCTAAAGAGGATATTCTAATATATCAACTGAGTAAAATAAGCAACGAATATTATCATAGGCTTGTAAACGCACATTTATTAGATACCTATATAATAGCAGAAATTTTTTTCACAGCCTGCTACAATCATCTTTCGTTTTTAAAAGCATTACATAAACAAAAGCTAATGTTCTTTTTATTTTATGAAATTAATAAGCTATTACCACTTTTACACAAAAATGTTGTAACCAAAGAATTTGATGAAAAGTTCCAAAATAATATTGCATATGTAATTTCATTTCAAGCAGGGGGATTTTGGAGTATTCTAAACCATCGGATTGAAAATGAAGCTAATATAAGTCCAAAAGAAATTGCCAAGATTTTGTCAGATATTAATCTCCAATTGATATAAATAAAACAATAACAGAAACTATACATTTAATATTTACAAAGTCTACTTTAAATATGATTTTCTTCATCACAAGATACTAGAATTTGAACATTTTTTTTGCTTCTGCCATCTGATATCACTTCCTTCTTGTTGCCATCAATTAATGAATCTCATTATATTAAATCTAGATACTTTCATTATCACAAAAGAATATCTACTTAATATTAAAATTACCTCTTGCTATAAAAAGTTAAGGATCCTAAACTTAATTTAGAAACTAAAATTTTAGGAGGTATTAGAATGAAAACATTAACTATAATTTATTGGAGTGGCACAGGTAATACAGAAACAATGGCAATGACCATTAACGAGGCTGCAAAAGCTAAAGGTTATGAATCTGTTCTAAAAAGTGTAGAAAATGCTACCCTAGAGGATGTCAAAAAAAGTAACTACTTAGCATTTGGTTGCCCAGCCATGGGAGCTGAAGAATTAGAAGATGAAATGGAGAGCTTCATGAATAACATGACTTCTTCTGAGCTTATTAAGAATAAAAAACCATATTATTCGGCTCTTATGACTGGGGTGACGGAGAATGGATGACAGACTGGGAAACAAGAATAACCACAATGGGACTCGAGCTTATAGTCCCACCGGCTTAATTGTTAATGAAGCACCAGAAGATGAAGATTTAGAAAAGTGCCGCCAGCTAATAGATGCATTTGAAAATAGTAATTAGCTATGATTTTAAACTTTCATTCCATGAAAATTTAAAAATTAAAAACCTAAAACTATTTTTCTAGCAAAACCTAAAAACACCTTAAGAATAATTCTTAAGGTGTTTTTAGGTTTTTGATATTTTATTAAGGGATAGACTTTTAATAGGCTTCTAACTGCAACCTAATTCCTTATCAACGGCGTATTGAGCAGCCATGTTGTCTCCAGCGAACTCAAACTTGTCAATAATATCTAAAGCGCAATCTTCTTCTTGAATTCGCTCTCTGATAAATGAGTGTAAAAAAATCTCACTTGCATAGTCTCCGTTTTTCTTTGCTATATCATGCATTTTGTATATTGATGCTGTTACCTTTTTTCATGCTCTAAAACTGCTTTTGCAATTTCAAGGGGAGTTTCTTGAGTAACTACCGTATCATTGATTGCTTTTAATGTAAGCATAGCATCTCTTTTTGTACAAACTCAATAAATTCATCTGCATGTTCTAGCTCTTTCTCATATTGCTTTTTCAACCAACTTGCATATCCTTTATAGTTAAGTTCATGCATTTTAATTGACATAGCAAGATAGAGGTAGGCAGAGCTAATCTCAAATTGAATCTGTTCATCAAATTCATTAAGTTAGCTTGCACTAACTATATTCTCTTTTCATTAAAAAGTCAATAGTTCTAAACATTTTTATTTTTTTTAGCAACACATAAAAAAGTAAGTTAAAGCATTTTTAAATACTTTAACTTACGTAATATTCTCAGTATATTTAATTACATGATTTTTTCTAAACTAACTTCTCAATCCATTCTGCCTTTGCACCTGGCAAACAATCTACTGGAGGAATCTCAATCATTGTATAACAACCAGGCTCTTGTCTCATAGTGGCTCTAGCACAAGCAACCATAATTTGAGCTGTTAATGCCGGATTATCCATAGTCATTTTAAAACTAATTCTCTGATTATTTACATCAGAACTCATACCAATGCGCTGAATATCTACACAGTGACTTGAGCTTTTCATCTCATTAATATTTTCAACTTCAATAACATGAGTTTCATCATTTATAAAGTAAAGATGATTTTTCACTGTTTGTGCTACTTTTGAAAAAATCGGTACCCTCTTTTAATTGCACATATACCATTCTTCTATGAATTCCTGCTCCCATTGGTATAGTTAATGAAAAGGCATCCTCTACACCTTCAATTTCACGAACAACAACAGAATGTCCCATACTCATTCCAGGTCCAAAATTAGTATACGTTATGCCCTTAGGAACCATAGCTTCCATTAATGCACGCATTACAGAATCACTGCCCGGATCCCAACCTGCAGACAAAATAGATACGCTTTTGTTTTCTTGAGCAATTTTTTCTAAATTAGCTTGAGTCGAAAGCACTTCACTATGAATATCAAAGCAGTCAACTGTATTGATTCCTTTTGCTAAAAATTCAGACTCAATAGCTGGCGCGCCAAGAGAAGGGATACTTAAAATAGCCACATCAATTTTTTCTTTTACTTGATCAACGGATTTTACAATTGGTACATTAATACCTAATGCTTCCACCTCGTGTATTTTTTGGATTGCTACTAAATTTAAATCAGATTCATTTAATGCAGCCTGTACCACTTTTTTCCAACATTTCCGTAGCCTACTACTAATACATTTGTCATTTTTTCACATCATTTCTTATTTTAGAATAACTATTATTATATCATAATTTTATTTTTTTAAACATTTTTCAAATTTTATTGCTTTGAACCATTAAATAAAATCAACTTCCTTAATCTTCTTTATACTTCATTTTACAGATAGACTGAGTCATTGTACCCATAGGACAATAAACACACCAGCTTTTAGGTTTAAAAAGAAGCATGCTAATTAAACCTAATAAAGTAGAAGTTAACATAATACTATAAAAGCCAAAGGCAAATTGAGCAAACCAAGGGGCCACACCACCATAATAGGCCCAATGCCAAGGAACTTTAAATGTCCAAAAAGCGTTACAACCGCCTTTAAATCATCACCTCTAAAAACTAAAAAAGTATTAATAATCATTATCACAAACATAGTCATAAAAAATAACAGAAAGCCATATCTAAAATAGGGACTCCGCATCCACTTAGGCATAGATTTATTTCTAGACAACTTAAAACGATTACCCAATAATAGAAGTAATTTACCTCTGCCACAATAGTTATTGCAATAGCCTTTTTTACCACCAAACAATGCAAAAATAATAGGAATCATAAAACAGAGCATGCCTAACCAAGCAAATACAATATTAAAAAAACCTAGTAATAAATATACAATTGTAAAAATATAAAGATAATCTGACCATCTTTTTTGCGCATTTTTGTTAGTTCTCATTATTTATTGTCCTTTCTCTCATAACAATAGTATCTGCTGGATATGCCTTAATACATTTTCCACATCCAACACATGCTTCAAAATTAACCATTGCCTGTATTCCCCTAGGAATTTTAATAGCCCCAACAGGACAAGCAGACAAACAAGTACCACAAGCAACACAATATTTTTTCTTGACAAAAGCATTTTTCTCATATTCTCCCTACTTTCAGCTTTAGACTTTAGGTATTATTATACAAATAGTTATTACTAGACTCAGCGACTTAATCACATTAAGATTCCTTTAATAAAGAATATTGCCAAATCTAATAATTTAAGACAAAAACATATCATCTATTTCATATATTGAAGGTAAAAAAATTTAGAAATTAAATTGACTACACTAATTATTTCAGCTACCTACTTAGAACTATGGTTAGATGGTATTCTTTCAACTTTTTATCCAGGAGGGATTAATAATAGTCTCATTTCCAGATAAACACAGCCGGAATCTGGAAATGATATTTTTACAATTAAAATTATTGCTGATACTAAGGAATCAAGAATTTCCATTGAAAGTATTGTCTACAAAACATGGTTCAAAAAAGAGTTATTGCCTTAATTATTTCTAATCATAATTAAATTCTAAGAAAAGTAAACTATCCTTCTCAAGGACTTCATTTTGCAACACTTAATTTTAAAACAGATTCAGATTTTTATATTCATGCTGACAACTAGTTTATAAAAACACAACTTAATCAAAATAGAAGTCTGCTTTTATAAAAGCAGACTTCTATTTTGATTAAAAAATCTTTAAAGCTATTAATCACCATCATTACCATGGCGTTCTTTATAAGAATGTCCACACATCCTTTTTCTACGTTGATTTTTATTTCTTTTATCACTGTTGTAATAGCAATCTTCATTCCATGATGTTAGTAATTTTTCTAAAAGATTACTCAAATTAAACTGTTCTTCTTCAGATAAAGAAGAAAAAAGCTCTTTAAATTTAGTTTGTTGATCATTCATACTTTCTTTAAGAACTGCTTCTCCAAGATCTGTTATAGAAATAACTACCGAGCGTTTATCTTCTAGATCTTTCGAACGACTAATCAACCCTTTTCTTTCAATTTTACATAGAAGTTGACTTAATGAAGCCGCCCTTATTCCCATAATCGCCAAAAGCTCTCCTTGAGTAACAGATTCCTTTTTAGATATTAGCATCAATATTCGGAATTGGCTAGGATGCATACTGCCACCATACTGATGCCCTCGACTTAAGCTATGTGAGCACCGTCGAAAAAGCGTATATAGTTTTTGCGATACATCTTTGTTTTCATTTATAGTGTTATCCATAATTACACCTCCTTTAAATACTTAGGTACCTCGCATTTATATATTAGCACCTTTTTACTAAAAAAGCAAGGCAATTATTAAGGTACCTATTTATTGGTCATATTAAGAGAAAAAGTAAAATAGTAAGCTAAATCATAAGACTATTGAAATACCTAACAAGCAAGGTAAGTAAAACTTCATATCTAAAAAATGCTTTCTAGAAGCTAGTATTCTTTTTTATAAAAAGGTCTTCTTCTAACCTCTTATAAACTAATATTTCACATAACATGTCACTAAACGTTTCATTTTCAAGTTCAGCATTAGGATTTATGCATTAAGAATTACATATTTTTGCTTAAAAACCATACTTTTTTTAAATTTTTAAAGATATCTAATACTTTCTTTAACTTTTTTCAAAATACTTCATTTCTTTTTGAGTAATAAATTAACAATTGTCATTTCTAAGAAAAACTCTTTCTCCATTTTTCTAAAATACCTCAGTAAAAGGTATTTTCATGAAAATTTAATTATTTTGAAACAAAATAATTAGGGCATTTAGCATTAATAATAAATGCTACCTCTAAGTGTATACCAGAAGCAAATAAAATAATATAATTATTACCTCTTGACATTTGCACTATCATAAAGTATAAATAAAGAATCTGTTATTTAAAATCCAGGAACTCTATTTCTAAATTCTATCATAGAAGATTGGCATTTATAAAAACAGTTTAGATTATATTTATGAAAGAGGTCGTAAAATGACAACTACAACTAAAGGTACATTAGGTGCTTTGGTATATTCTTTAATTATTGGTTTTTCTTTTTTATTTTTGAAAATTGCATTAGAAAATAGTAATACAATTGATGCTTTAGCTCACCGATTTTTGTTTGCATATATTATTATTGTTATCATTGCTCTTATTAAAAAAATCTTTATTAATTAAAGGTCGTGAATTGCTTTCTATATTGCCACTGGCTACTTTTTCCTGTTTTATTTTTTTGTTTTTCAAGTTTTTGGCGTTGAGTTAACAAACACATCTGAAGCAGGGGTTATTCAGGCAGTTATACCTATATTTACTTTAATTTTAGCTAGTATTTTTTTAAAGAAAAAACTACATTATCGCAAAAAATATTTACAATTTTATCTGTTGTAGGCGTAATTTTAATATTTAGTATAAAAGGCATGAACGATGGAGGCAGTAAATTAATTGGTATTATTCTTATCATAATTCATAATGTCCTGTTTGTCATTTGCTATTTACAGTATTCTTGCTAGAAAAAACTCAAAAATATTCCGTATTCCGTTTAACTTATGTAATGACACTAATGGGTTTTGTTTTTTTCAATATAATGGCTTTATTTAATCATATAATTAATCCTAACTTAGGCAGTTATTGGCTACCGCTTATTAATCCTTTATATTTAATTTCAATATTATATCTAGGTTTATCAGGATCATTGGCATCATCATTTCTTTCAAATTATTCACTTTCAAAAATCAATGCAGTAAAAATGAGCATTTTCGGAAATCTATCTATTGTAATCACCATTTTTCTGGGGTTATTTTCTTACATGAAGGTTTTTCTTTAATGCAAGTTATTGGCACTATTATTATAATTATTGGGGTTATTGGTACTAATTTACCCGAAATATCATGGAACAAATTAAGTATTGGATAAAATAATTGTAAGGCAATTAACTCAAGTATAAGAACATTTTTTTGACAACAAACTAATTTACAATTTGCAATAAAAAAGAAAGGCTATAATCATTTGATTGTAGCCTTTAAATCTTCTTATCCTCCAGCAAGAACAGACATTAAAATTAGAGAGTGATTGTTTCTTTACATAAAGTTTATCCCCTGCTAGGAAACGAATATCTCTTCCATTTAAAAGAATCCTTGACCAATCTGTTATGGTTCCATCTTCTAAATAGAGTTCTTTTCCAACTTCTCCTTTATACAGTTCATCTAATATTTTTAAAACTGTAAAAACAGTAGGCGTATTATTTTCTGAAAAAGGAATATCAATTGTTAAGTGCCCCTTTTTAAAAATATCTCTATAAAAACCCACACCTTTTACTTCTATTTGAATCAAAACAGTTCACTTCCTATCCCATTATTTATGCAGGAAGATCATTAATAGTATCCTCTAGTCCTAGCTCTTTTAATTTCTCAATTGTTGGAATACCATTCTGGGTCCAATTTCTAGCTTCATAATACTCATCTAACATAGTGTCTTAAATTCTCTTGAGAAATCACTTCTCCTTTAGATACTCCAAATTTTAATGGTTCAACCATAATTCTCTCTGGCATAGTATCTTCTTTTCTAGAGAAACCGTCTCTCACATTAAACATTCTACAAATATTATTCAGACGCTCTCCAACAACCCAAATTTCTTCTTCAGAATAACCCCAGCCAGTTGTAGCTGTCAGTAAATCACCGATTAATTTTTGAGCTGTTTCTGCTAATGCTAAGGTTGCTGGAAACTCGCATAATGTAGCAACATCATAGGTTCCACAAAAATCTTGATTAAACTTAGTTAGAATACCCTTCCCCTTAATATCCAAACGTTCTACAGGATAAGGAACTGGCAACCCAAATACTTCTTGATTTGAATAACCTTTATTATGGTCTGCACCTGTGTAACACAGGTAGCAAAATTCAAACCATGAGCCTTTAGACCTCTAACATCATAAGCAGGAAGTTCCAAGCCTTTTACATGTAGTGCATAGTAGTCAGAGCCGTTACCAATAATTTCTGCAGCTCGTTTAGTACAATCTGCAAAAATTTCTCCAATACCTTCCTCTATAAGCTAACTTACGAAGCATAGTCAATGCAGCATCTGCATTACCAAACTTTAAATCTGCAATATCATTTGTTTTATAAAGGCCTTTTTCAATTAGCTCCATAGCCATGGAAATTGAAACACCTGCTGAAATAGAATCAATTCCTAATTCATCACAAAGTCGATCACCTGCAATTATTGCAGCTGGATCAGAAACCCCAATCATGGATCCTAAGGAATACATTATTTCATACTCTGGTCCTTACGATGAAATACCAGCATAGTCTCCCTCTTCAGACATTCTTACTTGGCTGCAGGCAATTGGGCAATTATAACATGGGTTACGGGTTTTATCAAAACTAGCTAGAGCTCTCTTGGTCCAATAGTTTCTTCCCATTCTTCTTCAGTATTATTTTGCCAATTATAGGACGGAAATACACCTAATGCAGCAGTTGCATCAATAGCACAGGCAGAGAACCCCGTTTTAGAGAAAACAGGATACGCCATTGGACTTGCTTTAAATTCTTTTAAAATAGCTGAAATTGCGCTTTTAAATTTAGCAGAGTCAGCAATTTGCACTTCATTTGTACCTCTAATAGCTTAATTATCACAAACCCCTTATTTAAAGCCATCTCACAACACCCGAATATACAAAAGTAACAATTTAGTAACATTTTTACAGAAAACACTTTTTACCTAAATACAGATTTAATATTATATATAGCAAAAAATATTAACTTAGGGGTTGTATAATTTAATATATCATGTTGTATTTTTATTGTACTATTTTTCATTTAATAGTACCCCAAATTTTGTAGCATAGCAAAGAAGCCAGCCCATTATAGATTGGCTTTTTTGTTGCCCTTTTTTAACTAACAAAAAAAGACATTTCTTTCCAGACTATGTCTTCTCTTGTTAGTGAATACCACTTATCATTAATGGGTACATTAAAAATTATACCACATCATATTTTATCTGTATAGCAAAACTCCTTAAGCTATTTGTGAAGTGAACCCCAAATATTGGACAAATATAAGGAGGTGCATTTTTCATGTCAAAATACAGTGATGAAGAAAAACTAGAAGCAGTACTAAGGGTATTAGAAAAAGGAATGGGCTTAAGAGCAAGTGCAAAAATATTAGGGCAGATAAAAAAGCAGTCTATGGATGGGTAGAAATGTACAAACAATATGGGCCAGAAGGTTTAATAATGAAAAAAGTAGTTATTCTGGTAATTTTAAAGCATCTGTAATAGAATATATGCATGATAAAAAGCTATCTCTATTTCAAACAGCCATTCATTTCGGGATACCATCTGACTCAACGTTGATAGTATGGAAGCGAATATACTATGAGGAGGCTTGGAAGAATGTCAATAGAGTAGATAGAAAAAGTGAAATTAAGTTTTAATAGAAGTGAAAAAATAGTCTTCTTTGGAATTAGGAGAAAGAATGTTATTAGCAGAGTGGGGACGTATAGGGGGTTGTAGAAGCCCTCAATGTGTTCAAAGCAGGAAAGCTTAATTTGAGCAAAGGAAGAAAAAGACCTACGAAGAATTTCTTCTTTTTTCATATATTTAAAAAGGACTCAACGACAGCATTGTCCCAAGGATGAGAAAGCTTAGAAAAAGATTGAATGATACCAAAAGAATCAAGGAGCTTTCTAAAGATAAAAGAAGTATATTGGGAACCTCTGTCAGAATGAAAAATAAGAGAAGTAGAAGGTTTTTGAGAATAAAAGGCTTTGATAAAAGTATCCTTAACAAGAGAAGTATCAATTTTAAGAGAGAGCTTCCAAGCAATAATTTTACGAGAAAATAAATCCATAATAACACAGAGATAAGCAAAAGAGGCATTTAAATTAATATAGGTAATGTCACTAGCCCAGACTTGATTGGGCTGAGGAACATTAAAATTTTGATTTAGGTAGTTAGGGCAATCAAAATTGGGAATAGACCTCGGATGAATAAACCGAAGTTTGATAGTAGGCATTTTAGGAAGATTCATGTCAGTCATCAGGCGGCTCGCTCTACCAATACTGATGTTGATGCCATAGTCATAGGAAAGAAGAGCCTTAATCTTAGATGGGCCAATACGTCTCTTAGTAAGATGACAAATCTCCGAGAATAAGCTGACGGAGTTTTTAATTCTCAATAGTTCTAGGAGAAAGTTTTTCCGAAAAGTATTTGTAATAGGAGCTGCGGTTCACTTTAAGGACATGACAAAGAAAAGAGATAGCGTGCTGAAAACGAAGGGTATGAACAGCCATTAATCTTTGTCTGAGTGAGGCGTGAATATGGCAATTGCTTTTTTTAAAATGATATTTTCCTCCTAGAGTCGAGCATTACGCTTTTGAAGATCCTTAATCTGCTTAGCGGTTAGAATAGTATCATCATCAATTCTAACCTGAGAATAAAGTTTAATCCACTTGTGTAAAGCAGACATGGAGACACCATATTCTTTAGAAAGTTGGGATTGAGTTTTACCGTTTTGGTGTAAATTAACAATACTTTTTTTAAATTCTTCATCGTATTTCTTGTAATTATTCATAATTTTATCCTTTCTTATGTGTCTACTTATTTAAAACATGTTTCACTTTTTCCTGTCTACTTTTTTAGTATATGTCCAAAAGGTAAACTCTTATCATAATGTAAAGAAGGCTATGCAGTCAGTATGGATAGTATGTGATAAGTGGGACAGTGACAAGATAGAACACATAAGCATATTCGATTCAGAAGATAGAGCATTGAATGATTATAAAAGAAGAAAGAGGCATATGTCTATTAATTTTACCCTCCCTTCTATAGAAAAACTGCTTATGTATATTCCTTACCTTAGCGACGGTTTCCTGCATTTCTCTTTTCAAGTTCCTAAAGGTGGGAAGGATTAAATATTTCTTTATTATTCCTTATTTTCTCTTGTTAATACCATGATTCAATCCTCCTAGTCATTAAACTAAAGTTTTACTGTTGGAGTAAATGGTACTTTAGTTAAGCCATTAAAGCCCCTAGACTTATAGTCATTCTCACCATGTAATAGTACAGCAACCTCATTAAATACATTGTCTCTCTTCTTCCGTTTTATATTCCTGTTTTGATTTTAACAAAATAGTCCTATCGTCGGAGTATCCCTCAGAATGAATAATAATATCATATGTATCTTTTAACATATTTTGAATATATTTAATTAATTCGTGTTTTCTTCTATTCCGCTGTTGGAATTCCAGGTCATCAACTTGCAATAACCCTACTCTCATCTCCTCATATCCTCATCTGTAAATACGTTCAAATAACCAAGTTGACAACACCTGCTACTAATCGCTTCCCCTCTATCGCCAAACTTTTCGGCAACATCATCAAGTTTAAAATTACTTGTGATGATTGTTATTAAATTCTGATTGTTGCGATAATTAATCAAGTTGAACATTTCACTAGCTACGAATACTGTTAAATGTTTTCTTGATTTTTTCAACATAATCACTTGAAGTTATGAATTTTACGATATGCTGTTTAATCTAAGAGCTTTAGCATCTTGCAAGCCAGTAAGGTTTTTCCTGCTCCATATGAGCCGTAAATGTAATAGCCTAACCAATCGCTATCCATGCTATTTGAATTTACTTTTTTTAAGCAGTTGTAATTGCCTGCTTGTTCTTGTAAACGTCAAAATCAATGGTGTCAATTTCGTCTATGTATTTAGCCGGGATAGTTGATTTAAAGGATTTGGCTTTCATGCAATCACATAGACTATATGTGCCTTTACTCCCAAGCATATAGCCAGTGTGTCTTTGCACTTATTGCATTGATAGCTTCTAGGCGTGTTATTTATTTTTAATTTATCGAGCATATTCTTAATCACACTTTATCCTCCATTCCACTGTCCCATTTCCTTTTTGGCTCAAACGGCAATGTTTGTCTTTTAGGACTACCCTTAATTTCATATACAATTTCCCAGCTATTCACGATAGAATTATTAAGCATCTGCTCTCGTTCTGAATCATTACTTGCTTTATTAAGCTGATTAACTAGTAACCTGATAGCCTTATCCGTGTTTTTAGCTTTAAGTGATTTTCTAAGTTCTAGAAATTCAAGAAATACTGTATTCAAGATTCAGATTCAAAATAAACCGCTTTCTTCTTTTCTTGTTTTCGCACTGATTTTAGTTTTGATGAATCGTCCAACGTATCGTTAAAGATAGGGGGTACGATTATATCCATATCTATATCTATATCATTAATATAAGTATTAAGTATTAATAGTATATTAATCAATCCTTGTGTTAAATCTCCGTTGTCGTACTTTCTCATCGAATTAAGTACATCCCTAATCAAGTTCTTATTTTAACCCTCTTCAAATCTCTTGTAATACAGTCCTCTATAGGCTTTCCACCCTTTGTAATACCATATGTTTAGGTACTTTAATATAGCTTCTTGCTGGTCTCTTTTGAATGCTTAATAACTCCGTATTTCTCAAATCTTTCAAGCAAATACTTAATAGTATCATCAGTGTACCCAGTGTAAAATGATATTTTTTAAGTGTAATTTGATAGATTCCAAGTAAATTTGAATTAGGGTTGGTAAGTAAAAATAACATAAAATATCTATCTTCTGGTGTAAAGTTGGTGACTTTTTCATCTTCCCAAAAATAACTGTTTACGTTTCTGTTTGCCATTTTTAACACCCCACCTTTATGGGCGATTATACAAAAGCCCTCCAAGGCTACTTACTGCTCTGTAAATATTTGAATATTGAGAGTAAAGGGTAAATGGACCCTGTATAACATTTACTAATCCAAATTCCGAAATAGCCTTTGCTACGGTCTGATAATCTTTATTGTTTTTCGCAAATTCATCTTCATTTAAAATTACGTTGTCATAACATTCATGGAATATATTTAGCACTTCAACAACTTCTTTATGTGATTGTTTTAAAAGTTATCCTTCCATTTTAGAATCATCTTTGATTGCTCTGTTTTCATTGCTAATTTAATTATTTCATCAGAAGATTTTTGCGCTTCTGTTAGATCAGTTAACTTTCTTTTTCCTTTTCCCCTGTTACAGTCAAAACAAGAGAAGTAATAAGATTTTTTATTCCGTTAGTTCCACCCTCTGCAACCGGCTTTATATGGTCAACTTCTAATACCACTAAAGGTGATTGCCTACCACAATATTTACAAGCAAACATATCTTTTTTAAAAACTTCAAATCCAGTTTTTTCACTTAATGATTTTCTGTTATTTGCCATTTTATTCCTCCTTAACTTTCACTTTTATAGTCTCATATTTTGCGATTCTTTCATCTGCCAATTCATGAAAATATTGCACATCTCTTTTAGCTAAATACTGTCTTATTGAAGCTACACAAGGCTTAGAATTACAAATATAATCATCACATAAAGCCCTGTATCTTTCCGATTCTTCAATCAATAATTTTAGCTCTTTTTTCGTCAATTAAACATTTAATTGTTGTTATTAAAATAACTCCTCTCCATTCTCTTTTTGTTCAGCCTTTAAACTCGCTAGGAGTACCCTTAACTTTCCCAGCCATTCATGATTGAATTGTTAAGCATATCAGTTCGCGCTCTTCATCACTGTTAGCCTTAAAGCATTAATAATATATTAATGAAGCCTTGTGGTAAGTCTCCATTGTCGTATTTTTTTATTGCATTGAATATACCCTTATTCTTTTATATTTGACTTTCTGTATCCATAAAAGAAATTATTAGCTCTTCCTTTGTAATATCTTCGTTTTCTTTTTTCTAATCTATATTGACTTGTTTCTTTAGATAACTTATGCTACCAATATAGATAATGACACATTAATATACTTATCTTTATATTAAGACACGAAAGAATGCTAGTAAGCTCTACTGTGTCCTTTTAGTAGTAAATGACACAAATATATGTGCATAGGAAAATGAAATGCAAAAAAAGTTGAAAAATCAACAAATAAACATTTAGGAAATCATAAGAAAATGAATGTAAAACAATCATTTTCAATTCAATTAAAAAGTTGCGAAAATTAGGAGAAGTTACACAAGCTGAATTAGCTAGTTATATAGGTGTTTCAAAAGGGAGTATAGGATTTTATGAAAAAGCTGAAAGAACACCTGATATTGAAGTTTTGGCAAAAATAGCAGACTTCTTTGGTGTTACTTTAGAATATCTATTAGGTTGGAGCGACAATCTATTTAGAGAAAATTTAGATGCTGGAAATCAATTGAAACTCTCTGATACTGCAATTGTTAACATTTTTTGTTTAGATGAAGAAAATTATAATCTAAAACGTTTATTTAATCATTTTCTTGAAAGTAAATATTTTTTTGAATTTATGTTTGCATTAAATGACTATTGCACAGGTACATATAAAAAATATTTTAATGATGGTAAGGATTATGTTACCTTTCATTTAACAAAAATTATAGAGTTATTTAATGATATTTTTAATGATTATACCGAAATTGAAAATACTCTAGAAACTATAAAATTATGTGAAGAAATGGGCTGTACAATAGAAGAATATGGGCACAAGAATTATGAAAACAAAATTAGTAAATTAAACGAGTATGAAAAAAATAACATGCCTTCCCTAGCAGAAATTGAACGGATGTATTTATTGCCTTATGAATCAGAAATAGATACGCAGTCTCATAAAATTAAAATGAAAATCCGCAAAAAATACAGTATCATTTTAGCAGTATTATCTGCCACATAACTATAAAATTCAGAGTATTCATTAATAAAGTAATTAGTATGGATTCTGTCTAAGCTCTCTCCTAAAGCAGGGGAACCAAGAAAAATACAAACAGCAAAAAGTACAATACCTTGTGGTACTCCACTTTTCTTAAAGGAAAAAGTATTTTCAATAAAGCTATTTATATAACTATAACGAAAGCCGTACATTACTGGAAATGCTAGAATAGGGATAAATGTTATAGCATAATGCGGAAAAACATACCCCAACTGCAGCATTGGCTACAAAAGTAAGCACAAAGCCAACAAAGGTAAATGCTATAATCATTTTTCCTGATGTTGTTTTTATCTTTTTAAGCATTAACATAATTGGTGTAACAGCCATAAAAGCAATCAATGTTGTAGTACCTAAGGCACCACCTTCATTTAAAAAGAAAAAATCTCGCCAACCGCTGAAAAACATCATTCTCTTATCGACAAGGAACAAAACCACTTTTTATAAACATTGTACGATCTATATAGGCTGCCAATGCTCCATTGGCTACTAAATAGATTATAAATGGTAACATAATAATGGCTACACCTAATATAAATGTTAACGGATAAATTAATAAACGTTTATATTTTTTAATAATAATAGAGTGAACTAATATTACAAAACAAAATGCTAGCCATAGCATAGGAATATTCGGTCTCATTAATAAAACAGCTCCGAAGGTTCCTCCCAAAATAAGAATTTGGTGAATTTTCAAGCTATAGTTCTGTAGTGGGTATTTAGCCAATATATAAAGTGCAATAAAGCAAAATGGTAATGCAAATTCCTCTACCATATTACCTCTATCGAAAATAAAAACTGTTGAAATTATAATAAAAAGGGTACTAAAAATTGCAATGTTTTTGTTAACATGCATTTTAAACATCTTATAGCAAAACAGAAAAGCGATAAATAATAGAATTCCTTCAAAAACCCATAAACTTAATGTTCCTCCATAAATACCCAACATTTCCATAAAATAAAAAACTGGACCTTTACTATCCCGGATATCAATATAAGGGGTAAATCCTTGATTCATTAACCAGCCAACATAATTATAAATAGAAGAATCATCCCACGAAGGAGCTTTTCCCGCTCCAGGCGCAAATAGACTCTGCAATAATAACAACAATACACCTGATAATATTACAAAATACGGAAATAACCTTCTTAAACAGACGACAAGCTTACTTTCTTTTTCTAGTGATATGTTTTCCATAGTTCAACTCCATTACTTAGTAAATCTTAGCTTAATTGTTGTAAAAACACTATTGCGCATGGTTTTAAAAACACGCATTTTACTTTCACCCAACTTTTGATCATAGCGGAGTTCAAAAGGAGCCTCGTCAAACCGGGCTCCTGTTTTATGTAGCTTATATAAAACTTCTATCATACAAGCAAAACTATTTTCTTTAATAAAATCATATCCATAAATTCCAATAGCTTTATCGACAGCATCATATGTATAGCAACGGTAGCCACAAGTGTAGTCTTTTACATTAGGAGCTCTCATCATTAAAGTATAAAAGGATTTTGCTCCTGAGCTTAAAAAATTTCTATGTTTTGGAACACCTACAATTGAAGAATCCTCACAGTGTCTGGAGGCAATAACAACATCTTTGTTTTCTTCCTTTATTTTTTTAGCATAGAATGAACATATCGTGGCTCATGAGTGTTATCTGCATCCATAATTAATCCTAAGTCACCTGGTTTTCCATTTTTATGGAAATGGCGGAGACCAGCATTAAACCCTGCTCCTAAACCAGAGTTTTGTTCATGAGCAACTAAAATTACATTTTTTATTTTTATCAGCCATTTTTTTGAATAATAGCTTTGGTGTTATCTTTGCTACCATCATCAATACCTATTGTATTTAAGTTATATCCTTCTTCGTTAATTTTATTCTCTTCTGCAAGCCAAGAATTTATTAAGGTTTCAATATTTTCATCCTCATTATAGCTTGGTAACAAAACAAATAAATTATTCACTTTTTTCATTTCCTTTCTCTCTCAATAGATTAAATGCATATTTTCTTATATAGTAAAGAACAAAGAATGGCAATGCAACTGAAAAGCCTTTGCTAATTAATAATCCTAAGTCACCTAAATTTTCTAAGCCTATCGGCTTCATAAATAGCCATATAATAGTTGCAGCTAAGACAAAGACCAAATAGGAATATAATTAAACCTGGCACTCCCAATTTTGTATCAAACACCTGCTTAGAAGACAAAGCATAGGATAATAAGAATCCGGCAACATTTCCAGCTACATTTGCTGTAGTTAAAACAGTTGTTTCAATAAGTCCATCTTGTCCAAGAGGCGCTAAACCCGTAATTAAGAACACAATGGCTGTATCCAGAACCAGTGCTAAACATGAAGCTATGAAATATATAATAGGTGCTTTATATTTTTTTAAAAGTGCTTTCATTTCTTTCATTTTTCCCTTCTCTCTTATTCTTCAAGTACCTTTCGTTTTAGCAGAAAGAAAAACCTAAAACAATATTTTTAATAAAGTATTGTTCTAATTAATAACCAAAAGACATCTCTTAAATAATTCATGTTGAATATTCAACTGATCCAATATTCTACCTATAGTAAAATCCACAATATCATCTATAATATCATCTATAGTTTTTGGATGATTATAAAAAGCAGGCATAGGAGGAATAATAGCCACTTGAGATTGAGCAAGTTTTAAAAGATTTTCTAAGTGAATTGCACTTAAAGGAGATTCTCGAGGCAATAAAATTAATGTTTTCCTTCCTTTATAATAACGTCTGCAGCCCTTTCAAGTAAGTTTCGAGATGATCCATAAGCAATAGCAGATACAGTTGCCATAGAACAGGGTGCAATAAGCATGCCATCTGTTTGAAATGAACCACTAGCTATGGTTCCACCAACTTGATTAATATCATAGTAAGTCAATTCATCTTGACTGGCTTTAAAAAAACTTCGCAACTGTTCTGAAGTAAGTAAAACATCCTCTTGAAGTTCCAAGCCCAACTCCTCTTTAATTACTAGTTTTCCAGCAAGGGTAATGGTTAAAAAACACGCTGCTTTTTTCAATCAAAACTTCAATTAAGCGTTTTCCATAAACAGCGCCACTGGCTCCTGTAATACCAACAATATAATTTCCCACAGTATGCCCTCCTATATGCCATATGCTTTTAAATCGACAATCAGAATAGACCACTCTTTCAAAGCCTCTGCTTTCTTCATTTAATGTGGCATCAATAGCAGTTTTAGTCTGAACCCCTCTCATATCAGATGAAGGGTCTAGTTCATGGCCTTGAGAATTAGGAACATGAAAAACATCTCTTTCTGGTATCACACGGGTAGATAAAGCTCACATTATATCTGTAGGATTATAAATATCTAAATCTGCATCTACAACAATTACATTTTTAATATTTACATAAGTCATCATTGCAGCTAAAGCAATATTCTTTGGTTCTCCTGGGTTTTTCTTATTGATACGCACTAAAGCTATAAAACCTGATCCATAAGGAGGAATGTGAACATTAATAACACCAGAGCTAACATAGCTTGTAAATTTCTTTAACAATGGCTCTCTTGGCAAAACATTGCCTAAATTAATATGTTCAAATGAAGCGCCATTAATAGTTTGATATATAGCATTATTTCTATGAGTAATAGCTGTCACCTTAATAATGGGACTAGACCAGGAGCGCTATAATGTCCTGTAAATTCTCCTAAAGGCCCTTCAGCCTCTCTCCTTAGGCATAATAATGCCTTCCAATAACAAATTCAGCTTTACCGGGGCACCTTAATGTCCGAGGTAATACTTTTAACAACCTCAACAGGCTTCTCCCCCTTATTGCTCCAGCTATTTCTGCTTCATCTCCCCCCCATATCGTAACCCTGCGCCTATATAGATAACAGGGTCTGCTCCAATTACTATAGAAATAGGCAATGGTTTTCCTTCCTTTTCTGCTTCATCATAAAAATCTTTTAAATGACGCCACTCATTAATCATAATACTCAATTTATCTTTTCCTTTAACTTGCATTCTCTAAAAAGAAAGATTTTGAACTTCACTATACAGACCTTTACTAACAACAACTCCTCCTGTAATAAATGGACCACCATCTTTTGGTGCATGAATAGGAATAGGTATTTTTTCTAAATCTACAGCATTACCTATATAAATATTTTCCTGACACACGCCTTTTTGAAATACAATTGGTTTTATTGGCTTTTCTAAAGAATCCCCTAAAAAATCTGTAATTTCATTTTTTCGCAACCTAATGCCAAAGCAATTCTATTCATGGAACCTAATATTCCACCACAAACAGAAAAATCTTTATCCTTAACATTCTTTTAAAACGGGGGGGCAGGTCCTTCTTTTTTCTAAGGTTGCTATTACAGCAGACAATTCATATTTAGAGTCCACTTCATTATCAACAAAAACTACTTCATTATATTCTTTTAGCACATCAATAAATGATCTTAAATCTTTAATTTTATTCATGGTAACCTCCTACTGTTTGCCTTGCTTATAGCACAACTTGTTATTTCCACTAGTTTATTAACTAAAGCTTTGCCTTTGTCCAAAGCAAAAGAATCATTTTCAGCACCTTCTGCACCCTGATCAGCAGACCAAATAAAGGCACCTGAGTACCCTCTTGTTTCATTGCTGATAATATTTATGCCTCTTAGCCATCATCATATTTAAAATAGTTGTAACCGTCGCTTCCTGACCACCATTACGGGTTCCACCAACAGCCATTGCAACGCCAAACTTATCTCTTAATGGTGTTTTTGGCTATATGGAACAAAGAACGCATTCTACTAAAAAAAGCCCCTAATTGAGGCGTAGCATTAAGAACATAAACTGGTGAAGCAATTACATAGGCATCACCAGTTAAAAATACTTCTAATAAATCATTCATATCGCCCTTAATCACACAGTTGGTTTTATTTTCCCTACAATAACCACAGCCATTACAGGGTGCTATTTCTTTACCATTTAGCATAATATATTCAACTTCTACTTCTCAGCTTAATTCATATACCTTTAATGATTCTTTAAGAACATATTCTTGGACTCCCGCAAATGCCAATTACTTTAATCATCTTCTCCTCCTGTAATTATGTTTCATAATTATATATTGCTATGAAATTAGCTCACTAAATTATAACATGGTCATAAAAAAGTCAATAAAAACCCTAGTGTCAAATACAATAGGGGCTAGTTTATTTTATATTTTTATAATTTAAAGTTACCATTAATTCATATAACTGTCTATTTTTTTTATTAACAACATCTAGAATAACACCTGTAAAAAAACTGAATACAGCAATTAATAAAAATACTAAAGAAACAAATAATGTTGGGAATCTCAGAACCAAACCTGTTTGAAAAAATTCTATAAAAATTGGAATAAATAAAATTGCACTGATAATTAATGTTAGCAAAGAAAACATACCAAAAAATTTCAGAGGCATATAATCTTTAAATAAAGAAAAAATAGTTTTCATAACCTTCATACCATCAGATATTGTATTCAATTTAGATTCGCTACCATTAGGTCTATCTCTATAATCTACAGGCACTTCTCTTATTCGCATATTTTTATCAAGAGCATGAATGGTCATTTCTGTTTCAATTTCAAATCCTTTTGCTTGAATTGGAAAAGTTTTAACAAACTCTTTATTAAAACCTCTGTAACCAGTCATAATATCTTTCACATTATTTTTAAATAGCTTGTTAATTAGAAAACGTACTGTTTTATTCCCAGAATTGTGAAAAGCTCTTTTATTTTCTGTAAAATAGGTTGAAGATAGACGATCACCAATAACCATATCTGCTTTATTCTCTAAAATCAGATTGGCAATTTCTCGAGCATGGTCAGCAGGATAAGTATCATCTCCATCAATCATAATATAGCAATCAGCATCAATATCCCTAAACATACTCCTAATAACGTTACCTTTACCCTGGCGATACTCGTAACAGACAACAGCTCCTGCTTCTAAAGCAACTTTATCCGTATCATCTTTGGAGTTATTATCATAAACATAAATTGTAGCTTCTGGTAGGGCCTCTTTAAAATCAGCCACAACTTTAGCAATTGTCAACCCCTCATTATAACAAGGTACTAAAACAGCAATTGTCTTCTTATCCATTTCAGACTCCTCTCAATATTTATCTACTTAATCCATTGTACAAAAAATCCTCCTTCTATTCAAGTTTTCAGTAATTAAAAAGCCATCCTTATTAAGAATGGCTTAAACACTTTTTAACGTCTTCTTTTTCTTGGTGGTCTTCTATCTGGTTTGCGTTCAGATAAAACAGCTTTTATTCTACGACCTTTAATTGTCGTATTAACCATGGCTGTTTCCACATGCTCCACCTCTTCCGCTGGCACATCAAAATAGCTGACTTTGTCATTAACTGTAATTTTACCAATTACTTTTCCTGAAAGACCTGTTGCATTAGCAACTGCACTTAAAATATTATTAACGGAAATATCATTTGCTTTACCAATATTCATTTTAAAAGTAACCATATTTTCATCACTATGAGAGCGACTCATATTTTCTTTAGTTAGCAATGGATTATTTTTCTTTTTAACTTTAAGTTTCATTTTAATAAGAGCGGAAGCAATATCAATAGTTGTATAATTTTCTTCCATTAAAGAATCAATTACAGCTGCATACTTTGATAAATCTTTACCTTTTTCTAAAATTTCTTTAATATCTTCTATTAATTTATTCTGTTTTGTTTCAAAAATATCATCATTTGTCGGAATTGCTTTTAATTTTATTTTTTTGCCAGTAAAGCGTCTAATTTCATTTAACGCATATATTTGTTTTTTGCCAACAACAAATGTATAAGCTTCACCATGTTTACCGGCTCTGCCAGTTCTGCCAATTCTATGAACATAATATTCCTCATCTTGGGGAATATCATAGTTAAATACAATCTCAACATCATCGACATCAATACCTCTAGCAGCCACATCTGTAGCAATTAAAATATCATTAGTCCCTGATTTAAATGAATTTAAAATCTGAGTTCTACTACTTTGTCTAATATCACCATGAAGACCAACTGCTAAGTAGCCTCTACTCTGAAGTTCACTTTGAAGCTCTTCTACCTGTCTTTTCGTGTTGCAAAAAACAATTGAACGGGTGGGATTATAAACATCTAGCGCATTACATAATACATCTATTTTAGCTCCTCTTGGTACCTCAAAGTAATATTGATCAATAGTTGGTACAGTTAACTGTTGATGCATAGGTTTTAACTGTACTGGGTCCTTTTGAAATCTTTTAGCAATTTTCATTATTTGAGCAGACATAGTAGCTGAAAATAAAATAGTTTGTCTTTCTTCAGGCACTTCTTTTAAAATAGTTTCAATATCTTCTTTAAAGCCCATTGTAAGCATTTCATCTGCTTCATCTAAAATAACCATTTTAACTTGATCTAGTTTTAAAACATTACGTCTCATTAAATCCATTAAACGACCAGGTGTTCCTACTACAATGGCTGAGCCAGTTTTCAAAAGACGAATTTGTCTATCAATCGGTTGACCTCCATAGATTGGCGCAGTTTTAATGCCCTCTCTATATTTAGAAAATTTTCTAATTTCATCGGAAGCTTGTATTGCCAACTCTCTAGTTGGGCATACAATGAGAACTTGGGGTTTTCTTGAAGACCCGTTCTCAATCATTTCAATAGCCGGAATACTAAAAGCCGCAGTTTTACCAGACCCTGTCTGAGATAGACCAATCACATCTTTTCCTTCTAATATTAAAGGAATAGCCATTGACTGAATAGTTGTAGCCTCCTCATACCCAATATCATTAACTGCTTTTTGTATGGCTTCTGATATACCTAACTCTGAAAAATTTTTCTGTTCCATATTTACCTCTTTCCTACTCGGTTTTCTTTTACATTAAAGATACTTAATAAAATAGGAAATCTGCTTTCAGGAAACCAATACAAATCATCCAATGTTATAACGCCCTATCTTCAATACACTTAATCATAACATATCCCTATATACTTGTCATGCTATAAAAGACTACTTAAACCTATATTCCTGGTACTTTTCATAGTCTTTTTCTGACATTCTACCTTCATTAGAATGCCTTCTTTTTTATAAGTGGTTGAAAGCACAGTACTGACTTGATTAAAATAAGCCTCAACATCTCCTTTAGAATGAGCAATTCACAAAGCAGATAGTCTTTATATAAGTACTCCTTAACTATTCCTACTAATTCCTCAATACCTATGTTTTCTTTAGCTGAAAGATATATACCTTCTCTTACAATTTTAGGAATAACCATATCTAAGCAATCATTTTTATTAAAAGCATAAATCATAGGAATAGAATCTACGCCAATATCATCAAGGGTTTTTTCAGTAACCTTTATTAAGTTTTCCATCTTAACATAAGAAGCATCAACAACATGTATTAATAAATCAGATTCTATTACTTCTTCTAAAGTCGAACGAAATGCCTTAACTAAATGATGGGGAAGCTTATCCACAAAGCCAACTGTATCTGTTAAGAGAAAACTCTTTTTATCCTCTAATACAATTTGTCTCACTGATGTTTCTAACGTTGCAAATAAAGCATCTTTTTCAAGAACTTTTTTAGTTTCTTTGCAATGTCCAAATAATTCAATTATCCGATTCATTATTGTAGATTTCCCCGCATTTGTATAGCCTACTAGACTTACAATAGGTAAATGTTGCTTTTTTCTTCTATTTCTTTGAACTTGTCTTTCTTTAACTAAAGTTTCCAGTCTTTTATTTAAAGTGACAATTTTCTTTTCAATTTGTCTTCTATCTAATTCAAGTTTAGTTTTCCCGGCCCCTCTATTTCTTAAAGTTGAGCCACCACCCTGTCTACTTAAATAGAGTCTTGAGCCAATTAATCTTGGAAGCATATACTGAAGTTGAGCCACCTCCGCCTGAAGTTTCGCTTCCCTAGTTTTAGCCCCATAAGAAAATATTTCTAAAATAACCATAGAACGATCAATAACACAGATAGCCAAGGCTTTACCTAAATTTCTTATTTGTGAAGGTGATAACTCATCGTTAACAATTAAAACAGTAGCTTCATTATCCTCAACAACTGCTCTGATTTCCTCTATTTTACCTTTCCCTACATAGGTGTCTTTATGGATTGCCTTTAAATTCTGGGTAACCTGTCCCTTGACATTAATGCCACAGGCTTCAGATAGTTGCTTTAGCTCTTCCATAGAATAATCAAAATCCAATGCTTCCTGATTATTAATATTAACACATACTAATATACTTATTTCTTCCATATAAATTCCACCTGCTCTTTCATTCCAATTTTAACATTATTTGAAAATAAAATCCTCATTTATAGGCATTCCTCATTTAATTGCCTACTATATTAACAGAACAATATTAATGATATAATTAAATTAATAAAGAAAACTTGAAAGGAGATTGCATAATGATTAACTGGTTATTAGGATTAGAAGTTTGGCAACAAGCTTTAGTTGGTACTTTGTTTACTTATGGCATGACTGCCCTTGGGGCGGCTCTGGTTTTTTTAAAAACATTGGCATTGGCAAAAATATTCTAAGTCTAATGTTAGGGTTTGCTTCTGGCGTCATGATTGCTGCAAGCTTTTGGTCACTCCTTGATCCTGCTATCCAGCTGGCTGAAGAAAATGGTAGTATTACCTGGCTAGTAGCTGGTATCGGATTTGCTCTAGGTGGTCTCTTTTTATATCTAGCAGATCGCCTTATTCCTCATATCCACTTTGGTAAACATAAGAAACAGGAAGGGCTGCCGAGCCATATAAAAAGAACTATTCTTTTAGTATTCTCCATAACCTTACGCAATATTCCTGAAGGCCTGGCTGTAGGTGTTGCTTTTGGTGCAATTAGTCAAGCAGCTTCTCCTGAAATTGCTCTTTTAGCAGCAATTTCAGTAACTATCGGTATTGGTATCCAAAATTTCCCAGAAAGGGGCAGCGGTCTCTATTCCTTTACGCCAAGAAGGTTTAAGTCATCCAAAGGCTTTTTCTATGGTCAAGCTTCCGGGTATTGTAGAGCCCATTGCAGGTGTTATTGGCGCTTTACTCGTTACTAAAATAAATCTACTTTTACCTTATGCATTAGCATTTGCTGCTGGAGCTATGATTTATGTTGTATCAGAAGAACTTATTCCTGAAGCTCAACAAACTACTTCCGGTAAAAATCATTTTGGTATATTTGGACTGATGCTAGGTTTCATTTTAATGATGGTTCTTGATGTA
Source organism: endosymbiont 'TC1' of Trimyema compressum (assembly GCF_001584725.1). Taxonomy (NCBI): domain Bacteria; kingdom Bacillati; phylum Bacillota; species endosymbiont 'TC1' of Trimyema compressum. Next base: position 205,453 of record NZ_CP014606.1, on the reverse strand, counting down.
AGTTTAGGTTAGAAGAACTATCTTTTGCTAAACTTAACATAAAACACACACAAAAGACACATGCCTCAAGCATACTAATACTTGTAGAACACCCTATACAAATTTTTTCATTTTAATACCCTTAATATATTTAAGGAAACAAGAGTACCGGAATACACCATCCGGTACTCTTGTTGTTTTAATTGGAATTTTTTTAAAATTATACTATAATGTAGAAATGTAAATATTTAAAATGGAGTTAACATGAAAAGAAAAAACAACAGAAAAAAGGCCATTACACTTAAGGATAAGAAAATCCTAATTATAGGAATTCTTCTAGTAGGTCTATTGATGATAGGCGTATTTATAACTTTAATGGTACAACCTCCAGTAAACCACTTTACAATTGGTAATGGCAAAAATTTAAAAGGAATTGATGTTTCCAATCACCAAGGTAAAATAGACTGGCAGGCACTTCCCCATGATAAAATCAACTATGTTTTTATAAAAGCAACAGAAGGCACTACATATAATGACCCTTTCTTTAAAGGTAATTGGCAAAATGCTAGCGAGTACAACTTTCTCAAAGGTGCTTACCATTTTTTCACTGTAGGTACTAGTGGTGCTGACCAGGCTAAAGCATTTATTGCTCAGGTCCCAAAAGAAAAGAATGTACTGACACCTGTAATTGATTTAGAGTTAATAGGTGAAAATAGAGAAGAAATTATTACAGAAATAAGAGTATTTGTTAATAAAATTGAAGAGCATTATGAAGTCAAACCAATTTTCTATATTAATAAAAATACTTTTCATACATACGTAGAAGGTGTTTTTAATGACTATATGATATGGTATGCAGACTATGCTGATGAACCAGCTTTGGATGAAAGTATTTGGACATTCTGGCAATACACTGAATCTGGCTTAATAGAAGGAATTAAAGGCCCTGTGGACTTTAATATTTTCAGAGGAAATAAACAGGATTTAGAAAGTATTATTATACAATAACAAAGCTGTTTTGAATCATTATAAATTTATTTGAAAAAATTACTTAGTTAACTGTACCTAGTTAGCTAAAAAATATCCCATAAATCACCCATAAAAGCACCTTAATTTTATTGAGGTGCTTTTACTTTTAATATGAAAATGGTATAATTAGGTGTTGTAACAAATCCAAAAAGAATACCATACTTAAACAACAAAGGAGAAAACATGAATCAAATAAGAAATATAGCCATTATAGCCCACGTTGACCATGGTAAAACAACTATGGTAGATGAGCTTTTAAAACAATCGGGTACTTTCAGTGCTCACGAACAAGTAGATGATAGAATAATGGACTCTAATGATCTTGAAAGAGAAAGAGGTATAACCATTCTCTCAAAGAACACTTCTGTCTATTACAAAGGAAATAAGATTAACATTGTAGACACACCAGGTCACGCAGACTTTGGTGGTGAAGTTGAACGTGTTTTAAATATGGTTGATGGTGTACTCTTATTAGTCGATGCTTTCGAAGGGCCAATGCCTCAAACTCGCTTTGTATTGTCTAAAGCTTTGCAGCAAAATTTACAATCAATCGTAGTCATTAATAAAATTGATAGACCAGGCGCACAGCCAATGGAAGTAATCGACAAAGTTTTAGACTTATTTATAGAATTAGATGCAAATGATGAACAACTAGAATTTCCTGTAGTTTTTGCATCTGCAAAACAAGGTATTGCAACGCTTAACTTAGATACTCCTGGGGAAACTATGGAGCCTCTTTTTGAAACCATTATAGATATTGTAGGCCCTCATAAAGGTAATAGTGAAGGTCCATTTCAAATGTTAGTTTCAAATATCGAAGGAGATGAATACTTAGGTAGAATTGCCTTAGGTAGAATCAAAAGAGGACGACCAACAAGACTTCAACCTATTATCATTACAACAACAGATGAAGGTAAACGACAAGCTAAAATTGGTAAAATTTTCACCTATTCAGGGCTAAACCGGGAAGAGGTTGAAATAGGAGAAACAGGTGATATTGTAGCAATTTCAGGTTTAGGCGATATTAACATAGGTCAAACACTTTGTGATGTAGATCATGTAGAACCATTAGCTTTTACAGATATTGATGCGCCTACAGTCTCCATGACATTTTCCGTAAATAACGGTCCTTTTGCAGGTCTTGAAGGTGATTATGTTACTTCAAGACACTTAAGAGACCGCCTTTTTAAAGAAGTAGAAACAAATGTAAGTTTAAAAGTTGAAAATACAGACTCTGCAGAAAGTTTTAAAGTTTCAGGCAGAGGAGAGCTTCACCTTTCAATTCTTATTGAATCTATGCGTCGTGAAGGCTATGAATTTGTAGTTTCAAAACCGTCTATTATCTACAAAGAAATCGACGGTGTCAAAAATGAGCCAATTGAAAACTTAGTTATTGATGTTCCAGAAGAATTTATGGGCGCCGTTATGGAAAAAGTTGGTCTTAGAAAAGCTGAGCTTGTCAATATGACAACAGGTAATAAAGGCTACACACGTTTAGAATTTAAAATACCTGCCAGAAGCTTAATTAGTTACCGTTCAGAGTTTATGACAGATACTAAAGGTAATGGTATTATGAACCATAGCTTCCTTGGTTATGAACCAGCAAAAGGCGAAATCACTTCTAGAAAAAAAGGAGTTATTGTAGCATTTGAAAATGGTACTTCAACAGATTATGGTCTATTTAATGCTCAGGATAGAGGGACATTATTTATTGACTCTGGTGTCGATGTTTATGAGGGCATGATTGTAGGCGAAAATGCAAGAGGAGAAGATATTACAATTAATGTCTGCAAACAAAAGCATTTAAGTAATATGCGTTCTTCTGGCGCCGATGAAGCATTAAGAATTAATCCTAAGAAAAACCTAAGCTTAGAACAATCTATTGAGTTTATTGAAGACGATGAATTAGTTGAAATAACCCCAAAGAATATTCGTCTTAGAAAAAATCTTAAATAACACTTTAAGAGCTAAGGCAACAAGACGTAAATTAAATTAATAAATAACGTAAATTAAAAAAGGCATGAATATTTATTCATGCCTTTTTATTTTAAATCTAACCCCTACTCTTTTCTATTAATCTAAGGTGAAACGCAACTCAAAAAAATCGGCGTTATCCTTATAAACAATATTTTTCTTAATAGCAAAAATTTCACTTTACCGCCTTAATATTAATCCTTCTAAATGTTTCAAAACAGCTTCCATCAGGATTGTGTCGTCTTATCTTTCATAATTTCAACAATAGTATTACGAAAATCCTCTTTTTTATTCTCAGGAACATATTTCAGAAAGGGAACTATACTTGGTTGATCTATCCATTTAATCATTTCATTACTATTTAAAAAATACCTATCAGCATTTTCATAAGAAATATCAAATTGTTTGAGGCCTGCCTTCTCAACTAAACTCATATAATCATCTTTTTCAGGCATATACCAAGGCCATTCAAAACTACTGAAATAATCTTGATATAAAGGCATGTCAATTACTTTTCTTATAGTGTCAAGAAAAGTAGCGCAATTACCGTTTCCAGCGAAGTCCCATATTAGCATTCCATTTTTCTTTAATGCGGTAAAGCTATTTTGCAATAGCTGTTGACGGTTATTAATCCAGTGCAAAGCCGCATTTGAAAATACAATATCAAAAGAATCTTTATACTCAATATCGTTAATATCCAAGCAAATAAATGTTAAATTTTCTGCTTCAAGTTTCTTTGCTGTTTGAATCATATTAACAGATGCATCAATACCTATTGCTTTCCCATCAGGACTAATGTTGATAATTTTTTTGATAATATGCCATCACCACAGCCAAGATCTAAAATAGCTTCATTCCCTTTGATATCAATTCCTGATATTAGCTTATTTCCCCATTCCCTTTGATGCTTCGAAGCTTGTTTGTATTTTTCACCATCAAATTCAAATTTACCCATTATATCCCCTATTCAAAAAATAAATATTACGCAACTTTGCCACAAATCAAGACCTTATGTAAATGAGCTCAAAATATTCTTAATAAGGAGACTTATGTCAACTAATCAAATCATTGCATTTTTATCATTCGGTTGTATTATAGTTAAAATAGCACATATAGTTAATATTGTTATGCATTTTTTATAGAAAGGTTTTATTCTACACTCTGATCGTAGAATAAATAGACTACTCTTTCCCATCAAGTTTTTAATTTTAATAATACTAGCAGATGGACAGCCATCTCTTATTCACTAAGAATTCAAACTGTCCATCTTACTTCATAATTCAAAAACAATTACTACTCTTTTTTATCTTCTAACTGAGCTAATAACTTTGCTATATCTTTATTCTTTCCATAAATAGTCATTGCTAATATAAATACTGTAATCCCTAGCCCTGAAACAAGAAAAACTAATAGGTCTTTGTTCTTCTTACCTTCACTCAGCACTTTTTCATTATTTAATTCATCAGTGGTCTTTTTTAAGCCTTCAATGGTTTTATCTCTTTCAGCAATAATATTTGTAATTCTATAATTCTATCTTTGAAACCATCTGTATTCCGATTCACTACTCTAGTAGATGCTGGCGTTATAAGTGTTTCCTTAACGGGTTCAGGCTTTGTGTCTTGAGGCTCTGCAACAATTGGCTCGCCAACTTCATTATCTGATATTCTCATTATAATTTTAGCTGTAGGTTCAAATTGAAAAGCCTTATAGTTAAAATCAATATTTAAAACTGTAGTATTATTTTTAGTTAAAACTACAAAACTCTGAACATTTTCAACAGGAATTATATTGTAGGCAATATCAGGATTATTAATGGCCCTATTTCCACCCCCCCCATCCTCAACATCAAAATTGGACACCACTAATTCTTTTTGATGCACCGGCAGTTCCTTCATAAACATAATTAATTTGAATAATCTGAGCATAAGGAACTTCTTCATAAACAGAATTCCCCTCTTCATCAATAGAAGCCATCTGGCTAATATAGTTAGGGCCTTCAGATAAAACATTTGCAGAGGTAACTCTTAAGGTTCCAATTAAATCACCTGTATCAACATTATCATAAATATTAATGACTTCATTAGGTCCGTAGATATGGTTTATTGGGTTATCTGTAATGGTATCACCTGTACCACAACCTGTTTTATAATAAATAATAAGCCTAATAAGGCTAATAAATGCTTTTTCATAATGTTCTTCCTCCTTTAATTCATTTATCATACAAAGACAAATGAAAATAGATCAATAATTTGACCTTATTTGGAGTCTCAGTATTAAATTTTATATATAGCAATAGTAATATAGTCTTATGTAATTAATAAGACTTACATTTTGACTTCAAATAAAATCACTTTTATATCTATAAAAAACTAGGAAACATTTATGTCTGTAATAATCTTTTAAACCATTCATAAAATAATGATTCGTATTTTAAAAAATATATGCTAGTTTGTTTATAATGATGAGAAATAATATATAATAATTGCAATAAAAAATAATGAATTTCATTAACTTTAAACTAGACCTTTTTTAGAATACTTGTCCTTTTATGAAACAGGGTTTTATTACATCTTAATTAATACTTCCACTCCTTTCTTTCTATGTTTCCAGTCTATTGATGCAAAAAATCACAAGGAAAAATAACTTCACTTGTAATTATCATTTTTTATTTTTGTAATTTCTTAATACATTGGTTATCAAAATATTCTTCATTTGACCAAGCCCATTCTTAAACTTTGCGCTCAACTTTTAAAGAAACAATTAAGAGTTCATTTAACCTATATTAGCAAATACCCATACTACACTTATATAAATGAACTCAAAACTTTCTCATATAGGAGATTTATTTCAATTAGTTAAATCATTTTATTTTATCTTTCAATCGTACTATAGTCTTAAATAGTACAGCTTGTCAATCTTGTTTTACATTTTCTCAATAGAAATATTTTATAGAATATCCTAATACACTTGTGTTATGTAATATGTATATCTTTGATAATACTAAATTTTTTTGAATCCCACACCATTCTGCTATAAGCAAAGCATATATTTTAGCGCCATTAACTAATTCTTCAATAGCTAAATGTTCTTCAACAGTATGGGCATATTTTGACTGGCCAGGACCAACAACCATAACAGGAATATTATACTCATTAATAAATGAGCCATCACAAACAGCAAACATCCCTGTAATTTCTCCCCCCAGTTGGTGTTACTTTTCGTACTACTGATTGTAATGTTTTACAAATATCTGAGTTCACAGAAATATCAAAAGACAGCCAATTAAAAAGCCATTCTACTTTTGGTGGATGCTTTCTAAGCCATGGGTCAGTGTTTCCATAGGCTTCAACTTGTTCTTCAACTTCTTTTTTATTGCTTCAGGACTGTCTTGAGGATGATAAAAAATCGCATAGCTCATTTCTACGTTATCAGGAATAATTCTAGGACCTGTTCCACCATTAATAGTAGCACCATTAATACAAAAATTTCCCGTTTTATATAAAGGGTGTTTTTTAGTCTGTCCCCATCGAATTTCTAAGTACTTAAGCGCTCTATAAATAATCACACCTTTTTCAATAGTATCAACGCCTACAAGTTCCCCAGCTCCTCCATCTCTCACTACTTCCCGCCGTAAACCAGCATGGGTTGCTTTACCTTCTACAGTCCACTTCATTTCAAAAATACCTGAAGAAGCCGGATTAATATAAAATGGTTATCACCACATGTAGGTTCTGCAACAATAGCAGCGTAAGCTGTATAGCCTTTTTTAAGGCAAGCGGTAGTTCCTAACAAATTACTCTTAGTTTCCTCACCTACAACACTGTGAATTAAAACATCACCCTTAGGTTTTAGATTATTCATCAATAGGGCTTTTAAGGTAAATAGAATGGCAGCATTACCACCTTTCATATCAACTGCTCCTCGCCCCCAAATACTCCCGTTTTTAATAGTTCCACTAAAAGGAGGTTCTTGCCATTGATTGTGATTACCAGGAGGCACTACATCTACATGACCATTAAACAGTAAAGATTTACCATTACCATCACCTTTATAAATGCCAACAAGATTATTGCGCCCTTCGGCCTCAGCCCACACATCTGTAAATAAACCAATAGATTTCATAATACTTTCCATATAGGCATTTACTAAAGTTTCTCCATTTTCTGATTCCTCTAAAGGCCCCTCATACAAAGGGTTAACACTAGGAATTCTAACAGTTTCGGAAACTGCTCTAATAAGCTCTTCTCTTAGAACCTCTACACTGTTACATATTAAATTCTCTATTTTTTTATCCATCATGAGATATCTCCCTTTCTAATGCTAATCTTCAATCCACTTTTGCATTCCTTTTCTACCAATACCTGCTTTATAGCCTCCATCAATTTGAATATCTTCACCCGTTATATATAAGCAATCATCTGTTGCTAGAAAATGGGCCAAAGCAGCAGCAACCTCTTCAGCTTTACAAGGCCTTGTGCCCCCCTAAAGGCCATGCATATTGACTCATTTTAGTTCATTTTCGCAAACCTCTTGATAGAGCATAGGAGTATCAATACTAGCAGGACAAATAGAGTTAACACGAATGCCTCGATCTGCTAATTCAAGAGCTACAGTCCTCGTTAATAAAATAATAGCGCCCTTTGATGAGTTATAGGCAGCATAGCCTGGAAATGCTTGAACCCCAGCATTGGAAGCCAAATTAATAATAGCGGATTGACTCGGCATATAGGGTGCACAATACTTAATCATTCTGAAATAGCCAAAATAATTTATATCAAATAATTTCTTAGCTGTTTCCACATCTATATCAGGCACATCTTCTTCAGGAATAATAATAGCTGCATTATTAATTAAAGCATCAATAGTACCATATGTTTCTATTACATAGTCTACTAAAGACTTAACATCATCTTCCTTACTCACATCTATTTTAATAAAGTCAGCACCAATTTTTTCACTTTCTGCAATACCTAGATCCTCATTTATATCCGCCATTATTACTTTTGCTCCCGCTTCAGTAAAGCGCTTAGATATAGCTAAACCTACACCTTGTGAAGCACCACTAACAATCACTACTTTTCCTTCTAAAGAAAAACATTTTAATTCCTCCTTTTTATTGACTCGCTTTATAATAAGTATAATCGGTTAAGCCAACAATAACTTTTATGTAGCCCTCTAACATTTTATTAGTACTCTCTCCTTACCTGTATCCACAATAAATGGTCTTGGCACTAGAGAAACCTTTTGGACATATACTAAAAAAGTAGACAGGAAAAAGTGAAACATGTTTTAAATAAGTAGACACATAAGAAAGGATAAAATTATGAATAATTACAAGAAATACGATGAAGAATTTAAAAAAAGTATTGTTAATTTACACCAAAACGGTAAAACTCAATCCCAACTTTCTAAAGAATATGGTGTCTCCATGTCTGCTTTACACAAGTGGATTAAACTTTATTCTCAGGTTAGAATTGATGATGATACTATTCTAACCGCTAAGCAGATTAAGGATCTTCAAAAGCGTAATGCTCGACTCTAGGAGGAAAATATCATTTTAAAAAAAGCAATTGCCATATTCACGCCTCACTCAGACAAAGATTAATGGCTGTTCATACCCTTCGTTTTCAGCACGCTATCTCTTTTCTTTGTCATGTCCTTAAAGTGAACCGCAGCTCCTATTACAAATACTTTTCGGAAAAACTTTCTCCTAGAACTATTGAGAATTAAAAACTCCGTCAGCTTATTCTCGGAGATTTGTCATCTTACTAAGAGACGTATTGGCCCATCTAAGATTAAGGCTCTTCTTTCCTATGACTATGGCATCAACATCAGTATTGGTAGAGCGAGCCGCCTGATGACTGACATGAATCTTCCTAAAATGCCTACTATCAAACTTCGGTTTATTCATCCGAGGTCTATTCCCAATTTTGATTGCCCTAACTACCTAAATCAAAATTTTAATGTTCCTCAGCCCAATCAAGTCTGGGCTAGTGACATTACCTATATTAATTTAAATGCCTCTTTTGCTTATCTCTGTGTTATTATGGATTTATTTTCTCGTAAAATTATTGCTTGGAAGCTCTCTCTTAAAATTGATACTTCTCTTGTTAAGGATACTTTTATCAAAGCCTTTTATTCTCAAAAACCTTCTACTTCTCTTATTTTTCATTCTGACAGAGGTTCCTAATATACTTCTTTTATCTTTAGAAAGCTCCTTGATTCTTTTGGTATCATTCAATCTTTTTCTAAGCTTTCTCATCCTTGGGACAATGCTGTCGTTGAGTCCTTTTTAAATATATGAAAAAAGAAGAAATTCTTCGTAGGTCTTTTTCTTCCTTTGCTCAAATTAAGCTTTCCTGCTTTGAACACATTGAGGGCTTCTACAACCCCCTATACGTCCCCACTCTGCTAATAACATTCTTTCTCCTAATTCCAAAGAAGACTATTTTTTCACTTCTATTAAAACTTAATTTCACTTTTTCTATCTACTCTATTGACATTCTTCCAGTAATTTATCTTTTGTAGCTACTACAATAATATTTTCCTTACCTACTTGCTCTAATATATCCGGTGTAAACTGCTGGTTGCCTCGACCAAATAAATAACCTTGACTACCAATAACAGTCACTATAATTTTAATGCCTTTTTCACCCTTCTCTTTAATTAAACGTTGAATATCCCCACTACTTAAGTCTGCGCCAATTAGTTTCCTATTTAAAATAGCATCAACACCTAAAAGAGTGCCTTTAAAATTTAATAAATTAGGTATTTCCTTAGTAGTGCTTCCTGGTCCAATAAAATATAGTATATTTCTTCCATATAACGGGAATAGGAGCATCGCCTATAGCCTTTCGTATATCTCGAGCCATATCATCCCCTCCAGCAAAAAGAAGCAAATCAATATTTTCAGCTAAAATCAATTCTGCAGCCCTTTTTGTATCCGAGGAGGAGGTAATTGACCCCCCTCCTCTAAAACCCCTTTAATAACAGGCTTATATCCAACTGCAAGCACTTCATTAGCCCCCATGTCATAAGGGTGTAAGTAATAAATTTAATATCCCCATTATAATGCTTTTTCACGTAAGTCAAAGTATCCACCACTCGGCTAGCAGCTTTTGTACAGCTCCTCTTTTAAAAGCCAAATCTCTAATTTCTGCTCCATCACTGCCTTTTAAACCACTGGGGCCACCAATCCCTGCATAAGGGTTAACAATTAAACCAATTTATTTCATTTAAATCGCATCTTTCTTTTCACCCATTGTCTCCAAGTAGTAGCAATTTTTTTCATAATCATCTACATGAGGATTTTCAATATTATGAATCGGAGCATTGTAGGGAGCATTTTTAACAAACTCTGGATTTTCATAAGCTTCTTTAGAAATCTGTCTCAAAACTGTACAAAATTCATCAATATCATCCTTACTATAAGATTCACAAGGTTCTAAAGAAAATGGCTCTGGTACAACCCAAGGATGATGGGACATCCAATAATGCTCATAACCAAAATCAATAAGCCTTCTAGTTACATCTTCTGTACCAACTCCTGTATCTTCCTTAAGTTTTTGCCAACTATAGCGAACCTGTTCCATTCTGCGTTTACCCTCAGCATACCAAATAGTTACACCTGGAATTTTCTCTATTTGCTTCATCATATATTGATTATTTAATACAGAAATAACAGCTGCTTCTTTAATACCAGCTGGTCCCAACTGCATAATCCACATATAGGCTCTAACAACAATAGAAGCGTTGCCAATAAAAGAACGCACTTTACCAATACTGCCATCTTTAGTAATAAGAGAATGCTTTTCGCCATCATAAGCTACTCTAGGACTCGGCAAATATTTTTCTAAATATTCTAACACCCCTAATGCACCACAGCCAGGTCCCATACCACCATGGGGCGAAGAAAATGTTTTATGAAGATTATAGTGAATCATATCAAACCTGCTTCTTTTGCTCGAGATACACCCATTACCCCATTAACATTGGCTTTATCATAATAACAAATTGCACCATGTTCATGAGCAATATCCACATGCTCTTTAATCCTTGGATTAAAAATTCCTGTATCTTCAGGATTGGTAATATAAATAGCTGCAGTTTTATCAGAAATAGCTGCTTTAAAAGCTTCTAAATCAGGGTAACCATTTTCATCAGGCATTAGTGTAATAATTTTAAAACCAGCAACAGCCGGTGTGGCAACGTCACAAGGATGAGTAAAAATAGTAGTAATGACTTCACCTCTTTTAAAGTCACCTTTTTCCTTAAAGTATTCCCTAATAATAACCGCTGCTGCAAAGGTTGCATGAGCCCCACCTCCTGGCTGAAAGGAAAAAGCATCCATACCGGAAATTTCCTTGCAAAAGGACTCAGTCTGATGGTAAATTTCAAATAATCCTTGGAGAGTTTCCTCTGGTTACAAAGGATGAATTTCTGTCATATTAGGATCTCTACTCATGAGATGTTCCTGCGCTTTAGGACTATACTTCATAGTGCAAGTCGCTTGACTAATACCAGGTACAATATCGGCTCCTAAAACTTCTTGGGATAAACGCATAAAATGTCTATTAACTCTCATCTGATGAACCTCGGGTAATTTAGGAGGCTCTTTACGTCTTAAACTAGAAGGTAAAATGCTGATACCATCTCCTACTGCTTTTTTAATACCCTCACTTGCTTCAGGTACTAAAACGCCTCGTTGCCCTGGAACACTTAATTCAAAAATAAATTCTTCATCCCACTTAGCTTCATGAAATTTCCTCAAATATGACATATAATCTCTTCTCATTTTTCATCCCCCCCTTAGTCCACTATAGCCTTTAAGGCATCTACTAATTCATCAATTTTATCTTTTGTATGAATCTCAGTCACACAGTAAAGATCACAATCTGGAAGGCCTTCTTTTTCCAAATCCGAACCTTCAAAAATACCTTTATCTAAAAGCTTTTTGTTAATAGCCTTCACCGTCATCTTAGAGTCCTTAAAATCCACCACAAACTCTTTGAAAAAAGGTGTTTCAAATTTTAATTGAACCCCTCTAATATCATTAATTTTCTTGGCAGCATACTGAGCATTTTGCATAATAGTCTGGTCCCACTTCAGCCATACCCTGAGGGCCCATTAATGTTAAATAAACACCTACTCCAATTGACCATAAATAGTACCTGTCCCTGTTAAATTCTTTGCCTTTTTCTCGGACAGCATAATGAAGTCGTTCCACTAAAACTGGAACCCAACCAACCTCTCTTCCTACTGTAGTTTCTACCACCCCATTCATAATATCTTTAAATTCCATCATATACTTCATTTCATCTGGTGTTGCTATGAAACCGCCACAACAGCCTCCAGCAGCCATATGCATTCCTAATGACTGGAAATCACCAATAGCCATCGTTGCTCCATATTGTCCTGGAGCCTCAATAACCCCTAGTGAAATAGGATCTACACTAACAATAAATTCTGCACCTGCATTTTTAGCCATTTCACCTATTGCCTTACTATTAGTTTCCACAAAACCTAAATAGGAGGGGTTCTCAATTAAAACAGCTGAAACATCAGCAGTCAGTTTTTTCTCTAAATCCTCTAAATCCATTCCCCCCTGTTTTCTCATTACAATTCACTTCAACAATATCTAAAACATTAGCATCATGAGCAGATCCTGTATAATTTGTTATCAGTGACTTTGCATCGACACTCAAAGTACTTGGAATCAATATTTTTTTGCGACCATTTAAGCGATTAGCCATACATAGGCTTGGTAGCCATGGCCTGATAACCATCGTAAAGAGGCACACTCATAACATCCATATCTACTAACTCAGAAATCTGACTACAGTACTCAAAAAAGCTTGATACTTACCATGATCAGCCCATGTTTCAGCGCCATAACAGGTTAAGAACTCTCCTCTGCCTAATATTTCATCAACAACAGCAGGTACAAAATACTGGCAGCATCCAGCACCTAGAAAATTAATATACTCTTTACAGTTCTTATTTTTTTGCCAAAATGTTTTCCACATGACACTTTATTGAATATTCATCTAAAATAGGTTCCGGTAAATTCAAAGCCCTTTTTAATTTTAGATTTTCTGGAATTTCCTCATAGAGTTCCATTTCGTCTTTAGCGCCCACTGCCTTTAACATCTCAGCCTTAATTTCTGGTACTGAATTAGGTATATAAGGATAAACAACTTCTTTGTTACCCATAACTAAACCTCCCTTTATTTCCTCAATTTTTTTTATTTAATATATATTAATTCTATTATTTTCCTTTCATTCTCAATGCCTTAACTTCAGCTATCTTTTCTTTTGTATTAGTTTCAATAAGAAATGCTGCTAAGATAACAGCTATTAATAATACAGCAGCTCCTGAAAGCATAGCTACTTGTAATCCCTGTGTATCTGCTATCATACCTACAAAAATCACCCAAAGTGCTCCTCCAATAATTTCTGCAAATCCTAAAATTAATCCTTGAGCAGTTCCTGCTAATGTTCAGGTAACGTTTCTGGTTGGTATTACGGCCATAAATAAAGGTGTCATACAACCTGGTATGGATGCAAATAAACAGAATATAATTAAGGCAACTGAAGAATTAGGAAAGAAAAACATGCTTAAAGGTACAATAAAGGATAAAAAGTAGAAAATAAGCAATGTTGGTTTTCTGCCAATATTATCTGAAATTTTAGGTATCATAAATGCATAGAAAATGCCAATAAAGCCCATAACTGCAATAATAATACCTATTGTTTCAATATCAAAACCACCAATTTTTTCCCCCATACAATGGTCTAAAAGTAAGCAGTATCCAATAGCCAGCCATACTACACATGCCAATTAAGAAACACAATACTACATTTCGGTATTTTAAAACGGCACTAAAATTTTTAAAGCCACTTCCCTTTGCACTAACCCCTGGGGTGGCTCTACTTTTACTTCCTTAATAACTTTTAACATAATAAAGCCCACTATAAATGTGGGAATGCTAGCCACTAAAAATGCAGCTCGCCAATTAACCCAGCCTGCCATTTGAGTGAGTAAAATGGTAAATTCATAGGATTTCCAACCTAGAATTTTCTTTTCACTTAATTTTTCATCTTTCATTTTAATACCCTCCTTTATTTTTCATAAACTATTTTTCCACCAGTAACTGTCATAACAACATCTACAGAACCTAATGCTTCTGGCTCCACTGAAAATAAATCTTTCTCTAGGACTTGAAAATCTGCAACTTTATTAATTTTAATTGAACCTATAACTTTTTCAAATCGTTCTTGATAAGCCCCTCCATAAGTATACACTTTAATACCTTCTGCTACACTAACCCCTAGTTCAGGACAATGTTTATTACCCGTTGTGGCAGAACGTCTCGTTACAGCTGCCTCCAAACCTTTTCGCCAGTTAGGATAAGTAATAGGACAATCAGAACCGCCAGAAATCCAAAGACCACAATCTAAAAGCTCTTTCACGCCATAAATGCGACTGGCTTTCTTGCCAATAAAGGGTGTTGTTGCCTCATATATTAATGTCCCAACTTCTGGTTCTAAAGTTAAACCAACATCATAGGGAATGGCTTTTCTAGCCCAAGCATTGGTAATCATATCACCATGAATAACATAGTGTCTTTTTGATGGCCCTGGATAAGTTTCAATATCTTTAATAAAACCATCTAATGAAACATCAATAGAGCGATTACCGGTTGCATGAATCCCCACTTGATAGCCTTTTTTATGGGCATAGAGAATAATTTTATGGAGCTCTTGTTCTTGAGCTTCATCTGTTTCTCCCGGCAAACAAGAACTTCATCTAAATCCTGGTCTATTGGCATAGTCTTCCAAAAGCCATGCGGTATAGCCCACAGGAATACCATCTGCAAATATTTTCAACATAGGAATATTCATCCAGTTTTCATCTGTAATCTTAGGAAATTTAATAGTTTCAAAACCTTTAACTACATCATCATAATTTAACACATCATAATCCCCCATTAAAAGTCCAACGGATACTCTAGCTGTTATTTCTTTTTTTCAGCCATTTCCCCCATAAACAGAAATCGCCCTCTGGCCTAAGGCACCTCCAAATGTAAGGTCACCTCCTGGCCCGAGAGCAGAATCATTATAACTTGTTATTCCATTTTTATTTAATTCTTTTTGAGTTTATTGAATTGCAAGCTTAAGCTCTTTATCTGTCAACCTAGGAAATTTTTTCATAATAACCCCTTGAGCTTCAAACTCTCTGAAAACACCAGTTGGATCTCCATTACCATCCCGTTCAATTTCTCCACCTGCTGGATTTTCAGTATGTCTATTAACATCACATACTTCTAATGCTTTACTGTTTACAACTAATGTATGCAAACTAAAATCATATAATGCAATAGGATGATCTGGGCTAATATCATCAAAGTCCGTTTTTCGTGGCACACGACTTGGATCATCTTTACACTCTAACAAATGACCTACAGTAAAACCTACTTCTTTAATCCAGGTTCCTTTAGGCGCTGTTTTTCTTTTTTCATAAACCATTTCCTTAATGTCAGCTATAGATTTTACATTAGAGTAACTAATATCCAAAGCAATTGGTGGTTTTGAAACCCCATACCAAATCCCATGCATATGAGCATCATGGGCCCCAGGTAAAATCATTTTACCTGCTAAGTCAATTACCTGAGTTCCAGGTCCAATAAAAGGTTTAATGTCACTATTTCTCGCCTACATTTATTATCCAACCATCTTTAATTGCAATTGCTTTTTTAAAACTGAAATGCTTATCTACAGTCACAACTTTTCCATTCACAAATATCATATCTGCATGTAACATAATAATGACCCTCCATTCTATTTTTCTACTTTCATCATAAAGCTTCCAGTAAAAGGAAGGTCAAGAACATTTTATAATTTATTACAAAGGATTCTTTTCTACAGGAAAATAAACAGCTGTTACATACTCATCTTCACAATCTGTAGTAATAGGATCTACAATGTATTCTTCTACAGGCGCACCACTTAAGCGATACGCATTAGCAAGACCCCATTCTAAAAAATTTTCATAAACACGAATTAGTTTTCTATAATGCCCTTTATAAATTGTCTTTGCTGCCAAAAAGCCACCATATTTTTTACACAGGATAAATTGGCTTTTTTACCTTTGAGAATTGGCATAAAAACTTCCAAAGAACCTTTTCTATAAATTGCTTCTTAAGCAATATGGGATGCTTCTCCAATATATTCCCCACGAAAAGTAGCCATAAAAGAACCTTGCGCAAATAAATTACAACGATCTCTAATTTTAACTAAATCTGCATATCGGTCTACAAAAAGTTCATTTAAATTATAATCATAATCAGCAACTGTATAAACAATATAGGACTCAGGAACGGCTACTAATTCAAAATGATAAACATCTTCAGTATCATTTAAGCCTTCTTCATAATAATCTTCATTCATTAGTAAATAAACTTTAATAATACGATTTAAAGCTTTCTCTATACTCTTTCTTTGCTTTGCTAACCCCTTAATTTCTTTTTTTATAGTTTCTTTCTTCTTTTCTAAAGTAAGAATTAACTGCTCTAATGTTTTATCTTCTTTAAATTCAGCTATTTCATTTAAAGCAAATCCTAAATGTTTTAACTCCTTAATTAAAATAATCTGTAAAATCTGCTTTTTTGTGTAGTAGCGATAACAATTTTCTACACCTCTGCTCTCTGGTTCAAGTAGTCCTTTATCCTCATAAAATCGCAATGTTTTTGTAGACATATGAAATAAATCTGCAATTTCCCCAATTGTGTAGACTTTCTTATCTAACATCTTTATAGCCTCCTATTATGATTAAGCCACTATAATAAACCTTTTTCTATAATTGAATAAATTAAATCCATATCTAAATACTTTCGTATTCGCTCTGCTAACTCCTTATACTGCTTTTCTTTATAGGTGTGTATATCAACACCACAGCTTTTTTACATTTATACTATTTTTTAAAGCTAAAATAGATATCAGTTTTTCTACAATTGCTTTTTCATCTAAAATACCATGAACATATGTGCCATAGCAGTTACCACAGCTAGCAATAGGATAATCGTTAAATTCTGTCTTTCCCATATGAACTTCGTAACCTCTAAATCCAGCCCCCCCTCTAATGGTTTAAACAAACCTGTAAGTGCATTAATTTTACCCCTTACTTGCTTAAGTACTTTTTCTTTTCCTAATGTTGTCGCGCCTGATAAGAGCCCTAATCCATTACAAGATCCTCCATTTTCAACATTGGAAGGATCCTCAACATATTCTGTTAACATCTGATAACCGCCACAAATGCCTAAAATCGGAGTATCATTTTTTCAGCCTCTATAATAGAGTCTGTAATGCCTGATTTTTTTAACCATCGCAAATCCTCAATAGTATTTTTACTGCCAGGAATAATAATTAAATCATATGATGAATCTTTCTTAAAAGAAGTTAAATAGTGAATGTTAACCCCTTCCATTCTTTCTAGAGCTGCAAAATCCGTAAAATTAGATAAACTCGGCAAACGAATAACAGCAATATTTAAATAATCTCCATAACCCCTCGCCTTAAAACGCTCTGTAATACTATCTTCATCTTCAATATCCATTTCTAAATAAGGAAGAATCCCTACCATCGGTTCATTTAAAAGTTTTTCTAGCTTTTCATTGCCTTCTTTTAAAACATCTAAATTCCCTCTCATTTTATTAATAATAAGACCTTTAAAATAACTTCTTTCAGCCTCGTCAAATAACATAACTGTACCATAGAGAGCATCATACACACCCCCCTCTATCAATATCACCAACAAGGAGAATAGTTAGCCATTCCCATATTGACTAAATCATTTTCAAAGCCTAAATTAATCTCTGCTGGGCTTCCAGCCCCTTCAATAACTACAATATCATTTGCTTTTAATAAATCCTCATAGGTAGCCTTAACCTGCTCTCTAATCTCTTCCTTATACTGCCCATACTCACCTATTTTCATATTTCCTACAACCTTACCAAAGGCAATAACTTGTATCCCCCCTCATACCTGCAGGCTTTAAAAGAATAGGATTCATCCTAACATCTGGTTCTAAACCACACGCTTCACTATGTACTACTTGGGCTCTGCCCATTTCTAATCCTTCTTTAGTAACATAGGAGTTTAAGGAAATATTTTGCGCTTTAAAAGGAACCGCCTTATAGCCAGCTTCTTTAAATACTCTACAAAGACCTGTTGTCACAATTGATTTCCCTGCTCCAGACATTGTGCCTTGAATCATAATTGGTTTTCCCATTATGCTTCCCCCTTCCTTTATACTATTCTTTATGCAAATCATAGCATGTTATTTTCTCCAGGTCTATACCCTTTACTTATAGAGTTCTTCAATAAGCAAAAATAAAAACCATCACTAGTTGCTCTAGGATAACTTTATTTATTTATTCATAACATATAAAAAGATGTAACAAGAAATTGTTACATCTTTTTAATCATCTTAATTAATTTATTTGGAATTTTTTAGGACCTTCTTCATAACTGAATGTTTCTACCTCTTCAATATCAATATAAAATAATTTTAGTTCAGGATTATCAGCAGATTTTAAATAGCCTTAATATTAGGATTTTTGTCCAAATATTCTTTTTTTAAATTCAAATCATCAATAAAAATGGCTTTCCCTCTTACTGATGTAACAGGAGAATACCCTTCATGGTGGGAACAAAAAGAAACCTCAGATTTTTTTACTAACTGTTTATAAACAGGCTTATTCTCATTGGTAAAAAAATAGATTCTATTATTATCAGTAAAAAGGTATTGAAATATTCTTGTTTTAATTTTCCCTTCATCAAACGTCGCTAAAACACCATTAGGATGCTCATCGAAAAACTTTCCATAATCAAACATTATTAAAACCTTCATTATATTAATTTCATTTATTTGCAATAAATTGCTGATAGACTTATAATACTTCTATATAGACCAATTGTAAAGAAGGCACTAAAAAGTGCTATAGTATCCCTAAAGATACTATAGCTATAGCAAGGAGGTTTTACTATGACAAAAGAATATCCAAACTGTCCAGTTGAAATGACTTTACAATTAACGGGAGATTCTTGGAAAGCTCTGATTATTAGAGAACTTTTACATGGTACTATGCGTTTTTCCCAGCTTCAAAGAGCTGTTGGTAAAATAACACAAAAAGTTTTAACATCAAATTTAAGAACTATGGAAATAAATGGATTACTTACAAGAAAAGTATACGCAGAAGTTCCACCTAGAGTAGAATATACATTAACAGATACAGGTAAAAGTCTAAAGCCTGTATTGAAAGCCATGGAAATATGGGGAAACCTATAAAAAGCATTGTCATAAAAAATAATAATACCCCTAACTATATTTATTATTGATGAAAGGAAATGATATTAATATCTTCAAAAAAATGTGAAAATTGCAATCATATTAGAATTATTGCTGATGGCCCTTATATTGTATCCTCTGACATTCCTTTAAATGAATATGCTATTATGGGCCGCCTGATGCAGAAAATAAAACGGTTCATGGCGATACAATAAAAAAAATAAAAGAATTATCAAACAGAAGAAGAATATGCCCTTTGTCGCTGTGGCAATTCTGCTAACAAGCGGGCGCGCCATTCTGCGATAGCACACACACTAGGCTCTGACGGAACAGAAACTGCTTCTAAAAGACCCTATCTTGAGGAGGCAGTCTGTTTTTTTGAAGGAGCTGATATGAATTTATTAGATGCCTGTGATTTATGTGCCGCTGTTAAATTCTGTTCAAGAGCAGGAGGTGTTAGAGCACAGTTACATAAGACAGGAAACAAAAGAAGGGAAAGCAATCTTCACTAGAGATGCCTTAAACTGTATTGGAGGACGCTTAACTCCACAGACTAAGGATGGGAAAATAATTGAAGATGAAATGCCAACAGAAATTAGTGTTGTAGAAGATTATTTTACCAATAAAGAAGGGCCCCTTTGGGTGAAAAACTATATAGAAATTATAGGTGATGACAATAGTGCCTACGAAAAAAGAAATCGAGTCACCCTTTGCCGTTGTGGAAAATCTCATAACAAACCATTTTGTGATGGTCAACATCTTGAAGAAGAAAAGACCTTAAATAATAAATTAAAATGTCATTTTTTTTATTTTTTCAATAGCTTTTATTGTATTTTCACGACTACCAAAAGCAGTTAAGCGGAAGTACCCTTCCCCTTCATCTCCAAAACCAACTCCTGGAGTACCTACAATACCAACTTCATTTAAGAGTAAATCAAAAAACTCCCATGAAGACAGATTTCCGGGTGTCTTTAGCCAAATATAAGGTGCATTAACACCTCCAAAAGTTTTAATGCCAATACTCTCTAATCCATCGCGAATAATTTTTGCATTTTCCATGTAATAGCTAATGTATTCCTTAATTTCCTTCTGCCCTTCAGGTGTATAAATACTCTCTGCTGCTTTTTGAACAATATAGGAAACCCCATTAAATTTAGTGGATTGTCTTCTAAGCCAAAGAGAATGCATATTAATAGCTCCACCATTTTTAGTATAGCCAATTAATTCTTCGGGGACAATTGTATAAGCACATCTTGTTCCTGTAAAGCCAGCTTGTTTGGAAAAGCTTCTAAATTCAATTGCAACTTCTTTAGCACCTTCAATTTCATAAATACTATGAGGTACATTTTCCTCTGTTATATAAGATTCGTATGCTGCATCAAATAAAATTAAAGACTTGTTAGCTTTAGCATAGTCAACAAATACCTTTAACTGGTCTTTAGTTAATACTGTTCCTGTTGGGTTATTAGGTAAACAAAGATAAATCATATCCGCTTTTTCCTTTGGTAAGGAAGGCGCAAAATCATTTTCTTGATTACAAGGTAAAAACTCAATTTTTGAACGACCGGTCATCACATTAGTATCTAAATAGACTGGGTATACAGGGTCCGTAATAGCCACAGTATTGGAAACATCTAAAATATCACCAATATTTCCTGTATCACATTTAGAGCCATCACTAATAAATACTTCTGAACGCTCTAAATTTATACCTAAAGGTTTATATTCAAACTCAATAATCTTATCGATTAGAAACTCATAGCCTTGTTCTGGGCCATAACCTCTAAATGTTTCGCTGGATGCCATTTCATCGACAGCATTATGCAATGCTTTAACAACAGTTTTGGATAAAGGTTTTGTAACATCCCCTATTCCTAAACGAATTATTTCTCTATCAGGATTTTCCTTTTGAAATTTACTAACTCTTTTAGAAATATCTGAAAAAAGATAGCTGTTTTTTAAATCTAAAAAATGGTCATTAATTTTAATCATCGTGCACTCTCCTTATATTTCAATTTCACCATCAAATACTTTTGTTGCTGGTCCAGTCATATAAACATGGTTATCCTCTTGATTCCATTCAATTTTAAGAGAACCACCTTTTAATTCTACAGTAGCAACTCTTTCACTTAAGCCATTTAAAACAGAGGCTACTAAAACGGCACATGCTCCCGTTCCACAAGCTAATGTTTCTCCAGAACCTCTTTCCCAAACTCTCATTTTAAGTTTTTTTCTACTAATAACTTCGACAAATTCTGTGTTTATTCTATTAGGGAATTTTTCATTGAACTCAAAGCTAGGTCCAATTTTATCTAATTCTAAATGATTAATTTGCTCCATATAAGTAATGGCATGAGGATTTCCCATAGAAACACAAGTAACTTCATAGGTCTTGCCATCGACAATAATAGGTTCATTTACTACAGGATTACTTTTAAAATTAACTGGGATTTTTTCAGGTTCTAAAATTGGTCCCCCCATGTCTACTCTTGCACTTTCCACAATTCCGTTTTTTATATTTAAAGCAATCACCTTAGTACCACCTAGAGTCTCAACTGAAACAATTTCTTTTTTTGTTAATCCATTGTCATAAACATACTTTCCAATACAGCGGATAGCATTACCACACATTTCTCCTTCTGAGCCATCATTATTAAACATCCGCATTCTAAAATCTTCTGTTTCTGAAGGCATAATCAAAACTAAACCATCAGAACCAATACCAAAGTGTCGGTCACTAATTTCAATAGAAAGCGCGCTAGGATTTTCAACATTTTCCTTAAAACAGTTAACATATATATAGTCATTTCCTAAACCATGCATTTTAGTAAATTTCATATAACTTTCCCTCTCCTTTATTAATCATTTATAGGATTAAAAAGAGCTTACTCTAAAGACTCCTTTATAATTCATTTTAATATTATACCATAGAAAAACCTATCTTAAAATATTAAACCTACTGGACAATGGTCACTTCCCATAATATTTTCGTAAATAATTGCTTCTTTTATTTTATCCTTATACTCTTCAGAAAATAAAAAATAATCAATACGCCAGCCAACATTCTTCTCTCTGGCTTTAAAGCGATAGGTCCACCATGTATAGGCATTTTCTTTTTCTGGATTTTGAAATCTAAATGTATCAATAAAACCACTGTCTAAAAGCTCTGTCATTTTGGCTCTTTCAGCATCGCTAAATCCGGCATTTTCCCGATTGCTCTTAGGATTCTTTAAATCTATTTCCTGATGGGCAACATTTAAATCACCACAAATAATTACAGCCTTTGTTTTTTCAATTCATCAACATAGTTTCTAAATGCATCTTCCCAAGCTATCCTATATTCTAGACGTGCCAATTCTCTTTGAGAATTGGGCACATAGACATTTACCAAGTAAAAATCTTTTATTTCTAACGTAATAATACGTCCCTCCTGATCATGTTCTTCAAGTCCCATTCCATAAGTTACATTTAGGGGCTTTTTCTTAGTAAAATCGCAATCCCAGAATAACCTTTTCTCACAGCACTGTTCCAATACTCTTCATAATCTGGCAAGTCAATAATAGCTTGTCCTTGTTCCATTTTAGTCTCTTGTAAACAAACAATATCTGCATCTAACTCTTCTATAATAGCTTCAAAACCTTTTTTCAAAGCAGCTCTTAATCCATTAACATTCCACGAAATAATTTTCATTATAATCTCCTCTTTTTTCCTTTTCTTAATTCGTTTTACCATCTAGTTAAACAAATGTGAGCTTCTCCTTTACAAGGTTTTTCAAATAAGCTAAAATTAGCTTATATAGAATAAAGGAGGATACAAATTGGAAACTCAAAAATCAAAAATAGCCGCCGGTCTTTTTGGTATTTTCTTGGGAGCCTTCGGTGTATATAATTTTTACCTTGGCTATACTGGGAAAGCAGCAGGTCAACTTTCAATGACAATCGTCGGCTTATTAACTTCATGTTTTGGTATTGGTGTACTGCTGATATTTGCAGCTGAAATTTGGGGCCTAATTAAAGGAATTTTAATCTTAACTGGTAGTATTAATACAGATGCTAGAGGTATAAATTGTAAGAGATTAATTTAAAACAGAACATAAAAAGCTGTAGCATAATGTTACAGCTTTTTATGTTTTTTTAAGTTCTAAATTCTGGACCTGAAACACCATCAGGAATTACCAAAAATTGAAAGCCTAACTCTTTAAGCCCACTAATGACTGCCGGCAAAGCATTGATAGTGGTTTCCTTTGAATTTGCATCATGCATTAGAATACTAATAGTGTTTTTTGTTTTTGACTGATTAATAATATTATTCTTAATCTCTTCAGCAGAAACATTGCTTCTTTTTGCATCGCCTGAATCTACATTCCAATCTACATAAGTAAACTTATTTTCTTTAAGAGCCAACTTAACTTCAGCAAATACATTATCTTTCAAATAGCCTGTATTGGAACCTCCTGGAAAACGATATAGGGTAGGTTCTTTAATACCTAAATCCATAATTTTTTCTGGTAGTCAAAACATCATTTATTAAAGTATCTTTTGAACTGTATATTTGATTGTATTGATGGGTATCAGAAATGAACAAAAGCACCATGACCATCTGTAGCAATAGCTTTTGTTGCTTCAGGATAGTTATCAATCTTACATCCTAAGAGAAAAAAGTTAGCTTTTACACCAGCATCCTTTAAAGTTGATAATAGAATCATTGTATTGTCAGATGGACCATCATCAAATGTTAAGAAAGCATTTTTTAGCAGGATACCCTCAGAAATATTATAGGCAACTAAATCTCTCATATCTTTATTTTCTTTTTCTAATATTTCATTTCTTTGTTCAAGTGTTTCCAATCTACCTTTCATGGTCTCTAAATCTTGTCCTTTTGCATAAAGGCCTATAGCTAAGCAAAGGAGTAAAATCCCACTAATTATAGTTGCAATTAGCACCACTTGCCGTCTCGTTAATTTCTTTTTTCTTCTTCACTATTCGATCTCATCTTGACAAATCTCCCAAATAAATTCTAGCTTTAAAACATCTTAATACCAAACTAACAAAAACCAACACTTATCTTATACCCTATTGTCTTTTTTAAATACTCTTTTTAATATTTTCTCACCTACAATAACTAATAAAGAAGCTGTTAAAGTAAATAAAACAGCTACAAAAGCAAGAAACCATGTTAAACGAGCTAAGCCAAAGAAACTAATTGTAGCCGGTATAAAGAAGCAAGCTACAAACAGTAAAGACATTGTACCAATTAATACAATCCGCCAAATATTTAGCGGTTTACTAATCTTAGCCAATACAAATAATTGGATTAATCCCGTTGCAAGTACAAGCATTGTTGCCATTTCTGGTGGTGAAAAATTTAAGTGTGTCACCATATTCAAAAAGTTAATGGATAACAAACTAAAGGATACCGTTATCCCTCCAGGTATAGCTATTGATAGAATCTTTGAAAAGAAACTACCAGAAATCCGTTCTTGATTTGGTTCTAACGCTAAGAAAAATGCTGGTATCCCAACAGCCAATGTGCTTATTAATGAAATTTGAATCGGTGTAAAAGGATACGCAAATCCAAAAATTGTAACAAATACTGACAAAATAATACTATAAACCGATTTCACTAAAAATAAGCTTGCAACCCTTTGAATATTATTAATAACCCTTCTTCCTTGGGTTACAGCTACAGGTAAAGCTGCAAAATTTGAATCGAGGAGCACTAATTGAGCAACAGCCCTTGATGCTTCACTTCCAGAAGCCATGGCAATACCGCAGTCAGCCTCTTTCAAAGCTAAAACATCATTAACGCCGTCACCAGTCATACCAACTATATGACCTCTTCTTTGCAACGCTTGAACCATTTCTTTTTTCTGTTGAGGTGTAACCCTCCCAAAAACTGTATTGTTTTCCATAATTGCTTCTAAGTCTTTTGGGTCTTCAGGCAAAGTTCTAGAATCAATGTAGTTTTCATGGTCATGAATCCCTACTCGTCTAGCAACAGTTGCAACAGTTGTTGGATTATCACCAGAAATTATTTTAAGTGTTACATCCTGTTTTTTAAAATAATCTAAAGTAGCTTTTGCTTCTTCTCTAATTCTATCTTGTAGCAATATTAAAGTTTCAATAACTAAGCCTCTAGGATGTTTATTTTTAGTTACAGTTTCCTTAGTTATTGCAAAACAAAGAACACGATACCCTTGTTTTGCAAAAATTTCTACTTTATCTAAGAGTGCTTTATCTTCTATTAAAATATCAGGCGCCCCCATAATATAAGTCATACCATCATCAACAGTCATAGAAGCCCATTTTCGTGTTGATGAAAATGGTATTCTATCGGTAATTTTCCAAAGCAATTGCACCTCATTTTTATAGTAATCAATTAATGCTTGGGATGTTTCATTTTTATCTTTGCTCATATACGCATAAGTGGCTAATGCCATATTTAACTTTTGAAAAGACTCATCAAGTGTAATTACTTTTGCTACATCTAACGAACCTTCTGTTAAAGTTCCTGTTTTATCTAAACAGAGAACATCAACTCTAGCTAAACTTTCAATTGCTGGTAGTTCTTGAACAAGAGTTCGGTGCGTAGCTAAACAAATAATACCTACTGCAAAAGCAACACTTGTTAAAAGAACTAAGCCTTCTGGAATCATACCTATAATACCTGCAACAGTTTTAAGAATAGCTTCATTCCAAGTTTGCTTAATAATAAAGAATTGACTAATAAACAATAATAATGCCACAGGAAAAATAATTAAAGTTAAAAATTTAATTATTTTATCAATAGAATCACGCAATTCTGAATGAACAATTTTAAAACGTTTTGCCTCATGACTCAACTGGTTAATATAGGTTTCTTTTCCCACTCTAAGAACTTGCGCTTTTCCTGTTCCGGCTACAACAAAGCTACCTGAATAGCCACAATCCTCTACTTGTTTTTCAATTGAGTCTGATTCTCCTGTTAATAAAGACTCATCAATTTCTAATCCAAAAGCTTCAACAATAATCACATCTGCTGGCAGTTGCATGCCAGGAATAAGCATAACCAAATCGTCTATGACTACATCATCAATTGGAATAACTTCTTCCTTGCCTTCTCTAAGCACATGAACTTGTTCATTTTTTAAAAGAGACATTTTTTCAATTGTTTTTTTCGCTCTATACTCTTGAATAATACCAATTAATATATTGGCAATTACAATTATAATAAATAAGGCATTTCTTGGTTCTCCAGCAATTAGTACTAATACAACTAAAACAATATTTAAGCCATTAAAAAAAGTGAATAGGTTAGTTCTAAAGATATCCCACAACGTTCTTGTAGGTGCCTTAAGAATCCGATTGACCTCTCCCCGTTCTTCTCTAATTGCTACTTCTTCATTTGTAAGCCCAGCATCAACCAACGCACTTTGTTTCTCCAAATGAGTTTTTGCTAATGCCTCATCCTGTTTAAAACTCAATGATTATATCCCCTCTTCTTACTCTCTTATCCCCTTAATTATAGCATTATTCAATTCCAATGAATACGTCTTTTCCCTCTATTTTGACTTCATAAGTCTTGCAATTATCTACTTTTACTTTAACAAATGCAATCTTACCTCTCTTAACAACTTTTCCATCTCTAATATCAAATTGACTGCCATGTTTTGGACAAGTGATCACATAGCCTTTTAGAATCCCATCTCCTAAGGATCCGTCCATATGAGGACAAACATTATCAATGGCATAATACTGATCCTCCACTCTAGCTAATAGCATTTTATTGTCATTTACAACAACAATTCTTTTACTGTCATTTGCAATAGCATCAACCGCCAATACTTTAGTATAGTCCATTATAAATTCACCCTCCTTTTTATTTTTTGGACATATACTAAAAAAGTAGACAGGAAAAAGTGAAACATGTTTTAAATAAGTAGACACATAAGAAAGGATAAAATTATGAATAATTACAAGAAATACGATGAAGAATTTAAAAAAAGTATTGTTAATTTACACCAAAACGGTAAAACTCAATCCCAACTTTCTAAAGAATATGGTGTCTCCATGTCTGCTTTACACAAGTGGATTAAACTTTATTCTCAGGTTAGAATTGATGATGATACTATTCTAACCGCTAAGCAGATTAAGGATCTTCAAAAGCGTAATGCTCGACTCTAGGAGGAAAATATCATTTTAAAAAAAGCAATTGCCATATTCACGCCTCACTCAGACAAAGATTAATGGCTGTTCATACCCTTCGTTTTCAGCACGCTATCTCTTTTCTTTGTCATGTCCTTAAAGTGAACCGCAGCTCCTATTACAAATACTTTTCGGAAAAACTTTCTCCTAGAACTATTGAGAATTAAAAACTCCGTCAGCTTATTCTCGGAGATTTGTCATCTTACTAAGAGACGTATTGGCCCATCTAAGATTAAGGCTCTTCTTTCCTATGACTATGGCATCAACATCAGTATTGGTAGAGCGAGCCGCCTGATGACTGACATGAATCTTCCTAAAATGCCTACTATCAAACTTCGGTTTATTCATCCGAGGTCTATTCCCAATTTTGATTGCCCTAACTACCTAAATCAAAATTAATCTAAATAAGAATGGCAAATAAAAAAACTTCCAACCAAAGCAAAACAATGGCTAGAAGTTTATATTCTCCACAAATTAATACACTCTATTCAATTAAAATGTATACCACCGTTCAAGCTTAAGCTTCGCAGAGCAATGAAATTGTATTAGATTATACCTTGAATCGACATAGCCTGCTAACCAACTCATAGTGTCTCCACTACTCCGCGGCAACGATCCTTATCTATGCGGTAACCTCACCTACCGACTTATTTAGTTCCTTTAATAATATAAGAATAAAAAGACACTTTGTCAATTCCTCTGAATTATTTAATCTGTTTTTTATTAAAATTATCTATAATTTGTTTTGTTTTAAAACGATTTTTATAACTTTCAATTAATGATAAGGGTTTCTCTCTTTTAGACTTATTCTCAAATATAAGATCTAAAAGATAAGTGGCTTTTTTCAGTCCTTAAAAACATGGAATGACAGCCACCACAGTAGCTAATGACTTCATTAGCTGGCATTGCTGCTGTTGCCATTTCTAATGCTTTATTGCTAATTGAGGGTCTCAGCATACCAACCATGCCTCCCATACCACAGTATAGAGTTTTCTCTTTACAATATTTTGACTCTTTAATAGAGTAGCCTTTTTTTATTAATAGCTTTCTAACACTATTATGAATTAAAGGAACATTTCTAACAGAATAAGAATCTTGAATAGAGACTACTGCATCCTTAACCAGACTATCTTTTTCTATTTTCAGGCGCTCAGCCAATACATGCCAGAGAGAGACAACCTGTATATTAGAGTGATTGCTAATGGTTTTATAACAGTTTCTAGATTATAATAACTAAAATCATTTTCCGGCAAATCATATTTTTTCTAAAATGCTCCATTTCACCTAACATTAATGTTGGCTTGCCACAACAATTACTAATGCCTCTTAACTTGCCTCCATGTAGGGTGCTAAGAAAAATTAAAACTTGTTCTACATCATAAGGACTATAAGCACTTAGGTTACAACCAGCCATAAAACCAATATTACTCATATTTTTTAACCTGCTTTCCTCTAAATATAGGGCTTGATACCTAAGTCTGAAAAGCCACAACTCCTAAACGACCTTTTGAGTTTGCCTTGCCCTTATTAGTATTCGCAATCTCAATTCTTAGTTCATTTAAAAGTTCTGGAATAGGTAAATTTAAAGGACAAGCAACTTTACATGAACCACATAAAAGACAACTATAGACTAAATCAAAATTCAATTCAACTTCCAGTTTTTCAACAATGTCAATTGGATTCCTGCCAAAATTTGCAAGCATAGGACAATACTTTAAAGCAACTTCGACAACCTGTACAGGCTGTTTTAATCTCCTTAATTTGCTTCTTTATATTTTCATTATACAAAACTCTATTCGTTATTTTCTTCACTTAACTCCTCAACAGAAATACCTTTCATTTTTGCTATTTTCTTAACAACTCTAAAAAGAATATAAAATAAAAGACTAGCAATTATTAACTGACCAATAAAAAAAGGCGTAACCCCCGTTCGCACTAACTCCCCAGCAAAATAAGCATATAAAAAGCCCCTGGTAACATAGCAAATGCAGAAACAACAGTAAATTTAATAAAAGATATGTTTGTTAAGCCATAGGCATACCCTTGAATATTGTGAGGAAAAATTGGAATTAAGCGAGTAATTAAGACAAACTCAACACCATTTTTAGCAATCCCTGTTTCCATAGTCTCAAAGACCTTCTTATGCTGAAATTTCTTAACAATAAAATCTCTAGCCAAATAGCGGCTAATCAGAAAACTTAATGCTGTACTAATAGCGTGGCCCCTATAAGAGCAAATAGGGTTCCCTTAATTGAACCAAAAATAACCCTCCTACTATTGTGAAGACACTTGCAGACAATAAAAAACAGCACCTAATACAAAGATACCAATATAGACTAAATAACTTATACTACCAAAACTAGCTATCCAAATTTGAAGTGATTCTACATCTTTTAATAAATCAAAACCACCTGTAGCTGTTAAGACACTAAATAGAATAACTACTATTATAATTAGGCTAATCCAAATCCCTATTTTTTTCTTTTTTGTCACTGTAATAGCCCTCCTTACTTAAGTGTATTCCATGTCTATAACAATTGCAATACTGATAATTTTATATTAAACGAAGGATTATCAAATGTTTCTATAAAGGTCTTTTGTCCATTGAAAACACCTATTAAATTGTATATACTTTAGAGGGTAAAGATAAATTGTCTATTCAGGGAATCACTATTTCTAGCCTCAGTGGTTCCCATTCTTTCTGCAAAAAATAATATTTTATTAAAAAGGAGAATAAAATTCTCCTTTTTTTATTGACAAAAAATCAATCTATATATAATAGTTAAGCAGCTAATTAATTAAGCAAGTTAACTAAATAAGGAGGTGTTGAATTCCAATGGATGAAAAAGAAAAAATGGCCCTTGAATTAATCAATGTTATCCGCCATTTTAAGCAACATAAACATTATATGCCAAAAGATACTTCAAAAGAGTGTTTAAGCCCTGCCCAATTGACTTTTCTACATGTGTGTCTTATGGGGAGAAACAAAAAAAGCACCCTAAAGGTGTAAAAGTCTCTCATATGGATAAAATTATGAATGTTACATCATCCTCTATTACCCAGCTTATTAATGGTTTAGAGGAAAATGATTTTATTACCAAAACAATTAATAAAAAGGATAGACGTTCTATCTACATTAAATTATCTAAAAAGGTGATTTATTTTTAAAAAATCACCAAACCCATATGCTGAAGCATTTAACAGGTCTTGTTGATTACATAGGTGTTGAAAAAATGGAATCATTTGTTGAGACCTTAAAGGATATTATGTTATATACCTCAGAAGAAAGGAGCCACTAATTTGACAAAAATTTTACGTTATTTAGAAAAATATTGGATTGCTGTTATTTTAGCAATTATCTTTATTTTTGCACAAACTATGTTCGATTTAAATCTACCTAAATTAATGTCACAAATTATTGATAATGGTGTTCTAAAAAATGATACCACTGCTATTTGGAAAACAGGAGGTATTATGCTTCTAGTTACTTTATTAAGTGCTACAGCCACAATCTTGGCCAGCTATTTGTTAGCTCGAGTTGGTTCAGGATTGGCAAAAAAATGTTCGTAAATCCGTATTTGAAAAAGTAACCTATTATTCAAATGATGAAATGAATAAAATTGGCACAGCATCCCTTATTACTAGAACCACTAATGATATTACTCAATTACAACAATTTATCATTATGTATAGAATGATGATAGGGGCCCCAATCATGATGATTGGAGGAATAATTATGGCTGTATCTCAAACACCAAAACTATCTTGGATTATTGTTGTTATCGTTGCTATTATTGTTGTTATTATGGCCTTTATGCTAGTACTAATTGTTCCACTATTTAAGAAAAATCAAAAAAAGCTAGATAAACTCAATTTAGTTTTAAGGGAATTTTTAACAAGTATGAGAGTTATTCGAGCATTTAATCGTTCTGATGATGAAAAGAAACGCTTTAAAAAAGCTAATAAAAGTTTAACAAACACTTCTCTGAGAATTAATTTGATTATGGCTATTCTCTTTCCAGCAATGATGCTAGTTATGAATATCAGTACAATTGCCATTGTCTGGTTTGGAGGATTTCAAGTAGAAGCAACAACTATGGAAATTGGTTCATTAATGGCCTTTATCCAATATGCAATGCAAATTATGTTTTCTGTTTTAATGTTTTCCATGATTTTCTTCCTTTTACCAAGAGCTCAAGTGTCTGCAAAGAGAATTAATAAAGTACTAAATTCTCAAAGCACTATTAAAATTACAGAAAAACCAGTAACTAAATTTAAAACACTAAATGGTATTCTTGAATTTAAAAATGTTACTTTTCGACACAAAGGTGCAGAAGAACCAGTTCTAAAAAATATAACATTTACTGCTAAGCCCGGTGAAACAAGAGCTATTATCGGTGGTACAGGTTCTGGTAAAACTACTTTAATTGATTTAATTCCACGTTTTTACGATATAGAAGAATGTGAAATTCTAATTGATGGTGTATCAATAACCGATATGGATATGGAAACTTTAAGACATAAAATAGGTATGGTACCCCAACAAACCGTTCTTTTTTCAGGCACAATTGCAGAAAATATTCTCTATGGCAAAGAAAACGCTACAGATGCAGAACTAGAAGCTGCTGCAACAACAGCACAATGTTTAGAGTTTACCAATGAAAAGCCAGAAGGTTTTGAAACAGAAATTGCACAAGGCGGTACAAACTTATCTGGTGGTCAAAAACAACGTTTGGCTATTGCCAGAGCTCTAGTGAGAAAACCTGAAATATTTATTTTCGATGATAGTTTCTCAGCTTTAGACTTTACAACATATGGCAAACTGAGAAAAGCATTAAAAGAAAATATAAAAGATACGACTATGATTTTAGTAGCTCAACGTGTAAGCAATATTATGGATGCTAACCAAATACTCGTATTAGATAGTGGTAAAGTAGTTGGCAAAGGAACCCATGAAGAACTTTATAAAAATAATAAAATTTATAAAGAAATTGTCTTGTCACAATTATCAGAGGAGGAAGCAGCATGAGTGAAGTAAAAGAAAAATCTAAAAGCAAAATTCCTCAAGGCGGACCTCCTTGATCTTCTTTAGGGAGACCTGCTGAAAAAGCCAAAAACTTTGGTCAAACCTTAAAACGTTTAACAGGCTATTTAAGACGCTATAAATTTCATATTGTTGTCGTATTCTTATTTGCTGTAGCCAGTACAGTCTTTGCCATTGTTGGCCCTAAAATTTTAGGAAATGCTACTGATGTTTTGGCAAAAGGCGTTGTTGGCATTACAATTTATAATCAGGTGCATAAAGAACTACCACCTGGAATTCAGTTGTCAGAAGGTACTACAGGGGCTTCTGTTTTAAAAAACATGCCCGCTGAAATTAAAGATAAAATTCCAGCAAATTATCTTGATTATATTGAAAATCTCAACTTAACTGTAAAACCAATTATTGATTTTGGCGCTATTGGTCAAATTCTCCTATTACTATTAGGACTCTATTTACTAAGTGCATTGTTCTCCTATATTCAAGGTTTCATTATGACTAATATTACTCAGAAAACTGTCTTTAATATGCGTAATGATGTCAGTCAGAAACTTGATAAATTACCTATGAAATACTTTGATAATCATACCTATGGGGAAGTTTTAAGCCGAGTAATAAATGATATTGACACAATCAGTACTACATTACAACAAAGCTTAACCCAAATTATCACCTCAATTGTTACTATAGTTGGTGTTGTGATTATGATGATAACAATTAGTCCTATACTAACATTAGTAACAGTTCTCACATTACCTCTTGCTGCTTTTATTACAACAAAAATTGCGAAACATTCGCAAAAACAATTTATTGCTAACCAAAAAGAATCGGGGGGCTATGAACGGCCATGTTGAAGAAATGTATACTGGCCAAAAAGTAGTAAAAATCTTCGGACAAGAAAAACGCTCTATTGAAGAGTTTGATGATATTAATGAAAGACTGTACTCAGCAGGTTGGAAATCACAGTTTATTTCAAGTATTATTATTCCTCTATTAAACTTTGTAAGTAACCTAGGCTATGTTATTGTCTGTGTTGTTGGTGGTATTTTAGCAAGTATGGGACAACTAACTATTGGGTAATATTCAACCCTTTATTCAATACTCACGTTCCTTTACACAACCAATTACCCAAGTAGCTAGATCTTTAACACTATACAATCCACTGCTGCTGCTGAAAGAGTATTTGAATTACTGGATGAAAAAAAGAAGAAGTTCCAGAAACAACTACACCATTGCCAGTAGATACATTAAAAGGCAATATTCATTTTGATCATATTAAATTTGGTTATGAGCCTGATAACATCTTAATGAATGATTTATCCATTGATGTGAGGGAAAGACAAACAGTAGCAATTGTAGGTCCTACTGGAGCAGGTAAAACAACATTAGTTAATCTCCTAATGCGTTTCTACGAATTAAATGGTGGTGCCATTACTATTGATGGTGAAAACATTAAGGATTTAACTAGAAGTGGTCTTCGCAGTCTTTTTGGAATGGTACTACAAGACATTTGGCTATTTAATGGAACAATCAGAGATAATATTGCTTATGGTCGTAAAGAAGCGACTGTTGATGATGTTATTGATGCCGCTAAAGCAGCATATGCTGACCATTTTATTAAAACATTGGCAAAAGGCTATGAGACAATAATTAACGAAGAAGCGACGAATATATCGCAAGGTCAAAAACAGTTAATTACAATTGCCCGTGCCATCCTAGCTAATCAAAAAATATTAATTTTAGATGAAGCTACTAGTAGTGTTGATACTAGAACTGAGCTACTTATCCAACAAGTCCAACAAGCTATGGGAGAATTAATGAAAGACAGAACAAGCTTTGTAATTGCTCACCGTCTTTCAACTATAAAAATGCTGATTTAATTTTAGTAATGGATAAAGGTTCAATAATTGAACAAGGCACACATGAAACTTTACTAGCCCAAGGTGGCTTCTATTACAATTTATAAAACAGTCAATTTTTAGGACAATCATCTGCAGCATAAATAAAATACTTACCAGTAAAAAAGGAAGATTATGGTCTTCCTTTTTTACTGGCTATTTATGATATAATATATGAAAAACTTAAGGAGATTTAAAATGAATTTAGAAAAATCAATTACTTTTCTTTCATTATGATAACAATAATTTAGATTGGATGCATAAACATAAAGATTTAAAAAAAGAAGCAGAATATGAATTTCTATTATTCCTTGATGCTTTAATTAACAACATTAGAACTTTTGATAAAGCAATTGAGCCTACTGATAGTAAATTCCTATTTAGACTGAATAGAGATATTCGTTTTAGCCACAATAAAAGCCCCTACAATCCTTCTTTTAGAGCCCATATCGACCCAAAAGGAAAACAATTTATTCCTTGCTGGATACTTTCTCCAATTCAATCCTAAAGGAATTTCTTTCTCAGCTGGTGGTGTTTATGCTACTCAATTTCCAGAAGCAACAGCAATGGTTCGGGACTATATCATTACCCATGGAAAAGAGCTAACACAAATTATTAACAATAGTACCTTTAAAAAATTTTTCAGCTCTCTGGTTTTAAGCTAAAAAACTGCCCTAAAGGCTATGATAAAGACAGTCCTTATTTTGAATTACTAAAACATAAAAACTGGTATGTTGAATCAGCTATTAATGAAAATGAATTGCGCAAAGAAGAAGAGCTAATACTCACTTTAACAAAAAAATACAAAGCAATAAAACCTTTAAATGATTTTCTTAATAAAGCTTTAGTAGATTTTATATTACCTAATAGAAAGTAAACAGAAAATATATCCCACCGCTACCACAAGAGGGTTTTCGCAATTATTTATTTCATCATCCTATAGTTTAACAATCTCTTTTTGGTGATTTTGAGTAATTTTATTATGAAAATAAAAAATTAAATAGTCAAAAGAATACCATCTTTAAATCACTTCATTCTCTCTTATTGTCTTTTCTATTGCTATAATAAGAGAACAATTTTACTTGGATGAGGTGTATTATGAAAAACAAAGATAAGTTAATTAATAAAAGGGATCTGATATCGGAGTAACTAAAACTCTATTTATGAAGGAAAAAAATAATCATATTTCGATTTCTCAAATTGCCAAAAAAGTTGGTATTGGCAAAGGTAGCATCTACTACTACTTTTCCTCCCGAGATGAAATTATTAATGCCCTTATTGAAAGAATCTATTAAATTAAAGTTAAAGATTAGAATACAATTGTTAATAACCCATCTCTTAGCCCCTACGAAAAATTTGCAAAAAGTCTTGAAAGTTATCTCAATCATCTGCCTCTAATAAATTGCCATAATTGAAAGTGTAGCGGTCCCTAATGGCATAAAAAGTAATGGCCACCAATTAAAAATCATTGCTAAAAGCTCTTGGTTTTCTAAATTTGCCAGAAAGGCTGCCAAAAAGTAAAAACAATAATAAATAAAGGAACAATAATTAAAATTTTACGTGAAAAAAATCCTCTTAAAATTTTAAGTTTTCTGAATAACATTCATGAATAATTCTTCTAAGTTTTCATTAGTATTTATTTTACTTTCATAACCAAGAACGCCTTAATTAATAATACCAATATAATCTGCTACTTGCTCAACCTCAGATAGAAGAAGACTAGGCAATATAACTGTAATACCTTTTGCAGGAAATGAACGAATTAAAGCCCTCATATCTTTAATCCCCATAGGATCAAGCCCATTAATAGGTTCATCTAAAATAAGAAGTTTTGGATTCCCAAGTAATGCAATAGCAATACCTAATCGCTGTTTCATACCCATTGAAAACTGGAATGCTTTTTTCTTTCCAGTCTCCTTTTAATCGACTATACTAAGAACATCCATTATAGTAGATTCTTTCAACCCTAGTATAAGTGTGTGTATTTTTAAATTCTTCATAGGCAGTTAAATTGCCATAAATAGCCGGAGACTCAATTAGTGCTCCCTATAATATTATATAAATCTTTTCGCTCCCAAACCTTCCCCTGGAAATAGATCTGATCGGCTGTAGAGTCTAAAATACCAGCAATCATTTTTAGCTATTTCTTTATTAAATGACTTTGTTAGATTATTTGTTTCTAGAATATATTTTTCCATATTACCCTTCCTTTCGCTTTATAGCTTTTATTTTAAAGCCTAAGTTTAAGGAAACTGTAAGGTCTAAAAAAGAAAAACCTAATTTAAAATATTATTTAAATTAAGTTTTATATTTACACTATAAGTAATCAGATAAATTTTGACCACCATTTTTCATTCCTACAATACCAAGAAATAATTTTTTCCATTTCTAACTGGAAGCTCCTATTTGGTTCAAAATTAAATAATTTATTAAGTTTACTATCATCAATGCTATAGGCTTTATCATGAAATAAACGATTCTTAACAAAGGTAATTCTACTTTTCGGTAATCCTAGAATCCGGACAATTAATTCAACAACTTCAATATTTTTCTTCCTTATGCCACTGGCTATATTATATATTTCTCCTTTATGACTATCAAATAAAATCTCTACTAAAACATTAACATGATCCTCTACGCTTAACCATTCTCTTACTTCCTGTCCTTTACCATACACTGGTAACAACTCCCCCTTAAGACCTTTAATAATCATTTTAGGAATTAGTTTATCTGGAAATTGAAAAATTCCATAGTTATTAGTAGACCGAGTAATATTAAGTGGCAAATTAAAGTTATTTTTGTAAGTTAAGGCAACTAAGTCAGCCGAAGCCTTTGTTGTTGCATATGGATTTGAAGGATTTAGTGGTGCTGTTTCATCAAAAAGTATTTTAAAGCTATTAGTTGGTCCATAGACCTCATCTGTAGAA
This sequence comes from endosymbiont 'TC1' of Trimyema compressum, assembly GCF_001584725.1. Classification (NCBI taxonomy): domain Bacteria; kingdom Bacillati; phylum Bacillota; species endosymbiont 'TC1' of Trimyema compressum. The sequence goes on along the minus strand of NZ_CP014606.1, from coordinate 168,074 downwards.
ATATGCAGAAACTTCTTATTTCCAAGACTACTCCAACTATCACCTTCTTTATTCACTAGCCAAGCTTTTTTTGCACTTTCAAGAAGGACCTGGGTTCCCAAAACATTTGTTTTTATGAATCCTTCAAAATCTACTAAACTTTTATCTACATGTGATTCAGCAGCAAAATGAGCCACTTTATTGATTTTATAAATTTTAAAAATTTCATCAACTAATTCTTTGTTAGTAATATTTCCTTCAATAAATGAATAACGGTTATCACTTTTAACAGTTTCTAAAGAAAATAAATTATTGCCATAACGCAAACAATCTAAATTCACTACATTTTTAATTTGCGGATTACGAAGCAATGCCTTTATAAAATGAGAGCCGATAAAACCGGCTCCCCCTGTAACTAATATATTCATTCTTTTAACCTCTGTTAAAATGAGCATCCATTAATACAATTCCATCGTCGATTTTATCTCTTGAGGAAACTACAAAATCAGCTACATTAAACACATGAAGATATAATTTTGAATTAATAGTATTACTAAATGCAATATCAATATAGTATTGTCCTGCACCTAAATTTAACTTTTCAATGAAAAATTTTAAACTATCACTATTAGTAGCATCAAATTGATGATTAGAACCATAATACTTACCAATCAAAAGCTCACCTCCTCTTAAGAAATTAGGGTATTCTGCTTGATACTTCCAAATTTCAACTATTAAATCCATTGGTATTTTTTTCTCAACCTTATAATCTAATTCTAACTGGAAATCTTCATTAAATTGATATTTTATCCTATTGATTCTAGCATTATTTAATTTAACTGCACCAGAATCTTCTTTTACAGCAAAGTGCTCACTGCTATTATTTTCATAGCCAATGCTGTTAAAATGATATGCTTGAGTAATGATTTTAGGATCACCCATTTTATGAATAACACCATCTTTTAGCCATATTACTCTATCACAGAAACTATTAACTGCTGAGAATGAGTGTGAAACTAAAAGAATTGTTTCCCCCTTATTCTTCAATTCAATAATTTTTTCTAAGGATTTTGATTGAAAATCAATATCCCCGACTGAAAGAACTTCATCAAGAACAAGTATTTCTGGTTCCACTTGGACACTCGCAGCAAATGCTAAACGAGCAAACATACCGCTGGAATAGAACTTTACTGGATGATTAACATATTCTCCAATATCTGCAAATTTAATAGCTTCTTCAACATATTGTTGCATCTTATCTTTATCAACTAACATGATAGTAAAGAAAAGCTTTAAATTCTCAATCCCTGTCATTTCCATATTAAAAGTGGATCCCAGCTCCAACAAAGAGACTACATTCCCATTAATTTTAATACTTCCACTAGTTGGTGTTGAAACACCTGAAATTAGCTTTAGTAAAGTAGATTTACCAGCACCATTGCTTCCAATAATGCCTAGAACCTCTCCTTTATAGACATCAAATGTAACATCTTTTAAAACGTCATGAGGTGTATAAAGCTTTTTACCAAAGGCAAAAATATCAAGTATCTTATAGATATTTTTCTTAAAAAGCTTATAGGATTTATTTAAGTTAACTACTTCTATTACTTTATCATTATTCATCATAATAAATCTGCAAACTCCCCTTTATATTTCCTAAATAATAGGAAACCTATTAAATTAATTACTATGACAAAAACCCAGAAATAAGCTACATAGCTTATTGAATTCAAACCATAATTAACTATATTAAACTCAGGATATAATATTGTACTTCTAAATCCTGTAATTATATAGAAAAATGGATTTATTTTTAAAATAGTTGCAAGTAATGTTCCATTAGTTTTAGTAAGTACATAGTCCATAGCCCAAAGAATAGGCATTAAATACATTAATAATTGGAGCACAATACCGAGCAATTGATGAAAATCTATTTGTAATGTAGTAAGTGTTGCGAATATGTAATTAAAGCCATTTAATAATAACAAGGTAGCTAACATATAGTAAATTAATTGTAGCCAATATATATTAGGGAAAAAGCCAAATATACATGATATTACAATAACAATTGCAAACATAATAAGAAAATTAAAAAAGTTAGCCATTAAAGTAATTAAAGGAATATTATAGAGACTGAATTTCACTTTTTTTACTAAATTAACATTACTTAGCATACTGCCACTGCCTGACATCATAGCTCCAGAAATAAAAAACCAAGGAACTAAGGCTGAAATAAGTTGAAGTAAAAAAGGAATGTTAGGATCCGCACTATCTTGCTTTATTAGATGCCCAAAAACAAACCAATAAATTAAAATTGTTAGCGTTGGCTTTAGTAAATTCCAAAAATAGCCAAGTGACGTTCCTAGGAACTCTTTTTTAAATTCATATCGTGATAAATTAAAAATTAATTTAAATCTTTCAAGCATTAACTCTCACCTTTTATTTCTTTATCTAGCACATCATCATATATTTTTGCAATATTTACTGAATTGTATTTAGCAGGCGGATTAGGATTTTTACTTAAATCTACCTTACCAGTAGTAACATCATACAAGAAATTTGCAATGATTACTTTATTGTTAGTTAGGCAATATTGCCCAGTCTCTGTTAGAATATTTTTTGAAATACCTCCTGACGTTAAACCTACAATTTTAGTCCCCGATCCTAAATAGTCAGAAATTTTTGCTGCAAAAAAAATATTTTCCTGCAGCACTTCTGGCGGAAACTCAGCATCCACATGAACTAATAAGTCAGCATCTCTCATTTCTAGCAATGATTTTTCGTAACTAACTTGTTTTCCATAAACTATCAAAGACGATAAATCATGAAGAGAAATATAGTCTCTTTCAGATTGTGGCAAGTTCCCTAAAATTGTAAATTGTAATTTATCTTTAAAATACTCTTTTTGGCTTTCTAAAGCTTGTAAAAAATATCTCAAACTTCTGATATCATCTGTATGTCCTGCAAATAATATTTTAATTCTACTATCTTGAAAATTTGAGTTCTCCGGTATGCCTACAATTTCTTCATATCTTGATTTATATAAATTCAAATCATATGGATGTGGTAAAATCAAAGCTTTATGAATTAACTCATCATACCGCTCACCTAACATATAGCGACATTGGTGCTCACTATTAAAAATTAGTTTTTCAGCTAATGAAAAAATTTCATTTTGTAACATAATATGACCTTGGTTTTTCTTTTTATATGCCGTTTTCATAAGCTGATGTTTGATATTTAATTTAATGCCTCTCAAACTTCTAATACTCGGCCTACACGTATATTCATAAGCGAACTTTTCATATGGATTATTAGCAATTGGATCTCCAAAACTTGCCAACCAAAATTTATTTGAATTTCTTTTTTTAATAGCTAATGCTATTTGATGGCTTTCAAGAGGCATAGAGCGGGACATCATGAATCCGTATTCTGCCATTTTATCATTACTGAATAATGCAATGCCTTTATCCCTAAAGCCTTCTAAATCACTTGTATTACTAGGAATAACTTTAATTCTATCACTTCTCAAAAAAATATTTTTACCATAGCTCCATAAATCACTCTGATTCTGATAAAAAACTTCATAATCGTACTTTGAAGCATTAATTAGTTTAAAAGTTACATTTCCTTCTGAACTATTTAACGGAGGAAAAAAATAAGAAAAAACAATACCCTTCATTTACTTACCCACCCTTTCAAATAATTCTAATGCCTTTAAAATAATTGCTTCCATATTATAGTATTTATATTCAGCTAATCGTCCTACTAATACAAGATTCTTAATTTTAGATAATTCATCATAATATAGCTTATAGTTTGATTCGTTTTCATTACTTGGAATTGGATAGTAAGGTTCATTCCAATGTTCAGCATATTTATTACAAGGTCCTGGATATTCTGTTAGTGTAACTGTTGTTCCTTTAATATCTTGTTGTGATGTAAGAGTCTTCATTTCAGAACGCCTTGTTTCTGGTCGTTTATCTGGCCAATTTAATGTGCCGGTTTCCTGAATTTTATCAACATTATGATTCTCAATTTTAAATTCTAATGATCGGTATGAAAGTTCACCAAACTCATAATTTAAAAACTCATCTAAAGCCCCCGTATACACATAAGTGCCATTAAATACTTGGTTGTTATAGTAAAGCGTTTTATTATTTTTATCAAGGACAACAACCTTCTTTACATCCTCTCCCAGTAAAATGTCAATATTTTCATGATTTAACATAATTTCAAAAATTCTTGTATAGCCATGTTTAGGCATAACTTGTATTCTATTTGTAAAGTGTCTATTATCATAACTAATACGAACAGGGACTCTGCCTGTTACAGCCGGTGATATTTCTTTTGGATCCAGACCCCACATTTTTGTTGTATAATCAACAAAAATATTGTCATAAACAAATTGAGCTAATTCATTTAAATCCTTGTTATCACTGTTTAGCATATCTAAAATAGGAACTTTACTATACATACCATATTGGGCAATTAAAATATCTTTAAGTTTAGTTGCTTTTTCTGAGTCAAACATAATATCAATGCCAGTTAAGTTAAAAGGTAAAGGAACTTCTTTCCCTTGAATTTCTACGTTCACTCTATGTTCATATTGATTCCATTCAGTGAACTGTGACAAAAAATCATAGGCTTTATCGGTTTCCATATATGCAATATGAGGTCCATATTTATGGATTAATATACCGCTATCATTTTTATAATCATACATATTGCCTCCAATATGTTTTCTACGATCAACAAGCAATACTTTTTTGCCTAATTCAGCATATTTCCGTGCCATAATTGAGCCAGCATAACCTGCTCCCCCTACAATTACATCATAGACTTTATCTTGTCTATCTAAGGGTTTTTCCCATGTTTTAGCTTTTATTTCTTTTCTTCGACATAAACCATATTGCAATATATTAAAAGAAGATGTACTAAAGTTATGTTTTCTGCCTTTCGCAATATAAGCACGATGGTTTAAAGCATCATATAAATCTTTAGATGTTTCCTTTAAATATGCATCAAATACTCTTGCTAAAGCATTACCTTCTTTTTGTTTTTTACCCTCTCTAAAAAAAGCTTGAATCATATAGTGGGTATTTAACATATAAACAATTGTTTTTCTAATATATTTTTTATAAGCAGCATTGTCATAAGTATTTTCATTGTAGTAACTAATAACTCTTTTTAATACATTCTCATGAAATGAAAAGTTTCTTAATAAACTGGATTTTGCAACTGATTGGTCTTTTCTACCAATAAAATAACAATAAATAGGTGCATCGAAATAATAAACATTTTTAACATGCTTAATAAAGAAAAGATTGTATTCCATGTCTACATATGGGCTTTTTTCACTTAAACGATGAGGACTATCTTTTAAAATTTGTGTGCGATAAGTACTTGCAGCCATTGTATAGTATTTTTCTTGATCAGCTTTTGTAGAATTATCTAATAAATAATTTCCATAAATAAAATTTACTATTTCTTGATTGGGGAAATTATAGTGAATAATAGTCTGATACCCTTTGTAGGCCTCTTCCCTACTATATGCAGAAATAATTAAATCCACATCTTTTTTTACAAGGTCTTTTAAATTTTTTACTAACTGAATAAAATTAATTTTGTTCAGCCAGTCATCAGAGTCAACAACTCTAAAAAACTCTCCTTTAGCTGCTTCAATACCTGCATTTACAGTAGAGCCATGTCCCCCATTTTCCTTATCAATAAATCGGACAGTCTCTGGATACTCTCGACTATATTTCTCCATAATATTAATACTATTATCCTTTGAGCCATCATTAACACAAATGATTTCTAAATCATCCTTTATACTATCATCAAGCATGCTGTCTAAGCATCTCCCTAAATATTCTTCCATATTATAAACAGGAACTACTACTGTGAGTACTTTCATTTACACATTCCTTTCGCACTTTATTGTTTTTCTATTAACTATATATTGTATTTTTTCCAAGTCCCTCGCATCATTTCCCATGCGATAGCCAACTTAAAGAAAAATGGTCTGTAAATTCTTTTATTAAAATTATGTTTTCTCCCTAAGCTAATGTATTTTCGAATAGCCATTTTATCATAAAGATAAGGGCTTTCCTGTTTTAACCACTGATCAAAATCTAACATGACTTTTTGTAATTGACTATTATAACCTTTTTTCAAATGATAGCCATAAATTGCATATTGAGTATTTAATAGTCGTACTATCATTATCTCAGTTACTAATTTATGAATTTTTGTTTTAAATAAATGCGTATTGTAATACTCTATAATTGAGTGTACAACTTTTGAATGGTCATTATAATTGTTAACAAAACTCTGAGAAGAAATTGACTGATCAGCTCTGCCAATGCAGTAATTATAAATAGGTAAATCTAAATAAATAAAATCATTTACCTCATTAATGTAAAAAACATTAAATTCAGTATCTACATAATATGTTTTCTCTAGTAATCTTTTTTTACAGTTTTTAAGTACTTTAGTCTTATATGTAACCATAGCCATAGGAACATAATTAATATTTTCTTTATTTGAATTACCACTAAAAATACTATATAAACTTTCAAGTGGCATTATTTCATTAGATTTAATATTAAGTTTTTGCTTTAAACAACTATTTTCAAAAACTTTGTAATAAGAAGTAATAATTAAATCAACCTCTTCATTTTTATCTAAGAAAGCAATCAGTTTTTTTAGATTTTCAGTATTAAAATAATCGTCAGAGTCCAATATTTTTAAATATTTTCCTTCTGACTTATCTATTCCAAAATTAATTACTGAACCATGTCCACCGTTTTCTTTGTTAAATACTCGTATAATATCAGGATGTTGTTTATAGTAACTATCCATAATTTCTTGGCTTTTATCTTTTGAGCCATCATTAATTAACAATATTTCAATAGAGTCATTTAACTTGGCATCAAGAACAGATTGAACACATCTGTCAATATATTTTTCCATGTTGTAAATTGGAACAATAATTGATAACTTCTTCACCTATGACTCCCCTTCCTAAGCTATTTTAGCATACCCAATTTTTTTAGTCAAACAGGTATTAAGCCCCTTAAGTAGGCTGAAAATCCTATATTATCTCCGTCAAATATGAACTATTTTATATTCATAAAATCTAAGAGTCGCACTAAACCTTCTTTGAGAGTAAATTGACTTTTAAAGCCAATTTCAGTTGTTGCTCTATCAATATTAGATACCGATTTATCTACCTCTCCCGCCCTCTTTTCTTTATGAATAAGCGGCATTTTTTTACCCATTAATCCCATAAGTGTCTCAGTTAACTTATTAATTGTAGTGCCTGCTCCTGTTCCTAAATTATAAACTCTATGACCTTTATTTTTGCTTAATAATGATTTATAAATTCCCTGAGCAATATCGCCTACAAAAATAAAATCTCTCAATGCCAGTCCATCCCCAAAAATTACAGGAGATTCGTTATTAACTAATTTACTAATAAAAATAGGGATAACGCCTGCATATACAGATTTCGGATCTTGTTTTGGTCCAAATGCATTAAAAAATCTTAGTGAGATAATATCAATACCATAGGTTTCGCTGTAGAAATTAGCAAAAAGTTCCTGCACAACTTTATCAATTGCATAAGGAGATAATGGATTGTATCCAGCAGTCTCAACAATAGGCATTTCCTTAATATCGCCATAAATTGCTGAAGAAGAAGCCTGAACTATTTTTTTAACATTGCTTTTTTTAGCAATGATATCAAAAAGTGCCACAGTTCCCATAATATTGTTATCACTTACTTTTCTAGGATTATTTACAGATTCAATAACAGAAGGAATGGCAGCTAAATGAACAACAGCATCTACACCTTGTAAGGACTTTTCAACTAATGCTTCATCTTTTATATCGCCTTCATATACTGTAATTTTATCTCTAAATGCTTCTATATTTTCCTTTTTCCCTGTAGTAAAATTATCAATAATAACGACTTCTTCATTGTGATTAATTAAATACTCTGTCAAATTAGATCCAATAAAACCAGCCCCCCCAGTTATTAGTACTCTACTCATATTACTCTCCTCTTTCTTATTTCCATAATAAATAGCAATTAAATTAATTACATTTGCCTATGTATTCAATTCCCTTAAATATGGAGAGATAATACTTCTCCATATTAAAAAACTATACTTTATTATTATACCAAAATTAACAGTCATGTTAAACAATTAACTTCTATTTATATCTTTTCCTTAGCTTGATATCACTTATATAATTAGAAGTTAAAATTAGCTAACTTTTTTATTGACAATTAAGCTATAAAGTAATAAACTTTATACATATCCCCCCACGGGTGTTGTAATCGGAGGTGAATTATGAAACAAAATTATGATATTAACGGTATGAGCTGTTCCTCATGCTCTGCTAATATTGAAAAACCGTTAGCAAACTTACAGGAGTAAACAATGTTAATGTAAATTTATTAGCAAATAATATGAAAGTTGATTTTGATGAAAAAAAGATTTCAAGTGAAAATATTATTAAAGCAGTTACAGATATTGGTTTTGGTGCAACACTAGTAGACAAAGATAGAAAAGAAGAAAAAACAATTCAAAAGAAAAAAATATACTTAATGATGAACTTAAGAATATGAAAAACAGATTAATTGTATCAGGTACTTTCCTATTATGGCCACAGAAGCTATTTTAAGAAAAACAAATAAACTCATTATAGAAAGTCATCTATCCGGTTGTGTCAAAGAAGCATTTGAAACTGGTAATGAGCAAGAAAAAATATAAGAAATTGTGGAACTATTCAATAAAATTGCAAAATAAATTAGATTGAAACAGCAAAGAGTCTTGGTAAAACTACCAAGACTCTTTGCTGTTTCATATTACTTATTTGATTTTTTCTTAAAATCATAAAACTACCTAAGGTTAACAAAGATATTCCTAAAACATATAGCTTTTCATTACCATTACCTGGTAGTGTACCACCACCAGTTATTCCAGAACCAAATTATTATCACCGCCACCATTATCAGAAGCTACAACAGTAATAATGCGTTCTCCTGTTGTTTCTATGCCATAAGGGCTAATGTGAGACTTTATAGACAATTACATAGGTCCCTGGTGTATTAATATCTACACTACCTGATACAATAACAATACTACTCGTAATATCCTTTGGTGTTAAGCCGTCTTGGATTTTCCCCATCTCTTGTTGGGTCATAGGCTGTTACACCAGCTAAAGGATCAAAAAGTGTACCTGCTGTAATCTTTATATTGGTTAGTCCATCAATTACAGGGGCTTCTGGATTAATCCAATGAATAACTTGCTTATAGACAATGCTTCCAGAATAATTGAAAATCGGTATATTCATTTCTTTTAAAAAAGGTCTACTGGATAACGTAATAGTTGTTGTATCTGCTGTATTTTTAAACATATTCGGATAATAATATTCTGTACTACCTGGTAATAAAACAGGGTCATTAAAATTTTTAAATTCTAAATAATAGCAGGTTGCAATGTTACCATCTGCTGTATTTATGGGCTCTTGTCTATCTGAGGATCCTGTAGCATGAGGGTTGTATAGAACAATGTTATAGTCTCTCCCCTTATAATAATATTCCGTCTCACCTGGATAATCAAAACTAGCTCTTGTTTCTAATGCAAAATAATCCTCTACGGTATCTGTCCAAGGACTACTATTATTATAGCCATTCGTTAGGTCATTTGAATACATAAACTTTTCATCTGCTCTAGTATAGAAAGGCAATGAAATATAAGAATTGCCAATATCCTCTTTCCAATTATAATCAACACCAAAAATAGCCTTATCTCCATTAAAATCAATAATTGCTTCTTTAATTGGAATTCTGTTTTTCTGGGCTTGATTGTTCATTCACCCTTAAAGCCCAAATATCAGGCAGTTTATTAGCTACAAAATCAGCACCCCAATTTCCATGAACAGACCAATCTGGATTTAATTGTTCTTGCATTTTCGTAAATATGAGGACTAATACTTCTCATAACATAATTTGCTCCATAAACATCTGCTTCAGCTGGCGTCAAACCATGATAGATTAAAAACTCTCTTCTTAAGTCAAAGTAAGGTCTTCCTCCTCTAAAATCCATAATAGGGTTACGAATAACATAAAAGTAAAACTCTGAACTATCATGATTATTTCTAAACTGCTGTAGTTTTGCCTCTAATAAAGGCTCAATAAGTGCTAAATTTGTCAATTTGTTATATTGTTATAATAGAGACTTAAAGAATTTAAATTTAGTTAAATTAACAAGATAACGTAAAGAATCTGATGTCACATTGGAAAAAGATAAATCTAGACTCTCAAGTTTAACTAAATTAGCAATGGCTGAAATAGAGTTTGGATTACTTAAATCACCATTAGAAATATTGAGCATGGATAGATTAACTGCATATTGTAGTCCCTCAAGAGACTTAACTCTAGGTTCTGTAGAACCCATCTTATAAGGACCATATATACTAAGAGATGTTAAAGTCTCTAAATCAGCAACTGTAATATCTGTATCAACAGGCCTTGACAATTGTTCATTAATAGCTTTTTCAAAACTACATCAGGAACAACATTTCCCACTAATGGTACAGCTCCGCTACTTTTAGAGGAAAGGGTGTTCACAACCTGTTTTTTATTAACTATAACTTCAATGCTTTTTTAACTGGTTTAACCTCTGACGAAAGACTTACAAAAATTTCTGTTTTCCCTGCTGCCAAAGCTTCCCAGTTACCCTTATTATCAATAGTAATAATATTAGCATCACCACTACTATAGTTTAAACTAGTCTGTTTTAATGCTTCCTCCAAAATTTCTTCGTTAATAGCGCCTTTTTCTCCTACAGTTGCTTCTATTTTTGTTGGTTCAACTTTAATAACATTACTATCATTAGTAAATCCAAACAGCACAGCTAACATAAACACTGCCAATAAGACACAATAAACTTCTTTTTCATTTAAAAAGCTCCCAACGTATTTTATTTAGCCCCCTTGTAGTCATTATTATTTTCTATTAACCATTTATCATTTTCTTGTTCAATATAGCGTTTCCCATCTAATATATCTTTGTAAATTAAAAAATAGTCCTTATAAATTTCTTCATATTCAGGTTGTCCTTTAAAGTAATATTGACCATCTTTAAGTAGATAAAAACTATTAAAACTATTAACTTTCTCTTCTTCCCTCAAATTCCTTAAAATATAGAAATAATTTGGCATATCAACAGATGCTGCAGTTAATCCTTTTTCTCCTAAGGAAGCCATATCAATTACAGTTTCTATTGTTTTTAAAGCTTCCTTATTGCTCCAAACAAATGCCCCGACTTCATGTCTTTTTTTTGCTTTTCTTCCATAGTTAAAGAATCTGCATAAGGAAACATTTCTAATCTCGGTTGATGATCCCCATAAAATACAACTATAGTCTCTTTATCTCTTGTTTTTAAATAATCCATTAAAATCCTTAATGAATCATCTGTTTCTTTTAAATTTCTAAGATAACCATTAAATTCTTCAAGAGTACTTTTTCGTGTTGATTTATCCCCCGGTATACGTTACATTGTAGTTGGGGTTTTTATTGGCTCCAAAAGGTGCATGGGTCTGAACAGATACAGCTTGAATATAAATAATATCAGGTTTTTCGCCACTTTTTTTATTATTATCTATATTTTCAAGAATAGAACCAAAACGTTGATCTATTCGCCTTTTCAAATCCTCTTTATCACTTACTAGTTCTTTAATATCACCTTTATTATTAAACTGAGAAACAAAATAAAAATAGGCTCATACTTCCATAGCAGTTCCCTTACGAACCTCCCGCAACATTTTTAATAATAATACCTGCTGGTGTAAAAAAAATATAAAGGTATACAAAAAACTATTGTAACGCCTAAACTACTTATTCTTTGTAGTATAGTTAATTTAGGCACCATCATTTTTCTCATTAAAAAAATAGCAATAATAATTAAAACGGCAACAATAGTACCTGTTTTAATTAGAAACTCCGTTGACAAAGCATTAGCCATATGCGCCCCTTCTCCAATAATTAAAAAATCTGATGGTGAAGAACCGGTGCCTCTAAAATCATATTTAATCTTTGCAGCTACTCCTAAAATAATACTTACTATTAAAAGAATAGAAGAGCCAATATATTTATTATTAAAAAGAATTAATAGAAATATAAAGCATAAACTAATAATTAAAAGATTAACTAAAAATGCAAATGGATTAATAATCATCGCTATAATACCCTCTAAAGGATTTAAGCGAGCTAATAATTCCACACCTATTAATATAAATAAAATATATAAAGGTATTAAGCCATATTTTAATTTTACCTTTAAGTCGCTTTTTCTTCTCAATTTCCAATTACAATCCTCCTAATAATCATTTTTATTATTATTTCTAGTTATCATTTAATTTCTATATATTATATTATAACAAAACAAATGCTTTTTGAAAATGATTTCTTTTATGCTTACAAATATTTTACTTAAAAGATATCCTCTCATTTGATTGTATAATCTCCTCTAGTATTCTGACGTTAAGGCATTAACTTCTGTTAAAAATGATTTGAAATCTGCGGGATTACTAACCATTTCCTTCAAACTAGTTTCTAAATCTGCCGTATACTTTACATCCAATAGTCTTGAATCTATAGCTAGCAAAAGTTCTATAAACTTATTGCCTTTATCTGTTGTAACAATTGATTTTCCTTTATTTTGTATATATTCCCTCTTAAAAAGAGTTTCAATAATAGAGCCTCTTGTTGCAGGTGTCCCAATTCCTTTAATATCTTTTAAGATTTTTTTAATTTCCCCTTTTTCTTTATTATGAATATTTTCCATTTTTGAAATTAGGGTTGCTTCAGTAAAAAAGGTTTAGATTTGCTTTCCACTTCAGCCACTTGATATCTTATTGAATATAGACCTGATTCAAAAATAGCTTTATATTTATGGTTTACATTTTTATAGACTTTCAAATAACCTTCATTTAATAGCTCTTTCTCAATCGTCTTAAAAAGATATTTTTCAAATTTAGCTGTATAAATAATGTCATTATAAGAATAGTTTTCACAATAATTTGAAAAAACATGCTGGTAATTTCTGTATAAATATTAATTTCTTTTTCACTCATTACATTATAGTTAGGAATAACACCTGTTGGCGTAATAGCTTCGTGAGCTGTTATCTCCCCAATATTCTTATTATTAAGATTTTTAAAATCTATATAAGGATATTTTTAAAATTTTTCGAACTTACTTAATTTTTTATCAAGTTTTAAAGCTGTATTTGCAGTAACAAAATTACAGTCAGTTCTAGGGTAAGAAACAGCTTTGTATTTTTCGTATAAAGATTGAACAGTATTCAAAGTCTCCTCCGCTTTATATCCCCATTTATTATTGGCATTCTTTTGAATATCCAGTAGGTTGGGAAGTGGCGGTGGAACTTTAATCTTTTTTCTTCGATTCATTTCTATAGGTAACTTATCTGGAAAATTTTCAATTAACTTTTCGGCTTCTTCTTTTTTCCGAAACTTTTTATTATCTAAAGTCAGTAAAATATCACTATCTTCAATCTGTGCTTTAATTACATAGTGAATAGATTTTTTGTGGGCTAAATTCTCTTTAGTTCGATCATATATTAATTTAAGAGTTGGTGTTTGTACTCTCCCTGCAGACAATACACTACCACGTCCATATTTCACTGTTAAAGCTCTTGTAATATTCACACCTACTAATTAAATTAATCACTTATAGATCTAGAATAAGCAGAAGCTTTCAATCCATTATACTTTTCTCCAGGCTCTAAAACAGCAAGCTGTTCCTTAATACCTTCAGCGGTCATATCTTTTAAAATTAAACGCAGACTGGGTTTTGTACATTCTAAATATGAGTAAAGAGTACTAAAAATCAACTCACCCTCTCTATCAGGATCCGTTGCATTTACAATAGAATTAATGTCGTTTCTTTTAAACAAATCTGCAACAGTACTAAGTTGTTTTTTCGTCTTTTCATTTACTGTATAATTCGAAATTATTTTATTGTGTATTTGAATAGGTAGAGAAACAAGATTCCAATTCTTGTATTTTGTATTAATTTCCTCAGGGTTTTTCAACCTGAGTAAATGGCCAATTGCATTGGTGAAAATATAATCAACACTCTCATAATAACCATTGTGATATCTTGCTGTTGGATCAATAGCTTCTACCAAATCCTTTGTAACACTTGGTTTCTCCGAAAAAATTAATGTTTTCAATCTTTATTACTTTCCTCATTATTTTGTCCAGTTACGTTTTAAACATTTACTAAATTAATCTAGTTATAGTTAACTATTAACTATTAACTATTAACTATTAACTATTAACTATTAACTATTAACTATTAACTATTAACTATTAACTATTAACTATTAACTATTAACTATTAACTATTAACTATTAACTATAATTTGTAGTAAGCCGTTTAAATAATATCTCTTGTTCATTATATCAAGAAGCAAGCCATTATTGATAATATTTATCTTTAATATATAAAAAACAAAAAACTGTGTAAACAAAATTTTCTCATCTTTGTTTACACAGTATCAATTAAATCATCAAAACAATATTTCGTATAGATAAAAAGCTTCTATTTGCCCTATTACTCTAAATGTTTTTTAATTCTAGAAAATATTATTTATTTTTCCTTTTCTTTTTTAATTGAAAAATAGCAGCCAATTAAGCCTATGCTTAAAATCATTAAATCTAACAAATAATAACTACCCTCTCCTGTTTTTGGCAATTTGTTTGTTAAGTCTTTCCCATCAATTTGACCAATTTTATTATTCGAATCTTGGTCTGGTAACAATGTATTATCCCAAATTTCATACAATTTAGTATCTTCTGTTTTCATTGTAAATAAAGCACCATCAACATATTCTGCTAATCCTGTTTTTATTGTTGACCAGCCTTTGTAAATTCATTAGTCGGCAATTTTGTGTTGCTCCTTCTGGCATTGACAGCGAACTCATTGTCTCACTACCCCCCCCATTACTATCAAAAGTAACTGTATGTAGCGGATGTCCATACTGCACATAAGGTTGCATCGCTTGTTCCCATTGTATAAGAATCCTGGTCAACATATACTGCATTACCATCTTTAATTGTTGCCCACCCATTAAAAGTATAACCAGCCTTTGTGAAGCTATTAATTGGTAATTTCGCAATATCTCCTTCTGGAATGGATAGAGAATTCATCAATCCTTCGCCACCATTACTACCGAAATTTACTGAATAAGATTTCTTAAAATTTAATTGTATTTTTTCATTAGTTACCAAATGATTATTTGTGCTAGGAAACAGTCCGTTATTAGCTGGTTTTATTTGTACTTGAGCATAAATTGTACCACTCTTTTTTACAAGGCCATTTTGGATATAGTCACTAATATTAACAACATTATTATTCATATTCTTATAATTAACTAACTCTAATTCTAAGTTAAAATCTGATGATAAATTAATTACAGACCCATAGGAGGCTTGGTTTATTTCAACCAATGAAAATAAATCAAGCTTTGATAAATCAGATTCCTTGGTAATTTCAAATGGAGAAACAACTCCTATTATTCTTAATTGTGATTGTGGATTATAAGTAAACACTATCTTAGGGAAACCCAATGCATTCAAAGTACTAGGGTAACTATCTGGTAATAAGTTTTCCCACAACTCACAAGTTACTAAATTTTTTAAATTTCCAAATTCATTTGGTAAACTTGTTAATAGATTAAAATAAATTACCAAATTCCTTAATTCTATTAAATTGCATATTTCGTCTGGTAAACTTGTTAATCTATTATCCTCTAATAGTAAATTTGTCAAATGAGCCATATTACCTATTTCTGTTGGCAAAACACTAAGTAAATTATAGCTTAAATCTATAAAAGATAGATTTAATAAGGAACCTATTTCTGTTGGCAACTTTGTTAGTTGATTATGACTCAAATTTAGTGAATTCAACATCGTTAAGCTTCCTATTTCCGAAGGTAAACTTGTAATTGAGTTTGTAATTAAATTAAAAGTTTCTAACTTCGTTAGATTTCCTATTTCAGATGGAATAGCACTGATAGATTTATTAGAAAAAACTCAAATATGATAAGTTATTCAAATCACCAATTTCAGCAGGAATAGTTTATATGTTATTACTAGCTAAATCCAAATATTCTAATTCAGTTAGAACTCCAATTCCTGACAAGTCAGTAATATTTTTTTCTGTAGCTTTAATATTAGTACAGTTAGTTACCATTTCGCTTGTTAAAACTGCATTAACATCTCCACTAGCAACTGCTTGAGCCAAATTAATATCAGTAAAATTCTCTTTTATTGGTTTTCCAATTCCACCATTTGTTGCCCCACTCATTCCCATTCCTATTTCAAGGGAAATTACTATAAATATTATAAATAATATTTTTCTATATTATTTTTTTCACACTTTTCCTCCTCATAAGCCACAAAAATAACTATTATCTTTTTCTATTAATAATCGGAAAACAAAAAACAACCCCAATTAACATCATTAAAGCAACTTGTTATTAACATTGAAAATTCACCTGTCCTAGGTAGCAATGTTCCTGTTGAATTGTCTATTATCACATTATTTGAATTATCATTTCCATTTTCTAGCCATTGTGCATATAGCATTATATTTTCATCTGGCATTTTCGTTATAGCAAAATCCCATGTTCTTCCACTACCATCCTTTGCTGTATTCCAACCTTTAAAACTATAACCTTTTTCTAGTTGGATTCTTTACCTCACAATAGCTAGTGATCCACTTTTCACACTTTGAGACGGCGGTATATTCCCTTCTCCTCCATTTAAACCAAATGATAACACATATGCTATTTCAACATCTAATGGTTTTATTGCCATTCCTGAAAATGTTGCTTTAACCTTTCCTAAGGAGATTTCCTGTTCAAATGTAAAGCTCACGGAACTCACTTGATTATTAAGATTATTCCAAGTAATATCATTCCCATTAATTACATAATCTCCAAAACTACTATTCGGTGGTACACTATCACCATTTTGATTTTTAATTGGTGATGCTAATGTAAATGAAGAATTACTTGACATTTTTTGCAAAGTAATTTGTTGATTATCCAACGTTAAATCAGTCAAATTTACTAAGTTTACTAGTTCTAATGGTAAAGACATAATTTTATTATTTGCCAATAATAATTGCTTTAAATTAACTAGTTTTCCTATGCCAACTAGATTTGTAATTCCTTTAGACTCTGAATTTAATGTAGTACAACTATTAATCATATTTTCTGTCAATATTGCATTAACGTCTCCACTGGTTAATTGCTCTGCTATAGCCAGTGCTAAATTTTTGTCTGCGAATACCTCAGCAATTGCTTTATCATTTATTTTCCAAACAGCATATAAAGTTACATCGTTTGTTCTCATGGTATAAGAACTTTGGTCTGCATATTCCACACTACCTGTTTGGCTTGTTGACCAGCCTGCAAAGGTATAACCGCTCTTGTAAAACTATTACTTGGTAAATTTTGGCTATTTCCTTCAAAAATTGAAAATCCAGCCATTGTGCCTGTGCCTCTATTGCTATTGAAACTTACAGTGTAAGAATCTCCAAAAGGCTGCGTTACCAGTTCCTGCATAATTAATTGTGCGCGTCCCAATAGTAATTGCTGGCTGTTCAAATACAAAACTCAACGATAATACTTGGCTATTAAGACCTGTCCAAGTAATATCATTTCCTTGTATTGTATTTTCATAAGTATCACTCACAGAACTACTTGGTGGTATAACTATACTATCCATATTTGTAATAAGAGAAGTAAGCGTAAATGTAGAATCAATCAGTAAGTTTCATTTTAGGCAACTTAATCATTTGATTCTCAAGGCTTAAATAACGTAAGTTTTCTAAATTTCTTAATTCAGGCGGAATACTTAACAAAGAGTTTCTTTCAAAGTCTAAGGAATACAGTTTACTTTAAATTGTCTATTTCATGAGGAATAGCCGTTAGCTTATTGCCATAGGCTGCAAAAGCATCCAAATTAACTAACTCACATACTTCTGTTGGTATACTTGTTAATAAATTATTGCCTAGGTTAAGACCCGCTAAGGTATTTACTAAGTTCTTAATTTCACCAGGTATACTAGTTATCTGGTTTACACTTAATTCCAAAATACGTAAGCTAGGTAAATTGCATATTTCTTTTGGAATTTCCACTATTTGATTCCTAGCTAAATTTAAAGCATATAAGCTGTTTAGGTTTCCTAATTCAATTGGAATTCCTGTTAGTTTGTTCTTTTCCATCAATAATTCATTCAAATTTGTTAATAATTCTATTTCTTTTGGAATTTCTGTTATTTTATTATTTTTAAGATCTAATATCTTTAGATCTGGCAATAAACAAAGTTCAGTGGAAAAACTTGTTAATGAATTACCTGAAACATCTTTAATTCCCATCCTTCCAGCATTTAAATAAGTACAATTATTAATCATTTCACTATTTAACCTTGCATTTATATCTCCACCTGACACGGCATTTGCGACTACCTGAGCAAGATTAGGATCAGGAAATAAATTTGCTATTATTTCACCATCTGGACTCCATTGAGCATATAATACAGTATCGTTTTCTGGCATAACACTTATATCAAAATTTCAAGTATCACCACTTCCATCTTGTGCTGTATTCCATCCTTGAAAAACATATCCTGTTCTTGTTGGATTAGTAACTACCGTAGCTTTATCTCCACCAACTATTTGCTGTGAATCAGGCTAGGTACCACTACCTCTATTTAAATCAAATGAGAGATTATAATATGGAACAATATTTAAAAAAACTCTAGCTTCAGTTACGGCTGCAGGGCTATTATTAGGAAACAAACCGGTTCCTGTAGCACTTACAGCTGCTGATATTTGAGCAGAAGTTTTAGCATTATTTCCAACAAAATAATCATCTATATTTATTGACTCAAATGTAGCTGCATTTCTATAATCATCTAATATAAATATATGGCTTGGTGATACAATTTCTCCTGATTGTAATAACACCATCTTTTTTAAATCTAAATTATCTAGAGCATCTCGAGTTAATTTGTTTGAGTGTCAAGGCCAGTCTTAAGCAACAACTGATCTTGTGTTCCTGCAGATACTGGGAGCAGATTATTTAAAAACCATTTTTCAGTTTTAGCTGGAAGAGAGTTAAAACTAATTGGCAAACTAGTAATTTGGTTGTCAGATGCACAAATATAATTTAGATTTGATAAATTACCTATATTTTCAGGCAGCTTAGTCACCTTATTTGCTGAAAAATTCAACCAAGTTAATGTAGTAAGATTACTAAGACTTTCTGGTAAAGTTGTTATTTTATTATTAGATAATTCTAACGTATGTAAATTCGTAAAAATTTCTATACCATCAATGTTAGCAAGTCCTTTATCATTTAGCATTAAATCTGTTGTAGATAAAAAACTAGCGTCCATAACATCTTCTTTATTTTTCCCAAAATAGCCAGCAATAATAGTAGCTGTATATGTATCAGGAAATTGTTGTTCAAAAGTAACATTGTCAGCAGCTAGCAAATTAGGCATACACATTAAAAAAACAATACCTAAATGTAATATTCATAGGTACGCTAATGACTTTAATCCTAAAACCATTATCCTTTTATTAGTTATTTTGCCTTATGCGCTAATAATATTAATTATTATTTATAATTATAATATTTATTTTTTATTTTTTCTTATTAATAAATAGGCTAATATGCTACTAAGCAGAATCAATACTACAATAATGACTACACATATTGTGAGTACATTATCTACTGGTTTTTCAGCATTAGCAATTTTTTTAGATGTTTTATCGTCAACTGTAAAATTCAAGTTGTTATCCCAAGTCTTCCCTGCTATTTCAACAGTTGCATGCACAGTATATTTCCCAGGTTGTATTGTGGTATCCTTCCAATAAATAGGCAAATCTACATTTGAATTTGGAGCCATCTGTACTGGTTTTGTTTCATCAGACTGTAATATTTCTTGGGAATTTTCTTTTCTAACTTCTGTTTTAAAACTCATTTCCCCAATCATTGTGGCCTCAGTATTTTTAATATTAACAGTGATTGCAGGTATTTTTCTTAACTGCGATACTTTAGCATTGCTAATCTCTATATTTGGGTTAGGAATTTCCCCCTTAGTTAATTTAACACCTTTTACAACTGCATACTTATTATAAACACTTGATTCATTTGGATTATTGAAAGAATCCCCTTTTTCACAGAATTGAATTCCACCTAAAACTACTCCTTCATGAATATTGTCTGGTATATTTAAAGTTGCTGTAACTCGAATTTGCTCCATAGGTGGAATAACTATTTCTTTAGAATTTAATACTAATAAAGAAGATAATGGATTTTTTAAAGTAGAATCCAAAGGATACTCAGTTGAGGAATAATCAATAACTCCATTTATAGTTGTCCAAGCGTTAGTTACCGCTCCCTCAAGCACTAGCTGTTTATTAGTTTTATTTGTAAGCAAAATTTCAAGCTCTTGTTGTTTTACTGAATTAATATCAAGATCAAAAAATGATGCTGATTTACTTATCTGGTTATCAGGCTGGATTATTTCAGATACAAATGCTGTATCATTTCCCAAAATAGCACTTAATGGAAAAAATAATATTAGAAAAAAAAATAGCACTCCAAAAATAATACGTAATTGTTTCATTTAAACACTCCTATTTATATTTTGCGTCAAAAAGTGACCGTTATTTTCTAACAGTCACTTTTAAGTTCTAATAAAATCTCACCGCTATAGTGCTGGTGGAACATCATTTAATGTCCATATAATACTAGTACTATATGTTTGAGCTTTTGCTTCACCCGGTAATACAATTAATGAAATACTATTTCCTGTCCAGCTAGTTTTCCATTCTAATAAACCTTGATTAGTATTTGCTTGAGCATCTTGAACCACTGAAGGAACACTAACACCACTACCATCAACAAAATCAACATAAATTATTGGTTGTACGTATGGTGCAGTAGCCTCAACGGAACCAGGAGTAACTAATTGTGTAGAACCATTAATTAGTTTGATATTATTCCCGCCCAATGTATGTTGAGCATCCATTGACTTCATTTTACCTGCTTTAACAGTAACATTATAACCATTAGTACCACCTCTAGAATCTGT
Organism: endosymbiont 'TC1' of Trimyema compressum; assembly: GCF_001584725.1. Lineage (NCBI taxonomy): Bacteria > Bacillati > Bacillota > endosymbiont 'TC1' of Trimyema compressum. The sequence continues at coordinate 146,872 of NZ_CP014606.1, read as the reverse complement.
TACACCTAAATCATAACTATCTTCAGCTCCTAATGTTGCTGTTACTGTACTAATAGCCACTGGCAAAGTTCCAAAAGTAAAATTAGCCGGTACATAATTCATAGTTAATGTTCCTAGAGAAAAAGTAGCGGATGCAGTTGTAGTTGTTGTTGATACTACAGTATCTGCAAATAAAACAGAAGTAGGTAACGCTAATCCAAAAATTAGTCCCAATAATAAAACACTTATTTTTTTCTTCATTCTAACTCCCTCCTTTCTTAACTCTATTAACACAGAATACAAATTATGCTATTATTACGCGCGTATTACCTATTCAAGTAATATAAGTAGTCTATCACGGACACTTATGCATGTCAATATAAAAATAGAAAATCCTGTTGTTATTATCAAATTCGGTATAATTTGAGGAATTATAAATGGTTAAAATTGAACGTACAAAGGAAAATATTAAGATTAAAAACTAGAAAATTACTAAGTGTAAGATAGGATGCAAGGAAGCATTAGTATGATTCAAGTAGCTCTGACAGATATTCTAAAAAAATAAGCAACATCCAAAAGATATTGCTTTCAATCAAAACATATATAAAAATATAATTTCATACAGCGATGGTTAATGATTTTTCTATATTTCAAAATAGATTATAGGCTATTTTATTTTTTAAAGGTTCGTTAATTAGCTAACCAGTGAGAAAGAATAGACTATATATTTGATAAATTAAAACAAATAGTAAACTGTGCTGCATGTGTATTTTCACTATAACCAACATGTAACTAAAAGACATTTTGGAGCCGCTATACGCAATATAACGTTCTTCCCAATAATTAGGATTATATTTTTCTTTAGCAAAATGTAATGCTTTAAAATCATATAAGCCATTAATTTTTCTATAAACAAAATTAAAAAATCTTTCAATACATAATTTCGATTCACCATTTTTTTTGGTTGTATTGGTTGTATTGGTTGTATAATGGAGACAAGCCCAAGCTAGCATGTTCAACCCCTTCTTTTCTAAGTTCAAAAAATACTTCTACTATTATTTTTTCCAAACACCCCTTAGGTCCATTTTTTTATAACGAGTAGTTTCAAGTAAATATGCTGACTTATTAGAAAATGGTAATAAAATAACAAAACCCACCATATTATTATTAGAGTAAACACCATAAAAATACGTCTATCTAATAAATTATTTAAGCAGACACTGCCTAACATAAAAGATAATTCTAACGTGTTTTTATTTTCTAACCATTCCTCAGAAATTTCTTTTATTTTCTTTTCTAGTTCATAGTCTCTTCCAAAAGCGTGCTTGTATTCCTTAACAATAATCCCTTCTCTTTGACTGCGATTATAAGAGCTCCTAACAGTAGCTATCTTGCCACCTTTTAAGGAAAATTCTGAAAGATTAAAACATGCGTCTTCACCATACTTTGCTATCCTAAAATTATTTGCTTTATATAAATTTAAATAATGACCAGTAATATTTAAAAACAAAACAGACCATCCATTTTGTTTGCAAAAATTTTGTATTTCATTCAAAAAAATCTCACTATCATCATCACTGCAAATAATATCTCCACAACAAACAAATATGCCTCTAACCACTTTATAAGCAACGGCAGCATCTAAATTCTTACTATAAAATATCTTTTTATCAGACTCAAGTGTTAAATAGGATATAGGGTTTTGACCATGCTTTACTACTAATTCCCGTAATCGATTATTATTAATTTCTTGACTATGCCTAATAAATAAAGTCGTATTTATTAAGGAAACAATATAGAAAATACTAATCCAATTAATCAAGAAAACTATACCAATATAATTATTAATTATTAATTATTTTATCCGTAATCACAATGTTTGAATAATCTAAAAGAAAAAATATTTTGAATATATTAACCAATTCAAACATCTGGTTTCTAAATATAAATTCTAATACTATTATATTAACAATAAAAAAGAAAACTAACCCCATAAAAACTTTAATGGCTTTTTTATATTTAACAAGGATACTTTACGTTTAAAATCTTTTTTTTGAAAACAATAAAATAAATAGTATCATAATATTAGTCACTGTAATCAGTAATGAAGTCTCATGTCAATGAAAAAGTCTCATATATAAAGAAAATAATAATAAAACAACTATTAAATACCAAGCTATTTCTACATTTCTATACAAACGTATAGCAATAAAAAAGTCAAAAGTCCCATAATAAAATTAATAATACCATTTGCTAGATAAAGATTATTATTAAAAGCAACATATTTGAAATATAGCCCAAACAAAAAGGCCAAAAAATTAGAATGTTCCTCAAAGCCAGTACAATAATAAAAACAATTGCAATATTAATTAATAATCTCTTAAATCTCTTATAATTTTACATTTAGCACCTGAAATCTTTCTGAAAAATGAATATAATAAATTGTTTTATTACTATATAAAACTCTGACATTACTGACATTTTGAATTATTAAAATCAATAATTCGCATGTTATAAATACGCTTAACTTAATCATCTTTTCTCTGTATGTTGCATTAGTACAATGCTTCAATGATATATAGCAAATATCAAATATAGCTAATACACATTACTGTTTTTGTTCATTTATTCGATTTGAAAAAACATCAAACCGCTTATTTTTTCCTATATTAAATTTCCTATATTAAAATACAGTTCCATTTTGTAAATAATTCTAACAATTATGTATCGTTTTATATTATACTGTAAATTAATCCTTATATCACAGATAAGTAGTCATATTCAAAAATATTAGATTGTTTGAGAGCTATTAATAATCTTTCAATCTCTAGTTTAAAGCCAATATTAAAATAAAAAGAATGTCTAATACATATATTTAGCACTGGAATTTCTTTTACTCTACCTGAAGCAAGCATTAAAAACCCATAAACAATAAATCCAAAGGCAATACCTTTTGCAATACTGAATGTTAATAACATCATAATAATTGTAATAAATGCAGCAAACGTAGTTTCTTTATCTTTGAAATCAATTTCTCCAAACGATTGAGCCACGAGACAGCCAACTGTAATAAGTGCTGGCGCCGTAATCCGAGGCTTTACAATAGCAAAAACTGGAGCAAAAACAATAGCTATTAAGAAAAAATCCCCGTAAAAAATGATGTTAATCCAGTTTTGCCACCAACTTCAACACCTGTTAACGATTCAACACATGTTGTAACAGATGAAGTTCCCATCACAGCACCTACAGCCGTTGTAATTGAATCTGCAAATAATGCTTTTCCAATATTTTTCGGCTGTCCATCTTTTTCTATTAATCCTGCTCTCTTTGTTACTGAAAGTAAAGTCCCTGTTGTATCAAAAAAGTTTACAAATAGTACTGTTGCAATTACAGTTAATGAACTTGCAACTTTCTCAGCTGAAAACAAACCTGGTATAGCACCAAAACATTGACCAAACAAATTCAACTGGCGGTGTCCAAGAAACGATAGATTGAGGAATTTTAACCCCTAAATCCCAAATACTATTAGTTGCACCAATTGTATACGTTATAACTAAAACACCAAAAATTGAAAGAAATACTTTTGGATCTGTTAAGTTCCCCATAGCTACAAAAGTACCTTGATTTTGAACAATAATACCTGATTTTTTGCAAGCCAATAAAAGCAATAAAAACCAATTCCAACACCAACCGCTGATTTAAGAGAATTAGGGATTGCACGAACAACTTTTTCTCTAAGACCTGTTACCGTAATAATAATAAAAATAATTCCTGCTAAAAATACTGCTGCTAAAGCTTCTTGCCAAGCGAATCCCATTCCGCCCATAGCAACTGGAGCAGCTACTGTAAAAGCAAAAAAGTATTCATTCCCATACCTGGAGCCAATGCAACTGGTAAATTTCCCATAATCGCCATTAGAATAGAGCCAAAGGCACCCGACAATGCTGTAACAAAAGCTAATTGTCTCAGATATGCTTGAGGATTCCCATTAACATTAATTGCAATACTCAATATCTCAGGGTTTACAACCAAGAATGTATGCGATGGCCAAGAATGTTGTGAAGTCAGCTAAAAGTTCAACTTTAACTGTAGTGTTATTTTCTTTTAACTTAAAAAGTTTTTCAAACATATAACAATTTCTCCTTTACCTTTTATAATAAATAGGCCTCTCAATCTAATATTTTTGAATATGGCTACTTTATTCCATGCCTTGAGAGCTACTATTAATTTTTTTATTTTAAATATAATAATAAAGGGTTGCATAAATAAAAAAAGTATGTTATATTTATCCACAGATATTGTTTATATCTATTTCCTTTTTTGTATTTTTATACAACCGATTTTTTTAGTATATTGCACATAAAATCAAAATACAAGTTTTTTTAAAAAAATATTAAGAAAATGTTTTCATTTTTTATAATCTATAGAATGTTAAAAAGATACTAAACACATGAAATATTTTACTAAAAAATCAACATTAATACCTATTACAAAAATCCTATAAATCTAAAGCATACTCTCAATTAATTAAAATCGCTTGTTTATTTTGAATTAAACAAGCGATTTACTCTGTTCATATATATAACTATAGTTTTTTTATTTTAATCCAAATTTTAATTAATTATTTATATACATTTCTTATAGCAAATATTCACAGCAACTACTATCTTTTGTATCAATTAATTATATATAACATTATGAATCTTGAATACTCAATTAATTTCCTAAAAAGCATTCCTTTTTCTTCATTCTTTATTTAATGGTAGCCCTTATTTATTTCTCCTAGGGCTAACGGATATATTTTTCTTATGCAATAAATACATCGTTTGGTGACTAAATGCTTTAAATTTGTCTCCTAATTATGTTTTAATTACCCATATTAACTTCTAAACCATCAATTTCAACATTAGAATTGAGAATACCTATTCTGATGTAAGCACTGTCAATTTTAAAATAGTCTTTACTTGAATGAGATTTAGGAATATCAGACATTGTATTGTTACTATTGAATTTAACTTCAGCAATTCCTTGTTCTCTATCTAACCAGTTTAACTCATCAAAATATTTTATACCAAAATATCCTTCATTAGGATAATTGGGATTTTTTACATAATCCTCACTTCCAATACTAAATATATCTTTACCATTTTCTAGATTTTCCTTATATTTTTCATTTCCATTAATTTTAAATTTCAGATAAATATTATCCCCTTCAATTCTATAGCCTAAATAATCTTGATTGCCTGTGTGATTACTAGTAGGAAACGCTCCAATTGGACAATAAAGAGCATCATCTTCATCTCCTTTTTCAACTACATTCATAGTGCAGGATAATTTACCCGGAGTAATATTAGGTTTATTTTCAATAAGATTTCTAAATGTTGTTTTATTACCCCTAATATCTTCTTCTTTTTCACAACTGCACCTGATGAAATAAAAACCCCACCAATTTCTTCACCTGTAGATGCATTTTTACTATATAAATCTGCATCTAATATTTCTTTATTACTTGCTACATAATAATCTATACTAGTACAATATTCTCCTTTTATAATTTTACTAATACCTATATCCATATTAGGAAGGCTTTTAACAGAATTTACATTAGTAATTTCTACTTTCATCGTTCCTATAGGAATATTAAAATTCCAACTTCCATTTATATTTAATGAAGCACCTTTCTTTTCCGGATTTATCACTTCAAAGATATTGTTAATCTCAAGTGGAAGCGTAAAATTTTCTCCAGCTACTTCACCTGGATAGCTCATAGTGAACCCACCTTCATAAGTGTCTTGATCTTTTTTAAATAGTTTATTTGTTCCACGCCCTGTCTCATTAGCAAACTGCAGATTTTCATCATTCATTTTTATTTCACTTGCAATTTCTGGAGAAGAGCAGTCTTTAGGCAATCCCTTTACACTGTAGAGAACGCCTATTTGTCCTCCATTAAAATAACTTCCTGTTACAATAATTGTAATCCCTTTATCTTCTGCTGTAATATTTTGGGGAGTTATTTTTCCTTCAGCTTTTAGCTTACTACCAATTGTGTCCTCCATTTTATCTATAGTAGGAAAATATGATAAAATAGATGGCATAGCAGCTACCATTAATACAGTCAGTACAATTGCACTTATTCCACTAACCATTATTTTAAATAAAGTTTTCTTTTTCCTATTTTTTTTGCATCCCTTTTTTATAGCTATTGTAACTTCTTTTGGCACTTCAATACTATCAATTTCCTGTTGTAACATTTTTCATACTCTTCTTCCTTTCTAATATTGATTTTTAATTGCTCTTTTCCTCTCGCTAAGTAAGTTTTTACTGTTCCTTCTGGGATATCCATTGTAAAAGCAATTTCTTTAATAGACAAGTCATGATAATAATAAAGCAAAATAACTGTTTTATATTTTGTTTTTAGGTTTTTAAGTTGACTATTTAATTCTAACCTTTCAATTACAGTAGCCTCCATTTCATTAGAAGATTTTAATTGATAAACTGCTTCTAATGAAACAACATTTTTTCTTTTTCTTAATTCAGTATATGCCGTGTTTATTAAAATCCGTATAACACATGTTTTAAAATATCTGATTTCCTTTAAACTTTTGATAGATTCAACAACTTTACATGCTGTTTCTTGTACTACATCTAATGCATCTTCTTTGTTATTCATATAAATATAGGCTGTTCGATATAATTGCTCCTGCATATGAATAAGCAATTCTTCAAGTGCAGCTTTGTTTCCTCGAATTGCTTTTTCTATTTGTTTTTCTTTTTTCATATTCTCCTCCTTTTTTCTTTCACGTTAATTAGAAGCATATCAAGCATAAAAAGTTTCATTTTTCTCTATTTTTATCCAAATTAAAATAATTAATAAAATTCTAAATTTCATTCAGTTATTGGATAAGGGTCTTTGTTCCATAATATAATAAAACTCCCTAAGCATAATGCTTAGGGAGTTTTACCTTAAATAAAAAATCACAATAAAAATTATTGATATCAAGACAGTAGCAATATTGACTTATATTTTTTATATTACCACCAGCATTGCCATTGTGCATATAGTTTTACATCATGCCCTGGCATTTTTTGTTTTATTAAAATCCCAGTTTTCTCCACATCCATCTTTAGCTGTATTCCAACCTTTGAAATTATAACACAACCTAAAAGGTCTATTAACATTCCACGCTTTATCCCCTTCATACAATACTTGATCTTCAGGCGTATTTTGGACATATACTAAAAAAGTAGACAGGAAAAAGTGAAACATGTTTTAAATAAGTAGACACATAAGAAAGGATAAAATTATGAATAATTACAAGAAATACGATGAAGAATTTAAAAAAAGTATTGTTAATTTACACCAAAACGGTAAAACTCAATCCCAACTTTCTAAAGAATATGGTGTCTCCATGTCTGCTTTACACAAGTGGATTAAACTTTATTCTCAGGTTAGAATTGATGATGATACTATTCTAACCGCTAAGCAGATTAAGGATCTTCAAAAGCGTAATGCTCGACTCTAGGAGGAAAATATCATTTAAAAAAAGCAATTGCCATATTCACGCCTCACTCAGACAAAGATTAATGGCTGTTCATACCCTTCGTTTTCAGCACGCTATCTCTTTTCTTTGTCATGTCCTTAAAGTGAACCGCAGCTCCTATTACAAATACTTTTCGGAAAAACTTTCTCCTAGAACTATTGAGAATTAAAAACTCCGTCAGCTTATTCTCGGAGATTTGTCATCTTACTAAGAGACGTATTGGCCCATCTAAGATTAAGGCTCTTCTTTCCTATGACTATGGCATCAACATCAGTATTGGTAGAGCGAGCCGCCTGATGACTGACATGAATCTTCCTAAAATGCCTACTATCAAACTTCGGTTTATTCATCCGAGGTCTATTCCCAATTTTGATTGCCCTAACTACCTAAATCAAAATTTTAATGTTCCTCAGCCCAATCAAGTCTGGGCTAGTGACATTACCTATATTAATTTAAATGCCTCTTTTGCTTATCTCTGTGTTATTATGGATTTATTTTCTCGTAAAATTATTGCTTGGAAGCTCTCTCTTAAAATTGATACTTCTCTTGTTAAGGATACTTTTATCAAAGCCTTTTATTCTCAAAAACCTTCTACTTCTCTTATTTTTCATTCTGACAGAGGTTCCCAATATACTTCTTTTATCTTTAGAAAGCTCCTTGATTCTTTTGGTATCATTCAATCTTTTTCTAAGCTTTCTCATCCTTGGGACAATGCTGTCGTTGAGTCCTTTTTAAATATATGAAAAAAGAAGAAATTCTTCGTAGGTCTTTTTCTTCCTTTGCTCAAATTAAGCTTTCCTGCTTTGAACACATTGAGGGCTTCTACAACCCCCTATACGTCCCCACTCTGCTAATAACATTCTTTCTCCTAATTCCAAAGAAGACTATTTTTTCACTTCTATTAAAACTTAATTTCACTTTTTCTATCTACTCTATTGACATTCTTCCAGAGGTAGAACCATTTTTTAAGTTTTCAAGACAACCTACTAATGCTGATAAATAGAAATCTTCTTCTTCCATAATTTCACAAAAAGGATATATTTCTTCAAAAAGCCACTGTCTTAATGGTTTATCGTCTGCTAATCCTCTTTGGAATGTTTGAAACATATGGGTATGAGCATTAACCATACCAGGCAATAGCCAACGTCCCTTAGCATCTATTACTTTTTCTGCTAGCTTATCATATTTACTTACTCTTTCAAGACTGTCACCTACATCGACAATTTTATCCTCTTCTAAATATACATGTCCATTTTTGTATTCTTTCCAGTTTTCATCAAATGTTAGAAGCCATGCATTTTTAATTAATTGTTTCATTACAACAACTCCTTCAAGTCATATTCATAATTAAATTCTTAAGCTTATATAAAAACCCTCAGTAGATCGCTATCTACTGAGGATATACGTCGGGCTTCATGACCACTTTGTTACTTATATTATAAAGCCTTTGAATCTAAAAAGCAATGTGTTTTTACAAACTAGTCTTTAATTCTAAAATCATATCTCTTAATTCAGCTGCGCCTTCAAAATCTAATGCTTTAGCTTTTTTAGTCATTTCAGCTTCAAGCTCCTTAATTAACTTCATCATTTCCCGTTTCTTCATTTTACCTATTGATTTTCGCTGCTGTTCTGCTTCTCCTTCATAGGTAATCTCAAGAATATCTCTAACTTCTTTAATAATAGTTTCTGGTTTTATTCCATGTTCTTTATTATACGCTGCTTGAATTTTTCTTCTTCGATTGGTTTCACCAATAGCTTTTTCCATAGAATCCGTCATTCTATCCGCATATATAATAACTTTACCTTCTGCATTTCTAGCAGCCCTACCTATAATCTGAATCAGTGAGCGCTCTGATCTTAAAAATCCTTCTTTGTCACCATCAAGAATAGCTACCAATGATACTTCTGGCATATCAAGACCTTCCCTTAATAGATTAATACCTATAAGAACATCAAAAACACCCATCCTTAAATCACGGATAATTTCCATTCTTTCAATGGTTTTAATTTCACTATGTAAATAACGTACTTTTAAACCATTATTTTCAAAATAGTTGGTTAAATCTTCTGCCATTTTCTTTGTTAAAGTAGTCACCAACACTCGATTATTTATAGCAATTCTTTTTTCTATTTCTGATTGTAAATCATCCACTTGATATTTTATCGGTCTTACTTCAACTACAGGATCCAATAACCCCGTTGGGCGAATAATTTGCTCAACAACTTTTGTGCTATGTGTAGCCTCATAATTTCCAGGAGTAGCAGAAACATAAACAGCTTGGTTAATTTTTCCTTCAAACTCTTCAAAAGATAAAGGTCTGTTATCAAGAGCAGAAGGCAATCTAAAACCATAGTCGACTAAAACATTTTTTCTTGAACGGTCTCCTGCATACATACCACCAACTTGAGGTACAGTAACATGAGATTCATCTACCATTAACAAAAAGTCATCTGGAAAATAGTCTATTAAAGTATTAGGCATTTCACCTGGTTTTTTACCAGTTAAGTGTCTTGAGTAGTTCTCAATACCTGAACAATAACCAACTTCCATCATCATTTCTAAATCATGCATAGTACGCTCTTCAAGTCTTTGGGCTTCCAAAAGTTTTCCTTCACTTTTATAATATGCCAGTCTTAACTGTAGTTCTTCTTGAATAGCTTTAACTGCTCTCTGCATTTTATCATCAGAAACAATATAGTGACTTGTCGGGAAAATAGCTACATGTTTCCTTCTCCCCATAATCTCACCTGTTAAAATATCAAACTCATACATTTTTTCTATTTCATCTCCAAATAATTCCACACGGATGCCCTGTTCCGATAAGTTAGCTGGAATAATCTCAATAACATCCCCTCTAATTCTAAATGTATTTCTAATAAAATTCATATCATTTCTAGTATACTGAATATCTACTAATTTAGATAATATTTCATCTCGTGAGATTTCTTGGCCTTCTCTTAAAGATAAAAGCAATGTCTTATAATCCTCTGGAGAACCCAAACCATAGATACAAGACACACTAGAAACTATAATTACATCCCGTCTTTCAAATAAAGAAGAGGTTGCAGAGTGTCTCAATTTATCAATTTCATCATTAATAGAACTATCTTTAGCTATATAAGTATCAGATCTAGGAATGTAAGCTTCTGGTTGATAATAGTCATAGTAGCTAACAAAATATTCAACTGCATTCTCTGGAAAAAACTCTTTAAATTCCCCACATAATTGAGCTGCTAATGTTTTGTTAGGGGCTATAATTAAAGTTGGTTTATTTACTTTTTCAATTACATTAGCCATAGTAAATGTCTTACCACTACCTGTTACACCTAATAAAGTTTGGTGGACATCTCCACCCACCATTCCTTTTACTAACTCATCAATTGCTTTAGGTTGATCACCCTTTGGTTTAAAAGGTGATTTTAGCTTAAATTTATTCATTTACACCTCTACTATTCATTAAAAAATTCAAGTGCTTTCTTTAACGCTAAATCATTATTTTCATCTGGCAAGTTCTTTCTATCAATTTTCAAGAAATCTTCACTTGTCATTACTAATTCTCTATCAGGTTTTAACCCGTTTTATTAATATCTCTCTTATTAGGGGTTAAATAGCACTTTGTGGTTAGACGAATACCTCCGCCTGCTGGAGTTGGAATAACAGATTGCATAACGGCTTTCCCATAAGTAGTTTCTCCAATTAATTTACCCGATTGCCTATCTTGAATGGCACCAGCTAAAATTTCTGAAGAGCTAGCAGTATTGCCATCAACTAAAACTGCAAGTGGTACATCTAGAAAGTTAGCGCCACTTACATTAAATGTTTCAAGGGAATTAGCATCTCTGCCTAATTCATATAATACGGCTCCTTCAGGAACAAAGTATGAAGCTACCTTTATAGCTTGTTCCACTAATCCACCACCGTTGCCTCTTAAATCCAAAATAACTTTCTTCGGTTTTTTATCCAATCCTTTTATTAGAGTTTCCAGCTCACTACTTGTATTTTCAACAAAAGAAGGTATTTCTACGTAAAGAGTATCTGATTCAGATTTTAGGAAACCTCCCGAAACACTTGGTAAACTTATTATTTCTCTAGTAATGGAAAGATTAATTTCCTTATTTTCAGATGGTCTAAAAACAGTTATTGCTACTTCCGTATTAGGTTCCCCTTTTAAAATCCCACTAATCTCTTCAGTCTTTTTCCCATTCCATCAAGGTCACCAACATGTAAAAATAAGTCACCTTCTTTTACCCCAGCCTTTTCTGCTGGTGTATTAGAGTAAGCCTTAACCGCCTCAACATAGCCAGCAGCATTTTTGCCTAAAAGAATACCAACGCCTCCATATGAGCCAGATATTTGATTAACAAAATTTCCGAATTCTGCTTTGTTAAAATATTCTGAGTAAGGATCATCTAAAATGATGAGACAATACCATTTGGCACTCCTTGTAAAGCCTTTTTATTCTCAACAGGTTCATAAAAACGATTATTAACAGCATTATAGGTAAACATAATTTCACTTATCTCGCTGGAATATCTTGATAAACTGATTAATAAAACAACTGCTATAACACCAATTATAGCAAAACAGTTATTGTTTTAGCAACAATTCCAAAAACCTTTAATGTCTTCTTCTCTTGGACATATACTAAAAAAGTAGACAGGAAAAAGTGAAACATGTTTTAAATAAGTAGACACATAAGAAAGGATAAAATTATGAATAATTACAAGAAATACGATGAAGAATTTAAAAAAAGTATTGTTAATTTACACCAAAACGGTAAAACTCAATCCCAACTTTCTAAAGAATATGGTGTCTCCATGTCTGCTTTACACAAGTGGATTAAACTTTATTCTCAGGTTAGAATTGATGATGATACTATTCTAACCGCTAAGCAGATTAAGGATCTTCAAATAAGCAGATTAAGGATCTTCAAAAGCGTAATGCTCGACTCTAGGAGGAAAATATCATTTTAAAAAAAGCAATTGCCATATTCACGCCTCACTCAGACAAAGATTAATGGCTGTTCATACCCTTCGTTTTCAGCACGCTATCTCTTTTCTTTGTCATGTCCTTAAAGTGAACCGCAGCTCCTATTACAAATACTTTTCGGAAAAACTTTCTCCTAGAACTATTGAGAATTAAAAACTCCGTCAGCTTATTCTCGGAGATTTGTCATCTTACTAAGAGACGTATTGGCCCATCTAAGATTAAGGCTCTTCTTTCCTATGACTATGGCATCAACATCAGTATTGGTAGAGCGAGCCGCCTGATGACTGACATGAATCTTCCTAAAATGCCTACTATCAAACTTCGGTTTATTCATCCGAGGTCTATTCCCAATTTTGATTGCCCTAACTACCTAAATATGGATTTATTTTCTCGTAAAATTATTGCTTGGAAGCTCTCTCTTAAAATTGATACTTCTCTTGTTAAGGATACTTTTATCAAAGCCTTTTATTCTCAAAAACCTTCTACTTCTCTTATTTTTCATTCTGACAGAGGTTCCTAATATACTTCTTTTATCTTTAGAAAGCTCCTTGATTCTTTTGGTATCATTCAATCTTTTTCTAAGCTTTCTCATCCTTGGGACAATGCTGTCGTTGAGTCCTTTTTAAATATATGAAAAAAGAAGAAATTCTTCGTAGGTCTTTTTCTTCCTTTGCTCAAATTAAGCTTTCCTGCTTTGAACACATTGAGGGCTTCTACAACCCCCTATACGTCCCCACTCTGCTAATAACATTCTTTCTCCTAATTCCAAAGAAGACTATTTTTTCACTTCTATTAAAACTTAATTTCACTTTTTCTATCTACTCTATTGACATTCTTCCAAGCTAATGTATATGTTATGTCAATTTTTTCCCATACCGCATACAAAGTAACATCACTTGTTCCCATTGTAAATAGTGCTTCATCAGTATACTCTATATTTCCATCTTCTTGTGTTGACCAACCTATAAAAGTATTTTCATCACTTAAAAATTCATTTTTTGGTAAATTTTGACTTTCTCTTTCAATAAGGGTAATAAGGTTCATTATTCCTTGTCCTGATGTTCCATTAAAGCTTACTGTATGCTTATTTTGTTGCCATTGGGCATATAAGGTTGTATCATAACCTAGCATTGTTGTTTTATTAAAATCCCACTGTAATCCACACTGCCATCTGCTTCTGTATTCCATCCACTAAATGTATAGCCTTCTCTTATTGGATTATCTACAACTCTTGCTAAATCTCTTGTTCTTATTACTTGATTATTTGGAGTAATTCCGTTATTACTATTTAAATCAAAATATAATATATGAACTCTTTCTATTGCAACTACTGTTGATTCAACACTTCCAACTATTCTATTAGATGAATCTATAATATTCATTTTCACTTGTTTTATTCCTGTAGTTGAAAAATCAGGTGCCGGATCTGCTTTTACTACTCTATACCCGTTCTCTGCAAAGGATACTAGTGTGCTGTCAGCTGGTACTGAGTCACCTATACTTATTACTTTAGTTGTTGGTGATGCTATTTTTATTAGACTGCAATCATCTATAAAGTTACCATTTATAATAATAATTATCTGATACTCTATATTCTTGAAACCCTAATTTAATTTCGCTAGAATTTTCTGGGTTTATATGCCCTTGATGATATCCCCAAGCTGAATTATTATCAAGAAATTCAGTTGTTCCATTTTCATCACTTACTATGTTACTTTCATTATTCACCCAAACTCTAGCAGTATCTATGCCATGTCTGCCTCGATGCCAAAATGACCATTTATACAAAGAATTCTTTTCTGTTTGAATAGTTCTATAATATGATGCAAAGCCAGTATTTGGAAAATTACCATTAATTTCTGCCAAAACTTTTCCACTATGGCTTGGAATTCCATTATCTACGGCCTTTGTCTTTACAAACCATTATCTTATCTTCATTCGGTATTCCATGCCATCCATTACTTTGATTTACGCTTACTTGCGTAACACCAATATTACTAATTGAACCATAAGAGTCTTCAAATCCTCCATTTATCAATAAGTTTTTTCCTGTTTCTGACACTGATTAGCGGGTATATTCTCTAAAGGTTGTAAGCCTACAATTGAGGCTTCTTCTTTAACCTGTACAACTTGCTCTTGAATAGTATCAGGCTTTTCCGTCTGATTAGTTACAGGCTCCTCCGCCTTTAATGAACAAGGCTGAGTAAAACTCAAACTAGTGAATAACATTGCTATTATCAATAGACACATAATAGCTTTTTTAAACATGGCTAGACTTTGACTTTTCATGATTTTCCCTTCTTTCACATTAAATATTTAGCCAGTCGTTATTATGTTTTTCAGTGTACTCTATAATATGCTTGCTTGTCAATAATAATTTCAAAAAAAGAAAACAATCTATTTTAATTTAATAGCCTTATGATTAGAACACATCTAAAATTAAGAATATATTCAATGAAAAAATAAAAAAGCCTAGAGAAAATCAATCCCCTAGGCTTTTTACATACCATTATGTCATCTGCATTTAATCACAGCTTGATGTACTATAATACTAAAAATAATCCTTGCCGTGTCATTGGAAATGTGAAAATTAAAAATAAAAAAGAAATGCAATTCTGGACTGTTGAACAATTTAATAGATTCCATAATGTAATTGAAAAAATTGTTGCCACAGATAAAAAATAAAGCTAGGATTGCCTATTTAAAGGTATCCTAGCTTTTATGGTGCCGAAGGGGGGACTCGAACCCCCACGGTTTCCCGTACGATTTTGAGTCGTATGCGTCTGCCATTCCGCCACTTCGGCAACACCTCTTTAATACTAACAAAGGATATATTAAATGTCAATGGTTTTTAAATAGCTGTAAAACCTCCATCACTTAAAATAGTTGCTCCAGTAATAAACCTGCATCATCACTGGCAAGAAAAGCTGCTGTTCCAGCTATCTCTTTTGTTGTTGCCATACGTTTCATAGGTATTCTGTTTAAAAAAGATTGATCTACAACATCCATCATGTCTGTCTTAGTTGCACCAGGACAAAGTGCAATAACTCTTATATTATCCTCTGCATAGCTTATGGCCATACTCTTAGTCAATTTGTATTAAAGCGCCTTTTGTGGCACTATAAGCATGTAAAAAAGGAGCACCTACTACCCCAGCAGTTGACGCAACATTAATAATAACACCAGTTTTGCTTTTTCTTAAGTAAGGTAATGCTTCTCTTGATAATAAATAAGGCCCCTTAACATTTACCTGAAAAATATAATCCCAATCATCAGGACTTACAGTTTCAATAGTTCCATTCACTGCAGTACCTGCACAATTAAAAAGAATATCGATGGAACCAAACTCATTATAGGTTTTTTCTACAGCCTCTTGCATATTCTCTGCACAAGTTACATCGCTTTTAAAATAGATAACATTTTTACCTTGGCTTCTTAATTCTTCTTCAAGAGCCTTACCTTCAACATCTCGTCTTCCCATAAAAAACATTGGCTCCTTCTTCTGCAAAACGTCGCACCGTTTCTTTCCCAATACCAGCAGTTCCACCTGTCACGATAGCTGTTTTTCCTATTATTCTCATCATTACTCACTCCTTAGCTAAATCTATTTTAAAACTTATTTAAAACATACTACCACTGAGTAGCTAAAATGTCAACTAAAACAAAATTAATCCTATTAAAAAGCCTATTAAAAATAAAATGGAAATCCCTAACCAAAGAAGGTTTTTTCTTTTAAAATATTAACAATGTATGTATAAGAAAAATACTTAGTAAATTTATTTTCAATAAGTGTCTCATACTCTTATATGGATTCAGTTGTAAAAGGTCTATAAACTTCATCTAATTCTCCTTTTTCAATTAATGAGTCTTCCAATAAATTCATTAAGCCAAAATAATTTTCTAATGTTACAAAAGGAGTATACTGATTTACTTTTTGTAAGTATATAGAAAACCACTCCTTATGTTTAAAGAACATGCTCACTAGTTGAAAAATCCTTTCCATAAAAGAACCTTGGTAATAGAGGGAATAAAGAAGTATATATTTTATTTTCATCTAAAAAAGTATTGCTGTTTTAGGTACATTACTTTTTCCAACAAATAAATAATCTGTTGGAGGGTTATGGTATCTTCCTTTCTATTAAAAATTCACCAATAGAATAACCAATACCTAAATCATAAACTAAAACATAGGTATTCCCCTCTTGATGATGGGAAACTGGTACTAATTCATCTAGCCTATTTTCAATTAAATGATGATAATCCTTTTTGTCTAATGGATTTTTTCCTGAAATTACTAACTCATAACCATTTCTGACCATGACCATATTATCTACCATCGTTCTCTAACAATCCTTTCAGATATTCTATAAGTTTAATTAAACAAAAAGGCATATTATAAACAACATCAATCTGAATTCTATTCCCTCTTAAATCCATAATAACCTCTAAATTCTCATTTCTAATAAGTGGCATTTCCAGAAGCCCCTGTCTAAATTTTTCATAACTAATATTAAATTTTTTATCTATTGTTATGAAAACTGATTCTTCTAACAGCTCTTCTCCAACTAAATTAAAGGTAATAACTTCGAGAGAGGCCACTTCAGCTTTATGGCGAAAATAAGTGGATAATGTATTAATTTGAATTAATGCCATAAATGCAATGATAAGCATCAGAAAAATAGGAAACAAAATAACAGCTTCAACAACTAAGCTAGCTTTTTCTTTTCTAATAATTTTTTGAAACAGCTTGGGATACATAATAACGACCTCCTACTATTTCACAATCTAGTATTTTAGTTCCATCTGGTAAACACTTTAAAAAAAGTAAATTAATGGACACCGTCCCTTCACAATTAAAGCCTGTATATAATTCAGCTCCAAAATCTTTATTGACTAATGTCTGAACCCTTGAAAGTTTTTCATCTTCATTTCGATACAAAAGCATTCCCCTTAAATGATCTTTATAACTCAATTGAAATGATTCACAAATATTTGTACCAGAAGGAACAATATGCACAAAAGGCACCATCCCATTTTCATCAGTTAATAACGTTGCAGAATCAGCAATACCTGTTAGTAATCCTCCTATCAAACCATAAAGAAGACGACTGATAGGTTCTGGTGGGCTTTTCGGATCAATTGTCATATAACCTACACCATTTAAAAGAAAACGAATTAAAAATAGTTCTAAAACAACTTTTCCTTTTCCACCTTCTCCTGACATAATCCATTCCACATCACCACGCCCTTCTCCTATCATGGTAGAAAAACTCTTCAAAATATATTCATCTAATAAAAGTTGGTCTCTAAAGTCTATAAATGCACCTTCTAATACCTCCTCAATAGATTTTGTTGTCTCCTTTTACTTTTATTAAAATAATCTAATGGATTCTTCTTAGCGTTTTCAAGATTATCAGCTTCATCTCCAAAAACTTCCTTCAGTATATTAAAGCTCTCCAGCCAGTTCCCAGTATTTTGTTCTTCATCCTTATTTAAAACCTCTAATTCTCCATCCTTAATATCTTCAGCTAAAATTAAAAGTTCTTTATTCTCTTTATACATTTTCTCAATTAATTCATCTAAATCACCTTCACCATTTTTCTCCGCTCTTCTAAATCTTTAATAGCGTGAACATTGTCAGCCACAGTTTCTTTAATAACAGTTTCCATATTACCGCTAGACTCGCCTAAAAGTGTCAGTAATTTCTCTAAATCTAAAGCATCATTTATGAAACTTATTTTATCTATTAATGTTTTTCTTATTTCAATAAAGCCATCTATTTTCATTTCTTCTAAAACTTGTTTTTTAGAACCTCTCCTGTTAAATGTAACCGTACTTCAATTCTATGATTTTCTAATGTAATATCCTTTCCATAAAAATTATCTAATAGCAAAGCTTCCTGATCCTCATAATATTCTATGGCGTCTCCTAAGGCAAATAAGCTATATTGATTTCGCAGTGGCTGATTGTATTGAGACAGTATACTATCACAACTACCATACAATGTTTCCTTTAAAATATTAGTCGTATACTTAATAGAAACAATATCCACCAATGCTCCTAAAAACAAAAAAAGATAGGTAAAAATAGTGCTAAAAAGACTGTTATATTGCCTCTTTCTTTTTTATCATTTTCTCACCTCAATAAAAAAATTAGGAAAAAGAATCTAAAGTTCTTTTTCCTAATTAAGATTTAACTGCTTTTTTACATTAATAAAAACCTGGAAAGACAACATATCTGAGGATTGTAACAATAAATACATAGATTGTCAAAATAATTGATGAGTAAATTAAAATCAATCTAGGGATTTTATTAATTAACCACCTTATTTCCGGATAAATAATATACTCAACTAAAAATGCTAATGTTCCCCACCCCAATGCAGTTGATAAGGATATTCGTCCTTGATAATTAAAGGGTAAATCTGCATAGTCCCAAGTTCTTTCTCCAATAAAATATTGCTCATAATAGCTACCAGCTAATTCTACTAAACTCAAAACAATGGCACTGACTATAAAGTATACAATAGGCTTCTTCTTAAGTTTGCCAATTAAATAAACTATAATGAGTCCACCTAGTCCATAAATATGAATAATTGGTAAACCATAAGCTAATGTACCTCTCATAGTCCATTCCCCAGTCATTCCATATACATAGACAGTCTCTACAATCCAACCTAAGAATGAGAAAATGAAAAACTCCCAAAAAAGTCTTGGATAAGCATATAAACATCTATTCATAAGATCTTTAACCTTTTTTTAGTAGCAACTTTCATTTTTCCCCCTTTTATAAATATATTACATATAGGATTTTACTATTAAAATATTACATGGTGCGTGGGTTGCTAAATATTTTGCAGTCGAACCAATCATAAAACGTTTTAATGGTGTTTTAGTACTGGCACCAATAACAATTAATGCACCTTCAAAGTCTTCTAATTCTGTTAATATTAGGTTTTTGGAGTGATCAGATTCAATAGTAAGCGTTACTGTTTCAACACCGTATTCTTTAGCCTCGGCAACGTAAGTCTCCAGGATTGCTCTTCTTTCCTTTATTTCTACAGCAAATTCCTGTTCTTGTCGAACACTAGGTGTTACACCTAGTTCAATGGTTGTGTTAATAACATCTGTATCTGGAATAAAAGGTACTGCTGAAACAATATGCAGTGTACTACCTTCCGTTTTAGCAACATCCATCGCTTTCTTAAAAACCTCATAGGCTTGTGGTGATGTATCTACTCCAACGACAATATTTTTGTAACCATTCATGATGACACCTTCCTTTATTTTATTTAATTATAAGTTTTTTTGTTCTCTCAGGTATAATTTCGCCAATGACATAAGCTAGTTGATTTCTTTTTTGCATTTCTTTTAAATAATCTTCTGCTTGATTTTTATTAAAAGCCAAAACAAGCCCCCCAGATGTTTCTGGGGTAACTAAAGTCATTTCCATATATTCCTCTACCTTAAAATCAACTCTATCATTCACAAAACGTCTATTGTTTTCTGCGCCTTTTGGTATTAAACCCATTTTAGCATATTCTAGGGCACCTTGTAAAAAATTTAATTTTTTTGAATCAATTAAAAATGAAATAGAGGCTGTTCCTACCATTTCAAGAAGATGTCCAGTAAAGCCAAAACCTGTAATGTCCGTACAGCCATGAACCTGGCCTACTTTATGCGCTACTTCTGCTGCTAGCTTATTTAAAGTTTCCATTGATTGAGACGCCTCATTTATTTCTTCCGTAGTTGCTAGTTCTCCTTTAATAGCCGTCGTAATTAAACCAGTTCCCAAAGGTTTAGTTAAAATTAAAACATCTCCAACTGCTGCACCTTCATTAGTCCAAATGCCTTTTGGATGAACAATACCAGTAACTGAAACCCCATACTTAGGCTCATCATCTTCAACTGTATGTCCTCCTAAAAGCGAAACCTCTGCTTCCTTCAGCTTGTCAGCACCACCTTTTAGAATATCCCCTAAAATACTGACGTCCAGACAGTCTACTGGAAATGTTACTACATTCAATGCAGTTTTGGGAATCCCTCCCATAGCATAAACATCACTTAAACCATTGGCAACAGCTATTTTCCCAAACATATAAGGATCATCTACCATCGGTGTAAAAAAGTCTACTGTCTGAACTAATGCAATATCTTCAGTCAACTGGTAAACACCAGCATCATCATAGGTATCGCCACAAACTAACACTGCCGGGTCTTCAAAACGGCTTAAATCCTTTAGTACTTCACTGAGGACCCCCGGCCCCACCTTTGCTGCTCAACCAGCTGCTTTTACTTTTTGTGTTAATTTAATCATACCTATACCTTCCTAACTTTCTATAAAACCTTTTTGCCAAATACGTCATATAAATATCGCCTTTTGAAGCAATTTCAAATGGTGAATGCATACTCAGTAAACCAGTTCCAATATATATATAATTTCCATTCCTAGTTCTGATAGATATTGAGCAATAGTTCCACCGCCACCTTCATCAACTTTTCCTAATTCTCCAAACTGGTAAATAACGTTATGTTTATCTAAAATAGACATTATTTCAGCTACATATTCTGCACTGGCATCGTTAGCATCGTATTTACCACCTGAGCCTGTATATTTTGAAATAACAACACCATTACCAATAGTTGCCTTGTTATAGTTATCAAAAGCGCCTGGATAACTTGGATCATCGCAAGCACTAACATCTGAAGACAAGGCCTTTGAATTATATAAAACCTCTAGAGGAGCAACTTTTTCTCCTATTTTCTCAATTAATAAAGTGACAAGATACTCTAAAACTCTTGATTTAGCCCCTGTATCACCACTGCTGCCAATTTCTTCTTTATCAAAAAACAAGCTAGCACAGATTTTTTAAGAGACTTAGATTCAAACAAACTTTCCATTAATGTATAAGAACAAACCCTGTCGTCTTGTCCATAGGCACCAACCATACTTCTATCCAAACCAACATCTCTCGGTGTAAATGCTGGTACAATTTCTAATTCACTTCTTAAAAAATCTTCTTCTATGCCATATTCTTTTCCTAAATAGTCTAATATTAATTTCTTTATTCTACCTTTTCTTCTTTATTCTTGGCTTTTTTCAACAGGCATACTGCCAACTAAAACATTGAGTTGTTCACCCTTAATTCCCTTCTCCATAGTTTCTTGTATTTGTGTTCTAGCTAAGTGAGGAAATAAATCTGTAATAGTAAATACTGGATCAGTATTTCTATGACCGATTGCAACAGTAACTTTTGAACCATCTTTTTGTAAACTACGCCATGAAGAGATAGAGGCATTGTAACCCACTGATATTTTTTAATACCACCATAATAGTGGGTTTTAAACAAAGCAACACCTTCTTCTTCATATAAAAGCTGACTTTTAATGTCTAATCTTGGTGCATCAATATGAGCACCAAGAAAATGCATTCCCTCTTTAAGCAAGCCAGAAATAGTTCCCATAAAAAAAGGATTTATTTCTATGATTAAAATAAAAAGGTTGATTTTCTAGCAATTTATCTACGGTCTTTAAATCAACATAATTTCTTTTTTTGCTTCTTCTTCTAAATAATTAACTGCTTCTCTTTCAGTTTTTACAGCTGTCAAGAAAGATAAGTAGCCTTTACTAAATTTAAAAATTGAATTTTTATCTTCAACTTCATCCCAAACATTCTTTTTGGTATATTCCATTTCACATAACTCCTATCTTCCATGGGGACAAACACTTAAACACTTACCACATATACGTTTCTCAAATGTATTTCTAACTTTACTTAAATGAACATCGCAGCGTTCTCCAATAAACCGTTTTTCAAGAGAATCAGTAGCCTTAAAAGAGGCGCCTAGAATTGCGCCTGATGGACAGGCCTCTTGACAAGCAGTACAGTTTCCACAATAATCTCCTTCAAAAGGCTCATTGCAAAGTAATTGTGCATAAGTAAGAATAGTTACTAAACGAAGTCTAGGACCATATTCTTTTGTAATTAGTGAAGCATTTTTCCAATCCAACCTAAACCAGCCAAATGAGCAGCTAACCGGTGAGAAAAATACCATTTAGACGGCTATCAGTTACTCTTTGCGATGCAGGTATAGGAAAGGAACAATGACCTCTTCCGCTTCTAAATGAATAGCTATTTGTAATGCTAGGTCATCAAGCTTTGTATTTAAAATTTTATAATAATAAAGATAAGTATGAGTAGGCCCTTGGGCTAATTCATTTACAATTTCCTTTGGATAAGGAACCCCTAAAACAATGGCTTTATCTAAATTTAAATATCGAGGATCATAATTTTCTTTAATATATTCTTTTGCAGGTAAAAGATTGGCTACTCCAAATAGAGTAGCCCCATTATTTTTAGCAATTATTTCATAATACTTATTTAAGTTTTCCATTTTCAATCCTTCTGTTTTAGCATAAAATTTAAAAAAGTTTCACTTAAAGGACTCAGTGTTTTAATTTTATGATGTATCAAATATATTTGTCGGTTTAAATCAACATATTTAATTGGTATTTCCTTAATTTCATTTAAAACTATACTATCCCTAGCAACAATACTCGATACCCAAGCAACAGCATTGGAATTCTTTACAGCTGTAATCCCTGCTCTACTGCCACTCAGTTCAACATAATATGGGAAATGGTGCAATTTATAGTTATGTTTATCTAAAGTCTCTTCTATAGTTCTTCTAACACCAGAGCCACGTTCTCTAAGCACCAGCGGGTATTTAACTACATCCTCTAGAGTTACTTCTTCTAATTCAGTTAAAAGATGATCGGTACTTGCAACAAGAATAACCTTATCCTTTTTAAACGCTGTAGACTCAATACGACTATCTTCAAGTTTAGCACCTACAACCCCAATATGAATATCCTCACTTAGTAATTGTTCACCAATATTTTCCGATGGTCCTGTTGAAACAAAAACATCTGCTAATGGATAGGCTTCTTTAAAGCGACTCATATAGGCTGGTAAAATGTATTCTCCAGGCACAGTACTAGCTCCTACTAAAAGTCTACCTTTTTCCATACATTTAAGTTGTTTCATTTCCTCAATTAATTGTTCATGAGCTTTAATAATCTTTTCAGCATACATATAAAATTGCTTGCCTGCTTCAGTGAGTTTAGTGCCTCTTTCTTTGCGTTCAATCAAAACCAAGTCAATTTCATTTTCCAAGTTTTTAATCTGCCAGCTAATTGCAGGCTGAGTCATATAGAGTTCTTTGGCTGCGCCTGTAAAACTCTTTTTTCTTACGACAGTTACAAATGCCAACAAATGTTTATAGTTAATCATAATATTACACCTTTCCAGTGAATTTATTATCTATCATTACTGCATAGTATACCATGAAACTATGATTTTTTCTATTATTACATAAACATTCATTATGACTATATGCCTAAATAAAGAGACACTCCTCTAGCAAACTTGCTTTTCTCTTCCATAGGCAAACCATATTTACTCAAATACGTTTCAATGAATCCAAAGACATCTTCTTCTCTGCCTTCTTTTAATTCTACCTCTACTTCACAAATAGGAGACTGCCGCTTACCAGAAGAAATACGACCATGATCTACTGCTAACTCTAAGGAAGACTCGCCAAACTCAATGTCCATTTTTCTTCTAATGAAATCTGTTTCTAAAATAACATTTAATTTTTCTCCTTTAGTAATGTCCTTCAAGTTTTCTTTTTCTTTTTCAAAAACATCAATAGAGAACTCTTTGTTTTTTAAAGGCACATTCCACTCATTTCTAAAAAACACACCTTTGCTTTCTGAAAAATGACCTGTTTTCAATGTAGCAACGTATTGTCCATTCTCTTTTCTAACACGAAGTGAATATTTAACATTTAAAAGATCAAGGGCTGCTGTATCGTAGTAATAGGCGTGCATAGAAACAATGGAAAATTCCCCAAGACTATTAATTGCCGAATCACTTAAAATGGCTTTCATAAGAGTTTCGTTTTCTACTCCCAACTTAATTTCAAATTCCGTTCCCATATTTATCCCCCTGTATTTTCAATATAATTTCCCTTGAAATGAAATTCCTTACTATTTTCCTTAATTTCAAGTAAAGCTCTTTTGACTTCATTATCTCTTAAATTACCGGAAAAATCAATAAAAAAGACATATTCCCAAGGTGTTCCCAACATTGGCTTAGACTCAATTTTCATTATATTTAAATGATGTTCTGCAATGGTTTTAATAATAGGGTGAAGAGAACCTTGCTTATCATCTAAAACAAAATCAATACTAATTTTATTAGCCTCATCTGATACTTCCATTGATTTTTTAATAATACCAAATCGCGTATAATTCTTTTTATTATGATAAATATTTTCTTTTAGCACCTTTAAACCATAAACTTCTGCTGCCCGTTTACTAGCAATTGCAGCTTTAGATGGATCCTTCCTTTCTTTAACATAAGCAGCACTAATAGCTGTATTAAAATAGGGAACTTGATGCCAAGGTTTATCCTTTAAATATTCGCTACATTGTAAAAAGCACTGGACATGAGAATAGATAGTTTTAATTTCATCAATTGTGCCTATACCTAACAAACAGTGTTCTGCAGCTACTGCTGCTTCACCTACAATATAAACAGGTGATTTTTCAAGCAAGCGCACCGCATCTAACACACCGCCACTTGATGTGTTTTCTAAAGGAATTACACCATAATCAAGACTGCCATCTAAAACCCCATTAACAACTTCCTCAAATGTCTGATAACAAATAGGTTGACTATCTCTAAAATAATCTAAAGCAGCCATTTCTCCATAAGAACCAACCGTACCACTATAACCAACTTTAGGGTTTTTAGTAACTTCTGAAACTGGAAGATTGCCTAAAACAGATTGCCAAGTTGTGGCTTCATTAACTAATAGGGTGCTCTGATAAGAACGACTTATTTGCATGAGCTGTTTTAAAAAATCTTCTAAATAGGGGGCATATTCTTTATTAGATAAGTGAAGAACATTTTTTTCAGTAACCATTTCTTCTCTTTTAGAATCCAGAATAGGAAGATTTCTTTCTTTTTTATAGGTGGCAACTCGACTTGCCAAACCCATTCTTTTCTCAAAAAGGGCTACTAATTTTTCATCTGTTTCATCAATTGTTTTCCTTATTTCATTTAAATCTAACTCCATTTTTTATCCTCCAAATAGGCATTAAACAAAGTAATTGCAACTGCACTTTCGACAACTGGAATTGCTCTTGGAATAATACAAGAATCATGTCGTCCTTCAATAGTTAATATCGTATTTTCCATTGTTACTCGATTAATCGTCTCTTGAGCCTTGCTAATTGAAGGTGTAGGCTTAATGGCAACTTTGCAAATGATAGGCATGCCATTAGTAATACCACCGAGAATACCTCCATTGTGGTTGGTTTTTGTAACAATGCTATTGTTTTCCATTTGAAAAGCATCATTTGCTTCTGAACCAAATAAATCTACTATTTCAAAACCAGCTCCAAAACTGACGCCTTTAACAGCCGGAATAGAAAATAAAAGACTAGCCATTTCACTCTCTATTGAATGAAAAAATGGATTTCCCCATCCAGCCGGTAATCCAATAGCCACACATTCAACAATACCACCTACTGAATCTTTTTCCTTTCTAGCCTCTAAGATACAAGCTTCCATTCTCTCTTCTACACCAAGAGAATCTGAATCTGCTATAACTGGTAATGTTTTATGTCTTAATAATTCTAATTTTTCTTGAGTTAAATCTTCCATCAGAAAAGATCTATCCTCTACATTATGTATTTTTAGAATATGAGAACCAATTGTAATACCCATGTCTCTTAAATATTGTTTGCAGATGCTTCCAGCAAATACAAGTGGTGCTGTTAAACGTCCAGAAAAATGACCGCCACCTCGGTAATCATTATGGTTTCTATAATGGATGGCACCTGAATAATCACTATGTCCTGGTCTCATCTTTTCAACTAATTCACCATAATCCTTACTTTTTGTATCGCCCGTATAAATAAGACCACACAACGGTGCCCCTGTAGTACACCCATTAAAAAGACCACTGACAATTTCCGCTGAATCAGACTCTTTTCTCGGTGTACTCATTTTATTTTGTCCTGGTTTTCGACGATTCATTTCTAACTTAATATAATTTTCATCAATTTTAAATCCTGGCGGTAAACCATCCATAACAATACCAATAGTTTTACCATGGGATTCTCCAAATAAAGACAAGGTAATATTGCCAGTATAAACGCTATTCATTAACAGTGCCTCCTAACATTTTATAGTCTTCCCAAAAATTCGGATAAGATTTCTCTACACTTTCCCATCCTTTTAACGTTATTGGGTGTTCTATTCTCTGGGTTGCCATAGCAAGTGTCATAGCAATTCTATGGTCATTCCAACTTTCAACCACAACATTGCCACCTAGATTAGGAACCCCTTTAATCAGTAATCCTTCAGACTCAACGATAATCTCTCCACCTAACTTATTCAGTTCACTAGCAGAGGATTCTAAGCGGTTTGACTCTTTAATCTTCAGTCTTTCAGCACCTATAATGTGAGTAATTCCCTCACTTAATGTCCCTAGCAAGGTTAAAGCCGGTACTAAATCTGGGCATTCTGTAACATCAATGGTAATCCCTTTTGTTTTAGAGGGATAAAAAACAATTGCTTCCTGTCGTTGTTCTAAGGAGCCACCCATTGCTTCAATAATTGATAAAATGGCCTTGTCTCCTTGTAGTGAATCCTCTTTTAATCCATAACAAGTAATTGGCTTTTTGCCAATCACTGCACCAACTGCATAAAAAGCTACTTGTGAATAATCCCCTTCAACTCTATGGGTACCACTTTTATATTCCTGCCCACCTTTTATTTTAAAACTGATGTAATCAGCAGCCACATTAATTTCAATTCCATAATCTTTCAAAACAGCTAATGTTAAATCAACATAAGGCTTAGATTCTAAAGGTGTTGTCAAAATAATTTCGGAATCTTCAGCCACTAAAGGCAGTGCATAAAGAAGTCCAGTTATAAACTGAGAACTTACATTTCCCCTTATTGGATATATTCCACCAATCAGGTTACCTTTAAGATTTAAAGGTAACAACCCTTGATTTTTTTGATAGTCAATCTCTTTCAAATCAAAAAGCTCGTAATAGACATCTAACGGTCTTTCAACAAGTTTACCTCTACCAATTACAGTAGTTTCCTCTCCTGTTAGTAGAAGGAGAGGAATTAAGAATCTAAGAGTAGAACCAGATTCAGCACAATCAAAAATACCATTGCCTGAAACAAGGGGGCGTCTTACACCTTTAACTACATAATTGCTAATATTATCATTTATAGGTTCTTCTAAAAATAAAACCCCCATACCTTGAAGGGCATTAATAGTACTTACAATGTCAACTGACTTAGCAATATTTTCTATAAAGCTCTGACCCTCACTTAGCGCTGCTCCAATTAAATAGCGATGAGCAAGGCTTTTAGATGGTGGAATGGTAACACCGCCTTCTAATTGGCTAGGTAATAATGTGATCTTACTTTTCATCTCTCTTCTACAATCCTTTACTTAATATTTCTTCAACTTGTTCCTTAGTCATTTCCTGCATATAACTTATCCCTATTTCTTTTAGTAAAATAAGATTTATATGAGAACCAACTACCTTCTTATCATACCATAAAGCCTCTAAAACAGCCTCTTTTTTTTCAGCTGAAAAAACACTTGGTAGGCCTAAGGAAACAACAAGTTCCTTTAAAGAGTCATAGGTTCCTTGTTTAGTTAAACCTAAAGCTTCACTGCCCTTAGTAATAGTACACATCCCAATAGCTACCGCTTCTCCATGAGTATAGCCTTCATATCCTTCCATTTTTTCTATGCCATGAGCAAATGTATGACCAAAATTCAAAAGCGCTCTTCTGCCAGCTTCTTTTTCATCTTCTTCAACTACTGTTTTCTTCCAAAAGCAACAGCGTTCAATTAGTTCATCCATATCTAAAAAATCAAAGTTTTCTTTCCTATAGCTATTTTTTTTCATTAGTTCAAATAAATCTTTATCAAAAATAGCACCATACTTAACTGCTTCTCCCATGCCATCAATAAAAAACTTAGTAGGAAGGGTATCTAGTGTACTACTATCAATAAAAACTGCTTTTGGTTGATGAAAAGCACCTACTAAATTTTTCCCCGCTGGTAAATCTATCCCAACCTTACCACCTACACTGGAATCAATTTGAGCAAGTAGGCTAGTTGGCACCTGAATAAAATCAATGCCTCTTAAATAGGTAGCTGCTACAAAACCACCTAAATCACCAATAACACCACCGCCTAAAGTTATTACTAAATCTTTTCGACTGATGCCTGCCGCCAACATTTTATTATATAGAATAATGGCACTATCTAGAGTCTTGGTTTTTTCACCATGTGGTAAAACCAACTTCTCTACAAAAAAACCTGCATCTACTAAAGACTGCTCTACGAGCTGCCCATAAAAGCCATTTACATTTTCATCTGTAATCATAGCAATTTTCTCACCTTTAAAAACAGACTTTACTTTCTCGCCTAAATTTTTAAGGCTATTCTTTTCTATTGTAATACCATAACTATTTATACCTAGGTTTACTTCTAGTCTCACTGGTCTAATCCTTCCTTAATCTCTCGAGCTTTTCTTAAAAAGATTCTGATGTTTTCTTCATCATCTAATTCAATATAATTTTTCAATTCATCTAAACGTAAAATTAAATGCTCAATCTCCTTAATATTCTCTTCTTTATTGGCTAAAAAAAGTTCACTCCAAAGATTCTCATTAATTTTGGCAACTCGAGTAACATCTCTAAAGCTACCCCCAATAATTTTGTCACTGTCCTTAAGATAATTGCTAATATAGGCACAGGCCATAATATGAGGCAAATGGCTTGTATGAGAAATAAGCTGATCATGAAGTTCTGGAGATAGCTCATAACAAGCGCTTGCACCTAATAAATAGCCTAATTTTTCTATTAAGTGTATAGAGGCCTTCCCGTTTCTTTCTGTAGGGGTAATAATAAAATTGGAGCCGAGAAAAAGCTCTTCTCTAGCTTTTAAAAAACCACTTCCCTCTCTTCCTGCCATAGGATGTGTTCCTAGAAACTCAACCCCTTCACCTAAAATAGCTTGAGCTTCAGCTACAACTCCTTTTTTTATACCACCAACATCAATAATCAGTTGCTTATGATTCAAAATATGTTTATGTTTTCGTAAAAAAGATAAGATAGCTTTGGGATAGAGTGCTAAAATAACAATATCTACTTCTCTTAATATTTCTGGGTTTGTAGACCCTTTTACAATTACGCCTCTTTCTAGTCCTAGTCTAAGGCTTTCTTCATTAGTATCTACGCCGACTATTTTTGTCACCTTGCCTTTAAGGCTGAGTGCTACGGAACCACCAATGAGCCCTAACCCAACAATTCCTATCTTTTTATCCATCGATCTCTGACATTACTTTACGTAACACATTAATTTTATCTACCATTTTAGCAAAAGTTTCAGGTAATAATGATTGTTGTCCATCGCTCATAGCTTCTTCTGGATTATTATGAACCTCCACAGTAATACCGTCTGCACCAATGGCAGCAGCAGCTCTTGAGAGTGGTTCTACTAACCAGTTAATACCGCCAGCATGACTTGGATCAATAACAATTGGCAGATGACTTTTTCTCCTAATAACTGGAACTGCACTTACATCTAAAGTATTTCTTGTCCAGCTTTCAAAAGTACGAATCCCTCTCTCACAAAAAACTACATTTTCATTACCACCAGCCATAATGTATTCAGCTGCCATCAAAAACTCTTCATAAGTAGCACATAGTCCTCTTTTTAAAAGAACAGGAGTTTTTGACTTTCCAACTTCTTTTAGAAGATCAAAGTTCTGCATATTACGTGCCCCAATTTGAATTACATCAACTCTATCACCAAATTTTTCAACTTGCTTTGCAGACATCATTTCAGTAATGATTGGTAAGCCTGTTTCTTTTTTTGCCATTTCCATAATCTCAATACCTTTTTTTCCTAATCCTTGGAAACTGTAAGGGGATGTTCTTGGCTTAAAGGCACCACCTCTTAAGAAATTTGCACCACCTTCTTTGACTGCTTTAGCAATGGTCATAAACTGTTCTTCACTTTCAATAGCACAGGGTCCTGCTATAATTGTAAAATGACCGCCCCCTATTTTTTGTCCATCAATATTGATTACAGAGTCAGCCGGATGAAAAGCTCTATTAGCTTTTTTGAAAGGTTCTTGAATTTTCATTACTTTCTCAACAGCATCATTCATTTCAAGTTGACCAATATTAATAGTACTAGTATCACCTATTAAACCAAAAATAGTTTGTTGTGCGCCTTTTGTAACACTTACTTCAATGCCTTGCTTTTCAACAAGTTCTTTGACTTTTCCTAGGGTTTCCTCGTTAGTACCTAGCTTAAAAACAATAATCATTTTCATTCCTCCAATTTTCTTTAAAGCATAAAAAAGAGACTCTTAAAAGAGTCTCTACCACTACAACTTTACATTTTTATATTCTTATTCTCCGACTCTAATCAATACTATATTTATTTCATTAAAATTTGACCTAAGCTAAAAAAATAGCCTACGCCACTAAAATAAAAGTATTGAGTTGTGATTGATTTTACTTGATTCATAATGCAACCACCTTACTATAGTCTTCGACACTATAATACTACACTGTTCTTATTTATATGTCAACAAAAATATTTTTAAAAATTTAATATTCATTTAAGGTTCAAAGTATATACTATTCATTATATATCAAAAAACCTTTACTGCCTGACGCCCAAAGCCTAGAAAATCATTTAGTCTTTATGAAGTTGATAGGCTAAAATATTCATGCTATAATTATTTCAGCTGTTATTATGTCAACTGAAATGATTTCTTATATTTATGAAGCAAAAAATATTTAAAAATTGGCTAATTATAATCTTTGTGGCACTGATAGCCATAATCCCAGCCACACCTCTAAAAGCTGAAAGAGCTATTGATGTTGCCAGAGAAAAAGGATTTAAACTTGAAGAAAAATATCAACCTGCCGGCTCTATTATTACTGAAATAAACACAGGACAAATCCTTTGGCAGGAAAATGCCAATAAACTATTGCCTCCAGCAAGTATGTCAAAGCTAATGACTCTGTTGCTAGCTTATGAGGCTATTGGAGCAGGAAAATTTAACATAAATACAGTCGTAGCTGCCAATAAAAAACATTTAGATATTTCCAGTCGCCACTCGCTAAGTAATAACAAGATTTTGCCAGGAGCAAGCTATACAGTAAGTGAACTAATTGATTTAATTATTGTGCCTTCTTCTGCAGCTGCTACTTATATGCTTGCTGATTTAATTGAACCCAATCCAGATAAATATGCGGCTCTTTTAAATGAGAAAGCAACTGCTTTAGGAATGACTAACACCACATACTATAACGCTACTATTGGTGTTATTAATAAATATTAACCCCTTATCAACCAACTAATCAATCTCTAACTAATGATAACATGACTTGTGCTTCAGATTATGCTCTGTTATGCACTTATCTTGTTAAAAACTATCCCGATTTATTAAATCACACTAAATCTCCCAATATTGTGGTTAAAAAAGGAACCCATTTTGAAGAAAAATTTGATACCTATCAGCATTCCCTTGAGGGTGCTAAATATGGTTTGAAAGGAACAGATGGCATAAAAACAGGTTCTGCCTTAAAAGGTTTTAACTATTCATCAACTGCTAAACGTGGCGATACTAGGCTAGTAGAAATTGTCTTAGGCGTCTCAACATGGGAAGATCAAGCAGGTGAAGATATTCGTCATTTAATTGGTAATGCTATTATGGAAAAAGCCTTTGCTGAATATGAATATAAAATGATTTTACCTAAAGGTAAACATATCATCAATGAACAAAAAATTATAACAGAAGAGGATTTTTGGGATTGTGTACCAAAAAATCAAGATATTCCACTAACTCTTGAGAGTAACAAAGTAAAAACAAATTTAGAAAGACAATACTTACCAGGCCATGAAGCCCCCCAAATGTGGCTTTTGTAGCTGCACCATTTTCTCTTATTGAGTTTATTAGTGAGCTTTCATCTTTTCAATTAATGCTTTTAATTGCAGCTGTTTTAATAATACTGGTATGTATAATAATATGCATTTGGAGAAGAAATAAAAAACAAAGAAGAAAAACTAAAGGCGGCAGCCAAAAAAGGGAAGACGCTATACTAAAAATCATTCATAAGTACCTTTGTCAATTTTACAATTACCCTGTATAATGATAATAAGATTTTAAAGAAGGTGATGTTATGAACTGTCCAAATTGTCAATCCGACCATGTACATTTAGTCAAGGAAGTTGATACTACAACAAAAGGTTATGGTGCGGGCGAAGGTTTTTGTGGTTATATTTTATTTGGTCCAATAGGTCTTCTCTGTGGTCTCTGCGGTGCTGGAAATAGCCGGCTCCAGACAGCGCGTCATTATTATGAATGTGATAGCCTGTCATTCACGGTTTAACAGCTAATGGAGCGTTGGCTCAAATGGATGGATTTTGGCAAAAGAATAGGTTGCCATCAGAAACCAGATCGAAGTTTTTTATTAATGGCTACCAGTTTCCAGTCTGTGCTCGTTGCACCGGCGTTATTATTAGCTACATTTTAGCAATACCCCTTGTTATGTTAATACCTATTAAACCCATTATAGCCCTCATAGGCTGCTCAATCATGCTTTTTGATTTTGGCTATTACAATTTTCTAAGGTATTTTGCCTTCAACAAATAAGAGACGCCTTATAACTGGCATTTTAGGGGGCGCTGGATTAATGTACTTCTATATCCAAATATTTAAACTAATTCTAAGTCTTTTTATTTAAAACTATAATTATCGAAGGAACTACTACACCTAGTGGTTCCTTTTTTATTATTTTTTTAATAATATATTGACACTACTGTAACTACCGTATATACTCAACATATACAGTAAGGAGAGGAGGATTCATGAATATAATAATAAGCCACTCCAGCGATAAACCTATTTATGAGCAGATAATCACCCAATTAAAACAAAAAATAATTACAGGTGAATTAAAAGAAGGAGACGAACTACCTTCCCTAAGATTTTTAGCAAAGGAATTGCGAATCAGTGTAATTACAACTAAAAGGGCTTATGAAGAACTTGCCCATGAAGAATTTATTATTTCAAGACCAGGGAAAGGCTACTATATAGGTGAAAAAAATATGGAAAAAGTAAAAGAGGTGCAGCTGGATACGATTAAAATCCATCTGGAAAAAGCTATTCAACTAGGGACAACAAGTGGGCTATCACTTAAAGATCTCTATCAAGTAATGACAGCACTTTATGAGAAGAAGATAAACGAAAAATAGTATTGAAGTAAAAACCTTACAAAACATTATTCTGGATTTACCCTAAAAAATATTAACTTGGAGGTACCTTCTGGTTCCATTGTAGGTTTTGTAGGTGAAAATGGATCAGGAAAAACTACAACTTTAAGAGCTATTCTCAATCTAATAAAATATGATGAAGGTCAAATTAAGGTATTAGGCTTGGATTCTATCAAAGATGAAAAAGAAATTAAGGAACAGGTTGGCGTTGTTTTAGATGATCCTTTTTTCTATGAGAATACTAAGCTAAAAGAAATCAATACTGTAATGAAACATATTTATAAAAATTGGGATACAAATCTATATGAAAATTATTTGAAAAGCTTTTCATTAGATATAAACAAAGCTTTCAAAGAACTTTCTAAGGGCATGAAAATGAAATTAAAAATATCTATAGCATTAAGTCATAGACCTAAACCGCTCATACTAGATGAACCTACCAGTGGTTTGGATCCTGTTTCAAGAGAAGATATTTTAGATTTTTTCATGGATTTTATACAGGATGAAGAAAACAGCATCTTTCTCTCATCGCATATTACAAGTGACTTAGATAAAATTGCTGATTATATTATTTTTATCCACAATGGAAATATTATCTTAAAGGAAAATAAAGATATTCTTTTCAGTGACTATGGTCTAGTAAAATCTTCTGAAGAAGATTTTAGAAAAATTAATCCTGAATACGTTGTTAATTATAGAAGCAATGCCTTTTCCTACGAAGTATTAGTTAATAATAAGCAACAGGTGCTAGCTGATCAAACACAGTTAACCATTGAAACAATAACTATTGAAACAATAATGTTATTATTAATAAGAGGTGAGAAATAATGAAGGGTTTACTTATTAAAGATTATATTAATATTAAAAGCTATTTAAAACTCTATTTAATCATGATACTTATTTTCTCTGCTATTACCCTTTTAAATAAAGAACTTTCCATGGTTTATGGCATAAATATTTTTATTACATTAATGATTGTTACAACCTCATTTTCATTTGATACAACTTCAAAATGGAATGAATTCATACTAACTACCCCTATTGCTAAAAAGGATATTGTTAAAGGAAAATATTATTTAACCCTTTTAGTTGCATTAGTATCTTTACTGTTAGCTTTCATTATAGCTCTTATAATGAATCTAACCCCTTTTATTGTCCCTACAGTACATATTATGGAAATTATGTTAACATTAGGTATCATCTTCTGTATTACCTTAATTATGATGGGGGTTTTCTTCCAATTATTTTCAAATTTGGACCAGAAAAAGCTAGATTGATTTTATTTGGAGGCCTTGCTCTAATAATGCTAATCTTATACTTATTGCTACCACTACTAAATTCAATATCCATTAATAAAAATTTAGAAAAGGTATTGCCTATTATCGTTTTAGGAGCACTCCTAATTATAACTATTCTAGTGAGTATAATTTCTTATAAAATTTCGCTGAAAATATTAAAAAATAAAGAATTATCATAATAAAAGTTGAGGCGTAGCATTTAATGCCACGCCTCAACTTTTATTTTTATTATGATTTAAATCAAATCTAACATTATCTATTAAAGAACTTTTAACAAAAACATTTCCTGTGGCTGTTCATAAGGAGTATTATCTAAAAAAAGACTACCTCTGTCTTGATAACCAAGTTTCCTATACAAGTTTCCTATACAAGTTTCCTATAAAAATGTTGTGCATCCTCATTAACCTGAGTAGATGTCATAACCATTTTGTAGCCAAGGCCAACCATTTCTTTTTCCCAAAGAAACATCGCGTCTCGACCTAATCCTTTCCCCGCGCTTGGCTTCAGGAAAATAAATAAGTGTTAAAAAAGGAATTATATCCCACATGAGATTATAACGCATAATCCCAACAGATTCATTTCCATTTGATACTACATAAGCCCGTTTTTCTCGAATTTTTAAAAGAAACTCCTGTTCACTTAACTCCTCATCATATTTAAACCAAAACCCTTTATCATTTTCTAAAGCATATCTCATTTTTACCATCTACCTATCTCCTTCCCAAAAGCTATCGTCACTTTATAAAACCAGCCATTCTAAACAGTTTAGTAAATAAATTAATTATTACTATAGTTCCAATAGCTAGTCCAAAAACGGCAACAACCTGAAGTATATCATTTAAGCTCCGTAAAAAATCAGCTAGAAAGCGACCAGTTAACAACACAAAGAAACCATGAAATAAATAAATATGCAATGTATTTTTACCTATTTCAGTATAAAAGCGATGCTTTGACGTTGTTATTACAAGAAAACATAATGACAATAATAAAGCAACAACTAAATTAATTCCTCTCTGTAATAAGGCTTCCCAAATAGAACTCGATAAGGACCAATAAGAACTAGCCCCATAAAGGGATATAGTTTCCATGTTGCTGCTAAAAACTGCTATTAATATAAATGCAACTAAAAAAATAATCCCAAAAAATATTTTAGTGCTAGTTTGTTTGCTATTTTCAAAGTAAGTCATTTGCTTTTTAGGTAAAAAATAGCCTAGTAAAAAGAAGGAAAAAAATACAATAACTCTAGAAAACGCAAGATAACTGCCAATATCAGGAATAAAGCCTACTAACAAACCTGCAACAATCATTACTATAATAAATCTAAAGGGATGTTTAATTTCTTTAATAAAGGGTATACATAAAGTCCAGATTGCAAATGCTAATAAATACCAAGTAATCCAATAGGGACTCATAATTTGAGGTGTATAAGGAATCTCCGTTCCATGTTGACCAACAAAATAATTAAAAGCAGTATATAAAATTTGAAAAATAATATATAGTTTCAAAAAGTAAAAACTTCTCCTAATTGCTTTCTCAGAGGAATCAATTTTTTGAGAAAAAAAACTACTAATGAAAATAAACAAATGCATGTGAAAAAAATAAATAAAATCGTAAAGAACTTTCAAAAAGCCGCTTGTATAATAAAAGCTGTTAATAAAATGACCTATTACCACTAAAAATATTAGGATGGCCTTCATATTATCAATATAGCTATTTCTTTGTTTTCTTCCTAATTCCATAAAACTGTCCCTACTCCTATCATTTTTTAATCTTACTTAAGAATAATATCAAAAATAGCATTTTGTTTCAAATTTTATATGAAAATTATAATAAAATACTACTTTCTTGAATGAAAGCACCTCGTTGTGTATACTATAAATATCAGAATAAATATATTTGAGGTATTAGTATGCTATATGGTAAAAAATATAAATAAGAATAAAGATGAAGATGAAATTCTAGAACCTATATTTGGCTCTAGAGCAGAATACCAAGATATTCCAAAATATAGACTATCCAATGAATCAATTGAACCAAGGATAGCTTATCGAATTGTCAAAGATGAACTATTGGATGAAGGTAACGCTAGACAGAATTTAGCAACTTTTTGCCAAACTTATATGGAAAATGAAGTAATTACCCTTATGTCAGAAACACTAGAAAAATGCCATTGATAAATCAGAATATCCTCGCACTGCCGAATTGGAAAATCGCTGTGTAAACATGATTGCTGATTTATGGCATGCTGATAAAAAAGAAAAATTCATAGGTACCTCTACAATAGGCTCTTCAGAAGCTTGTATGCTTGGTGGTCTTTCTATGAAATTTGCTTGGAAAAATAGGTCTGAAAAACTAGGACTTAATATACATTCTAAAAAACCAAACTTAGTTATTTCCTCTGGCTATCAAGTCTGCTGGGAAAATTTTGTGTCTATTGGGATGTAAAAATGCGTATAGTCCCAATGAACATTAAACATATGAGTATAGATATGGATAAAGTTATGGATTATGTAGATGAATACACAATTGGTATAGTAGGAACTCTAGGCATTACCTACACTGGAAAATTTGATGATATTAAAGCCCTTAATGAAAAAGTGGAAGCTTATAACCAAACAACAGATTATAAAGTTTATATTCATGTAGATGGAGCTTCTGGTGGTTTTTTCACGCCTTTTGTTGAACCAGATCTTGAATGGGATTTTCGTTTAAAAAACGTAGTCTCTATTAATGCCTCCGGTCACAAATACGGCTTAGTCTATCCAGGTGTCGGATGGATACTCTGGCGAGACGAAGCTTTTTGCCGGAAGAACTAATTTTTAAAGTCAGCTATTTGGGTGGTGAAGTACCAATAATGGCAATTAACTTCTCCCATAGCGCCAGTCAAATTATTGGTCAATACTATAACTTTATACGCTATGGTTTCAAAGGCTATCAAAAAATACAGGAGAAAACGAAGAAAGTAGCTACCTTTATTGCAAATGCTATTGAAGAGACAGGGCTTTTTGAAATCTATAATGATGGCAGTAACCTGCCCATTGTTTGCTATCGCTTAAAGGACGAAACAAAAATTAAATGGACACTTTATGGTTTATCAGACCGCCTCTTAATGAAAGGCTGGCAAGTGCCAACCTACCCCCTTCCAAAAGACTTAGATAATATTGTAATTCAAAGAATAGTCTGCCGGGCTGATTTAGGCTACAATATAGCCGAAGCATATGTTGAAGATTTTAAGAATGCTATCAATGAATTATATAAAGCACATATTCTCTTCCACGATAAAAATAAAAAGAAAGTTCAGGGATTTACCCATTAAACAAAATGTCTGAACAAGGGAGGATTAAGAATGTCAATAATTAGCGATATTAATTTAATTATGCAACCTCAACAGCAAATTATAACCATCCGAAAAGCCAAATGGTGATACATGTAAAATAATTTAATAATTTAAAAAAGTATTGTTTTACCTCATAATAAATGATTAAATAGTATTAACTAATATTACAAAAATATTTTGAGGTGAATGAAATGAAAAAATACTTTTATTATGCCTATCCTTTCTTCTACTTTTTTCTCTTGCTGGGTGTTCAGAGAATAAAAAAATCGTCGACGATGCTAAAGAAATTTTTGAGGAAATCATTTAACCTACAGAGTTTGCAATTAAGGAATATTATGCTCACGTTATATATTATGAGTTATTTGTTTCCTTTGAATTTGTTGGCAAAATTGAAAATATTAGTAATAGAGATATCCGTCCATACAGTATTGATATTGAATTAATTAAAGCCAATGGTTCTGTAGGCCAAACTATAAACATTACCCGTCAATCCAACTTCAATTACTGCTGGAGAATCAAAATACTTAGCTTCATCAGCAACAGTAGATTCGCAGTTCAAGGTTAATGAAGCTAACTATAAAAACTATATTATTAAAAAATGGAACGGAGAACATTTAAAAAATTATAAGCCTCAATACATAAAACTAGAAACTACTGATGTATCCTTTGAAAATGCAAATAATATAGTTCTTCGGGATAGCATATCCATTGATCAGGTAAAGGGAAGCGTTTTCAATCAAAGCGATAAAAAATAGTTTCAACTTAATCAACAATATTCTTCTATGATCAAAATGATCAAATAAGTTTTATGACATCTGCAACGAGTCCTGAAACACTCTTACCCCAAGAAAATGCCATTGTTCGCTGGACAACTATACTCCCTC
This sequence comes from endosymbiont 'TC1' of Trimyema compressum, assembly GCF_001584725.1. Taxonomy (NCBI): domain Bacteria; kingdom Bacillati; phylum Bacillota; species endosymbiont 'TC1' of Trimyema compressum. The sequence continues at coordinate 107,434 of NZ_CP014606.1, read as the reverse complement.
CTAATTTTATTAAAGAAAATGTAAAAAAATATCACTACTGAAACATATGGACTTATAGAAAGAGATTAGGTTAAAGACAAGAACCCACAACTTTTTAAGGGGTTTTTGCCTTTCTTTTTTCTTATTTTCTCCATGAATAAAAAATGAATACCTAACTTTCACTTTTCTTTATTTAGCCCCTTGAATTCTACTCTAACAAATGTTATGGTATTCTTAAAGAATTGTTTATATTTATTAACTTCAAGGAGGCATATAATGGAAATAAAAATCAATCAATTAATACACCCTTTGGCCAACACCTGTTTTCATGTTGAAGGAGTCTATCATTATAAAATAAAACCCGGCCTATCAGGTTGGTAAAAATCAAGACCCTTTCCAGGATTTATTTTTCCTATTAAAGGAAAGGCAGAATACCATTTTGAAGGTTCACTTTACAGAGCGGAGGTTGGAAAAGTTATTCATGGTGGGCGCTAATATGAATCTTCACAAACGTGTTTTAGGTAATCAAGAATGGGAGTATATTTCTGTTTTATACAACCTAACATCCCCAGAAACAAAATCATTAAATTTGCCTAGAATGCATTTTGAATTTACGATTGGACAAAATCTACGTTTAAATGAGTTCCTTAAACGTCTATGGCTAATTAATAAACAGCCAGGATATTTACCTAAGTTTCAAGTTGACACCCTATTTCGCCAAGTACTTGAAGAGGTTTTTAGAGGCGCACAAAAGCAAACAAAAGACGATATGAAAAGTCTCTTTGATAAAATTTCTACCTACATCCACGAACACTATATGGAAGAATTATCAGTCTCAAAAATAGCAGACTTAAATGAGATTAATGAAAATAGACTCTATTATATCTTTACTAAATATACAGATACGGGTTGTCATGATTATATTCTTAAGTATCGTCTAAATCGTAGTAAAGAACTACTAATAACTACAGACACACCTATTAATGAAATTGCTAGAAATGTAGGTTGCCAAGACCCTCTTTATTTTAGCCGGGTTTTCAAAAAACATAGGTGCCTCCCCTAGCAATTTACGAAAACAATTCATGAATAGTCCATAGAGTATTCATGATTCCCCCATTCCAAAAACAGGAGTAGTTTGTTTGCTATATTAAAAGGTTAGTATAACAAACTACTTTTATATTAGAGGGAAAAATGAAGAAAATTGCAATATATGGAAAAGGTGGTATTGGGAGACGTTCCTCTACCTCTTACTATTTATTTAAGCATCTTAGGTATGAAACCTATTATTATACACTTGGAAAAATATTATCCAGAAGATCATGTCCATAATAAGAATATAGCCTCAATGGGGAGGGGGGAGGGATCCCCATGTTTGTCAAATGCTTAACTTAGAGCAAGATGTTTTAGTTTTAAATCAACTAAATTTAGATATTACTGAGATGTTCGATTTTTATGGACAAATAGGTTATGAAAAACAATTAATTTACTAACAAGAATATTAGATAGCGTTAATGCCAAAAATAATAACAATAAAGGAGCACTAAAAAATGCTAATCTTGTTGAATTTGGCTGTATAGGGCTTCTCTTTTATAGTCATGTAGCATTGGAAAGGACTGGGATTGATGATAAAATGCCAGCTCTACTCTACACATATAACAGAAACAGATATTGCCTTAGGTGACACATCAAGACTTGAAGAAAGCATTGCCTATATAATTGAGAAGGATAATCCACAAGTTATCTTTCTTTTACCGTCATCAATTCCTCAGGTAATTGGAACGGATTTAGTAGCAATTAGTCAAGAATTACAACCTCTATATCCTCAAACCCCGTTACTGCCTATTAGTTATGGTGGATTTAACATAAAACAACACCAAGGCATTAAAAAGGCTCTTTTATTGCTGGCAGAGTCATTAACTATTGAAATAAAAAAATCTATTCAACCTACTTTTAACATTCTCGGTTCCTGTGCTGATTTACTTAATTTTCAAACAGATGTTAGAGAAATTGTTCGACTCCTTAAAGGGGCTTTTAAGATGAAAACAAATTGTATTTTAACATCAGAAATTCGTCGAGAAGGTGAAGCAACTGAAAAATTTTTAAAAGAAAAGTTTAACACACCCTACCTATTATCTCGAACCTATGGAATAGCAGGAACAAAGAACTGGCTTTATACGATTGCCCAATTATGGGCAGTGATGACATTCCTTATTTTACAGAAAAAGAATGGATGAACGTTGTTAAAAACCATAAGAAAGGAATCCTAATGGTCAGCAGCGAAGCTTTAGAACAGGGCAATAAAAACAGAGATTTACAGATACGTAACCCTGATACACAATGGCGCTTAAATCCTTATATTCCTTCATTAATGGGATTTAGAGGGGCAATTAATTTAGCTAACCTCTGGATTAGCAAAGAGAGAATTAAACTATAAAAGCCAAGAATACTAAATAATATTCTTGGCTTTTTTGTTAATTAAAAAGTCAGCTGTTCATTCTCTTAACAATCTCTGGCATTGTAACCTCCGTTACAGCTTTTTCACTAATTTCAGATTTTTCAAAAAAGAACTCTGTGACAAACTGTTTGAATTAATTCATAATCACGGGTAATAACAATGACAGCTATGCCATCTTTTGACAATTGATTTATTAAATCAGCTACTCTTAATAAATTTTTACTATCTAAACCAGAAGTCGGTTCATCTAATATTAAAATATCTGCGTCACTCATATAACCTACAGCAAAAGTAAGACTTTGCTTCTGGCCGCCTGATAAGGAAAATGGATGTTGATCCTTTAGCTCCCATAGATCTAGAGACTTTAAAAGATTCTCTGCTTTAGCTTTTTTATCAGCTGTTATTTTTGTTCCCATTAACAATTCATTATAGACACTATCAGAAAAAAGTTGATAATCACTGTCTTGAAGAATATACCATAATTTTGATAATCTTTTTCTTTTCCAATTTTTCTCCAGAAATATAAATTGACCCATTTTTTCAGCTAATAAACCATAAAGAGTTTTGGCAAAGGTTGTTTTGCCAACGCCATTGTCGCCTACTATCGCAACAATTTCTTTTTTCTTTATAGCAAGATTTAGATAACTAGAAACGTAGAAACATTTTCTAATCTTACTGCTTATTTTTCTTCTATAGTTGGTCTTTCCCTGGAAACAAAAATCTTTATAGCAGGTAGCCTTAAACCTAAATCGTAGATAGACTCTAGGTCATAATTACATAATTCCTCAGGTGTTTACATTCACATGTTATTTTTCCATCTTCTAACATAATAATACGATCACAGATTGGCATAAGATAATGAAGTCGATGATCTGCTACAATAATTGCTTTGCCTAAATCCTTAAGAGACTTTAAAAGCATCCCTAAATCTTCAGATGCTTTCATATCTAAATTAGCTGATGGCTCATCAAAAAGAAGAACACCAGGATTATTCATCATAGCAGAAGCAATTGCTACCTTCTATTTTTCTCCTCCAGAAATTTCATGAACTTTCCTATTTAAAAGATTTTCTATGCCTAACTTATTGGAAAGATATTCAATTTTTTCTAATATCTCCTGCTTTTCAAAACAGTAATTTTCCCCACTAAATGCAATCTCATCTCTCACATGAGAAGTAAAAAACTGACTCCTCGAATCTTGGAATACACTACCCACTAATTCACCAAATTCACAAGGAGTATATTCACTCCCTTGTTTTTCGTTAAGATAAATATTTCCTTCTAATGTGCCTTCAAAAAAGTTAGGTATCAATCCATTAATAACTCTAATAAGGGTTGTTTTTCCGCCACCACTAGGTCCCATAATAACAATAAGCGCTCCTTTATCGATAGATAAATTAATATTTTTCAATTGACTCTTTGTATCATTATATTTAAAAGATACATTTTTTATTTCTATAAATGGCTTTTTATCTACCATAAACTACCTCCATTGCTATAAATACCTGCAATAACGATACTGCTAATTAAAAGAATAATTATTAGATAGTCTAAGACATTCATTTTTAAGCTATAGATACTCGTTCTAGCCTCATCATTATCAATGCCTTTAGTCATAGCTGCTGCTGCTAGTTCTTCAGAAATTCTTAGGCTCCTCATTAAAAGTGGAACAATTGTATACTCAAAAGTATTCAGTGGATGCAACCAATTTTTAGGATTGGTTAAAGAAAGTCCTCTCATTTTTGCTGAAATTTGAATAGATTGACATTCAAACTTCATTACAGGGAGAAATCTTAAACTTACTACAAATGTAACTAACATGTTCTTTGGTAAACGCCACTTTTGCAATGCTGACATAATTTTCCCTGAAGGATTTTTACTCAAAATACTGGCCGCCATAATAATTGGCATAAAGCGAAGTATAAGAGAGGTGAAAAAACCTAAAAAACTTATTGCCTGTCCACCGGTATTTATAATCAGAAACTGTAAATAGCCAACTATAGTAAAGATTATAGTAAATTTTATTACTGACTTTATCTGACCTTGAATTATTAGATAAATTGCCATAAATACAAATAGACTTACAATAACTGTCATATTACTAATAAAAATTGCAATCGTAGCAATTAATAAAAGCAACACCTGTGTCCTTGGATCAAAAACCACTTTTTTCATTAAGTAAACGCCCTCTTTCCCTAACTAATAAACTTCTTTAATTGCTCCAGACTTTATAAAGCGCTTTTTTAGCAACTTGTAACCAAATAAACACCCTAAAGCCCCGAAAACTACTCCTAGCACTACAATGACTATAATCCACATTGGATTATAGTAAAGACTTGCAATAATAGCCATTGCTTCTGGAGAAAAAGAAGTGCTAAAGTTTTCTTCCATATATGCTCTGCCAAATACCCAGAGCATTACAGCACCATGAAGTCCATAAATACCACTAAAAATAGCCCAGGCTAATGTTGCTTTGCCAATTGAATAATAGCCATTGCTGTAAGATAATATTAGTTCTCCAATAATACCAGCAGGTATCATTGTAATCAACATTTGAGGAGTCCCCATAACAATATAAATAAAACACATAATTGCTGTTGATACTAAAAAAGCACCTTTTTTGGACTTTAAATACAATTAACAAATAAATCAACGCCATAAAAAAGAGCCTATAGCTGAGCCTGCTATGTAAGCAAACTGCAAAAACGGCATTACCACCATACCTGCTATCATCATCACTGCAAACATTACAGCTGTCAAAATACCAATTGTAATATAGTCTTTCATTACCATTTTATCTTTCTTTTTCATTTTTTCCTCCTATTTTCTTTTTCGGCTATTTTATTGCCTGTATTGCACCAGATTTTATAAAATTTTTTTAATAATTTATAGCCAAAAAAAGCAACCAGCAATACCAAGAACAATACCTAATGCAACCATAACAACAATCCAAACAGGACTATAATAAAGGCTTTCAATAAGCCCTCTACTTTCAGCAGGTATGGTATCGCCAAAAGTTTCTTCCATAAACGCTTTTCCCAATACCCAAAGCATCGCCGCACCATGAATACTATAAATACCACAGTATCTCGACCAAGCCAATGTTGCTTTTCTAATTGAATAATATCCATTCATATAAGATAGAATAAATTCAGTTATAATGCCTGCAGGTAAGACGGTAATCAACATTTGAGGCGAACCCATAATAATATATATTAGAGATATAATTATAGTTGAAATTAGAAAAGCACCCTTTTTTGCACCTTAAAAACTATCACTAAATAAATTGGCGCCATAAAAAAGTAACTAAAGCGGAACCTACAACATATGAAAATTGTAAAAAGGCATTACAAGCATACTAACAACTAACATAATAGCAAACATTACTACAGCGAGAATGCCAATTATTAGGTAATCTTTCATCATAAATTTATCTTGTTTTTTCACCAATATCACTCTTCTAATAAGTTTAGTATTCTTAACTTTTATTATATCATCTCATTCTAGAATTGCAATAAAAAGTTTAGAATTTTAAACTTAATTTTAAAAAAGTGATTCTTAAACCTAATAAACTTTACTCAACTATCATATTTTAAAAAATATAAATTTTTAATATAATAAAACCACTTAAACACATGTTTAAGTGGTTTTATATTGGCACTATTTAGAAATGTCCAATTCTTAAAAATAAACTATCTTTTAATGGAAATTTAATAAAACGATATTCCACATAAGTACATTTTTTAATTAAAAATATACTTCTTTCCTTTATTTACTATTTAGAGCACAAAATAAAAATCTTTCATAAATAAAAATGCAAAAAACACATCGATTGAAAATTATTTAATTATCCTGTATTCTTTGTGCTGCTAAATAACCAGATTGAATGACTCCTTCAAAGGTTGGATAAACCATATAATCACCTGCTAATATTAATGAGCCATGATTCAATTTATCTAATTGCAATAGTCTACCATAAGCTCCTTTTGACATAACTGTATAGCCATAAGGAAAGCGTTCAATATCATAACCAGTTATCTTACTACTTGCTGACTCAAAAACCTTATCTAAATCCCTGTATATATTTTGTATTATTTCCGCATCACTTATGGTATCCAAAAGGCGATCTTTGCTTTTTGCTGGTGCAATATAAACTGATATAATATAATATCCTAAATCTTTTTTCAGAATTATAATGCCTTTCAATCCAAGTAGCATCATAAATATCCGTAAAGAAATAGCCATCTGGAACTGATAAATCAAAGGCTTTATTAAATATAGGAGTATCAGAAAAAAAGTGCAACTGTTGCATAAGAGGAATATTCAATTTGTTTCATAATATGTGCCTTTTCTTCTGTAATAACAGTTGATGCAATATTCGTTTCTTCCGTAGAAGGTACAGCTAAAACAATTTTATTAGCAAGTACTTGACGTGAATTTTCACCATTTCCCATATATTCAACAAGATAATCCTCTCCCTTTTTTGTAACACTCACAACCTTGCTATTCTTCCTTATTTTATCACCTAACACTTCTCCTAATTTATTAGTAAGTTCCGTTACACCTTTCTCAAATGAATATGAAGAAGACTTTTCTTTTTTAGCTAAAAAGTACTCATTTTCAATATCTTTATCAGAAAATTTACTATAATCAACTGTTTCTTCGTAACTTACATCTTCATAGTCAAATGCTGCTTCTGGAATAAAATTCAATGCAGATATTTCGTCCATATTAGCCCCAAACAATCCTTTTGTAGTCACATTATACTTACTAATATATTTTTCCTGAACGCCATTTTTACGAAGCCACTGACCAGCAGTAATATTGTCTAAATATTTATTCTGAGTCGTATAGTTAAGCTGAGGTATTTCATTATATTCATCGTATTTATCCAATACAAGTTTAACAAAATTCTGATAATCCTTTATATTACTATTCTCAACTAGGTACCTTTTTTCTCCTTAGTAGCCATAATAAAAATGCTTACCATCAAACATTGCATCCATAGGGGAAGGAATTTCTTTTGGCTCAAGGCTCAATTCCTCAATCATTTGAGCTAATACTGTTTCTGGTGTCCCTAAATATTCATTTCCTTTTGCATAAGTAAAAGAATTATGAACACCAGAAACAGTACGTCCCCCTACCGTATCCTTTTGTTCTAAAATCAGAACATCTTCATTTTTTAAAAAGTAGCCACTTGTCAAACCAGAAATACCGCCAACAACAACTACTACATCATGTTTTTCTATTCTTTGTTCTCCAAGTACTGCATTATTTGATTTCAACGCCTTAAAACAACCAACTAAGAGTATGCTCGTCATAAACAATAACGCTAAAATCTTAAAATATTTTTTTCATATCTTAACACCCCTAATAATATTGATAAATATTAAAATCCTTATTATATTTAATTGATAATACAATATGCTAAATACCATCACATTTGCATAGCAGTATTTTCTAATGCTCGTTGTACATTATTTCAATCATTATAGCAAACAGATACTTTTATTACCAGCCTTTAGTGGATATTATTAAGCAAAATTAGCACCATAAAAAATCATCCTAAAAATGCTATTTTATTAGAATCCCAGTTGTTCCACCAGTCTCCATTAAAATATAAATATAATTATTTTTTTGATACTATATACAAAGTCACATCATTTATTACCAGTGAAAATAAAATCTAATTAACACACGCAATATTCACATAATCTTTATTTGATTAGCTAACAAAACATTCTCAGCATTCTATTAAATATTAATTTAGGGGTTGCACAACCGAATATAGTATGATATATTATTATTGTATTATTTTCTTAATTGTACTTTTCATATAAGTATTCTTTAAGTGCAAGAAAGCCAATCCACAATGGACTGGCTTTTTGTTATTCTCTATTTAAAAAAAGTGGTTGATGTAGTTATTTTAATTTCTAATAAATAATAATAAATCTTCAATTTTTTAGCTAAAAGCAAAAACTAACAAGATATTTTAAACAAAAGTGTTTTTATAAGCAGATTATTCAGTTTAGAATCAAAAATGCATTCACAATCAAATCTAGATGACCTAGTATCCATTGAAAAAGAAATTGCAAAAAAGAAGAAAATTATTGGAAAGAGATGCATGTTAGAAATTAATCTAGCTCTTTTGCTTGTTGATTATCTGTCTATAGCAAAACTCCCTAAGCTCATTGCCTAGGGAGTTCTACCTTAAATTAAAAATTTAAATATGATATGTTAGTATCATATTAATAGTAACGTTAATTATACTTTTTGTAAATAGCTTATTTACCAATTACCTCCTTGACTATTGTGCATATAGCTTAACATTGTTTGTCGGCATTCTGTTTTTACTTAAATCCCACTTAGTTTCTTTTCCATTTTTTCAGTATTCCAGCCTATAAACTTATACCCTATTATCTTTGAATCTAAATGATAATGTATAGCTTGTCATCTTAAGGCGTATTGATAAACTCCCTGTTAAATTGCATGCCCACTATTGTTTTGCCTTTATCATCCGTATATTATGTTAATATAAATTCATGTTTTGGAGCAAGCTCTCTTTTTGACTAAACCTACATAATCTGAAAGCTTCATATTTGACAGTACTTCTCTATTCGTTATCTCAACAGATGAATTCCCTTTTAAAATCAATTGGTCTTGATCTCAACATAAATTACTTATTGATAATAAGTTATTACTTAGTTCTAAAGGAATATTTTAAATTTTTTAAGCTTTTAAGCAAACTTGTCAACTGCTTTCCCTAAATATCTATTAATAATCTGAATGATTGGAAAGCCTGCTTCTGTCATTTCCATAAATTTATGTGCAAACTACTGTCTAGGATACATATTGTCATTTTAATTGCTACAAATAATAACAACATGGTTTTTTATTTTTTTTACATTACCACCAACATTGCCATTGGGCATATAGTATTACATTATGATCAGGCATTGTTGTTTTATTGAATTTCCAGTTTTCTCCACTTCCATCTTTTGCTGTATTCCAGCCTTCGAATGTATAAAAAAATCTGAAAGGATTTTTTACTGCTTGTGCTTTTTCTCCTTCATGTAATATTTGATCTTCTGGCATTCCCCAACAGCCTCCATTAAAATCAAAGGATAATGTATATGTTAGATCAATCTTTTCCCATACAGCATACAAAGTAATATCATTTGTTCCCATTGTAAATAGGGCTTCATCTGCATACTCTACAACTCCGCCCTCTTCTGTTGCCCAGCCTACAAATGTGTTATCATTACTTATAAATTCATTTTTTGGTAAATTTTGAGTTTCGCCTTCATTAATGGTAATAGGGTCCATTGTTCCTTCTCCTATTGTTCCATTAAAGCTTACTATATGCTTATTTTGTTGCCATTGAGCATATAGTGTAACATCACAATTTGGCATAGTTGTTGTTGCAAAATCCCATGCTAATCCACTTCCATTTGCTGTTGTATTCCAGTCATTAAATATATAGCCTTCTCTCATTGGATTACGTACAGGAGTAGCTAAGTCTCCTGTTTTAATTACTTGATTATCTGGATCTATTCCGCTACTACCGTTTAAATCGAAAGATAATGTATGTTCTCTTTCTATTACATTTACTGTTGATTCAACATATCCAACAACTGTATTTGAAGAATCAATAATATTCATATTTACCCGTTTTGTTCCCGTAGTTGAAAAATCAGGCACTGGATTTGCTTTTTCCGCTCTAAATCCATTTTCTTCAAAAACACTAATGTCTCGCTGGTACTGGATCCCCCCACATGTATAGTTTGAGTTGTTGGTGATGCTATTTTGATTAAACCACAATCATCTATTAAGTTACCAATGCTAGGATGATTATTAGTTGTTTTAAAGGCTTTAAATCCAATCTTAATTTCATTAGAATCATTAACATTAAAATAGCCTTCATGGTATCCCTATTCATTATTATTGTCTGTAAAATCCATATTTCCTGCAACATCACACATACTATTTTCTTCGCTATTTATCCAAACTCTAGCAGTATCAGCTCCTGCTCTACCTCTATGCCAAAAAGACCATTTATAAAGTGAATTTTCGGTCATTGGTACAACCTGATATACAGAAGCAAACATATAAGCATTGATTTCACATAAGTATTTCCCGCTATGTGCAGGAACACCTATATAATTACTTTCCCATATTTCCATTCGATTGTCAGAAGCTGTGGTTTTCCGCAAAGGAATGATATTTGACGTATTAATTACATCAACCGTCCAAGCATACTTCCCATTAACTACAAAGGTAGGATTCACTCCTTGAAAATTACATTCATCAAAATCCCCATTTCGCAATAAATTATTTACGGTTTCTGTCTGAACAGTTGCTGTTTGATTATTAAGAATATTTTCTGCTTTTAAAGAATCAGTCTGAAAAAAATTAAGCTAGTAAACAACATAAAAACTAGTAATAAACATAGTATAGTTTTTTGAATGTAGATAATAAATTTCCTTTCATAAATAAACGTCCTTCTTTCTTATAAAATAATTAGCATATCATTTTTATGTTGCTATAATTTTATAATAACAGATATCTATTTGTCAAATTAAAATTTAAAATGAATTACACAAAAACATCATTGACAACTGCAATATAAATCCCCTTACTTAAAACCAATAAACCCCTTACAAAGGCACTTTCCATCTATAAGGCTGCTAATCTCAATAAAACGCCCAATAGTAGCTGGTAGGACTCTAAACGTGACACTGTCAAAAAAAGATTAAAGCACTTTTTGATTAACTCTTCCTAAAATCCTCAGACAAAGAAATGTAAGATAAGGTGAAGGGACTTTCTTTTGTCCAAAATCCCAACCTTTGCACTTTTGGTAAACTGATTCAGGAATAAACAACCCCTCTGCAGTTTGCTTTCCTTTAATAATTTCCACCATTTCCTTGAATCGGGGATCTTTTTTAGCGTACTCAAACCGGCTTAAACAATCTGTGACACTAATAATATCATACCAAATTGCAGGTGCTTTTAGCTTTCTAAAATCTGTACCCATATAGAACATATATGGATGTTTTTCAAGACTATTTTTGCCGTAAAGAAAGTATAGCATCAATATTTTTATTAGCTAAATCTGTATCTTTATATTCAGTTACCTCTGCAAATAAGCGAAGCATTAAAAGTGTAGCATATGGGCAACAGTCATCTTTGCGTCCAGGGCCTCTAAACTTTCCAAACTCTTTTGATACTGTGCAAGGATACCCCTGTACTTGTGGAAGATTTGCCAAATAATCTACACCAGGTTTGATATATTCCTCATAAGAAACACCTGACTTGAGTAATGCCAACAATAATAAAGGGCTGTCGCATAAACACCAATCAAATTCATCTTCACCTATACCACCAAAATGCTTTGGGATCTTAATAAGTGATTGATATATTCCGTTTTCATCCTTATGCTTCATTATTTCATTAATTGCTGTTCTGATTTCGGGTTCAGAAGTATCAAATCCAATATCAAGTAAAAACAGTAGTTTATGAATTGGTAACGCAGGATTTTTATGGTTGTTAACTAAAATATTATGATAATTTTCAACGTCCATAAGATAGCCTTTTATTTTACTATCCTGCAATGCTTCTGATTTAAGTTCAGATAATTAGTCTTTTTTCAAGTCATAAGTTTATTATTACGCTATATTGAAGCCATGCTTCGCTGTTGGATTGTAAGTAATCTATAATATCCACAATAATCTCCTTCTATTTTTATAATAATCAAATTAACCTAAAATGCTTTATTAATTTTATCATGGCTATACAAGTTAAATAACACCACTTTCCCCAATGCTCCATTATGTTGATTTCAAACCAGTTATATTTTAATAGTCAAGATTCCTAGTACAAATCATTTTACTATATCTTCTTATGATAAATCAAGCAATACGCTATATAATGTCTACTTGTTGGGCAACATGCATCTGCTTTGCTAATTTAGTAAAACATTAACACTTTTCATATATCAATTTATTAATTTTGCAAAACTATTTAACAATTTTGTAAAATATGATAAAAATAAATATGAGGAGTGGTTAATTTAAATAATATAAAAGATATTTTTGCTAAAAACTTAAAATTAATGAGAAAGGATTGTAATTTGTCCTTAATTAAGTTGGGAGAAAAAACAAAAATATGCTATGCCGCTAAACGCAAAACAATTTCCTAAAGCAAAGGATTTAGAAATATTATCTGCTTTTTCGGTAAAGAGTTCCATACTATGCTTATTGATGGAAGTACACATTTAAATAACGATAAAACTTACTTAATTCCGATTCTTGGTAGTATTACAGCTGACATGCCTATTTCAGAACAACCTGATATATTAGGTTATGAGGAAATGAATGTCTCATGGAAAAAACAAGGTGAATTTATCGCTCTAAAAATAAAGGGAGACAGTATGTTGCCAGAACTTAAAGATGACGATACTGTTATTATTAAATTACAGCCTACTATCGAAAATGGAAAAATTGGAGTAGCACAGGTAAGCAGCAATGAATATACAATTAAAAAAATAATATTTAATAATGACGGAGTTACATTAATGCCTTTAAATATACAGGGTGGCTATAACCCTTTATTTTTTCACAACAACAAAAATGAAGAATTACCTATTAAACCGATTGGTATACTGGCAGAAATTAGAAGGAGATTCTTATAAAATCATAAATTTTAATAAAATATAGAAAAGGAATAAAACTGCATGAAAAAAGCCATATAATAAACCAATTCAGAAAAAATATTTATAATATAATATGTAATGATAGTATTGATAATTTTGCCAGTAATATATTTTATATGATAATTATTTTTTTATTATACTCAGTGTAATCTCAATTATACTTGAAACTTTTTTTAAAGGTCCTTTATTTATGTTAATTTATAATGTAATAGATACGACAAGTGTTATTGTATTTACAATTGAATATATATTACGTTTATGGACTTCCCCCTTAATGTTTTCATCTATTCCAACAAATAAAGCAGTATTTAAGTATATAAAATCACCAATGGCCATAATAGACTTACTAACAATTTTACCATTCTATTTACCCTTTATATTTCCTGTTGATTTAAGAGTATTAAGAGTTATTCGATTGTTAAGAATTGCAAGACTATTCAAGCTTCATCGCTATTCTAACTCTCTAAAAACAGTAATTAATGTTTTTAAAAAAATGCTAATCAGCTAATTTCTTCACTTTTTATTGTGTTTATACTTATGATTATTAGCTCTATTTTAATGTATAGTATTGAAAATCCAGTACAACCAAATTCTTTTCAAAATGCCTTTTCTGGTCTCTGGTGGGTAGTAGAAACTTTAAGTACTGTAGGTTATGGTGATATGTACCCAATAACATCAGCGGGCAGAATGCTAGGAGGCATTATTGCTTTTTAGGCATTGCCTTAGTCGCTGTCCCAACTGGAATAATAACTGCAGGCTTTGTAGAGGAATCACATAAAGACAATACAAATAAACAAAAAATAACTCCGTCTCAATTATATGATTCGGCCTGTGAAATTTTGCAGGATAGCAACTATAAATCTAACGCAAACTTCTTCAAAGAAAAGTCGTTATCTGCTGGTGGAAATGCATATGCAGTAAAGCTAATAGAAGAGTTTTACTAAACAATGCTTGTTCTGCGAAAAAACTGCCATGTGACTGTATTGTTAAGATGCCTTGAAATCACAGGAACTAGTCAAGCTCTTGTTTTTTTGAGAAAATAAAATGTTGCCACAGATAAAAATAAAAGCTAGAACAACCTATTTAAAGGCGTTCTAGCTTTTTTGGCGGAGAACTTCACCTACCATCAAAAATCAACAAGTTTTCTCATTGTTTTATACTGCCAGCGAACTTGTAGTTTATTTGAATATCCTGATGTATTTCGCCGTTTTTTCGTACCTTTCCGAAACGTAGATACTGTCTATCAACTCGACCACTACAGAACGGGTAAGGGATTGTATCTCGGTGTACTGGCTAATGCTGTCCACACAACGGGACACATCATTTTCTGAACTTGAACATTTCGCAAGGCTTGCCTGTAAATCACCGACACTGCCTTGCATGGTTTGTTGCTCTCTCTCGTAATCAGACATCAATCGCTTGAATATACTGGTCGGGCACATTTTCGGAACATCGTTCCTCAAAAAGCTTTTTGCTTAATCTGTCAAGCTCCTTAATCCGGCTTTTGCTTCACATAAGCTCTTTTCTAGTGCCAGCCGTTTTTCTTCCTGCTCACGGTTACCATACTTCATCAACCGTTTTATCAACTTTTCCTGCTCGGATGCTGCCAGCTTCGCGTTATTCCTAATATCCTGTAAAACAACATCTTCCAGCAGGGATAGCGCAACCGAATGGATGGAACAGACATTTTTACCGCGATTGACATAGCTACTGCATTTGTAGACCATGTATACCTTATCGCGCATTTGTTTGGTGTTGAATGTCATTGCGCTGCCGCAGTCGGCACATTTAAGTACTCCGGCAAACAAACTCACTTCACTTGTGTGGTAAATCTTCCGGCGGACATTCTTTTTTTATTCGCGTCTGAACTGCTTCCCATGTTTCCATATCGACAAGCGGCTCATGGGTACCTTGTACACAAATCCATTCGTCCGAGGTTGTCAGGGGTGGCGCTTGCCGGTTTTGAATGAAGTCACAGAGCGTTTGTTTTGTACCGTGTTTCCGATATAGACTTCGTTCTTCATCATTTGCAGAATGGTTGCGCTGCCCCCCCATGTGTTGCTGACCTTTGGGTTGGGATGCGTTTTCCCTTTCTTGCCATAATGATATACCGCCGGTGAGGGAAATCCCTCTTTATTCAGGATGTCGGCAATATGTCTGCCGCTATCGCCGTCTGCAAAGTCTTTGAATACTCGTTTAACAATCGAGGCTGCATCTTCATCAGGGACAAGCAGATGCTTATCTGTTTGGCTTCGCATGTAGCCTAGCGGCGGCTGACTGCCCATGAACTTGCCCTGCCTTGCACTTGTTTGGCGGGAAGAAAGCACCTTTTTGGATATATCTTTCGCATACATTTCATTGAGAATATTCTTAAAAGGTGCTATGTCGTTGTCTGCATTTTGGCTGTCATAACCTTCATTCACCGCTATATATCGGACACCAAACTGCGGAAAGAAAAAGTCTGTATACTGGCCGGTCATTACATAGTTTTTGCCCAGACGGGACAGGTCTTTCGTAATGACAAGGTTGAGTTTTCCCATTTCAATGTCGCTAATCATGCGCATGAAATCTGGCCGCTCGAATGTGGTGCCGGAGTAACCGTCGTCGATGTAGATGTCTCTTAAACGCCATCCCCTTTCTTGAATATAGGAAAGCAGCATATCGCGTTGATTAGAAATACTCATGCTTTCCTGGTTGCCGTTATTATCATCACTAGAGAGGCGACAGTAAATACCAACATATAGCTTTTTGTGCTTTCATAGTCATTCCTCTGAAGCTATGAAAAAGCACAATCCTGATATTGATTTTCACTTCCGTTACCATCAGTATAGCATACGGGAGCCGCCTTTTCCATGAAACGCATTCTCCCTTTTGCGAGTTCAAAGAGAATATCTGCAAGATTTTTATTGCCTGTACATATACTTTTTACATGAACAATTGTTTTGCAGGCTTTCATCTTACCGGCGGCGGTGAGTTTCGCCTACAACTGCCGACGCATATCTTCATCCACCACATAACGCTGCCCGCCGCTGTCATCATAAAGGGGGGTGCATGCAGAGCTTTGCGATATAGCCGGAATAGTGCCGAATAACACGGTTCATAGCTTCTACATTGCCGCTGGCTGCGGATTGTATAACATCAAACGGTAAAAGTTTATATCTCTTCATTTTTAATATCCTCCAAAATCTTTCGCAGTAGTTTGAGCGAACTCATTCGTTGATAATTGACTGTGCCGCGTATCATCCCAAGGGCTTCACCAATCTTCCGGTCATTCATATCAAGGAAATAATACAGTAGTAAAATGTCACGCCGCACTTCGGGCAATAGCCGGATGGCCTCCGCCAGCAATTCACTTTTTGATTGCAAGGTCATATCCGAGAACAGTAAAACGCTGCACATCAGTGATGAAATCATCTGTATAGGAAAGTTGTGCGAGTTGCGGCTCGTTCACTTCGGACAAGCTTATTTCATGTTTTGCCCGCCGTTTACGGTCTTGGTAAATATTGCGGGCAGCATATTTGAGAACGATGGTACAGAAAGAGTCAAACCGGTGCTGAATGCGCACTTTGTCTTGCGAGGTAAGCTCCACTTTGTTCACCTCCTTTCCGTGTGGAATGGAAATGGGTGTGGCTACCCCTTTCGCCTCGACCACAGGGGAAGCAATGGGATTTGCAAAAGTGGAGATATGTTTTTTCAAAAGCAAGAGGGTTTGGGATACTTCCCAACAAGCAAAAATCATCGTGTAGCCTGCAGGCGAAAACGGCGATTTTACGGAAGTGGCTATCCGCTTCCTATGCTTGCTCTTCTTCTGAAAGCTCCCGAATATGAAAAAGGGGGAGAACGCAAAAATGCCCAGCTGAAATGTAATCAGCCGGGCATCCAGTAGTTTTGACTATAGACCCTATATCTACACTGTATATGCCATACTCATAAGCGCATATATACAGTAAATGAAACGGGCTTTTTTGATAATCGTATATTAGGCGGGTCATGCAGATAAAAAATAACATGGTGATACCTCCCATACCGCCGTGTTCTAAAATAGAGTAACTTTAATACACCCTCCGAAAATAAAAGACGGCGGCTTTGATTTTTCAAAACCGCAATTTGGGGCTTGCGCGCCAGCGCTTAACAACGGTTTTGCTTACGTTGTTGCAGAATGCCAGCAATCTGGTTTGCGCTTGTTATCATAAAGAAAGAGCCGATAAATGCGTTTATCTCACATTTTATCGGCTCTGCGTCTTAGCGTCTGGCTCCTTGATAACTGACATATTCATTTTTCTAATTGAGATTATTGTTTCTTCTTTGCACTTCGGACAAAACAGGGGGAAGTTTTCAAGTACCGTATCTTCCCGTATTTTTAGTCGGGTTTTATTTTCACAGTTGGGGCAGTATATCCATTCTATATTAATCACCATCCTAAATTTGGCAGGAAGTTGGGGAACTACTCACAAATCATAAGCATCGACATAAGGTTTGTATGATTTCCATATTGGCATAGTAACATTTAGGTGATTTCCATCATCCAAAACCTCATTAAAACCGGCAATCCATTCCGGCATTCCCTGCTTCATATGGCCTTTAACCATCTTTATTGTTTCGGGTTTGTTGAACATATCTTTCATTGCAAAGGCCAATAAAAGTTCGGATAGCGGAACATATTTGCAGGGAATATTTTTTTAGTGCTGATGCCTTGTGCTTCACATACCTCTACACCCTCACGGAAAGCATACACCATTTCTTTTACAGCGTGGTAACTACCTGCAAAGTTTTCATAGCTCCCGGCTTTTGCTATTCCACCCGCACTAAGTGATTGCTGTAAATAATGCACTTTCAGCCAACTCAAAATATCTGATTTTACCTCAACGGTAAGCCCTGCTTGCTTGAAAGCCTGCTCCAATTTTGTGAGGCGTTCCGTTGCATCACCATCTTTTCGCCTAAAACGGTTCCGTCATTGAATACTACAGCTTCCACTTTATTGCCATTCCTGCCACCGCCAACCTGCGAGGGAAAACCATAAAAATACTGTGCTGGGGACACAAAGCCTTATTAACCTCGTTGTCTATATCCCAATGGTTCAGCATAGACACGGTGTTGGGGCAATCACATAATTTTGGCAATACGCTTGCAAGCTGTATTCGGTTGACCATCACTAGAACCGCGTCATACGCACTGGTAATAACATCTGTGAGGTTGGGCGCCTATAAGTGAAATGTTTTTGCTTTTTGTCACGCAAATCCTGTATATCAAATTCGTATTTTTGTTCACAGCTTGCTATTTTTTCCGGCCTAACGTAAACCGTAACATTATGGTTGGCGGATAAGAGCCAAGCATATGTGAGACCAATCGTACCCGCTCCAACAATTAATATTGTCATTATGTCTCCTTTATTGAATAAATTTTATTCATTTTTTGGCAAACGCTTGCGGCTCATTCTATCATTTTCATAATTAGCTTTTGGGTTTCACTTATCTTTTTGTCGTCTGGTATATCGGCAATAGACCAAACACCCAACTGGCCATAAATACAAAATGCAGCTACAGCTTCGGGATTGTCTATAGCTATTTCGTTCTTGCTCATAGCGTCAACCAATTCATTCAGAATAATAGGATACAATTTGTCACATAGGGCTATTTGCATTTGTGTATGAAAATGTGAATTGCCGGGCTTATTGAAAAAATCATTTTCTTGGTTTCCGTTATTGATTTCTGCAATCGAAACCAATGAACTAAGGCGTCCTGCTATAGGTTTTGTTCTGTCGCAGTAAAGCGCTATAAACATTTCTACGCCGTCATTAACATAATTATCTAAAGCAGCGGAATATATTTCTTCTTTTGACTTAAAATAGCGATAGCATAAGCCTTGCGATACATTCATCTTCTTCGTAATGTCGAGCATGGATGTTTGCTCATATCCTTTTTCATAAAACAGTTGTAGCGCCGTGTCAATAATTTCTTGTTTGCGTATATCTGGGTCTTTTGTAATTTTCTGCATAGTATCACCTCATAATCTATAGTATAGCAAAGGATACCAAATACGTCAATGAATAACATTTATTCATTTTCCAGCACTATTGCTTTATGCGTCTTAGTGTAAGGTGTTTTTCAATCAATCTGCATAAATCAATATCATTGTCAATAACGAGTATTTTTGTGACATTATTTTTCAGCCGACTTTCAACATCAAACACAAATTTCCTTTATCTATATTGTCTATCTACATAACTATAAAATGGCAAGCATAGGAACTGGATATCCAGTTACGTAAAACACCTCATTCAGTTGGAAGTGGTGTTTTGCTCGTTGGGAGAACCCAAACCCCTTAATAATTCTCCGTAATATGATATAATAAGTAAATTGGCAAATGCGTAATTTATACTTTAAGGTGGATTAAATGAAGATAGACAAAAACATGCTTCATCTAAGATTTGATGAAGATTCTCGGAAGAACTATGAAAACAATAAAATTGGATATAATAAAAAAATCAGTAGTATTATATAAGAAAAGCCGTGAAGAATCAAAATGAGATACGTGCTTTTTGTGCGGCGCTCCTTCCACCAGCTTTTGTAATTCGCATTCAGTGCCACGGTTTTGTTTAGAAAATATTGCTGTAAACGGACACCTTTTTTATTCTAATACATTTATTGATTTGCCTTTTTTCAACATTGAAAAAGGCTTAAATGAAGCTGGGACATTTAAGATTATTTGCAGAGATTGTGAAAATCGTTTTTCTCGGATTATGAAAATAAAGAAAACTATTCAGATACTTTATCAGATAAAATTATGGCTCAGATTGCTGCTAAAAACACTTTGAAAAATATAAGTAAGAGAAAACAAGAAATAGCATTATACGCAAATATAGAAAAGCTAACCGGGAAAAATCTTTCTCAGCAGCAAAATGTCAACCAACTGGATTTGGAAGATTATATCAATGAGTTCACTTATGCAAAAAAGCAGCAAAAAGCAAGTGGAACGATAATTATTTTTTTGGCTTTTTTCAAAAGGCTTGACTACATAGTTCCATTGGCTTTTCAAAACAATATAACCCTTATTTCTGATTTTGACGGCAACATAATAAATAACATATATAATATGTCTCCTGACTACCACACCAAAGACATTCACCTTTGCGTATTTCCACTATCAAATTCAACCGTAGTATCTATTTTTATCAAGCAAGGAGAAAAAACGATATCGCAACTTTATCCGACAGTTAAAAAAATTAGACGAACTAGATGCACTGTCCGCAATTTGTTATATTATTTTGGCATATTCTGAAGATGTTTTTCTATAAGGGAATGGATAGTCGTGTGATGCAGAACAAAGAATTACTTAGTGTAATGCAACAGGCAAATATTTCTGCAATAGAAAACCCTTTTATCAATCCTATAGCAAATGCCATTGATGTTTTTGATTTGAGTTCTAGAGCAAGGATACCCAATTTGCTACAAGAGGTATATAAAGTAAAATGCCCCTAGTTTCAATTACTATTTACAGATTAGCATCAACTGCCGTTCCGACAGCCAAATATCATGCAGTATTTTCTTAATCTCCGCTATGTCACCAATATACAGGCTGCCCGTTTGGTGCAAACGTTTGATAATCTGATTGATATTGCCGCCTATGCGTTGAAGCTGGGCGGCATGTTCTTTAATTTCGGTATGGTCAACATGGATAATGTAGCCGTCAATGGCTATTTTGCGGATATAGGCGCTGAGGTTTGCCATCCCCAACAAGGCCATTTTTTAATGAATGAGGTCTTTTTCTTCCTCTGTCACGCGGACGAGATAAGCTGAACAGAACGCTTTCTATTGGGTTTATTCATATCTTTTAATCCTCCTATCATCTGTAGCAAAAAGGTGCTGAAAACAAGCCTTACTTGCTTTATATGGCGTCTTTAATAAGTAGGCAATGAAACAATCCCTTACGGCGCATGTTGCAGCAATACCGCAGGGAAAATGTGCATAAACTGCACCATGTTGAAAAGCCAGTCCACAATGGGATTTTTCTGCGAACAGGGTTCGGAAATCGAACTCCTGAAGTTCGGTTTTCAAACTTCAAGAAATACGATTATCGCACTTGTGGCGGTTCGATAATCAAACTGAAATAATACTTAAAGAGTAATATCTACTTGAACTATATCTATTCTATCCATTCCTTTCCGGCCAGAAAAGGAAAAGCCTGTGTTGGAAAATCCAATATAGGCTATGAGGTAAAGTCTTTGACGTAAATAATGTTGGCTTTACCTAATCCCTGCCGCTTTGTTTCAATTAAGCCTATGCCCCGTGAGTCCAGCTCTGAAACTAAGCAGTTGGCCTTTTCACGCGCACAATGAAGATGCTGCATAACTTCATCCAGCGTAAAATAGATATATACCCTGCCCAGCTTGTCAATCCAGTTGTTCTTGCGGGATAATGTCATGCGGTCAAGCATCAGTCCATATAAAACCTTGCTGCATGAAGACAGGCTTGCAAAGCGTTCATCCGTGAATAAGACTTTTGATATTCGGTAAAAGGCGAACTGCTCTGATTGTCGAAAGTAGTAATAATCAAAATTGCTCATAATGCCTCCATAACGTAAAAAGCGGGCGTATCATCCCAAAAGATGACACGTCCGCTTTTCTGTTCGTGGACAAAAACTTTCCGCGCCACCAACAACAAGTCGTTGGTTTCACGAAAGTAAAAATCAATCAGAATTGCGCTGTTTCAGCGTCTTTCTTGTGATTTTTATGATTTGGCGGAGAAGGAGGGATTCGAACCCTCGATACAGCTATAAACCATATATCCGCTTTCCAGGCGAACGCCTTCAGCCACTCCGGCCACTTCTCCAAACGTTCCTTAAACAGTATAGCAATTATTAAAAATTATGTAAAGAAATTTCTTCTTATTTCCCTTAAATATGCTAATACAAAAGATTATTTTTTCTCTTTGTACAATATGATTTAATTGCATAATATTGTTAAGAATGTTATACTTTAATCGATTAGTGGCAATCCACAATTATCCAATCTATTTTTACCTAATTGCGCATGCAAATGGTAAGTAGACTATGGGTTTCATGGGAAACGATGGAGCCTTCCGTGTTTGAAAAGGAGAATGGCTTTGTGTAAGAAGCTAGCGATTGTTAATCGTATTTATTTGAATGTTAAAAAATGAGTAAGTCAAACAGACTTTTTCTTTATTAAGGAGAAGTTTGTTTGACTTTTTATTTTCCTTGAAACAAATATATTAGGTGGTGAAAGAATGGTAAGTAAAAATTTATTAAATGACAATACAACAAATAGTCATGGTAGAAGAGAACGTTTAATTTTATTGGGACTATTTTTTTTGCTTTTTATTGTTGTTTTAATCTCCTTAAGGTTAGGCCGTTATGGTATGACTTTTTCAGATATAGGAAGCGCCTTAATGTCTTCGGGAAATCCTGAGTCCATGGCCAGTCAAAACAGTGCAGTCCTCTTTATTATAAAGCTACCTAGAATTTGTCTGGCAATCCTAGTAGGTGCTTTGCCTTAGCTGCAGCAGGCGCAGCTTACCAGGGTCTTTTTAAAAACCATATGGTCTACCCTGATATTCTAGGGGTTTCTTCTGGTGCTAGTGTTGGTGCATGTTTAGGAATCCTTCTTTCATTTAGCGACTTATCCATTCAGATATTAGCTTTTGTTTTTGGTCTTGGAGCAGTTTTTTAGTGTTGAGCATTAGTACAGCAGTTGGTAGAGGCAACAGTAATCTCTTAATAATGAATTTTTAGCTGGAACTGTTATTTCAGCTCTCTTTAGTGCCATTACCTCTTTGATGAAACATTTAGCTGATACTGATACAAAGCTACCAGAAATTACTTTTTGGTTAATGGGAAGTTTTGCTAAAACTGGTATCTGGAAGAATGTAGTTATTATGCTAATTGCTTTCTTAGTAGGTGTTCTTCCTATCATGCTGTTACGTTGGAAAATAAATGTAATGTCCTTCGGAGAAGAAGCGCAAGCTATGGGTGTTAATACAAAAAGAGTTCGCCTTACTATTATTATCACTGCAACTCTGTTAACTGCATCCTCAGTAGCCCTTTGTGGGCATTGTAGGTTGGGTTGGTTTAATTATGCCTCATATATCAAGATTTATTGTAGGACCAAACTATAAATATTTACTGCCTACAGCCATACTTACAGGAGCAACCTTTATGCTAGTTGTCGATAATGTAGCACGATCCATCGCTCCTGGAGAAATTCCACCGGGTATTTTAACAGCCATTATTGGAGCCCCTCTATTTATCTACCTATTATGGAAAGGAAGAAAGGGTTGGCTATGATTTTAGATATTAAAAATATTACCTGTGGCTATGGTGATAAAAAAGTAGTGGAAAACTTTTTAATTACCACCTCAGCATCATCAGGTAATGCTTCATAGTTTACATGGGTCTCATTTTTACCATAGGTGACTAAATTGTATTGGCTATCAATTACCAAGACATCTTCTGTTTTCCCCTCGTTAAGGAAACGTAAAAAACCTCCATAACCATTACTACCCCCCCTTTTTTGACTATATTGGCTACCTTTTCCTTTTCCCATTTCAGTCATTTGATTCGTATTGGGGGAAAAGTAGTCAATAAGATATTTACTGATAGACTCCGCATTTTTCAACATACTACTCCTATAGGTTGTTATGATATTTTCAGAATAAAACCGAGTAAATAGAACGCCTATCATTACTGTTAAAATTAAGATAGAAATGCCAAAATAAATAATAAGTTTTAAAGCAATCTTATTTTTCATTATAATACCTCAAACTTATAGCCTACGCCCCAAAATGGTTTTAATTTCCCAGTTCGGATGTGGTAACTGGTCAAGTTTTGCCCTTAAACGTTTAATATGTGAATCTACGCTCCTATTATCACCATAATAATCATAGCCCCAAAGTTTATTCAAAAGATTATCTCTTGTAAAAACTCTATTGGGATTACTCATAAAAAGCCATAGCATTTCAATTTCTTTTTTTGTTAATATTATTTCTTCAGAACCAAGCTCAGCTTTATAGCTGGATAAGTCCACCATTAAATTATCAAATGAAATTTTTCAGCTTCAACAGGTTCTTCTTTATTAATTCTTCTTAATATTGCTCTGACTCTCGCCATAACTTCACCAGGTGAAAAAGGTTTTACAATATAATCATCAGCCCCTATGTCAAACCCCATAATTTTCTCAAAATCTTCACCTCTTGCAGTAATCATAATAATAGGAGCTTGAGACGTTTTACGAATTTCCCGGCAAACTTCGAAACCATCCTTTTTAGGCATCATTACATCTAATAAAATTAGATCAAATTTTTTCTCAAAAAAGCATCTAAGGCACTTTCTCCATCAAAAACTTTAGTAACGCTAAATCCTTCTTTTTTAGCATATTGTTCTAATATAGAAGCAATTTTTTTCATTATCATCAGCAATTAATAAATTCACCATGCTTAATCTCCTCTCAAAAAATTCTACTAGCTATATTTATAATACCATTTTACACCAATTTTTTGTCTTTTTTATGTTTTTTTAATAAATAAGAATACCATTGTTTTTGTTTTGGACATATACTAAAAAAGTAGACAGGAAAAAGTGAAACATGTTTTAAATAAGTAGACACATAAGAAAGGATAAAATTATGAATAATTACAAGAAATACGATGAAGAATTTAAAAAAAGTATTGTTAATTTACACCAAAACGGTAAAACTCAATCCCAACTTTCTAAAGAATATGGTGTCTCCATGTCTGCTTTACACAAGTGGATTAAACTTTATTCTCAGGTTAGAATTGATGATGATACTATTCTAACCGCTAAGCAGATTAAGGATCTTCAAAAGCGTAATGCTCGACTCTAGGAGGAAAATATCATTTTAAAAAAAGCAATTGCCATATTCACGCCTCACTCAGACAAAGATTAATGGCTGTTCATACCCTTCGTTTTCAGCACGCTATCTCTTTTCTTTGTCATGTCCTTAAAGTGAACCGCAGCTCCTATTACAAATACTTTTCGGAAAAACTTTCTCCTAGAACTATTGAGAATTAAAAACTCCGTCAGCTTATTCTCGGAGATTTGTCATCTTACTAAGAGACGTATTGGCCCATCTAAGATTAAGGCTCTTCTTTCCTATGACTATGGCATCAACATCAGTATTGGTAGAGCGAGCCGCCTGATGACTGACATGAATCTTCCTAAAATGCCTACTATCAAACTTCGGTTTATTCATCCGAGGTCTATTCCCAATTTTGATTGCCCTAACTACCTAAATCAAAATTTTAATGTTCCTCAGCCCAATCAAGTCTGGGCTAGTGACATTACCTATATTAATTTAAATGCCTCTTTTGCTTATCTCTGTGTTATTATGGATTTATTTTCTCGTAAAATTATTGCTTGGAAGCTCTCTCTTAAAATTGATACTTCTCTTGTTAAGGATACTTTTATCAAAGCCTTTTATTCTCAAAAACCTTCTACTTCTCTTATTTTTCATTCTGACAGAGGTTCCTAATATACTTCTTTTATCTTTAGAAAGCTCCTTGATTCTTTTGGTATCATTCAATCTTTTTCTAAGCTTTCTCATCCTTGGGACAATGCTGTCGTTGAGTCCTTTTTAAATATATGAAAAAAGAAGAAATTCTTCGTAGGTCTTTTTCTTCCTTTGCTCAAATTAAGCTTTCCTGCTTTGAACACATTGAGGGCTTCTACAACCCCCTATACGTCCCCACTCTGCTAATAACATTCTTTCTCCTAATTCCAAAGAAGACTATTTTTTCACTTCTATTAAAACTTAATTTCACTTTTTCTATCTACTCTATTGACATTCTTCCAGAGGTATATTCTTCTATCATTTTCTCACCGCCTTTTTTCATTATATAACAAAAGATAGGAGACACGTCTTTTTGTGTCTCCTATCTTTATACTATTTCAGTTTTATAAGTAGAAAAGGCTACTGATTAAGCTTTATTGATACTTGTTGAAAGAGCAAAATGCTTTTATTTAAGATGATTTCTGTTTTTCTTTTTATAATTCAGATTTAGTTTTTTATGGTTAATTTTATAGAAAGAAAATATAAAAATAATAGAATAATGGTATTTAATGTAAATGACTAATAAACAGTCGAGCAAGTGTTTCATATCTAAACTTTGCTTAATTAAATATATCTTTCGTTCACTTTGCTATAATATTGGTTATTGTTTTTCAGTGGAATATAGATAATTTATTATAGTGTCAAGGTGAACTTGGACAAAAAAATTAATAGAAATTATTGGAATACTGAAATCCATAATGAAAATAATCTAAACTAAAATGAATACATTTAGTGTTTTTTAAAAGTTTTTAAATAATCGACAATATTATATGTTTTTGTTTGATATAATTTATTAGGTCGAATTTTATGCTTAAAAGAGTCGACCGCTGTATTATCATAAGGACTTGCCTGTGAGAAAGTCTATGAATAAAATGGTAAATAGCAGAACTTACATAAAAAGGATAACCTGTGTATTGAATTCTTTAATTTGCATGAATAGTCAATCATATAATAATTGTTTCTTTTTTGAAAAATCTGTATTTTAATAGCATCCTATTATACCTTTATGGATAAAGATAATTTCAAAAAGTATATTTCTGAGAATTTCATTTTCAAATTCAAGATTTAAAGGAGTGTAATAAGGGAATTCATTGTAGCCTAAATGTAATACTTCAAAATACTGACAAACTTTTAAATATCTAGTTCTTTTGCTAGCTTTTTATTTGTTTTTCAGCATATAACAATTAATTCACATTAAATAGTATAATTATATGATAATATCTAAGATGTTGACAAATATAATATAATATTATATTATATTAATAAAAAAATTATAAAATGTATTTTCCTAAAATGATGAAAACTTATCAGAGTGGTATTTTTATTAGATTGTTGAATACTTTTATTTGTATCTTGAGTGTAATTTGCATAAATATAAGGAGTAATGATTAAAATGAATACAAAGAAAAAATTTTTTGGACCGGTATTAATATTATTTTTAGTTGTTTTTTTGATGTTTTGTTGTACATCGATTGACAACTGGATACAAGGAGCACAGGTGATGCTTTATCCAACGGAGCTTCAAAATAAGGGTTTTGATGATGTAAATTATGGTTCAAATGGTAATTAGTTGGATGTTAGATCCAAAAGATGTTCCTGGCTGGTCAACAACTGATATAAATAATCAAATTGAGATTTGGGCAACCCCTTTATATAGAGCAGTGTCTCATAATGGTCGTTTTATATGCGAACTTAATGCTAACTCTCCTGCATCTGTGTATCAAAATCTTTCAACAGATTCAGGGTCTTTGTATAGATGGTCTTTTTGGCATAGGGCAAGATATGGCGGGATGGAGTATGCGGGCGCTTTAATAAATGGTGATAAAGCTTTTGATATTGATAATCAATTTGAATTTATAGCTGATAGCACTGTACGTTATTTGACTTATCATGAAGGGTATTTTGCAACACCTCCGTCACTTTCTATAACAAGAGTTGAATTTAAGGCTTATAGTAAAAAACCTTATGATAGTGATGTTGCTGGGAATCTTATTGATGGTTGTGATTGGGTTAAGATTGCTTCGCCAGTAAACAATACAATTTATTTAGGTGATTCAGCTCCAGATGATAATAGCTTAGTGACTTCCTTGTTGCAAGGTTATAGTGCTAATGTAGTTCAACCGGTTGATTTTTCAACTATTGGAAAAAACAATATCTATAGATATTATGGATATCAGAAATAATAAAAAGTTGGTACTATAACTTCATTTGTTAATGTAAGAGAGAAAAACAAACTAAATTTTGATAGTAATGGAGGAGAAGGAATAATGTCTCCTCTAAGCCTCAAGGAAGGTGCTAAACAAAATTTACCAAGTAATAACTACACAAAACGGGTTATGCATTTAGCGGTTGTAATACAGCAAAAGATGGAAGTGGAATAAAATGGGACTTTGCAAGTACAGTGATGCCAAATAATTATGTAATTTTATATACCCAATGGGAAGAACATGGCTATGAATTAAGTGTTGAAAACTTCAGTGTGGATATAAAGGAAGTAGACAGTTTAAATGAAGCTACTGGAAGAATGTCAATAGAGTAGATAGAAAAAGTGAAATTAAGTTTTAATAGAAGTGAAAAAATAGTCTTCTTTGGAATTAGGAGAAAGAATGTTATTAGCAGAGTGGGGACGTATAGGGGGTTGTAGAAGCCCTCAATGTGTTCAAAGCAGGAAAGCTTAATTTGAGCAAAGGAAGAAAAAGACCTACGAAGAATTTCTTCTTTTTTCATATATTTAAAAAGGACTCAACGACAGCATTGTCCCAAGGATGAGAAAGCTTAGAAAAAGATTGAATGATACCAAAAGAATCAAGGAGCTTTCTAAAGATAAAAGAAGTATATTAGGAACCTCTGTCAGAATGAAAAATAAGAGAAGTAGAAGGTTTTTGAGAATAAAAGGCTTTGATAAAAGTATCCTTAACAAGAGAAGTATCAATTTTAAGAGAGAGCTTCCAAGCAATAATTTTACGAGAAAATAAATCCATAATAACACAGAGATAAGCAAAAGAGGCATTTAAATTAATATAGGTAATGTCACTAGCCCAGACTTGATTGGGCTGAGGAACATTAAAATTTTGATTTAGGTAGTTAGGGCAATCAAAATTGGGAATAGACCTCGGATGAATAAACCGAAGTTTGATAGTAGGCATTTTAGGAAGATTCATGTCAGTCATCAGGCGGCTCGCTCTACCAATACTGATGTTGATGCCATAGTCATAGGAAAGAAGAGCCTTAATCTTAGATGGGCCAATACGTCTCTTAGTAAGATGACAAATCTCCGAGAATAAGCTGACGGAGTTTTTAATTCTCAATAGTTCTAGGAGAAAGTTTTTCCGAAAAGTATTTGTAATAGGAGCTGCGGTTCACTTTAAGGACATGACAAAGAAAAGAGATAGCGTGCTGAAAACGAAGGGTATGAACAGCCATTAATCTTTGTCTGAGTGAGGCGTGAATATGGCAATTGCTTTTTTTAAAATGATATTTTCCTCCTAGAGTCGAGCATTACGCTTTTGAAGATCCTTAATCTGCTTAGCGGTTAGAATAGTATCATCATCAATTCTAACCTGAGAATAAAGTTTAATCCACTTGTGTAAAGCAGACATGGAGACACCATATTCTTTAGAAAGTTGGGATTGAGTTTTACCGTTTTGGTGTAAATTAACAATACTTTTTTTAAATTCTTCATCGTATTTCTTGTAATTATTCATAATTTTATCCTTTCTTATGTGTCTACTTATTTAAAACATGTTTCACTTTTTCCTGTCTACTTTTTTAGTATATATCCAAAATTCACAGTAAAGAAGAAAAGCTATCAATAGTAAAGCGATACTTGTCAGGAGAATCTAGAAAAAACCTCTCAAAAGAAACTGGAATAAGTGAAAGCAACATCCACAAATGGGAGTAACAATAATTAGCAGAAGGAGAACCTAATCAGTATGAAAAACACAAGTATTGCTAGATGCTCATATTAAAAATATTCATACCCACTATCCTTCAATGTGGGATACCGACAACTGCGAGATAAACTTGAATTAGAGGTTGATTGGCAAGTATGTGATGTGTCTGTGTGGCGTTCAATGAAGCGGCTCAATATTAGAGGATATACACGTAAAGCCCGTTACCTGTATTTATCCTAATATTTTAAATCGAAAATTTAACACACTAGATTCTCTCAGAAAAGTGGTTTCAGATATTACATATATTAAACATAAAGGAAAATGTTACTATCTAATTTGTTATTTAGATTTATTCAACAATGAAATTATAGAATGGGAATTAAGTGATTCTCTTGGTATGAAATTTGTTCTAGACTCCGCAAAAAGGTTTCTGGAAAAACAAAGCGTACTTGATTACCCTATCCTTTTACACCGTGACCAAGGTATTCAATACACTTCATCAGCTTATCAAGCCTTGCTTAGAGAATATAATGTTGTTCAAAGTATGTCAAGAGTCGATAACCCAAAAGATAATGCCATTACGGAAAGTTTCTTTGGCAGGTTTAAAGATGTTTTGCGTTTTCAATTCCGCCCCGTTATTGGTTAGAAGATGATTTACGCTCTGTAGTCGCTAAAACAATTCACTATTTTAATTATATTAGGCCTGTTCGGAAACTTAATGGAAAACCACCTGTCCGATTTAGAATTGAACAGGTGGTTTAATTCAGTCTTTTTATGCCTCTTAATTATTGACTACTTCATTAATAAAAAACTAAGAACTAGGTAGTTTGATAACTATCTAAGTCTAATACAATTATTTATATTAAATACTAAGCCTATTCCTATCTGCTAAACTTAAAATGATAATTAACACGCTTCATAGGTTTTTAGACCACTTTTTATTCTCTCTCATTTCTATTAATCACATTCTATACTACTTTTCATTTTAACATGATTTAAAAAATCATCTAGACTACAACTGCTGCAGGTACATCAGATAACGTCCATACTAAAGTACATAAATAATCTCCGGCTTTTGCTTCTCCAGCTTTAACATTTAAAGTAATTTTATCTCCTGTCCAATTTGCAGCCCAACCCAAAAGACCTTGGTCACTCAAGTGGGATGTGGATAGAACTGTAGATGGAATAGCAACTCCTAAATTAAAATTATCAGCATAAATTGTACCTGAACCATTAAATACTAATGGTTCAGTTCCTATACCAGCAGTTGTAGAATCTTGAACAAGTGTAGGCTTTATTAATTTTATATTACCTCCATCTAATTCATCCAATATTATTGAATGTAGTTCATCTTCTTCATAAGATATCATTCCAGTGAGAGCTTGAACTGTTAATTTATAACCATTTATGCCACCTCTTTCATCCGTTACATGCGCTGTATAGGTGGTAGTATTTGGTAATGTTGCGCTACTAGCTTTTACTGCATTTACAAAAATATCTCCAAAAGCAAATGCACTAGGGATAGCGTCCAATGTTAAATCCCCTGTTTTAAATTTTGCAGTAACTTGTGTTGTTCCTGTAAGGTTTGCTGCAAATACTGAAACTGGCAAAGCAAATCCTAATATTAGTAAACTTGCAAATAATATTAAAACTTTTTTCTTCATATAAAAAATCTCTCTCCTGTCACATACACGATGTGTTTTCATTTTTCGCTAATGTTATTTTGAGTAATTGAAGTCTTTTTCTTAAACAGTAGTAGCTCGCTATTTTATTATAAAATATTTTTCAGTATTTTATATATTTCTTTAATTTTATAGTATAGTCATTGCAGTAATAAGTCAATGCTTTTTTAGTGAAATTTCCTTGTATTATAATAAAAATAATACATTTATACTGTTTTTTATAAAGCTATTTATGCTAAAATATATTTAGATGAGTTATACTAAAAAGTATTATGATACATGTTTTAATCATAAAAATATTATTGAATTGGCAAACAAACGCCTTATAGAATACAATTAAAAAACATAACAATAACAAAAAAATATTTTATGAATAAGAAGGTAAAATAATGACAAGTCAAATTCTAACCCTATTAAAAAAATATTCTATATTTATTAATAATAGTTATATTATTTATTAACTTAAACTTACTCCAGCCTAATTCTTTAAAGGCAGAAGAGCCTGCTTCTTTATTAACATTAGATAAAGTTCCTGATTCTTTTGCTTTTGGAGATATTTTTGTAAATGCAGTAAAAGCTAGTAGCGCAACATTACCAAATACTACCACCTATACAGCGCATGTAACGGATGAAAGAGGTGGCATAAATGGTTATAAATTAACAGTTCAAGCTCTCACTGGAATGATATCTTATGAAGAAGATGAACTACATTCAATAATATTGGATGAATTAGATGGAGGTAATATAAAATTAATAAAGCCTACACTTGTTCAAGATTCTACAACTGCTGGTATAGGAACTGAACCATTAGTATTTAATGGTTCAGGTACAATTTATGCTGATAATTTTAATTTAGGAGTTGCTATTCCATCTACAGTTCTATCCACATCCCACTTGAGTGACCAAGGTCTTTTGGGTTGGGCTGCAAATTGGACAGGAGATAAAATTACTTTAAATGTTAAAGCTGGAGAAGCAAAAGCCGGAGATTATTTATGTACTTTGACATGGTCATTAGCTGATGTGCCATAATATTTTGATATGGACATTAGTAAATGT
Organism: endosymbiont 'TC1' of Trimyema compressum; assembly: GCF_001584725.1. Classification (NCBI taxonomy): domain Bacteria; kingdom Bacillati; phylum Bacillota; species endosymbiont 'TC1' of Trimyema compressum. The sequence continues at coordinate 75,079 of NZ_CP014606.1, read as the reverse complement.
TCTTGTTATTGTTTAAATAATTGATTTTTTAAACTTGGGGTAATTGTGGATACAGTTATCCCAAGTGTTTTTGGTAAGGGGGATGGAAATATGTTGAAAAAAATATGTATTATAACTATAATAGCTCTTTTTTCTTTTATATTTGGTGCATGTCAAATACTAGCAGATGATGAATATATGACAATGGAAGCAAACTTACCTAGCAATCAAATTCACACTAATGAAACTTTTTTTGATTTATCTATTCAGCCTGAAATGAGTCAGGTTCTTGAGGTAACGCTTGTTAATAACAAAGATGCTGATGTAGAATTAGAAGGTGAAATAACAAATGCTTGGACAACAATGAATGGAGAAATTGATTATTCACCTACAAAATATCCTTTAGATGTAAGCTTACAAAACCCTTTAAGCACAATACTGGAATTGAATGAAAAAGAAATAAGTTTACCAGCTAAAACTACAAAAAAAATTACAGCCAATTTAAAAATTCCGAAAGACATAAAAAAAGGAATAATACTAGGTGGAATTCAATATAGAGAGAAAAAAAATAAAAATGATATAGCAAATAAAACTCAAGTAGATAATATAAGTGCGTTAATCAAAGGCGTAAAACTAAACTATGATATAGCTCCTGAACCTAATATTATTATTAATAAAGCAGGTGTTACAAGATATAAAAGAATACCAGTAATTACTATTAATGTTCAAAATACTGAAGCTTCAATAATAAATAATATGATTCTTAAAACGGAAGTTAAGAAGGCAGGATCCTCAGAAATTTTGCAATCTGATGAAAGCTCTAAGATTGCTATGGCACCAAATTCTAATGCTGACTTACCAATATATTGGAAAAAAAATAATATAGATCCAGGGAATTATGTAGTAGATGTTACAGTGAAAATCGGAGATAAGGATTGGAAAAAACAATTATCTTTTACAGTAGATCAAAAGACCTCTGATGATACTACAAACGTTGTTAATCCTCCTGATTATTCAATTTTTCTTTATATTATTTTTAACATTGCATTAGTAATTTTAGTATATTTTTTAATAAAAAATAGAAGGAATAAAGAAAATAGAAAGTGATAATAGTATAAATATGCTTTTTACACCAAGTAAATAGGAGGATTAATAATGAAAAAATTAGTGTCAGCAATTTTAACTTTGATATTGTTTTTACATTTGGAATTTCTGTAATATCAGCTAGTTCACAAAGTCAAAGCACTATTATTACAGCTAAATTTGTTAAAGGTGATTTAAAGTTACTTGAAGTGCCAAGTGTTTTTAACTTTGGTTCGATTTCGCTTAACGGGCATTATGTTACTAATACTTATCTTGACTCAATGGTTAATAGTAATGTAAGAGTGAGCGATGAGCGAGGAGTGTCAAGTGGATATAGATTTACGGTTCAAGCCAGTCTTCCTATGAGAGTTTATTATACAGATGGTCAACATACTGTATTTGCAGATGCTTTAAGCGGCAGTAATATATGTCTGAAAAAGGTGAGTTCTTTGACTCAAATAACTGGAGAAATTACTTCGGGAATATCTGCAGGAACACCACCAAAAGTTTATTCCAATATATATGCAGATGTTTTTATTAACAATGTCAGTATGCCATCTAATGTTGTGAGAGCTCCACGTACTGATGAAGGACTGCTTCAATGGAAGGCAACGTGGTCTGTGGAGATAATATAGCCCTTATTGTTTCACCAGGTGATGCAATCCCCCTCGATTATTCAACCACCTTAATTTGGACATTAACTGACGTACCTGATTAATTATTTTTTATATTGATGAATTACAGTAAATTGATATTTAATTTTTTAATAAATAATTTTTTGTGTTTATATAATATATATGGAGGAAATAATGACAAAAATAAAGAAAAGATTATTTGTTTTTTTAGTTTACTTATGAGTGTTTGTATTTCATTTTATTGTACAAACTATACTAATGCTGCTGATGCTATTGCAACTGTTAATTTTACAAATAGTTATAGTCCTAGTCCGGATCCTAAGGAAGCTGATTGGGCAGTTTATGTTGATCCAAAAATTAATTTAAATTTAACAACCCCTTTTGCTACATCAAAAATAGAACTTGTTGGTGCAAATAATTTACCGCTTAGTGCATATAGCAACTTGAACATAGCAGTAAAATTACAATCTTGGGTTATACAGAAAATCTAAATCCAAATATTAAAGACTAAGATTCGAGCTATTTATTTGCATTATATACTACAAAAAATGATAAATACAACCTATTAACGTTTCAAAATAAAATAAAATTTTTTTCATATTCTAATTCCTCTCAATAGAATTAAAAAGCTTTCCAAATTAATTTGGAAAGCTTTTTAGCATACTTACTTAATGTAATCCATAACTTTTAACTTACCACTTTTTATTTCACTAGTAAGTTCTGTGATTTTTGTTTTAACTGCTTCTGGAACTTTTGATTCTAAAGCTGGATTGTAGGTTAAAGATACAATGTCATCTGCAACACCTTTCAAGTAATACTCACCATTAAATTTTCCATCCTTAACATCTTGTGCTACTTGGAAAATAGCTTTAGGCATATTAACCTCACCACACGCAATTAATGATTCTGGATATTGCTCATACTAAGGTGCAATAGAGCCAATAGCATATTTGCCTTTCTCTTTTGCAGCTTCATAGCAACCACGTGCAGCATGATCCGCATTAACCATTAAAATACTTGCACTTTGTTGGAACATTGATAATGATTGCTCTTTAACTTTATTAGCATCATCAAAGTTACCCGTTGTTGCACTTAATACTTTAATATCTGATTTAATGTATTTTGCACCTGCTTCATAACCAACCATTGAATTTTTAATTGGTGGAATTTCTTGTCCGCCAACAGTCCCAACTGGTTCTCCATCATAAAATAGTGCCGCAAAAGCACCTTGAAGGAATCCAGCTTCCCATGCATTATTTTCAATAGATCCTAGGTTTTTATTATTTGATACCTGAGAACTAGTTGCAACAAATTTCACATCTGGATATTCCTCTGCTACTACTTTAGCTCCATCAGAAAACTCAAAACCATGTCCAATTACTAATGTACAACCTTCTTTAGCATAGTCTCTTAAAATCTTTTCATAATCAGATGGTTGTGTATTTTCATTAAATACAATTTCTGCACCTAGCTTATCTTTGGTTCTAACCCTTCATAAGCCGCTTTGGTTCCATCCACCATCGGTTTTAGAACCAGTTAATGCCATGCCTACCTTAAATCCATCTCCTGAACCACTGCTACTATCACCACAAGCTACAAGCCCAAACAATGAAAATATTACTAATATTCCTATTCCTAACCACTTTTTCAATTGAGTCACTCCTTTTGCTAAAAAATTTATTACAACTATAATATAGTTTTAATACTTATACTGCTATGATGTTTTCTTTAACCTCTTCAGTATGTCTTTTTGTTCCAGCCATCATCATACCAATTTCTGTAACATCAAATTCTGCTTTCTCAAGAATACCCATGATTTTACCTTCATACATCACAGCTACTCTGTCACTTAATGATAAAATTTCATCTAATTCTGTTGAAACTAAAAGAACACCACATCCTCTATCTCTTTCAGCTAAAATTCTCTCATGAATATATTCTGTAGCGCCAATATCTAGTCCACGTACAGGATACGCAACAATTAAGAAGTCTGGTTCTCTATCTAATTCTCTTCCAAGAACCATTTTTTGCTGGTTTCCACCGGACAGTTTCCCTGCAAACTCTTCGATATTTGGTGTCTTTACATTAAACTCTTTTACCAGTTCTTCAGATTTCTTATTGATAAATTTCCAATGAAGCAATCCTTTTGAAGAATAAGGAGGGTGGTAGTAACTAACCAATAGCATATTCTCAGCAATTGACATATCAGAAACCATTCCTCTTTTATGTCTATCAGCAGGAACGTGAGAAACTTTCTTTTCAAGAACCTTTCTAGCACTTGCATTAGTCATATCTTCACCTTTAATCTTAATATGTCCGCCTGGCTCAACTTTGCAAAGACCTGTAATCGATTCAATTAATGCATCTTGACCATTGCCATCTACTCCTGCAATACCTAATACTTCATTTTCACGAATTGTTAAATTTATATTTTGAAGTGCACCATGTTGATGTTCATCATAAGGTGTTGAAACATTTTGCATTTCAAGTACAGGATTGCCAGGCTTATATGGCCCTTTCTTTAATTCAACTAATATTTTTCTACCAACCATTAATTCAGCTAAAGTTTCTTTGGTTGTACCTTTTGCTGGTAAAGTATCTTGTGTTTTACCTAAACGTAATACAGTTATTTCATCACAAATTGTTAGTACTTCATTTAATTTGTGACTAATAAAGATTAGAGTTTTCCCCTCATCTCTTAACTGATTCATAATTTTAAATAATTCTTTAACTTCCTGTGGTGTTAATACAGCAGTAGGCTCATCTAAAATAAGAATCTCTGCCCCTCTATAAATAGCTTTTAAAATTTCGATTCTCTGTTGTTCCCCAACTGTTAAATCGCCAACTAAAGCCCAAGGATCAATTGTCATATTATATTGCTTACCTAAAGCAACAAACTCCTTAGCTGCAGTTTTAAGGTCAAGAACTTGTTTGTTCCCCTTTTTTTCTAAAACAACATTTTCAATAACAGAAATTGCTGGAATCAACATAAAATGTTGATGTACCATTCCAATTCCCATTTCAATTGCAACTTTTGGAGAATCTATTTTCACCTTATTGCCATTTAAAAAAATGTCACCACTTGCAGGCTCATATAAACCATATAAAATATTCATTAAGGTAGATTTTCCTGCACCATTCTCACCCATTAAGGCATGAACACTACCTTTTTCCACCTTAAAATTAACGTCATCATTAGCAAGAACATCAGGGAACTGTTTTACAATTTTCTTCATTTCTAAAATAGTTGCCATGATTTCGCCTCCTTTCTAGTGCTCTCTAAGCGGTGATTTACTGTCATTTTGAATTTTCAATGACTCTTTCACTTCAAGCCATTTTGCTCTTCCATAAGCAGATACCATAACAGCCTCACCTAAACCAGCACCTAAACGTTTTACTGTATCAAGACCTACTGTATCCTCTTTAACACCTGCTGCTTTTTGGTCACGACTCCAAACAGTGCCACCATTGTAGCAACCGCCTAGTCCACCAAATGCTAACATCTCATGCATTAAAAAGAAATTTAAAATATTGGTATTAACTAGCTCTTGTCCACCATGACGTGTGCCACCTGTAGATATTGCTGAGCCAACCTTATTTTGCAAACCAACAGGGTATACTAAATAGATTGGACGAAGACGATTAAAAACCGCCTGTAATTGAGCTGTAACATTCATATCATAAACAGGTGATCCTACTAAAAGAGCATCTGCTTCTAATACTTTCTTTTCCAATTCTTGTAAATCATCTTTAATAATACACATAACATTTTTACGGATACAGGCATCCAGTGTACACAATACCCAATTTTTCCTCTAACAGACCATATTTCAGCTTCTATTCCAGGGATTTTTGTTGCCTCACTCAATGCTTCTTCCAAAGCGAATTGAGTTACACCTTTTCTAGGGCTTCCACAAATACCTAAAATTTTTGGCATGATATTTTCCTCCTTACCAATTGGCTTTTTCTGGAGATAGTTTAAACGTTCCTGACATAAAGAAAGTAATCCATCTTCATCTACAGTCAATATTTTTCTATCTTTCATAACAATTTCACCATCGATAATAGCTGTCTCCACATCACTACCACAACAATTGAATACAATACTGCTTAAATAATCGTGTATTGGCATAATATGAGATTTTTTAATATTGACTAAAATTAAATCAGCCTTATATCCTTCTTCTATTAATCCAATGCTATCATCTAGCACCGCTTTTCCACTTTCTGAAAAAGCCATATCCAACATATCATAACGATCGAGAACTTCTGGGTCAAGGTGATTATTTTTCTGTAATAAAGCACCTGTCTTCAATACTTCAAACATATCTTCACGGTCATTACTACCTGGACCATCTGTTCCTAGAGTAACGGTAATGCCTTTTTCCCTCATTAAAGGAATTTTTGCTGTCCCATCTCCTAAAATCATATTGGCCACAGGATTATAAATAACAGATGCATCATATTTCTTAATTGTATTAAGCTCCTCATCTGAAAGCCAAATACTATGAGCTAATTGTGTTCTTTTGCTCAAAACACCTAGCTTTTCAAAAAAGGCACATTTCTCATTCCATACATTTACATAGTTTTATCAACGACACCTTCAGTTTCAGCTGTATGAATATGATAGGTTGTATCATATTTTTCCGCAAGTCCATATGTGTCAACCATAAGTTGTTCACTAATTGCCCAAGGATTTAACGGTCCTAATGACACTTTACTGCGGCCATTATGCGTATTGCGTATTATGGTAGGTTTCTAAAAGCCTTATTGACTCACTTTTAATGTGTGCTCCATCTTCCAGTAGAGCATCATAGGCATTAATATCTCCGAAAGTTCTGCAATAAGTTCCTCTAATACCACTTTTAATCATAGCCTCAATTGTCTTATCATCAAATTCAGGTTTTATATGAACATAGTGTTGATCAATAACACTGGTAGCCCCGCTTTTAATATTCTCTACTGCTCCTACTAGGGCAGAAAGGTAAAAATCATCTTCTTCCATAATAGTTATAAAAGGCCAAATATATTCTTTTAGCCATGTAAAAAGACTCCTACCATCACTAAAACCTCTTGTAAATGTCTGAAACAAATGGGTGTGTCCATTTAAAAAACCAGGCATTAACAATTGTCCGTTAGCCTGAAGAATTTCTTCACCTTCACCTTTGTTTAAAAGGTAGGCTTCGTCATTAACAGTTCCTATTTTTGTGATACGATTTTCTTTAATAAGCACGTATTGTTCATGTAAAACAGTCATGTCTCTTTTGCTTTTTATTTTTAAAAGAGAACAATTGTCAATAAAGATTTTCATATTCTACTCCTTAACGTAAGCAGTTCCACTTGCTGCTGGTTGATGTGTTTTACCAACCAATCCACAAAGTGCAATTATTGTAATTACGTATGGTAGCATACTAATTAAATCATTTAGCCAGTTCCAACCTAGTGATTTTACTAAATACTGGATTGACTCTGCACCCCCAAAAATTAGAGAAGCGCCAAATGCTCCAACAGTTGTATATTTTCCAAAAATAACAGCAGCTAAAGCAATAAATCCTTTACCACCAACCATGTTTTCAGCGAATATTTTAACATCTAATAAAAGGATTGCTCCTGCTAAACCAGACATTAAGCCCCCGAATATAGTTGTGCCATAACGGATTCTGTTAACATTAATACCTACAGTATCACAAGCTTTTGGATGTTCCCCTACGCTTCTTATTTTTAAACCTAAGTTGGTTCTAAATAAGATAAATTGTAAAACAAATACTAAAATCGCCATAATATATACCATAATGTGCTGTGATAAAATAGTATCTAAAAATGGTCCAATTTTAGGTATTCCAGCTAAGAAATCAAAATTCATTACAGGATAGCCTACACTTTGTCCAACGTTAGACTGTACCGCTCTAAATATAGTTGAGGTAATTCCTAAGCCTAAAATATTAATTGCAACCCCAATTACAATCTGATTAGAACGTAGAGTAATTGTTAATACTGAGAATAAGAGTGCCATTACACCTGCTGCTAACATACCCGTAACAGAACCAATTAAGGTACTACCTGTAATAGCTGTTCCCATCCAAGCAGATAAAGCACCTGTTAATAAGAAACCCTCAGCTCCAATATTAACAATTCCAGCTCTCTCATTAAATACTAAACCAATTGCTGCAATAGCAAGAGGTGTTGCAATTCTCAAATCCTGAGCAATAAAGTTTGCAAGAATACTACTAGCGCTTTCAGGAAGGAGTAAACCACATAATAATATAGCGATTAGAATGATTCCAACTATAATGCCATACTTTTTAGTTTTCTTTTTCATAGTCTATTTCTCCTTCTTCTTGTTACTATTTGCACTTTTAATTAATCTGCGTTTATTGTATTCAGCCAGTAAGAATCCACTAGCAATAACAAAAATAATAACAAATGCTTGAATAACACTTACAATATAGGGAGAAATTGTTCCCTTACTTCCCATAGCCAATCCACCATTCTTAAGAATAGCAAACAGCACTGCTGCTAAGCCCATTCCCGCTGGATTTAATTGTCCTAAAAGGGCTACTGCGATTCCGTCAAATCCATAGTTTGATGAGAAGTTAGGTAAGATTCTTGATTGAACACTTAACAATTCACAAACACCAGCTAAACCACCAAAGCCACCTGCCATAAACATGGATAACATCGCATTACTTTTTACTTTCATCCCTGCATATTCTGCGGCAGTTGGATTAAGACCAACCACTCTCATTTCATATCCTCTCTTCATTTTGAAGAAGAAAATATAATAGAATACTAGTCCTAGTATTGCAATAATAATGGAAAAAGTTAAATCGGACTTTGAAATTAAAAATCCTTTTGCAAATCGGGCTGTTTCCAAAAACTCAATACTTTGCGGGTTTCCTGATTGATCATTAAATGGTCCATCGTAACCAACTAAGTATCGAACTAAGTACAACGCAATGTAGTTTAACATAATGGTTGTAATAACTTCATTGGCGCCAAAGGAAGTCTTAAGCCAACCTGCAATAAATCCCCATAAACCCCCAGCAATAAAACCTACAATAATTGCTAGTGAAAGATGGATAAACATCGGTAAACCTTGTACATAAATGGCCACTAAACCAGAAGCAAGTCCACCTAACAAGAATTGTCCTTCAGCCCCAATGTTTACTAAGCCACATCGGGAAGCAATAGCATATGCTAAGGCTGTAAAGACAAGGGGTGCTACTTTTGCTAGCATATCACCAATTTGAACCGGCCCACCTAACGCACCTTTTAGAAAATCTTGAACGGCTCTAGGCACGTCTTGCCCTAATATTAAAATTAAAAGCATACCCATGCATAAAGCAAGTACGACTGCTACAATTGGAGTTAAAATTTTAATGGTCATTTCCATTTTAGAAGCATGTCTTTTCACCTACGTCACCTCTTTTTCATTTTATATAAAAATAAATACAATAGCTGTCAACATAATATGACAATCTTACTTTTCAAGTTGCGGGATCTTGCTTAAAGTTCTCCTTTTGTCTCATCTAGGCGAATGGATTATGCTCAATCTATTGTATTTACCTTATATCTGTTATCTGTGTCTATTAATTTTAAGCCATAAGAAGCATTACTCTATAATTTCTTCTTTGCTTACAGGGAACTGTGTAATTTGTTTGCCAAGAGCATGATTAACACTATTGATAATGGCTGGTGCCACTGGTGTTACCGCACATTCAGATATACTCTTTGCTCCAAATGGTCCACCTTCATCTCCAGTTTCTATAAAATCAAGCGTAATATCTGGCATTTCATGAGCCTTATACATTTGATATTTCTTTAAATTCCTTTATTGTAGTTGTCCAGTAGCAGGGTCAAAAGTCATTTTTTCTCTCAAGGCATATCCAGTACCCATTTGGATACCACCTTCTAATTGACCTTCAACACCCATTCTATTAATAACTCTACCTACATCATGAACTGCTACATAATCCAGTAATTTAATATCACCAGTTTCTTTATTGATTTCTACATGAGAGAAACGGGCTCCATAGGATGTTCTCCCAGCAAAAGATTCATGGGGCTGAGTCACAATTAATTCTCCAATTTTGTTTCTTTGGGCATACACTGCAATGTCACCTAAGTTACCTAGCGTTTTACCATCAGCAACAATTTGACTGTTTTCTATTGTAATTTTAGCTTGGTCAATTTCATACATTTGACTAGCCACTTCTAAAATACGTTCTTTAATTTGCTCAGCTACTTTTAATGCACCATAGCCTTCAACAAAAACACCACGGCTAGCATAATCTCCTAGGTTCCATGAACAAGTCTCTGTATCAACTCTAGTAGGCTCTATAATACGAGGATTAATACTTAAAACTTCAGCCATAATCATTGTTTGTGCTGTTAATGAACCATTCCCCATATCATGACTGGCTGACCAGTAGTTAAAGGTACCATCTTCATTTAAACGCAGTGTTAAGTTAACCGGATCTTGGCGAGCACCAATAACATTGACTGCAGAGCCTACATAACCTCCTGTATTTGTATAGATTTTAAAATCAATAGCCGTTAATGTACCATCTTTTTTAACACCGGATTTCATAAACATAGTAGCACCATTTCTGGTTCTTGAAGAAACCATATTATCAATTCTAATTCTACTTAAAACAATCTTAACAGGTAGTTTAAAATGCTTTGAAGCTCCTCCAGCAACTAACTCTGAACCAATTCCAGTTTACTATCAAAAGCTCCCCCCTAAAGTAGGTTGAATAATACGAACTTTATTTAAAGGCATTTCAAAAACATCTGATGCTAATACTCTCACAGCAAATGAGTTTTGTTTAGATGTATAAATAGTCATTTTACCCATTTTATAATCACCAATAACCGTATGGTTTTCCATCGGCACTTGGCTTACCATAGGTATTTTCACTTTATCTTCAAAAATAAAATCCGCCTCAGCAAATCCTTTTTCCATTTCTTCTTCTGATGCTCCAGCATTAATAGTCAACACATTATTGCCAGCCATTAAGCCTTCATGAAGAACAGGTGCTCCTTCTTTAAGAGCCCCTTCTTCATCAAAAACAGCAGGGTATTCTTCATAAAAAACTTTTACTAATTTAGCCGCTTTTTCTGCAATTTTTTGTGTTTCAGCAACAACAGCCACACGATCTCCTACAAAGTGGACTTCCTGTGACAAAACCGTTTCTGATTTAATAATATCACGATCTTTAAAGCGCAGGGCACTATTATATTTTGTACTAGGAAAATCTTCATAAGTTAAAACCCCTAGAATACCTTCAACTGCTAATGCTTCTGTTTTATCAATACTTGTTACTTTACCATGAGGTATTGTAGATAAAACTAATTTACCATAAACCATATTGGATAATTTAATATCACCTGTGTATTCAATTTCACCTGTTACTTTACCTACAGCATCATGAATTGGAAGGCTTGAACTAATAACTTTATACATTTACTTCCCCTCCTTCATTGCAGTTGCTGCCATTTTTACAGCATCAACAATCTTCGCATAACCAGTACAACGACAAAGATTGTTTTTAAAACTCTCTCTAATTTCCATTTCAGTTGGGTTGCTATTTACATCCAGCAATGCTTTTGTAGTCATGACCATTCCAGGTGTACAAAATCCACATTGAACAGCACCAGCATCAATATAGGCTTGTTGAATAGGATGCAGTTTTTCGCCCGCTGCTAGACCTTCAATTGTAGTAATTGATTTGCCTTCTGCTTTCTTAATGTTTGATGACACAAGAATTAACTGCTTTCCCGCCTAGAATAACCTTACAGGCTCCACAATCCGCTGTTCCACAGCCTTCTTTAGTGCCAGTTAATCCTAATACTTCTCTTAATACATATAACAGAGTCCAACTTTCATCTACTGATACATTGACCTCTTTACTATTAATTAATAACGTCATGTCTCTCATTGTACACTATAGCCTCCCTTAAATTGAAAACATTTTCACAAAAACATGTATTTCAAATGCCTATTTTCCTAAATCATACCATATTACTCCTTTTTCTGCCACTATTTTCCTCTTTTCTTTAGCTATATTTTTCCAAAAAATTAAAATCTTTTTTGTAAAAACCTTTCATTTTTACTATAATGGAAGTACTATGATAGATAATAGTAGATAAAAAGAATTTAAGTAATTTTTTCTAAATAATTAAAATAAATTCCAGAGAGGTGACTAAATGATTTATATATTCGGCCATAAAAATCCTGACACAGATTCCATAGTGGCATCTCTTGTCTTAGCCCATCTAAAAAAGAAGTTAGGCATTAAAACCCAAGCTTGTCGTTTAGGTCCTATTAATGAAGAATCCCAATACATTTTAAATAGATTTAAAATCAATGCTCCTCGCTATCTAAAAAATGTTAAAACACAGGTAGCTGATATTCCATATACAAAAGCGTCAGTAGGAACCTTAACTACTAGTATTATGGAAGCCATTCATTTAATGGAAAAAGAAGAACTCCGTTCTCTTGCTGTTGTGAGTAAGCACAACCATGTTATGGGCATTGTTGATTTGCAAGAACTAGCCCTGACTTTCATTAGAACTTATGAAAAGGAGCTAAATGCCCCTTTCAATAATATTTGCGAAGGCTTATCTTCCAGTCCTTTAACTAGGACAACACCACCCTTCTATATTAATGGAGAAATCATTGTTTTAGCCTATCACTATGATACTCTTAAAAAGAAAGATATTTTAAAAGATTATCATATTGCTATTGTTGGTGATCGCCATGATATTACAGCATTGGCTATTGAAAAAAATGTTTCTTTAATTATTGTTACTGGTAATCATAATTTACCTCAAGAATTAATTGACAAAGCTGATGCTAAAGATATTACCATTATCTCTACCCCTTTTGATAGTTATGAAACATCAAAAAAACTACCCCTTTGCAAAACAATTGCAACCTATTTAAAAAGAGATGCTGATTATTTTGGTGACCAAGATTATCTTTCTTGGGTAGTAGAGGACATGAAAAATAAACCTAATCAATCAGCCTTCCCCGTAGTTGATGAAAAAAACCGCTACTTAGGAATGCTTTCTCGTAAAAATTTAATTGGCGCTCAAGGTAAAAGTGTTATCCTTGTTGACCATAATGAATATATTCAAAGTGCTGAAGGCCTTAGGGAAGCTGTTATTTTAGAAATTTATGATCATCATAAATTAGGGGATATTAAAACCACTTATCCTCTACAATTTAAAAACCTGCCATTAGGCAGTACCAGCACCTTACTCCTGCAAGAATTTTTAGAAAGACATATGATGCCTGATGATGCTTACTGCGGTTTAATTTTAGGAGGAATCATATCTGATACTTTAATGTTAACTTCTCCTACAACAACTGATACCGATAGAAGATATGTTGCACTTTTAGAAAAACATTTAGACCTTGATGTAAATGATTTTGCTAGAGATATGTTTAAAGCAGGAACAGCCCTAGGCACTATTTCAACTAAAGAGCTTTTCTATAAGGATTTAAAATGGTTTGAAAGTGATGAGAAAAAAGCTTGTATTAGCCAAATATTCACATTAGATATCGATACCCTAAAAGAAAGAGAAGAAGAATTAGAAAATCTAATGATTAAAATTAAAACTGAAAATAAAAATGCCTATGTTATCCTTTCAATAACAGATATTCTCAAAAAAGGTTCCTATATCTACTATGAACCTGATTCTAAGTATTTAGCGACTTACTGTTTTGGACCTAATATTCATAAAGGCAAATTCCTGGAAGGCATTGTTTCTAGAAAAAAACAAGTTATGCCTAAAGTAATGGAATTTATTAGTAGCAGTAACTTGTAATGAAAAAAGTAATACTCTTAACTGGAGGCACTAAAGGCATAGGCAATGCTATACTGAATCAACTTATAAAAAAGACCTCTTATTACATTGGCTTCACTTACTTAAATAGCAATGTAATTGCTAAAGAAATTAGCAATCAGTACCAAGATAGAGTGCTTCCTTATCAAAGTGATTTACAGGATTCTCACGCTAATAAACACTTTCTAGCAGCAGTCTTAAAAAAATGGGGACAAATAGACGGCCTTATTAATAATGCTTCAATTTCTCTTGAAGGTCTTTTAGAAACAACACCTGTAAAAGCAATCAAGAATTGTCTAGCTACTAATATTGAAGGTAGTTTAATTTTAACCAAAGATACCATACCCTATTTAAGACAATCATGTAATAAGCCTTTTATTTTAAATATAAGTTCTATTTGGGGTGCCAAAGGTGCCAGTTGTGAAACAGTATATGCTATGACTAAGGGTGCCCTTAACCAAATGACAACTTCCTTAGGAAAAGAATTAGGCCCTTGTCATATTCGTACAATGGGTATAGCTCCTGGCTATATTAATACAGATATGACAGCCTCTTACTCTCAAGAGGATATCATAGAATTTCTTAAAGAAGTTCCTCTTAAAAGAATAGGTAAACCTGATGAAGTAGCTGAGCTAGCAGTATTTATGATGGAAAAAGGCACTTACCTAAATGGTTTAACAGTTTCCATTGATGGAGGCTATGGTATTTAAACAGAATAGTATTATAATAGTAAGAAAACTGATTCAGCCAAAACTGAATCAGTTTTCTTTTTTACAATCTGTATATTTCCTTGTATTTTAATCTGAATTTAATGTGTTTAGAATTTCAAACTTTGTATTTCCAACTAAAGATTTTTATGATGAAGATGGCTATAATCTACGTACAAGGCATTATTTATGTGAACTTAACTAATTTAACGGGAGTGAGTAAAATGAACGAAAAACTATCCCTTGGCAGGCTTTCAGTACTGAGCTTACAACACGTCCTAGCCATGTATGCTGGAGCTATCGTTGCTCCTATTATTGTAGGGTGGTGGTATAGGCCTAAGTCCAGATGAAATCTCCTTTTTAGTAGCGGCCGGATTTATTTACTTGCGGGATTGCAACTATTATTCAATCCTTTGGTATCGGAAATTTTATTGGTATTAAATTGCCTGTAGTCATGGGGGTTTCCTTTGTCACAGTAGGTCCCATGATTGGCATTGGTAACAAATTTGGAATTACAGCTATTTTTGGAAGTGTAATTGTAGCCGGTATTTTCTCTTTTCTAGTAGCCCCTTTCTTAAGTAAGCTGGTGCGCTTTTTCCCAAATATTGTAAATGGCTCCATTGTCACAGTTGTTGGTTTGAGTTTAATTCCAACAGCCATGAGAAATGCAGCTGGCGGTGTAACTAATCCAGAATTTGGAGCAATGAAATATCTCTTAATCTCAATACTTGTAATTTTAATTATATTAATCGTTAATCGCTTTTTCTGGGTTTATTCGAACCTTAGCTGTTATTATTGGTCTTGTTTTAGAAACTATTGTAGCTACAGCAGTAGGTATGTCTGATTTTTCTCAGCTTCAGTCAGCAGAATTTTTCAGATTTATTACACCTTTTGCTTTTGGTTTACCTACTTTTAATATTCAAGGCATTATTTCCATTTGTATTGTAATGTTAGTGGTTATGACAGAATCTACAGGTATGTTTTTTACAATCGGTAATATTGCCCAATACTAAAGTAGATCAAAATGCTTTAAAAAGAGGCTATCGAGCTGAAGGGTTAGGCGCTGTTTTAGGTGGTGTTTTCAACTGTTTCGCTTATACTACATTTGGTCAAAATATAGGCCTTCTAGCATTAACAAAAGTCACCAATAGAATGGTAACTGTTGCCGCTGGTATTATTTTACTTATTTTAGGTACTATTCCTAAATTTGCCGCATTAGCTACTATTATTCCTCCAGCAGTCTTTGGTGGTGCAGCTGTTGTTATGTTTTCCATGGTTGTTATGGGTAGTATTAATATGCTTAAGAAAGCTGATTTAGATGATAACAAAAATATGTTAATTGTAGGTGTTTCAATTGCTTTAGGGCTAGGACTATCTGTAGTTCCAGGCTTATTTTGCTGGCTTACCTGAATCTATCCAAATGCTTACAGGGAAAAGTGGTATTTTAGTGACTGCTCTAACGGCTATTCTTCTAAATATTCTCTTTAATTACAAAACATTATTTAAAAAACCAAAAAGAAGAAGAGCTTCATTAAACTATTACCCCCTCCTTTAAAAAGGGATTCCAAATTCTTGGAATCCCTTTTTCTTTATATATTCAACTTATTTTTTCTTATCATATTTTTCAATAATACCCTCAAGGAGTTGGCGTATCCTCTGCTCCATCATCTGATTACATTCTTCAACCTGTTTTTTACCACTGCCTTCTGGTGGCATAAATGGTTCACCATACTCACAAACAATTTTATGAAAACCACCACAATTAGTCCCCCATACAGATGCTGGAATAATGGGAACTTGAGCTTTACAGGCAATATAGGCTGGCCCTTTCTTAAAAGGCCCTAATAACTCCCCTGTTTTATTTCTAGTACCTTCAGGAAAAATACCAATAAGATGACCCGTACCCAGTAATTCAACAGCTAAATTTAATATTGCTCTTGGATCCCCATCGCGATCAATGGGTTTTGCTTTTAGAAATCTAAATAAGAGGCCTAGAGAACCTCTAAAAAGACTTTTCTTTGCAATAAATGTTAAGGGCTTTAATTTCCCAGAAGCTAAAATAAAAGGATCCTTATTGCTAATGTGATTAGAGACAATCATATAGCTTCCTTTATTAGGAATGTTCTCTTTGCCTAAATTTTTTAAACGCCCAATTATTTTAAAATAAAGTTTGGCTCCAAAAACAACAATATAGTATAACATTCGTTACAACGCCTTCTTCCTTAATTATGTGCTTTTTATATTCCTTGCTTCCGTAATAGTCTAATTGCTCTAACATATAGGCAATAGAAAATTCTAAATCCTTGGTAAAAGCTTCTCGCTGAGCCTTACCTCCTTTAGTTGGTGGCATCATAGGTTCTCCATAGACAATTTCCTTTTTTCCAAAAAAGTATTGAGACCCTTTAATAGCCACTGGAATAACAGGAATTTGCGCTTTAATAGCAATCAGAGCTGCTCCCTGTTTAAAAGGCAAAAGAGGACGATCTGTCTTATTTCTCTGACCTTCTGGAAAAAGGGTAATAGGCTTGCCTTCTTTTAAAAATAAGACCATTTGCTCAATAGCCTCTCTTGGATCCCCACCTCTTTTTACAGGCCAAGCATTTACCTTTCTTAATATCCAATTTAAAATATTATTATCAAATAGAGAATCCTTAGCTAAAAAAGCTACTTCTCTTTTCATTCTTAATGCTACTAGAAAAGGATCAAAATTGCTTAGATGATTAGATACTAATAGGAATGATTACTCTTCAAAGAGATTGTTTTTTTTGATAATATTCTGTCCGCCCTGTTAAAAAACAAAAAAATGACAAATATGCCAAGCGATTCGATAAAACATATAAAACACCTCTATTTATTTATTTAACCTTGTTTTTATTATATCAAATAAACCTGAGATTTGTTACAATTAAAGTAAGTTTTAAATAGTGACTAATGAAAAAAGAAATTCGGAGGTTCATAAATGGAAAAATTTAGCAAAAAAATTAATAGAAAAAATACTAAATCCTATAAATGGGATACATTAGAAGAGAAATTCGGAAATTCAGAAGCAAGACCTTTTTGGGTAGCCGACATGGATTTCAGAGTACCAGAAGCAATTGAAAAAGCAATAAAAAAGAGAGCAGAACATCCTGTTTTTGGCTATACTATCCAAACAGATTCTTTTTACCAATCTATTATTGATTTTGTTAAAAGACATCATAACTGGACTATTAAAAAAGAATGGATTTATATTACGCCAGGTGTTATGGCCGGGGTCGGCTTTGGCATTCAGTCACTAACTGAAGTTGGAGATGAGGTTATTGTACAGCCTCCTGTCTACAACCCATTTTATGAGGTTATTCTAGCCAATAAAAGAAAAATTTTTAAAAACCCCCTTCTTTTAGAAGAAGTAGGATTTAAAATTAACTTTAAACAGTTAGAGGAAGTCTTAAAAGAAGGAAAACTCCTGCTTCTCTCCAGTCCTCATAATCCAACAGGCCGTGTATTTACCAAAGAAGAATTACATGAAATAGCTACTTTAGCAAAAAAATATAATGTGCCTATAGTTTCAGATGAAATTCACAGTGATGTAATTTTTGATAATAGAAAACATTATCCTATTGTTTCAATTGATTCTTGGGTTGAAGGCCATTCCATTACAATGATTGCTCCAAGCAAAACATTTAATGTACCCGGTCTATCAACATCCGTAGCCATTATTCCTAATCCAGAAATTAGAAAAAATTTCAGTCAGGCTTTTAATGCAATTGGTGGTCATGAGGGAAATACATTTGGAGTAGAAGCTTTAGAGGCAGCCTATACTGATTGTGATCAATGGCTTTTTGATTTAAGGACTTACCTAACAGGCAGCAGAGATTTTGTTGTTAATTTCTTAAAAGAAAACCTGCCTCAAGCTAAAACCTATGGAACTGAAGGCACATTTTTAATGTGGCTTGATTTAAGTGCCTATGGCGATAATAAGTCTATTGAAAAAGCCTTAATATTTAAGGGAAATATTGCTTTAACTAATGGTTTAACTTATGGTGAAGAAGGTAATGGTTTCTTTAGACTCAACATCGGTTGTTCAAGAGAAGAATTAGAAAAAGGTTTAATGAGCATTTATAAAACATTAAAGGGGTGTTAAAATGATTCAATTAAAAAATACAGTTGATAATCCAAAAGGCATTTGTGCCTATTTATTATTTGAAGAAGATTATGAAGAAAAGCAACAGTCATCCTTATTCACTGAATTAAAAAACAAGGATGTATTTTCTGGTAAAAAAGATAGTTTTTATACTACATCATTTATTGAAGATCATGAATTAAAAACTATTTGTTTGCTGGGTTTAGGTAAACGCAAAGAACTCACAGAGGAAGCTTTGAGAATGGCTGTAGCTAAAGCTACAAAACAAGCCAATAAGCTAAAAGAAAGAGAGCTTACATTTTTCTTAGATCAAGTTTTTATGAAAGATAAATGGATTAGAGCTATTGGTGAAGGTTTAACATTAGCCCAATATGCTTTTGATAAATATCTTTCAGATAAAAAAGAAAAAACCCTGGATAATATTGTGTTAGCTATTCCAGCTGCACCATCCTTTAAAGATGCTTTAGATGAAGGTATTTTCTTAGGGGCTATGACTATTGAAGCTAGAGAATTAACCAATGAACCTGGCGATGTTGTAACACCTGTCTACTTAGCTAATAAAGCCAAAGAATTAGGTAAAGGGGCAGGCTTCTCAACTACAGTTTATGATAAAAAAGCTATAGAAAAATTAAAAATGAATGCTTTTTTAGCTGTAGCCAGTGGCTCAAGCTTTGAGCCTGTTCTAATAGTAATGGAATATACTGGTAATACTGATGGTGAAACACTAGGACTAGTTGGTAAAGGTATTACATTTGATACAGGTGGTTTATCCTTAAAACCAGCTAACAGTATGTCGACAATGCAAGGGGATATGGGTGGTGCCGCCAGCGTATTAACGGCTATGGGGGCTATTGCTGAACAAAAACTCCCTATAAATGTAACCGCTGTTATTGCTGCTTGTGATAATGCTGTTTCTGGGAAAAGCTATCGTCCTAACGATATTTTAACATCAAGAAGTGGTAAAACTATTTTTGTTGCCAATACAGATGCTGAAGGTCGTTTAACATTAATTGATGCTGTAGACTATATTCTCACAGAAAAAAAAGTAGATTATATAGTGGATATTGCTACCTTAACAGGAGCTGCTGAAATCGCCCTAGGTCAAAAAATTGCTCCAACAGTAACCAATGATGAGGCTTTTTATAAGAAGCTTAAAAAAGCCAGCAAGGTTACAGGAGAAAGAACATGGGAATTACCTCATGATGAAGACTATTTAGAATTGATTAAAAGTCCATATGCTGATTTAACCAACTCTGGAGGCCGTTTTGCCGGCACCATTACTGCAGGTCTTTTTGTAGGCGCAGTGGTTGGGGAAACACCATGGATTCACATTGATATAGCCGGTCCTTCTTGGGCCGAAAAAGATACAGGCTATTTTAGTAAGGGAGCAACTGGTTTTGGGACACGACTCCTTTATCAGTTAGCGAAGGAAATGTCTAATGGCTAGTAAAATGAGTAATTTAAATTTAGGAAAAACACCTGTTGGCCAACTCCTATTTAAACTATCCATTCCTTCTATGGCTGGTTTACTAGCCAATGCACTCTATATGATTATTAATGGTGTCTATTTAGGTAAATTTGTAGGCCCTGAAGCTCTTGGCGGTGTGACAGTGGCCTACCCAATGCAAATGATTCTCTTTGCTTTTACGCTGTTATTTGGAACCGGCGGGGGAACCCTTCTCTCTATTGCCTATGGCGCAAAAGATAATAGTAAAGTTAAGAAAATTATCGCCTCAACACTTATCTTTGGGGTTATTACTTATATTGCACTTTGTATTTTAACATTTATTTTTATAGAACCTATTCTAATCGCCTTTGGTGGTACTGGAGCAACACTGGAACACGGTAAAACCTACCTGCTTCTACTCCTGCCTTTTTTTACCTCCCAAGGGTTAGCCTTAATTTATGAAAACTTCTTACGGTCAAGTGGCAATAGTATTATGCCTATGATTACCATGATTTCAGGAGCTATAGTGAATATTTTATTAGGTTATATTTTTATTCCAGTTTTAGAAATGGGAACGGTAGGTGCGGGTCTTGCTACAGGTATGGCTGAAACATTTGGTTTTATTGTACTCTTTATTTATATCAGAGCCAAAGCTCATCATCTAAGAGCAACCTTTAATAAATTCGCTGTATCCTTTAAAATATTTAGAGAAGTAGTCGCCAGTGGCTTTGCCGCTTTTGCCAACCAATTGGCTTTTAGTATTAGAGCCTTAGTGCTGAATATTTTAGCTTTAAGGTTAGGTGGTGAAAATGCTCTTATTATGGTAGGTATTATTACCCGTCTCGATAGTTTTGTTGTGATACCAGTCTTCGGTATTACCCATGGCTTAAGACCTATTGTTGGCTATGCCTATGGTGGCAATAACTATGATAGAATTAAGGATTGTTTAAAAATTGCTTTAATTAGTGCTACAGTTTTTCTAACAGCAATGTTTATTTTAATTGTGACACTGACACCACAAATTATGGGAATCTTTGTTAATGATATAGAGTTAATTGAATACGGTATTCCAATTTTAGTGCTTACCCATGCTGGTTTAAGTATTATTGGCTTTAATCTCATAGGTGGCATGTTCTTCCAATCCATTAAAAGAAATAAAATGGCTTTTTTCTTCTCCCTATTCAGTCCCCTTATACTGTTTGTGCCGCTGACTATAATTATGGCTAACATAACTAGTAATATTTGGGCAGTCTGGGCAGTCTATCCATTAGTTGACGGGATTACTTGTATCATTATCATAATTGCCTTAATACTGGTGGTTAGAAAACTTAAAACAGAAATTGCTTTAAGAAAAGAACAGGAAGTAATTTCCTCTGAAGAATAAACATAACAAAAACCCCATCTAATTCTAGATGGGGTTTTTAATACACATATATTCTTTAATCTTCTATATCAAACTCATCATCAATTTCCCCTACAATTTCTTCTAAAATATCCTCCATAGTAGCCATTCCTACGATAGTGCCATAACCATCCTTAACAATAACTAAGTGGTTATTTTCTTTTTGAAAGATTTTTAAGACGTTACTAATAGAAGCATTTTTAGGTACAAATCGAATTGGTCTAATAATCTCCTCTAAAGATTTATCTTCTTTTGACAAAAGCTCTTGATATAAGTCCTTAATATGGATAAAGCCAATAATAGTATCTTTTTCTGAATATACTGGATAACGAGTATGTTCTAACTTTGATTCTAAAATCATCTTATTAATGGATTCTATGGAATCTGTTTCCTTAACAGTTACCATTTCCTCTTTAGGAATCATAATTTCCACAATGTGGGTATCAGAAAAATCAATTACATTGTCCACAAATTGCATTTCAGTTTCATCAATTAAACCCTGTTCATAACTATCTTCTACCAAGAGGCGAATTTCCTCATCAGTATGGGCTACATCATGATTATCCACCTGCTTAATACCAACCATTCTTAAAATTAATTCTGTCACTTTATTAAATAACCAAATAATTGGATAGGTAATCTTATAGAATATAATCAACGGCAATGCTGTATAATTAGCAATTTTTTCAGTACTAACAATGGCCAGTGACTTAGGCGCTAACTCTCCCAATACAATATGAAGTGTTGTAATAATGGAAAAGCCGACAATAAACGAAATTGAATGGGTAGCACTTTCAGGCACATTAAACCATTCAAAAACAGGCATTAGTAACTGAGAAACAGCAGGCTCTCCAATCCAACCTAAACCAAGAGAAGCCAGTGTAATCCCTAACTGGCAGGCTGACAAATAGGCATTGAGTCGGTCAACAACACCAACGGTTCTAGCCGCCATCTTATTACCCTCGTTGGCCATTGTCTCAAGTCTTGTTCTGCGCACTTTAACCATAGAAAACTCAGCAGCAACAAAAAAGCCGTTAGCTGCTACTAAAATAATGGTAACAATTAAAGAAACAGCTATATTCATATTAGCATTCATCTCCTTCTATCTTAATTTGCATATAATAAAGGCTGCCTTAAAAAAGCAGCCTTTTAGGATTCCTTAATTTTTGTTTTTCATGGCTGGATAGATAATAATATCCCTAATAGACAGGGCATCCGTTAAAAACATAACCAATCTGTCAATCCCCATACCCATACCACCAGCAGGAGGCATACCATATTCTAAGGCAGTAATAAAATCGCTGTCATAAGGTTGAGCCTCATCATCGCCAGCTTCTTTACGAGCAACCTGATCTAAGAAACGCTCTTTTTGATCAATAGGGTCATTTAGCTCACTAAATGAATTAGCTAGCTCACGACCAAATACAAACGCTTCAAAACGATCGGTCAGCATTGGATTATCCCTTAATTTTTTCGCCAATGGTGAAATTTCCAGAGGATAATCATAAACAAATGTTGGTTGAATTAATTGCTCTTCAACATGAGCTTCAAACATTTCATTTAAAAGCTCGCCCTTAGATAAATTACCTTCAATATCTAACTGATCTTTACAGATAGCCATAGCCTCTTCGTCAGAGCCAATAGCTTCAAAATCAATACCTGTATGTTCTTTAACAGCATCAACCATGGAAATTTTTCTCCAAGGTTGTTTAAAATCAATCGGTGTTCCTTGATAGACAACTTCTGTTTTCCCTAAAACATTTTCAGCAACTGTTGCTACCATATTTTCTGTTAAAGACATCATATCTCTTAAATCCCCATAAGCTTGATAAACTTCTAGTAAAGTAAATTCTGGATTGTGTTTTGTTGAAACACCTTCATTTCTAAATACTCTACCCAGTTCATAGACTCTCTCAATACCACCTACCATTAATCTTTTTAATGGTAACTCTAAAGAAATCCTCAAGAATAAGTCCATATCAAGTGTATTGTGATGGGTAATAAATGGACGGGCGGAAGCCCCTCCAGCTATAGACGTTAAAACAGGTGTTTCCACTTCTAAAAAGTCTTTATTATCTAAGAAATGTCTAATTTCTCTTAAAACCTTACTTCTAGTTACAAATGTATCTTTGACATCAGCATTCATAATCATATCTAAATAACGCTGTCTATATCTTAAATCAACATCCTTTAAGCCATGGAATTTTTCAGGTAAAGGCAGTAAGCTTTTAGTTAACAATGTAACTTTTTCAGCTCTAATAGAGATTTCTCCTTTTTGTGTTCTAAAGATTTCTCCCTCAACACCAATAATATCTCCAATATCAATTAAAGATGTAAAAACATCAAATGCATCTTCACCTAAACGGTCTTTTCTAATATAGACCTGCATATTGCCACTCATATCTGCCACATTGACAAAAGCAGCTTTTCCATGACCTCTTTTAGACATTAAACGACCTCTAATAATGGCTTTTTGTCCTTCTAAAGCTTCAAAATTATCCAGGATTTCTTTAGTTTGATGGGTCCTCTTGAATTGACCATGAAAAGGTTCAATGCCCTTTTCTTTTAAAGCATCTATTTTATCACGTCTAATCTGCAATAATTCTGTTAAATTCTCTTCCATGAAACACCCTCCTTAATCCCTTAAATAATTTCTAAAATCTTATAAGAAACAATACCTGCTGGCAACGTAATTTTCACAGTACTGCCAACTTTTTTATCAAGCAGACCTTTACCAATAGGAGATTCATTAGAAATCTTTAGATTTTCTGGATCAAACTCCATAGAACCTACTATTGTAATGACTAACTCATCATTAGTATCTATATTTCTCACTTTAATCTTAGAACCTAGCTTCACTCTTTGAGAATCAGACTTCTCTTCAATAATCTTAACGCGACTTAAACTTTTTTCTAAGTCAGCAATTCTACCCTCTAAATGGGCCTGCTCTCTCTTAGCATCTTCATACTCTGAGTTTTCACTTAAATCACCAAAACTAATGGCAATCTTAATTCTCTCTGCTACTTCATTTCTCTTGTCATTTTTTAAGTACTCTAACTCTTCCTTTAACTTTTCATACCCTTCTTTGGTAAGAATCGTTTCTTGTTCTTGTTCTTTCATAGTTTCCCTCCTAATATAAGAAGAATGACTGCCTATAGGCAGTCCTTATTCTTTCATTATATCTGATATCCTTTATGAAGGTCAATACATTTCACTAAGTTTAGTATTTTAAATTTAATTGTACAATGATGTGAGACAAATTTCAAAAAGAAAGTTAGAATGTTTAACATTTTAATCATGTAAGAATGTAAATGTTAAGAATTAATAAAATCTGTTGTTATCATTACGATGAGAAGGTTCAGCCTTACTATTGTGTCTAGGAGTTCTATGACGAATGGTTTTATGTAAGATATTATATCTCTAATAACAAAGTTTACATCATTTCCATCTTTGGCTCATATCATTGTTACTTAGATATTCTTTCATTAATTTTCTCATTACTGCTTTTTGTGGACTGTCTTTTTCATTTCCTTTACTCTACCATTCTCTTTTTACCTAATCTCAATAGAATATTAGAGACTATTCCCATAACAGATAACTCAATTAAAGGACCTATTACTAAAGCAAGAGAAATTAAAGGTATGTCTGGAAATGCTACTACAGCAATAGCAAGAGATAATGGGGAGTTTCTAGCTAGGGTTGTCATAATTAGAGGTATTGTATCATAAAAACTCATTTTCAGCTTTTTAGCAATAAAGTATACTAACAAAAAGTTAACTATAAAGAAACAGTATAATGGCAAGAGCATTTGCAATAACAATATGGGATTATTTAAAAGGGCTTTTCCTTCTTAGGCAAACATAGCAATAATGGCTATGCATAAAAAACAAGCTGTAAAGTATCACTTTTATCCAACACCTTATTTACACCTCTCTGGATAGCCTTTAATTTCGAGCTACCCATTTTACTAGTTGTGCCAGTACCATAATAATACTTAAAAGAATATGCCCTCCATTTACATCTACTTGACTGCCATAAAAATAAATAGGTAGACTGGGAGTAAAATAATCTGCAAAATAAGATTTAAAGGTAAAATAGTAGTGCCTAAAGCTACATTGCCTTTAGCAATTCCCGTAAACACTAAATACCAGTCGGTACAAGGAGTTGCCATTAGCATTAAAAACCGATTTGTAAATCAGAAGAGCCTTCTAAAAAATCATACCTAGGACTACTGCAAAAATAGGGGTTCAGATAAAATTTACTAAAAGAGATGTAATGGTGAATTTATAGTTGGAAAAAGCTTTTTATATGCTTTAAATCAACAGATAAAAACACCACAAATAATAGTGCCATTAGAAAGGGTTCTATTAAATTAACAGAATAATTGCCAAAAGAGGTTACACCACCGAGGAAAAGACCTACTAAGGCAGCACTAAGAATAAATACTGGTTGTACTTTAGTGAATAAACTCAAAATGAGAACCCCTTTCTTGCTACTTGTTTTATGAAACTTTTAGTTATTTATAACTAACTTATGCTTAAAATTTTTACTTAATCCCTAAAGCTTCTTTTGCTAAAGCGTCAGCTACATCATTCCACTTATTATTAGAATGACCTTTGATTTTTACAAAAGTAACTTCTACATCATTAAATAGTTTGTTCATATAGTTATAATAAGCTTCAGTAAACTTATTTTTTCTTCTCCATTTTCCTGTTGCCCATGCTTCAATACCTATGTAATCATAACAGAGACTAACAGCTGTAATATTCCCCCCTTTACAATATTGTAAAGCACGCATAGCCCCTTTCATTTCCCCAGCAACATTACGGAGCTCAGAAGCCTCCTTACTGGTTCCTAAGCCATATTCTTCATAAATAGCTGTATCTGTAGCAACATCAACAACCGCCATCCCATAACTATACATATTATCGGATTCTTTAAAGCTACCATCTACAAAAATGGCTAAAGGGGTTTTAATATTTACATGATTATCGTCGCCCTCTAAAGGTCCCCCTTTATTTAAAAAATCTAAGGCTTCTTCTTTAGTGGGAAAACTTTTAAAGATGACACCACCTTTAATACCTTTAACATTCTCCTGACAAGTTGCCCAATCTTCATAAATTCTCGGTTTGCCTTCTTTTCCATTTAAAACTGCATAAAATTTCTTCTTGCTCATAATATCCTTCCGAATGATTTTTATGCCACAGCCAAGCTGAAGCAATCATCTTTTCTATATTTGAATGTTTTGGTTCCCAACCTAACATTTCTTTTGCTTTCTTATTGTCGGCTACGAGAACAGCAGGGTCTCCAGCTCTTCTCTCTTTTAAAATAGTTGGTAAAGGTTTCCCCGTAACCTGCCCTGTCATGTCTACAATTTCCTTAACAGAAAAGCCCTGTCCCGTTCCTAAATTAAAAGTATTTGAAGGATTGCCCTTCTCTAAATAGTCTAAAGCTTTGACATGAGCATCAACTATGTCCATAACATGAATATAGTCTCTCACACAGGTACCATCTGATGTAGGGTAATCTGTACCAAAAATATAGGCTTCTTTTCTTTTACCTAATGGTACTTGAAGCAAAAGAGGAATTAAATGGGTTTCTGGATTATGATCCTCTCCTATTTTTCCTGTTTTATAAGCACCAGCTACATTAAAATAGCGTAAAGCTACATAATGAATCCCATAGGCTACATCAGCCCATTTAAACATTTTTTCCATGGCTAATTTTGTTTCTCCATAAGGATTAGTCGGTACAGTTTCTAAATCTTCAGTTATAGGAACTGTCTTTGGTTCCCCATAAGTAGCTGCTGTTGAAGAAAATATAATATTAGGCACCTTAAAATCTCTCATGACAGAAAGCAGGCTAATGGCTCCTCCTACATTATTATCATAATATCTTAAAGGGTCTTCCATGCTTTCTGCCACTAATGAATGGGCACAGAAATGAATAACCCCATCTATCTGATTATTACTAAAAACTCGTTTTAAAAATGACATGTCTCTAACATCGCCAACATAGAGAGGTACATCCTCTGGCACAGACTCCCTATGACCTGTTCGCAGATTATCCACTACTAGCACTTCTTTGTTTTTTTCTCTTAAATAACGAACCATGTGACTGCCAATATAGCCAGCCCCGCCACAAACTAAAATCACCTTAATCCCACCTTTATTTTTTTAAATATTACTTCTTAATTGTATCCTTTTTAGTCCTTTTTAGCAATTGAAGAATGGCTCTAATAAAGGAAAAACCGGCCTATTTTTTTATATTAGTATATATGATATAATATAGAGGAAATTATGTAATTTAAAGGAGGCGTATTTATGAAGAATAAATTACTATTTCTCTTACTCATTCCAATGATACTCTTTATAGGTGTTGGATGTAATAGTGAAGAACAGAGTGCATATTTTACAGATATAAATGAAATTACTTTAGATTTATCTCAGCAAATACAAGCTTTAAACAAATTAGAAGAAAAAACCTGTAGATGAAAAATGGTTTGCTGACATGGAAGCAATTGTTAAAAAAATCAATAATAATGCAGACAGAGCTTTAAATCTTAAAGTTCCTGAAGAAAAATTTAATAAAGTTGATAATCTCGTAAAGAAATCAATGAGTTTATTGAAGAATGGCACTAACAAATATTTTGAAGGTAAAAAAGAAAATAACATTGATAAACAAATTGAAGGGACTAAGCTGCTAAAAGAGGGAGCAGAAAAGTCTAAAGAATATGCAACTGCCATTAATGCATTATAAAGAAGAGGATTTTATTCCTCTTCTTTATAAAATAGGGACTTTACTCTTAACTTATATTAATATTGTTTTATTAGGACCAGAAATAAACAATTTCTACTTGTTGGCATCGGTAATAGGCGCTATACCTTTTCTCTTAATTAATGAAAAAGGGGAATGGATACTACTTCTAATCCTTATTCCACAATTATATTTACCCCTATTTCCAATCCTCTTAAGTAGTTTTAGAAAGTACTGGCCTATTTTAACCCTCTATGCTATTATTTTAATTAATACAAATCTTATTCAAATAGCTGTAGTAATTGTACTCCTTCTTATCCTCTATATTGAACAGGTACGTCAAAAACTTATTAATGAACAAAAAATCTCAAGAGGAAGTAGCGCAATACAAAGCGCTTCTTAATCAATACTATAATTTATAAGAAAAACAGTTCTTGAATTATCTGAAAAAGAAAGAAGTAGAATGATTCAAACACTTCATGATAATGTAGGTCATATTCTTACACGTTCTATTTTTTATGTAGATTTTCTAAAAGCAGAATACAATGAAGATATTCTTTTAAAATTAGATGCAACCTTAAAAGATATTCATAAAGAAATTAGGTCCAGTATTTATAATACAAAGGATAATTTAACTAACTTAGCTTTACTAAAAGAATTTGTTGACTCTAAAAATAAACAAATTGAAGTTATTTTTAGTAGCTATCTCCTATTTTCTAAACTTACAAAAAGTGTGCAAACAAAAATAATTCAGACGATTAAGGAATTTAAAACCAATATAAAAAACATTCAAATGGTAATAAACTCACTATTTTGCTATATGAAGAAAATAATTTCCTTAATTTTATTCTTTTTGATAATGGCACTATAAACAAAGCCTATAAAGAAGGAATGGGATTACAGGGCATCCGTAACCGATTTACGATTCACAATGCTAAAATAACCATTCGAAACTATGATGGTTTCAAAATATCTATCGAAAGGATTGATTCCTATAGCCAGCGAAATAATGATTATTGATGATGATCAAATAATTGTAGAACTATTGTCTATGCTTATAGAAAAAGACTCAAATTTTAAGGTAGTTGCTTCTGGTAAAAATGCCAATGAAGCATTAAGCCACCTTAAAAACTATTCTCTTGATTTAACACTTTTAGATATTCGTCTAGGAACTGATAATGGCATAGAATTATTAAGAAAAATTAAAGAAATAGATACAAAACCAAAAGTAGTTATGCTAACCACTTTTGATGATGATCAAAATATTATTACAGCATTAAAATATGGTGCTGATGGCTACTTACTTAAATCCTCAGGTTCTGCTTCTATCACCAATGCTTTAAATGTTGTTTTAGATAATAAGGTGATTATTGAAAAAGAAGTGTTAGCTAGTATTCGAGAAAAACTCTATGTAAAAAAAGATTTTCTCAATTTAACACCAAAAGAAGATGAAGTCATTAAACTACTTGCAGAGGGCCTTTCAAATCAAGAAATTGCTGATGCTTTATATCTCAATAATGGTACGGTTAGAAATACTGTCAGCCAGCTCTTAGATAAGACTGCAATGAGAGATAGAACTCAGCTTTTGCTATTATGACAAATGTCATCTGAATTTTAGCTTCACCTCACTTCTGTAATATAGCCTTCTAGTCTATACTTTAGGAGAGGTGAAAAAATGAATGTAATTGAAGTAAAGAATTTAAACAAAAACTATGGTCATCTAAAAGTTTTAGATAAACTAAATCTAGAAGTTAAGGAAGGGGAAATACTTGGTTTTCTAGGACCTAACGGAACAGGAAAAACAACTGCAATCTCTGCTATGATTGGCTCTATTGCCTATGAAAGTGGCGAGATTACTTTTTTGGGAAAACCTCTTAATAAGTTAACACGTGATGAAAGACATTCCATAGGTATTGTGCCTCAGGAAATTGCCATTTTTACTGAATTATCTGTTTATGATAATATCTATTATTTTGCAAGATTAAATGGCATGGCAAAAGAAGCAGCAAAAAAGCTACCTTAAATGTTATTCACCTACTTGGTCTTGATGAAAAAAACTAAAGTAAGAACATCAAAACTCTCAACAGGTTTAAGAGTTCGTGTAAATATTGCTTGTGGCATTGTTCATAAACCAAAAATTCTTTTTTTAGATGAACCAACAGTAGCTATTGACCCACAATCAAGAAACAATATTATGAGTATTGTTAAAGATTTAAATAAAAATGGTACTGCCATAATATATACTTCCCACTACATGGAAGAAGTTGAATTGCTTTTTAATAAAATTGCTATTATGGACCAAGGGAAAATAATTGCTTATGGTACTAAAGAACAACTCCTTGATAGGATTAGTGCTTCCTTAACCGTTAGCTTTTTTAGTTATGATGAGCCTGAAAAAATAACAGAAGCTCTCAGTAGCTTTGATGGCATTATAGATATTAATTTTGACCATAGCAAAATAAAGTTAGGTGTCAATAAAGATATTCAAGTTGAAGGCATTCTCTCCCTCTTAAATGAAA
This sequence comes from endosymbiont 'TC1' of Trimyema compressum, assembly GCF_001584725.1. Classification (NCBI taxonomy): domain Bacteria; kingdom Bacillati; phylum Bacillota; species endosymbiont 'TC1' of Trimyema compressum. Next base: position 44,575 of record NZ_CP014606.1, on the reverse strand, counting down.
ATAACATTAGTTATACAAACTTCCAAACGGAAGCAAAAAATCTTCAGCACATATTTATTCAATTAACAGAAAACCGCCTCCGTGACTAACTTATTAGTCTACATACAGCTATTTTTCAAGCTCCTATTAAAATCAAAAGAGGGTTGGTTTTGAGGCATTGGTTTTGCCATTTTAATGGCTACAGGTTTAGGATTAATGTATAATTCCATTGAAGATATTCCTAAAACATATTCTAACAATACCTATAGCTATGCTGTCTATGTAGAAAAAGAAACAATAAAAACCCCTTACTTCTTGTCCTTTGGTGACTCTGATAATTTTAACTTTACAACTTATAAGAGTAAGGAAGAAGCTATTCAAGCATTTAATGACAATAAATTAACTGGTTACGTAATAGCTGGAGATACTTTTGAAATTCATTCCAGCTCAAAACCAGATTTATTACAGTTTTATCTTCATAGCTTAGAAGATTCATTTACCTTAAATGAACTTAATATTTACCCAATAAACGACACAATAGAACGGACCGAAATTACTAATGGGAAAAAACAAAAAAGTGTTTCTGGTATTGATCATGTGATTATTGGTATGAGTTTACTGGCCCCATTTATTGCAGCTGGCCGGCCTATACGAGACTGAAAAAATATTCTGATTCAAGCCAATTTAAACGCTTTGAATTAGGTCGTGATTCTTTAGCTAAAACATTGGCTTTAAATTTCTCAAGTATGATTTTTCTATTGTCTCAGGAACAACGGTTTTAATTTACGGCATAATCTTTTTCAATATTAACCAACGAGCAAACTTTAATTATGGTATCTATATGCTTTTAATTATTATTATGTCTGTTTTAGCAGTTGCCTTAAGAAGTTTCCTCAGAAGCTTTTTGCGACCATTTGGTGAGAAAATTGAAATTGAAGACTTTATAGTCACACTTATTGGCTTTATTTCTGGTATTTACTTAATTAACTACTCAGAGTTTATGCTAAACTATAATCCTTTAACAATGAGTAAATATTTACTTTTAACAGAAGCCTACAATATGTCTTTAGTAGGTGTGCCTTTTAATAAAGGATTTAATGATGTTTTAATTATTTCAGCTATTTTAACAAGTGTACTACTCTTAGGAAGCTATATTTTAAGGAGGGTAAAACATGATTAACTATTTTGTTACTTTAAAAAGATTAAAAAAATATATTGTCTATATCATTGGCATTGCCTTCGTATCCTTAGTGTTATCAACATTTTTTTAATAATGTTGATGCAGTAACCTACAAAGAAAACTTACAAATTTTAGATCAGTCAAATACAGTAGAAAGCCAAGCACTCATTAGCTACTTAAATGAATCCTATCAAGTTTCTACAGTAGATAAAAATGCTAATACCACGAATACATTAATACTCGATAAAGAATTTAGTGAAAATATTAAAAAGCAAACACCCTTAAAGCTTACCTATTATGGCACTGTTAATGAAGAAAAATCAAAGATAGTCTAGAAAAATTTATCAGTCGTTATCATGGTATCATTGCCTCTGGACAAAACTATGATGAAGTAGAAAAAGCTCGAAGACAATCGTAATAATGTTACAGTACTATCGACTAACAAAGATATTGGTATGAAAAATTTTCTCTACTTTAATGTTTATTTATTAGTAAAGTTAACAATTCCTGTTACAGTAATACTTTTTAACAACAGCAAAAGAAGCAATGTGCTTGTTAGACAAAAATTAGCTAATAACAATCCTAGACAAATTAGACTATTTGAATTTTTAGGAATTATTACATTCCTCATTATTCCAGTACTTACTATTAATTTTGGTTCCACTATAATGAATCCTCAGTATATTGAAGTTCTACCCCTTGCAGTAGATACACAAATATTAACAGTCTTAGGAGCCTTAGTCTTAGGTTACTTTGCCTCCGCTGTTGCCAAAGCAAAATAATATGTTTTTTATACTAGCAATTGTTATACCGCTTATTGTTGGCTTTAGCAGTGGCTCTTGGATGCCTTTTGATTATTTAAATGGCAGTCTAAAAATTATCGGTTATCTATTCCTAATGTACTGGATTAACAATATAGCCTATAATGTAATGAATAGTGATGCCATTATCTTCCCAATTACTATGGCTTTAGCACTAACAGTATTCTACTTCATATTAGCAAGTTTATTTGAAAAGCTAAACAGAACAAACCAAGTGCACTCTAATATTGAATAAGACCCTTTAATAAAATTTTCAAAAATATGAGACAGTCCTTAAGGACTGTCTCATATTTGCATTTTTTATTTGATATATGTTATAATTTATAAAATTAATATGACTCTCGTTACCTTCCTCATAAATCTCTGAAAGCTACCCTTACACTCCTAAAGGGTAGCTTTCACTTTATAAAATACGCTTTATTTTTAGCTATTTTTGACAAGAATCTATATTCAATGTATTCTTTTATTAGCAATACAAATTCCAAAGTAATTATATAGGAGAAAAAATGAATACAATGACACCTAACTCCATTGGAGGATTCTATTTTATCTTATGCTTAATAATACTGTTCATAGGCATTTTAAATCTATTAATTCGAAAAAATCCCATGTATATGGATTTTCTTAATATTATTTATAAAAAAGATGAAAGTATTACTGTTTCCATCTTACAAAAAGAAATTATTAAGACTTTAAATGGCATAATAATTTTATCTATCCTATCCCTCCTTGTCATTTCACTATTACTTTTTTTAATCTGGCTATTAATAGTTTCCTAGCTAATATTCTAATGAGCTCCTCTCTTTTGCTTCCTATTATTCTTTTTAGATTTCGCATAAAGAAATATAGAGATTAATAAATATACTATTATATTAACTGCTTTTTCAAAATGTTTTTTAGTAATCTTTTACCTAAAATAGATCCAATATGAGCTCCTACAACAAAACCAATTAGACCTGCTAAAGCTACAGGACTATTCATCATAGTTACAATTGAACTAATATAATCAGCCGAAATGCCTCTCAATGCTGCATATTCAATATAGCAGTCTTTCATAATGACCATTGGTAAAACAAAACCAAGCCAAAGAAAAAACAATATATCCCAAAGTATTTAATTTATAGCTTTTTAGAGCGCTTTAGCTCTCAGATACATATAAATAATTCCACAAGGAATAAAGCCAACTAAGCCAAACATAATAAATCCTATGGGAATCATGCCAGCAATTCCCGCTATTATAAATAAGCATATACTGTATAAGAGAGAAAATATAGCTACAACAATTAAATCTTTACTTTTCAGTTCATTTTTACTTTTCATTTTTACTCCTCCAAAATTCTATTATATTTCAAAAAGTTTTTCAAATTTTTTGAATTGTTTTTTAATACGGGATAAGTATCTTTTATAGTTCCACCCCCCTAATTCAATTACAGCGTTGCAAGTTGAGACAAGAAATTCATAATCATGAGTAATTACAATTAGTGTTTTGCCCTTATCTAACATCATCTCCATTAAAGCTTTAACTCGTTATTATACATATTAGTATAATCCAAGCCACTGGTAGGCTCATCTAGTGCCATAATTTTGCATTTTGTGCAATTCATGCAGCAATAGCCAAACGCTATTTTTCTCCCCCCTGAAATGGTCATGGGGTGTCTTTCAGCAAACCTATCCAAAGAAAGTGCTGCAAGTAGCGAGGTTGAAAGTTCATTATGATCCTCCTTATTCGTATCATTGCTTACCTTCAAAGACATCAATACTTCACCTTTGACACTATCACTAAAAAGTTGATAATTTGTTTACTGCATCACAAGATATATCTCACCACATCTTTTTCGAAAAGAAAGTTCTTTTCCTTTGAAAAAAACTTTCCCAGAGTATTCCTTACATAAGCCACATAAACAACCGAGCAAGGGTGGATTTTCCTTCTCCATTGCGACCAATAATCCCAGTAATTTCACCTTTCTTTACTGAACCAGAAAGGTTACAAAATACAGGTTCTTTCTTGTTGTATCCAATAGTAAGATTTTGAAAATTAAAGTAATCCCTATCTTTAGAATTAACCTAAGCATCTGTAATAGTTATATTATTAAGATTCCATGCTCTTAGCCCCATTTTTTGGCGCTCTGTCTTAGTAAGATTCCCAAATTCCTCACATTGGACCACTCTTTTTCAATTTGCCCTTCATTAATGTATAATATTCTATCTGCTAAATCTTTTAAAAATAAAGCCTATGCTCACATATAATAATGGTTTTGCCTTCTTTTTCAGCCTGTCAATCATAATAGCTAGTTGCTCTGTAGCAAAAGAATCAAGATTTGCCGTAGGTTCATCCAACACAAATATGTCTGATCCCATAGCATAAGCAGAGGCAATGGAAAGCATCTGTTTTTCGCCACCTGAAAAAGTGAATATATTTCGATTCATCAGATTTTCAATACAAAGACTTTTCACCTTATAATCCATTCTTTGTTTCATTTCAGCTCTGCTTAGTCCTAGGTTTTCACAACCAAAAGCAAGTTCGTTTTATGATGGGCAATAAACTTTTCAATATTCTCTACATCATTATTCATTACCTGTTTAATACTACCCGTTGATTTCGTCAGAAAATAGCCCATTCCCACCAAGCGTGATAACTTCTCAGCAATCTTAATGCGCAGTGAGTACAAAATATCAAACGCTGCCACATGGATACACATACTGTCAAAGTAAAATAAAACACAATAAGCAATAAAACAACCCAGTGCAGCAAAAGCAAGCTTACTAATATATTCGAAATCAATAGTTCCAGTTGTGAACATACCTTCCGTTACTGTTATCATTGCCAAATAGGATAAAATTGCAGGCAAAAATTGAATGACTGTAGCAACAGCTCCTAATACACAGCCTAAAATAATTAATAGACGTTTTTGTGCTACTAATTCTATGAGACGGCTAAAGCCTCTTTTTCTTTCTTCTCTTTCAACTTTACACACGCTCCTATCCTGTGAACATAGTCCTTGAAGCTAATACCAAACCATGCTACTACTAATATAATTGTTAGGCTCGGCTAACTAGTCTAAGGATAAAATTTTTCAACTAGTTATTCAATGGCATTTAGTGAATAGTCACTTGAATAATGGCGATAGTTAGGAGGGGTTACCCCACTTAAAAAGTTATCCACAGAACAATACAAGATATATTTTAAGCTTTTAAAAATTGCAAAATCAACTAAGAACTAAGCGTTAGATGGATTGATGAATTCGAAAGTCGTAAATTTGGATTCTACTATAACATTCTTAAATATAAGCTGACGAGCCATTATATTACTCTCTTAAGTGAAAAATATTGTATTTTTGCGAAAAACTATTGTAAAATATAAATGCAATGAATTATATTCATTTATAAATAGCCTAACTATTTTTATTATTGTTTTAAAATTTAAAAGCAAAAAACGTATCTACACGCATGGATATGTTTTTTGTTAAATGTCAGATTTGTCTGATTGACAAGTAAAATAAAAAATGATAACATTTGGTAAATGAGCATGTACATTAAGTGCATATTCAAAAAATCGAATTAGGCGATGATACAAGAGTAGTTGCATTTAGTGTTTTGCTATTGATAGGTTTACTATTTACGCCTAGCGTATTATTTGCAAATCAATCCCAAACATGGATTCAATTTAGTTTTAATGACGGGGAATTAATGGAAGGTAATGATGAAGCAAGATGGAAAGAGAATGCTACTTCTGTATTTTATTGCCAAAAAGCTATAACATATGCTCAAAGTCGAGTTCAAAATCCTGTGAGTGTTAGATTAAAAGCTTGTGCACCAGGTCAAACAGGCTATACATGGTTATTCTGGTGGTCCACGGTCACCTGATAGTGGTGTATAGTAACATTGGGTATATCACTGATTATCAGCTATAATACATTATACGAGGAGATTGATAGAAAAATTGTTATTTATCAATCTCTTTTAAAGTATAAAGAAGAAGGTAAACTTATTTTAGTTGCCAGTCACAGTAGTGAGGATTTAGAATTTTTGGCAGATAAGATATTTACAATGGATTGTGGAGAAATCATTTAAGAGGCGCAAACATGAAAAAAGGAATATTAGTAATAGTTATATTGCTATTGATTACATTGTTTTTATTCAGAGTATATAGTGCAAATAAAGATATTACAGGCAATCTTGAAGTTAAAGAATACACTATAGGAATGAAAGTGCCCATTGATAATCAAAGCTCAATAATGGTTAGTAATATTGAGACAATAGCTACTGAAAACCAACAGTAAATATATAAGATGGATGTAGTGTTAGAAAACTCTGGAGATAAGAATATGGATTTTTCTAATCTAGTAGGCGGAAATGATATTTTATTAGGTGGTGATAGTTTTCCTTTTTTAGATAAGGAGCAACTATTAATTGCATCTAATGGAAAAATGGATTTTAATTCCAATAAAAATTCATTGTTTGTAGAGCCAGGGAAGAAGAATACAGTTTCATTTTATTTTGCTGTTCAATATGAAGAACAAATTGGGAATGAGCCTCTGCTTTGGAGAATAAGCTGGTGGTTTTATAGGGATGAAAATAAAAGAGCTGCTGAAAAAGAAAAACTTAAGAATAAAATGACAACATATGCTGAAAAAATTAATACTCTTGAAGGTGTGTATTGGATTCCTGACTATGCGAGTACTGATTATAAATTGACAAGAAAAGAAGTGAGATTAGATCAACCTAACATAAAATATTATGGCTCGGATGACTTTGGAGAATTATTATTACTGAATAATGAATTAATAGCAACTGATAAAAAATAAAGAGTTTACTATTATGAAATTAGATAATGTTGAACTTGCTAAAACGATCGGTCCAAATCATATTAATTTTAATGAGATCTTAACTCTTTTTTAACTGATGATTCTAATTGGGAAATAATAGGCAATGAAACGTATGTTGATAGAAATGTAATTAGAATTAGAGGAACAAGCAGTATTAGAACTACTACGGGGGATACATCTCACATAATTACTTCTGTAAATTTTTTAGTTGATGAAGAGACAGGCATACCACTTTATCAAGAATATTTTGAAGAAGGCATTTCTCTTTATAAAATTTATTTTGAAAGTTTTAAGGAAAATGAAACGGTAGAGAAACCTTTTGTTATTGACACTAATGGATATACGCAAGTAAATGAATTTGAAAAGTTACCTGGTAAGCCCTGGTAAATATTAAATATTTTAAATGATTAGATATTTAATTAATAAAAAAAGCTAAAAAAGGGCGTCTTAAGCTTTGAAAAATGACTAGTCATATTAAATGAATACGGGAGTGACTTAAGTTTGCACAAAATTTGAAACACTCCCGGTTAATTTTTTAGATTTTCATCATATTCTTTAAATCTTCGATAAAAAGTGTTTCGTTTCAGCCCTAACTGATTCATAGCATTAACTGCCATTATTATGTTTACTTTCCAGTTATTATATATAAGAGAAGCTTTCAGATAATTCAATTTTTTTGATTTCTGCCTAATCGATCTAAAGAATGAATATAAAGAATATCTTCACTTCGAAACATTCGCTTCATTATCCGATATTCTGGTCGTTTAAAATCTTTTCCACTTGCTTTTTCTATAAAAATATACTCCTCTTCTGAAATCCCTAATTCTTTTGCTACAGCAATTTGCCGTTCTACAGATTGATCCCGACTACTTACGCGTATGTAAAATAATTGTCTCATTAGTATTATCTCATGTTCTTTTTCCAATTCGATTGGCTCTTTTTTGTTTCAAAATATCTACAATGAAACTAAAACGTTTCAAAAATATTTATGTTATAATTATGACACATATAAACAAGAGAAATCCAGTTATTTCAAAAAGTACATTTTCTGAAATGGATGGTATCATACATTATTGGGTGCAAAACTCGGAAAAATAGGCAAAAATACCTTGATTGAATTATACAAATATTTAAATTTTCATACTATAATTATCTCTAGTATATAGGAGCTTTGAGCGGTTACTCACAATCTTTCAATTTAGTAAATTGGAGGGAGGTAGTGCTAATGAACATATTTGAATCATTGATACTAATGATTTCTTTTGCGTCATTAATTGTTGCCATAATAAAACAACAAAAAAGCAACTGCCTCTTTGTACACAGCAGTTACTTTTAGTTAAGTAATGTTGGTAACCATTTTACGGTTTCCTGTTTGCTCCAATAAAAAGCATATATCAATACATATATATATTTATTCGCACTATTTTATTGCATAAAATAGTGCTTGCATATATGAAGTCCACAGTATCTCAACGCTTCTAAATCCCACTTTATTTAATAAATTTATATGCTCAATGATTGAAATTGGAAAATACTCTTTTCCAAACCTATCAATATGCTGGTTTATTTCATTTATTGCCTTACCATTTCTCAATTGATAATTCCCCCATCTTTTTAGTCCAATCTTAACACCATCATTAGATAATGGCATTATATTTTCAAATACAATAAGAATACCATTATTTTTTAGCATTCTATAGCAATTGTTAATTGCTTTTACTCTTTCGGTTTTACTCATATAATGATGAGATTGAATAGCTGTGATTACATCAAAGCTTTCATCTTTATAGTCTAGATTTTGTGAATCAGAAACAATGAGGGTAATTTTTGATTTGCTGTTTATTTTACTTCTAGCAAGGTCAAGCATTTTTATTGAAGGGTCTGCTAGAACAAATTGTGTTTCAACAAATATTTCTTTAGCTTTCTTGATAAATGTTCCAGTTCCACAACCAATATCTAACCAGCTATGCACTTTAATATTAGCATTAGTAACTAAATCAATAGTGGTTTCATGAAATAAATTATAATAAGGAATTGTTTTCATAACTTGTTTGTCATAAGTAGTTGGTATATACGCTGTTTTATTATCATTCATTTTTAATAATATCCTTTTACTTAACTTTTTATTTGACTATTTTTCAATTAATTGGTGGGCTAAATGTTGAAAATAAAATTAATGTTTCATTTCCAGTGTTATTGATTATTGATTTTCAACTATTTTTTGAAGCAGTTCTATCTGTTTATTTTTTCAAATCCAATATTTCTTTAAATCTTTCAATAGAAACATCCCAGATACCAGTATATTCTTGCATTTTAAGCAATTAATAAAGTCGTATTAACATTTACTTTTTAAATAGCCCGGATAATCTATTTCATATAGCGTGAATTTTTCTTTTAAATTTAGCAATATTTGCAATAAATCAAGATTAAATTTCATTATAACCTCATCATTTTCCTATTTCCATATAAATCAATAACTAATGACTTTCAACGTTCGCTACTTCTATAGGGTTATCAGTATTAATTTGACTAACAGCTTATTTAAAAAATATGAATTCATTTCTATTCATTCGATGAATTGCTCCAACCAAATCATTATCTTGAACTACTTTATTCAAAGGACTATATTTTCTATGTTACTCATTATATCCCTCCTCATTCTTATTTTTTATTATACTTTTTGTTCAATAATTCAATTTGTTATTTTAAAAAACTAATTAACTATTTGTGTGTTATTTATTTGGCTAACTATTCTCCCTGTAGCTGCTTGAACAATTTTTATTGACATTTTAAAATTTTGTGGTACCCTAAAATATAAAAAAGAAGAAAGGAATATTATGAATAAAATCCTTAATACATTATTTTTACAGCAAATGAAACAATGCGGATTTTATCTAGATTGCAATGCTAAAACCGTAGGCAACTATTATTCTTTTGTACCACAAAAACCGTTGGTGAAGGATATTATAATATCTTTACAAGAGAAAATATATTTTCAATTACCTCTAAATTTTTTTATAATAGTGCTGAGATTAGATGGCAACAGCCAGAATATCTCCATATCGATTATGAGGACACTAAAAAAATAATCTAAATAGCTATTGGAGTAAAGCAATGCTTTCAACTTTATATTACCTTCTATGAAAAAAGTCTCAGGCATAGGGATTTCTCTAATGCCAGAGTATTACTCAAGAGTTTTAAAGCAGATGGAAAAGGTCTCAGAAAATGATCTTTTTGAAGCTTTATTGCTTTTAAGTTCATCAACTTCTTTCTATACTGGAAAAGAAATTTTGAACCAAATAAAAAATATGGCAGTTAGCGGTCGTGGAATAGCTATGTATTATGATGCTAAAATAAAAGAAATGTTAGCATTGCTTGTGGAATGGTATGATAATCGCAATGCTTATAAAAATTCAGACAAAATTTTAGATACAGATAGAAAAGCCATTGAAGGTTTAATAGCGTTATTATCTCAAAAATTGAAGAAACCCCTACCTATCAGCGAATGTAGAAAATACACCTGTATGAGCAAAGGCAAACTATCCTTTATCTTTCGACAGATAACAAATAAAACAATTTCAGAATATTATCAATATTTACGTGTCGAAAAATCTAAAGAGCTTTTAGTTGCCACTGGAAAAAATATAGAGCAAATTGCTAATATTGTGGGATACCAAACCCATGCTGCTTTTTCAGCAGTATTTAAGTTAAAATGCGGATTATCACCAAAGGAGTACAGACAACACCACTGGCAAAATAAGCAAGAGAAGGGCTGGTAAATGATTATCAATCTCCCTTTATCTGTTTTCCACATAAAAAACTCAAACTCTAATTGAGGTTGAGTTTTCTATTTTATACTTATTTATTGCTTTTTTTATTTTTCCCAAACATAATTTCAAAAGCCTTAATAAGCTCTTGGTTGGTTTTAGTTTTTTTCATAGCATCTACTAACATAGTTGTAGCATCCTGAGTAGATAGTGAATGAATTTCTTTTCTAAAGCCCCAAATAAATTCCTGTTCTTTTTCATCTAAAAGCAACTCTTCTTTTCTAGTGCCAGAACGGTTCACATCTACAGCGGGGAATAGTCTGCTGTCTGCCAGACGTCTATCTAAGATTAGCTCCATATTACCTGTCCCTTTAAATTCTTCAAAAATAACTTCGTCCATGCGACTTCCAGTCTCAACTAGTGCCGTAGCCAGTATTGTTAAGCTGCCGCCTTCTTCAATGTTTCTGGCAGCGCCAAAAACTCTTTTAGGTCTATGAAGTGAAGCTGGATCCACACCACCAGAAAGGGTTCTCCCACTAGGTTGTGTTACTAAGTTTTGAGCTCTTGCTAAACGGGTAATACTGTCTAAAAGTATGACGACATCTTTTTTTGATTCAACTTGTCGTTTAGCTTTCTCTAAAACCATTTCCGTTATTTTAACATGGTTTTCTGCAGGCTCGTCAAAAGTTGAAGCCACAACTTCGCCTTTAACAGAACGCTCAATATCAGTTACTTCCTCAGGTCTTTCATCTATAAGTAAGACTATCAGTTCTATTTCCGGATAGTTAGCAGTAATAGAGTTGGCAATGGTTTTAATTAATGTAGTTTTACCAGCTTTTGGTGGAGCTACAATTAAACCTCTTTGCCCTTTGCCAATAGGTGAAACTAAATCAATTATACGCATAGCCTTGTTGTTACTACCATGTTCTAATTTTAATCTTTCTGTAGGATAGATTGGTGTTAAAGCATCAAAATGAATTCTCTTAGCAGTAACATCTGGGTCAAAGCCATTTACATGTTCAACTCTCAATAAGGCATAGTAGCGTTCTCCATCTTTTGGGGGTCTTAATAAACCTTCAATTTTATCTCCTGTTAAAAGATTAAAACGCCTAATTTGAGAAGGTGATACATAAATATCGTCTTGTCCTTGAGTATATTTAAATGGTCTTAAAAAACCAAATCCATCTGGTAAAATTTCCAGTACCCCTTCAGCTCTAGGTCTAGTTGCATCGGTTAAATTATGGGCTTCTTTTTTTGCTTGTGCTTTTAAAATTTCAAAAATTAATTCTTGTTTTCTAAACTTATAGTAACTTGGAATCATATATTCTTTTGCTATTTGATAAAGCTCTATTAACTTACGATCCTCTAGCTGTTCTTTTGTTAACATAATATATCCTTTCAAAGATCCTTATTTTTTATTATTATACTCAACATTTCCCTTAACGAAATCGCGGAATAGAGGATGTGGACGGTTTGGTCTAGACTTAAATTCTGGGTGAAATTGACAAGCTAAAAACCATGGGTGATCTTTTAGCTCAACAATTTCTACTAGCTGACTATCTGGATTTAAACCAGAAACAACAAGTCCATGTTCTTCTACAAGCCCTTTATATTGGTTGTTAAATTCATAACGATGACGATGTCTTTCATAAATCACATCTTCGCCATAAGCTTCATAAGCCTTTGTTCCTTTTTTTAGCTCACAAGGATAAACGCCTAAACGCATTGTACCCCCTTTATCTTCAACACAAGCTTGATCAGGAAGTAAATCAATAATTGGATTTTCAGTATGAGGATTAACTTCTGTACTATCTGCATCTGTTAGATTACAGACATGACGAGCAAATTCAATAACAGTCATATGCATGCCTAAACAGATACCAAAAAATGGCATCTTATTTTCTCTTGCATAGCGAACAGCCATCATTTTACCATCGAGGCCTCTTTCTCCAAAGCCTCCTGGTACTAAAATACCGTCCACATCACTTAAGTATTCCTCAGCTCCTTTTTTCTCAATTAACTCAGAATTAACCCATTTAATTTCTACTTGCACATCATTGGCTACACCAGCATGATTAAAAGATTCACAAATACTTAAATAGGCATCTTGAAGTTTTACATATTTACCCACTAAAGCAATTTTAACTTTTTTAGTTAAATGCTTAATTTTATCAACCATCTTAACCCATTCATCTAAATCCGGTTCATTAGCAGGCAAATCCAAACGATTCATTACATAAATATCTAAACCTTCTTTTTGAAGATTTAAAGGTACTTCATAAATTGTTTTAGCATCTACCATTTGAATAACTGCTTCTTTTTCAATATCACAGAAAAGAGCAATTTTATCAGTCATATCTTTAGTTAAGCGAGCCGTTGTTCTACATAAAACAACATCTGGTTGAATACCAAGTCCACGAAGTTCCTTAACACTATGTTGTGTTGGTTTTGTTTTAGCTTCTTTAGCCGCATTCAAATATGGAACTAAAGTTGTATGTATATAGAGCACATTATTTCTGCCAATATCGGTTTTAAATTGACGAATAGCTTCAAGGAATGGTAGAGATTCAATGTCACCAACTGTACCACCAATTTCTGTAATCACAATATCATAAGAAGTTTCCTTAGCTGCCATTTTAATGCGATCTTTAATTTCATTTGTAATATGAGGAATTACTTGAACTGTGTTGCCTAAGTATTCTCCTCTTCGTTCTTTTGTAAGAACACTAAAGTAAATTTTTCCTGTAGTTACATTACTGCTTTTTGAAAGATTGGTATCAATAAATCTCTCATAATGACCTACATCTAGATCTGTTTCTGCACCATCATCTGTAACAAAGACTTCCCCATGTTGAAAAGGGCTCATTGTACCTGGGTCTATATTAATGTAGGGATCAAATTTTTGGATAGCAACTTTTAAACCTCTGCTGGTTAAAAGTCGCCCTAGAGAAGAAGCCGCAATTCCTTTCCCTAATGAAGATACTACGCCGCCAGTTATAAATATGTACTTTGTCATTCTTTTTCTTCTCCTTACATTTTTCCCGGTGCGTTAACACCTAATATCTTCAACACATTCTTAAGTGTATACTGTGTCCCAACAATTAATTTTAGCCGACTGCTCTTAAGAGGTTCTTCTTCATTTAACACTCGACAAGCATTATAAAATTGATGAAATAAGCCACTTAAATCATAGGCGTAGGACGCTATCCTATAAGGTTCCCTTTTAATAGCTGCGTCAATTAATACTTTTTCCAATTCTCCAATTTTTTCAATTAATTCTTCTTCAGCATCCGTTGTATAAGCAAAGCCTTCTTTGTCTAAATAAGGTTCAAGGGGCTCTTCTAACTGTCTCAAAATACTAGAAATCCTCGCATAGGCATACTGGATATAGAAAACAGGATTATCTGAAGATTCTTTTTTTGCTAAATTTAAGTCAAAATCAAGATGGCTATCAGGATTTCTCATAACAAAGAAATAGCGTGCCGCATCTTCCCCAACTTCATTTAATAATTCTTCTAAAGTAACATAAGTCCCAGTTCTTTTAGACATTCTTAAAGTTTCTCCACCTTTAAATAAACGAACCAGCTGCATTAAAATAACTTCAAGCTTTGAACCATCATATCCAATAGCATCCATAGCTTTTTTCATTCTAGCAACATGACCATGGTGGTCTGCGCCCCAAACATCTATAGTATTCACAAAACCTCTATCAAACTTATTTTTATGATATGCAATATCAGCAGCAAAATAGGTTGGTGTACCATTTTGGCGAATCATAACCTCATCTTTGTCCTCTCCAAGAAGAGTAGCCTTAAGCCAGATAGCACCATCTTTTTCTTCTATATAGCCTTTTTCTCTTAAAATTTCTAAAGCCTCATCAACAGCTTTTGATTCATAAAGACTTTTTTCTGAAAACCAAACATCATAGGTTACGCCAAAACGTTTTAAGCCTTCTTTAATTTGTCCTAATTTTTCTTCTAAACCATACGCAACTAAAATCTTTCTTCTTTTTTCACTATCTACATCTAATAGATTTTTACCTTCTTTTTTAATATAGCCTTCAACTGTTGTGATAATGTCTTCGCCATGGTAACCATCTTCTGGAAATTCAACGGTTTCGCCTATTAGCTCTAAATAACGAGCTTCTAAAGATTTACCAAAGTTCTCTATTTGATTACCAGCATCATTAATATAATATTCTTTTGTCACCTTATAACCGACTGCTTTAAGAATATTTCCTAAAGTATCGCCAATAGCTGCACCTCTAGCATTGCCCATATGAAGTAACCCTGTTGGATTAGCACTGACAAATTCTACATTTATTTTTTCACCTTGACCAAAATCACTTTGACCATAAGCTTCTTTTTCAGCAAGTATATTCTCAATAATTAATTCATAATATTCTTTATTTAAATGCATATTAATAAAACCTGGCCCAGCTAGTTCTAATTTCTCTACATAAGTTCCTTCTGGGTTAAAATGATTGATTAGAATTTCTCCATTTACTCTTGGATTTTTTCTTTCAATCTTTGTAAGGACCATTGCTAAATTAACTGCATATTGACCATGAGCTTTATCTTTTGGAACTTCTAACATAAAAGATGGTAGCTCTTCAAATGATAATGCGCCTTCCTCTTTTGCTTTTAATGCGCTTTCTTTAAAAGCATTTTTAATTTTATCCTCTATAGCGACAATAACACCCATGAATAAACTCCTTCACCTTTCATAATATGATAGAATTATTTTTTCTTCTTTGATTTTTTCATTTTCTGCACATAAAGAATAGCAGATTGTGATTTTATCTTTTTCTTTGATGATTTGATGGGTTTTTATTTGAAACACCAAAAAACCATAGGGGGTTTCATAATGAAATTCTTTTTCCTCATCTTCACAAAAAATCATTTCTCCACCAAGTCTTTTAACTACTATTTTATTCTCTTCAACAAGAAAAACTACAGTATCTTTTTTTGTTTCAATGATTTGTTCTTCATACTGTATTATGGTTTTACTGTTTTCTCTTTTTAAAGTACCTTGATAGTGAAATTTTCCTTCTGATGTATTTAAGATAATGTCTATAGGAAACATCTGAAACTCCTAATTGACGTGTTTTTATATCCTTTCGATGATACCATTATTGATCACTTTTTTCAATAAGAATATCATGGAGTTTAGGTCCTGTTGATACAAAAACACCTGATTTAGCATGTTCTTCATCATATAGATTTCCATTCCCTAATGCTTTTCTTGAATCAAATATAAGATAAGGAACAGGGTCCATTGTATGGGTTCTTTTATTTAAAGGTGTTCTGTGATCCGGTACAACCAGCATTCTAAAATCTTCATTAGCCTCTTCTAATCCTTTAAGTATGGGACCAATAATTTTTTCATCTATTAATTCTAATGAACGAACTTTACCTGCAACATCCCCTTGATGTCCACATTCGTCTGGTGCTTCAAGATGTACATAAACATAGTCTAAGCCATTTAATAAACCTTCTAAAGCCGCTTCACTTTTACCTGTAAAGTTAGTATCAATTGTTCCCGTTACATCCGGCGCTTCAATAACAGTCATATTGGCGCCCATTCCAATACCTTTAATTAAATCTACAGCACTAATAACGCCACCTTTTAAATTATTCTTTTCAGAGAATTTATCTAATAGAGGCTTTTTGCCCTCTCCCCACAACCAAGGAGCATTGGCTGGCTTTAAACCTCTTTTTACTCTTGCAAGATTAATTGGATGATTTTTTAATAATTCATATCCCTTTTCAATAAAATCTCTAAAAAAGGCTTCATTATCTCCTTTTGGTAAATAAGAGCCAATTTTTTTATCTAAAATATTATGTGGTGGTACCATTTCAACATTAACTGAACCATTTTCCCAAATAAATACATGTCGATAGCTAATACCTGGATAAATATGATATGGGCTCTTATCAAAAGCTTCCTTAAGAGCATTTATTAGTTGGATACTCTCTACAGTCTCAATTTCGCCACCGCTATAATCAATTATTGTTTTTTCACTAAAGGATTCTTCATCCCCTAAAGTGACTAGATTTAAACGTATTGCTACATCTGTATCCTTCATCTCAACACCAGCAGATAATGCTTCTAGTGGTGAGCGACCAGTATGATATTTTTCAGGTTCATAACCCATAATACTTAAGTTGGCTACATCGCTACCAGGTGACATTCCTTCTGGTACTGTTTGCACTAAACCAATTTGTCCAGTTTTTGATAATTTTTCTATATTAGGCATTTTGGCCACCATTAATGGTGTTTTATTTCCTAATGCCTCTACATTTTCATCCGCTGCTCCATCAATTAAGATAACCATGTATTTCATTATCTTTCCTCCATATTTTTTCTTATCTCTTTAAATTATACCTTATTACAGAAAAAATAACATCTTAAGATGTTATTTTAATTCTTTATTATTCTTTTTTTGTTTTCTTACTGCTTTCATATATTTAGGGATAACAAGAAGGCGTTTTCTTCTTTCAGGATCTGTAATACCTCTATAAAGCCATTCTAAATGTAGGGTTTGCCAAATCTTTGGGGCTCTTTTTACCATTCCAGAATAGACATCAAAACTACCACCAACACCCATGGCTATACAAGATTTTAAATTAGGCAAAAACTTATGAATAAAAAGCTCCTGTTTAGGTGTTCCCGTACCTACAAAGAGGAAATCTGGTTCAATGGTTTCTAGTCTGTTAATGAGACTATCTCTCTCATCTTCATTTAAAAAACCATTGGCATAACCACAAATATTTAAATTAGGGTATTTATTTTTAATATTATCTACAGCTTTTTCAATTGCTTTTTGATGGCCTCCATAAAAAAACACTTTATATTCTGTTTCATTAGCAAATAAAAGTATTTTATCCATTAGCTCAATACCAGGTACTCTTTCTTTTAAATGGTAGCCAAATTTTTCTGCAGCCCAAACAATTCCATAACCATCTGGTACTACTAGCTTACAGCTATTAATTATTTTCTGAAATCTGCAGTTGTTAGTACTTTCATAAACCATTTCTGGATTAATAGTAATGATTTGAACAGATTCTCTCTTCTTAACATATTCCTTAATTTTTAAAAGGGCTTCATCCATAGTTATACTATGGATGAAAGCCCCTAAAATATTTATTCTTTCCATTACATCTCCTATTTAGTAGCTATTGTAGTTATTTGAATTACTATTGCTATTATTGTTACTGTTACTATTGGTGCTGTTGTTTCTAGTTGAGCCCGTAAAAGTACCTGCTTTTATTTGTGCTTTTTCTTCTTCAGTAACTAAAATTTTCTTCTCTGAGTCGTTAGGATCTGTCACAGCAAATAATATTCCTTCTAAAAATTCTCTTGATTCATCATCAGAGTGATCCTCTGGAATTAGATAGGAAACACCATTAATGGTTTCTGGAATGCCCTGTGATGTCCATGTAGAAATAGTAAAGTTATCAAGTTCTCTATGTTTACTGAACATATAGCTTGCCTCTTGGAAAGTAATATTGGTTTTAATTTTTCCTAACATATCGGCTAATATACCTGCTTGCCGAAATACATTGGCTTTATTTTTAATACCAGAGGCTAAAGCCATTAAAAATTTCTGTTGTCTTTCTGCACGGCCTAAGTCTCCTGTTGGGGTACCTCTAAAACGAACATAGGCTAATGCATCTTTTCCATTTAAAGTTTGTTGTCCAGCAACTAAATCGATACCTTCTTCCGGATAATACATCTTCTGGTCAACATCTATATCAACGCCACCAATTTGATCAACTGCATTTTTAAAAGAATCAAAATTAATTTCAACGGTTCTATCAATTTTTATTCCTAAGAAATCCTCTACAGTCTGTTCAGTTAAAGCTAAACCACCATAAGCATAAGCATGATTGATTTTATCCTTACCATGTCCAGAAATTGGAATCATTGTATCTCTAGGAATAGATAATAGGTTTGCTGTTCTAGCCTTAAAATCAAATGAACCAACAATCAAAGTATCAGATCTTGAAGCTTCATCTTCAGGTCTAATATCTGAACCAACAATTAAAGTATCAGATCTTGAAGCTTCATCTTCAGGTCTAATATCTGAACCAACAATTAAAATGTTAACTTTATCATCCTTAAATTGATCTTGTACTTTAATTATGCCTGTAGGATCTTGAACTAAGCCAGTTGAAAGTGCCGCATATAACAGACCACCACCAATAATTAGAATTAGAGCTAAAACAACTCCGAGAAAAACCCGTAGCCCTTTTCTTTTTTTCTTCTTCTTTTTTCTGGGTCTACTATTCTTACTCCCGAAAACTTCTTCTTCAGCAGTTTTATGGCTACTTCTTTTTTTATTGCCGTTTTTCTTTCCATGATTTCTATCTACACGACTCATATTTCTTCTCCTAATTTAAAATGCTTGCTTTAAAAGCTAGTTTATAGGTTAACAGATTTCTGACTATTCGTCAAATTTAGCCCGCTTAATATCTGCTCCTAAAGCCTTAAGATTCTCAACTAATCCATCATATCCTCTATCGATAAAATGAATGTTCCCTACATGAGTTTCTCCTTCAGCATAAAGACCTGCAATTATAAGAGCTGCTCCTGCTCTTAAGTCTGTTGCATTCACATTAGCACCATATATTTTATCTACACCAGTAAGTGCTACTGTATTACCCGCTAAGATAATATCTGCACCCATTTTTCTAAACTCTTCTATATGTTGAAAACGGCTTTCAAAAATAGTTTCTGTTACATAGCTTCTACCATTTGAACAAAGGAGCATAGCTAGAAGTTGAGATTGCATATCTGTAGGAAAACCTGGATAAGGCATAGTCTTAATATAAAGACCTTTACAGAATTTGCTCCCTTCAGAAATTATGCGAATACCATTGGCTTCTTCAATTACTGTAACACCTGCTTCTCTTAATTTAGCTACAACAGGTTTTAAATGATCAGAAATTGTATTTTCAAAGAAGGCATCACCACCAGCAGCTCCCACTGCAATCATATAAGTCCCTGCTTCTATGCGATCAGGAATAACAGTATGAACCGTTCCCTTTAAGGAAGGAACCCCTTTAATTTTAATAATATTAGTTCCAGCCCCTGTAATCTTAGCCCCCATATTATTTAAAAAGTTTGCTAAATCCACAATTTCTGGTTCTTCTGCCACATTCTCCAAAATAGTTAAGCCTTCTGCTAAAGCCCCTGCCATCATTAGATTTTCAGTAGCGCCAACACTTGGAAAATCCAAATAAATTCTCGCACCTTTAAGGCCTTGTGTTGAGCCTTTAATAACACCATGTGTTTGTGCAAAATCAGCACCTAAAGCTTCTAAACCTTTTAAGTGTAAATCAATAGGTCTTACACCAATAGCACAACCTCCAGGTTGTAATATTTCAGATGATTTAAAACGGGCAAGCAATGGCCCCAACAATAAAAACGAAGCCCTCATATCACCAACACAATTAAGACTTGCATCTAAACGAACTACTTTTGTACTATCAATAGTAACGGTATTGCCATCCCAAGAACATTTAGCGCCTAAGTGTTCAAGAATATCAATAATAATATAGACATCGCTTAGCTTTGGCACATCATGAATAACAGAAACGCCATCCGATGCCAGAAGTGCCGCTGTCAGAATAGGCAATACAGAGTTTTTCGAACCTTTAATCGAGATAGTACCTTTTAAAGGATTGCCTCCTTTGACAACAATTTTTTCCACGTCCTGTTCCCCCCCCTTATAGTGTTAGTAGCCATTTTTTACTAATAGCTATATGCTTTTCGACTTGCTCTTTTGCCGGTCCACCTATGCTTTTTCTTTCGTTTACACACGTGAGTAAAGCAATTGCTTCATAAATATCATTATCAAAGACAGTCGAATATTCTTTAAATTCTTCAAGAGATAAAGATTCTAATGTTCTTTTTTCCATTAAACACTTAGCTACTAGCTCACCTGTAATATGATGGGCTTCTCTAAAAGGAATACCTTTTTTAGCTAAATAATCAGCTACATCAGTAGCATTTGTAAAGCCACCAGCAGCTCCTTTTTCCATTACCTCTTTATTAACTTTCATTGTTAGTAACATAGGTGTCATAGTTAAAAGACTTTTTTTAATAGTATCTATTGTATCAAAAAAGCCTTCTTTGTCTTCTTGCATATCTTTATTATAAGCTAAAGGTAATCCCTTAAGCATTGTCAAAGTCGCCATTAAATGGCCAAATACTCTTCCAGATTTTCCTCTGACTAATTCTGCAACATCAGGATTTTTCTTTTGTGGCATAATACTAGATCCTGTAGAATAAGCATCATCTAATGTAGCAAATTGAAATTCATCACTGCTCCAAAGAATTACTTCTTCACAGATTCTGCTTAAATGAACCATAATGATAGCACAAGCACTTTCCATTTCAATTACATAGTCGCGGTCGCTAACACCATCTAAACTGTTTAGAGAGACGTATTTAAAACCCAGTAAAGATTTGGTCATTTCTCTATCTAAAGGGAACGTTGTCCCTGCTAAGGCTCCTGATCCTAAAGGAGACGTATCCGCTCTTTTTAAAGCATCTTCAATTCTCCCATAGTCTCTTTTAAACATTTCAAAATAAGCCATCATATGATGAGCAAATGTAATAGGCTGTGCCTTTTGTAAATGAGTATAGCCTGGCATAACTGTATCTAAATTACCACTGCTTATTGTAATAATTGTATCTAATAAGCCTTTTAATAAATTTAATATTTCTTGCCCTTCATTTTTCGCAAATAATTTTAAATCAGTTGCTACTTGATCATTTCTACTTCTACCTGTATGGAGTTTCTTACCTGGCTCACCAATTTTTTCAGTTAATAAAGTTTCAATATTCATATGAATATCTTCAGCTCCAGGTGTAAATTTAACTGTTCTAGCTTCGATTTCAACTAAAAGCTCTTTTAGTCCCCTTACAATAGCTTCTCCTTCTTCTTGTGAAATAATCCCTGTAGCAACCAGCATTGTTCCATGAGCAATACTGCCTTCTATATCTTCTTTATATAATCTTTTGTCAAAGGTTATTGAAGAATGAAACTCTTCAACTAACTCATCTGTTTCTTTACTAAAACGTCCGCCCCATAGCTTCATTAAATTTCTCCTTCTCCTGTTAAAGCCAAAGCTAGGAAGCGATACCCAATAATACTTTTTTCCAAATCATCTATACTTATAAATTCATTAGTAATATGGGCTTCTTGCTCTCTACCCGGACCAAAACCAATTGTTTTTATACCTCTTTCACCACAGGTTGTGCTACCATTTGTGCAAAAGGAATAAACACTTATTTCAGGTTTAATTCCCGCCTTTATTAAAGCTTCTTTTGCTTTCACAACTACCGTGTCCTCTTCATCAATTTTCCAGGGTGGATAAAACTTATCTCCTGAAAATGAAAATCCAGTATATGTTTTAAAATTATTTTCTCTAAAATATAATTTATAGGAAAATTCAGAATCTTGTTCTTTTAAAGGCTCTAAAACAGCTGCAATACCTTCTAAAACATTTTCTCTTGTTTCCCCTAATAACAGTCTCCTATCGAAAGTCACTTGGCATACTCTAGGAATAACTGATTGTCCTGGATACGGTGTAGAAATAATATCGGTTAACACTAAAATACCTTTTCCTAAAACATCTTCTTTTTCCACATATTTTTCTTCAATAGCAAGTAACGCTTTATTCATTTTTAAAACACTGTTAATACCAATATTAGGATTAGAAGAATGAGCTGATTTACCGTAAGTTTCTAAAACTATTTCTCCTCTTCCCCGTTGTCCAATATTAATCCTTAACTCTGTTGCTTCACCAATAACCACAACGTCTGGTTTAACAATATCTAAAACATTATTAATTGAATAACCTTCCGCTGTTTCTTCATGAATAGTTCCAGATACATAAGCAGAACCTTTAAGTTTGCCTCTTTCAAGTGTACCAGCAGCATAAACCATAGCCGCAAAAGCACCCTTCATATCAGAAGTCCCTCTTCCAAATAATTTGCCATCAGCAATATAATGTGAAAAAGGACTTTCTGTCCACTCTGTAACATTATCAGCTTCTACTGTATCAATATGGCCATCAAAAAGAACTACTGGTCCCTCTTCTAAGCCATGAATACCGCCAATAATATTTCCAGCATCATCAATAATTATTTCATCATAATCCAAAGATTCCATAACTTTTTTTACAGTTTCTACCATTGATTTTTCTTGTCCGGTATAGCTTTTGCTTTCTATAAATTGAAAAACAATTTTTTGAAATTCTTTATCCATATTGATAGTCTCCTACTTCCTATTTAAATAAATCATCCATTGTTTTTTCCACTCTTCACTGTTTTGAAGCTCTTCTCTTCTAATAGTTTGTGTTTCTTCAAGATTTTCATATTCTTCCGGTTCCACAGCTAAAGTTGGATCTGCCTCTGTCTCTTCTAATTCACTATCCATATCCATTTCATTTTTAAAAGAGTCATTACCTATGTCCAAATGCGTTTCTTCCTCTTTTACGTAACGAGCATGTAAAAAAAGTTGAATAACAATTAATACTACATAAACGGCAAATGCAAAAAGTCCACCAATTAAAGTGTTTTCTCCAATTGGATATAAACTTAGACCAACTACTACTGCTGCTGCGATCATTAAAACTAAAAGAACAAGAAAAACTCTAACAAATTTACCATTATTTTTAATTTTAATAATTTTAATATTAATTAAGAAAAATGGTAACATAACAAAAAACATACCTAGAAATCCTACTACTCCTTTTAGCATTAGTCATTGCCTCCTCTAGATAGAATAGAAGCAATGCGTTCACTTGTTTTACCATCACCATAAGGGTTAGTAGCATTTGCCATTTTATTATAAACTTCCTTATCTCTTAATAAAAGCATTGCTTCATTGTAGATGTCCTCTTTGTTAACACCTGCTAAAACAACCGTTCCTGCTTCAACAGCTTCAGGTCTTTCAGTTGTGTCTCTTAAAACTAAAACTGGTTTTGCTAAAGAAGGCGCTTCTTCTTGAATGCCACCAGAATCTGTTAAAATAAGGTTGGCTTTTTCCATTACTTTCACAAAAGGTTGATAATCTAATGGTTCAATAAAATGAACCTGTTTATTATCTCCTAAAAAGCTATAGGCAATTTCTCTTACTTTTGGATTTTTATGAATAGGAAAAATAACTTCTACGCCCTTTTCTTCATTTAAAATATCTTTAATTGCAGAGAAAATATTTTCCATATGAACGCCTAGATTTTCTCTTCTATGTGCTGTTACTAAAATTATTTTCTTATTAAAATCAATATTTTCAAGTCCAGGAATTGTCTGAACATCAAAAGGCTTTTTAGCTACAGATAAAAGAGCATCAATAACTGTATTGCCTGTAACATAAATAGTCTTTGGATCAATACCTTCTGCTAGTAAATTGTTTTTTGCTTTTTCAGTTGGCGCAAAATGATAATCTGTTAATTTTGTAGTTAACTGTCTGTTCATCTCTTCTGGATAAGGAGAATACTTATTACCAGTTCTCAAACCTGCCTCAACATGTCCTACAGCAATTTTTTCATAAAAAGCAGCTAATGCAGATGCAAAAGTTGTGCTGGTATCACCATGAACTAAAACAACATCTGGTTTTTCTTCCTTTAAAATTGGAGATAGACCTTCTAATATTCTTGTTGTCACATCTGTCAATGTTTGTCCGCTTTTCATAATATCCAAATCATAGTCAGGAACAATATCAAATAAGCCTAACACTTGGTCTAACATATCTCTATGTTGTGCCGTTACTATTACTTTAGAATTAATAGAAGGTTCTTTTTCTAAGGCCTTCACTAATGGTGCCATTTTAATGGCTTCTGGTCTCGTGCCAAAAACACTAATTACTTTCATTTTTATCCTCCCATTTAATTACTTCAATATGCGGCGCTTCTAAAAATAAATCTACATCATTATCGTATGGATTTCTGTATAGAACCCTCGTAATCCCTGAAGCAATTATTACTTTTGTACATTCAAAACAAGGTTGGTCTGTAATATAAATAGTTGCACCTGCTCTTTCCTCTGGTGTACACTCTAAAATAGCATTAATCTCAGCATGAATTGTTCTCTTACAACGACCATTGACCTCATAACATCCAACTTCTGTACAGTGAGGCAACCCAGGTGGGCTACCATTGTAGCCTGTTCCCTTAATTCTTTTATCTTTAACAACTAAAGCACCTACCTGTCTTCTTTGGCAAGTACTTCTATCTTTAACGCGATCAGCTATTTCCATAAAGTATGTATCCCAGCTTTTACGCTTCATTGCCATCATTTCCTTTATAGCCATTTTCTATGTCTTTTATTTTATCTAGCCTTCTTTGATGACGACCACCCTCAAAATGGCTATTAATAAATGTATCTACAATCATCATTGCTAAACCATCGCCAAGCACTCTTTGTCCTAATGCTAATACATTTGCATTGTTATGACCTCTCGTCATTTTTGCAGAATAAACATCACTACACAAAGCGCAGCGAATGCCATCTATTTTATTGGCAGCTATAGACATGCCAATGCCTGTACCACATACTAAAATACCTAAATCAGCTTCCTTATTGTTAATAGCTTCTCCAACTTTTAAAGCAAAATCTGGATAATCTACAGACTCTTCTGAAAATGTTCCAAAATCCATAGTTTCGATACCTTTTTTTAATAGTGCTTCGCCTATAGTTTCCTTTAACTCAAAACCACCATGGTCAGAAGCAATTGCTATTTTCATTAAATATCCTCCCATCTTCCTTGTTCAATTAATTCTTTTATAAGATCTCTACAAACTTCATATATTGCTAAAGAACCCATAAAGGGATCTGTTACATCACCTTCCGTGCCTGTAGCAAAAAATTTAGGGTCTCCGCTTTCTCTTCAATTTTCTCTACATCAGAAAAATAAGCCTTGATAGCTTCTTCATGACCTTTGGTCATGGTTAAAATTTTATCAGTATTTTCAATTAATTCTAATGTAAGACCTTGACTTCTATGATCCTCACTAGATAAACCAATATTTTCCAATGCTTTTTCACGAGAACTAGCAGGTACCCCTTCTAATCCTTGAAGCCCTGCTTATAAAACCTTTATATCTAAATTATTTTTTTGTAAAAAAGTCCCTAGCCATTACTTCTGCCATAGGACTTCTACATGTATTTCCTGTACATACGAACAAGATAACCATTTAATCCCCCTTGTCTAAATAGTTATAATTAGCAGCTTTTTTTAAACGATTCATATAAGAAAAACCTAAACCTTCCTCTTTAGATGATTCAATAAATAAAAGCTCTACTCCTAGTTTATCACATTCTCTAAGAACTCTGTAGAAATTATGAATAACTTCTTGTAATTTATTCTCTTTTCCTAAGGTAAAAAAATGACCAGCATTAATTTGATAGTGACTTTTATTATTCTCAAAAACCAATAACGCAATTTTTTCTTCCTTAATATTTTCTTTCTCTATTATTTTAAGAATGGCATCATTAGACTCTCTAGGTTTAATAATATAGCTTTTACCCTCAGGTGCATAATGCTTATATTTCATACCAGGCGCTAAAGCTACCCTAACTTGATAATCCGATAACAAACTGTCGTCTATTTTAATTGGTCCAATTATTTCCTCAATCATTTCCTGAGTAATTGATCCAGGTCTTAAAAGTATTGGCTCAGTGTCAACAAGAGAAACAATGGTGGATTCTATTCCTTCTTCACAAGGCCCACTATCAATAATTCCCCATATTTTTCCATTTAAGTCTTCTAAAACATGACTAGCGGTTGTAGGACTTGGTCTCCCTGATAAATTAGCACTAGGCGCTGCAATAACTAAATTACCTTGAGAAAATATAGCTTCTGTAACCAACTGGTTAGGCATTCTTACACCAATAGTGCCATTAATACCTATATTTTTAGGAAACAAGTTTTTCTTTTCGTTTAAGACTAATGTTAATGGTCCAGGCCAAAAAGCCTTAATTAAAGATTTTCCTTTTTCGGGAATAGTTTCAACAATCTCTTCTAGCTGAGATAATTGTCCAATATGTAAAATAAGGGGATTATCACTAGGCCGTCCCTTAACTTTATAAACTAAATTAACTGCTTCTTCATTAAATGCATCTGCGCCTAAGCCATAAACAGTTTCAGTAGGAAAAGCAATGAGCTCTCCCTTTTTATAAGCATCTATAATTAAGTTTAAAGCAACATTATCCAGTGATTCTAAAGCTTTGAAATACTCTGTTTTCATTTTAATTTCCTCTGCATCATAATAACTCTATCTCGATTACCATCATCCTTAAAAGTTGCTACATGAATGAGCCCTTTACTTTCAAAAATCTCTTTTACAGCTAAACCTTGCAACCAGCCTATTTCTACAATCAAATAACCTGATTTTTCTAAAACTAAGGAATACTCATTACTTAGACGTCTGTAATAATCCAATCCATCTTCACCACCAAAAAATGCCCCATAAGGTTCTTTTTTTACTGAAGCATCTAAAACTTCCATTTCTTCCTTACTGATGTAAGGCGGATTTGAAAAAAGCACCTTACAAGTTATGTTTCTTTCTTTTAAAGGTTCTAAAAAATCCCCTTTTAAAGCTCTAATCTCAACATGATGGTTTTTAAAATTTGCCTTAGCGACAGCTAACGTTGTTTCATTAACCTCAACTGTGTAAATCACACTATCTTCCCAATTTTTCTTGACAAGGACAGGTAGAATACCAGAACCTGTGCCAATTTCGACTAAAACAGGATTGCTCGCCTTATCTTTCAAGGATAGAATAGCTTCCAATAAAATTCGCGTATCTTCTCTTGGTATTAAAGTAGCTTCATTGACTAAAAAATCCAATCCCATCCACTCTTTTTTTCCCATAACATAGTGAAAAGGATAGCCAGCTTCAAGCATATCTATCTTTTTTAAAAAAGTACTCTCAATTAATGAATCTACATTTTTTTCGCCATGCATATGTAAGTAAACTCTTTCTTTATTTAAGACATCCGCTAAAATAGCTTCCACTTCTGTTCCACAATAACCCACTGCCTTAGCTTTTTTTTAGCTTCTTTTAATAAATCATAAATAGTCATCTTAAACAGATTCTTTTAATCTTTCTGCTTGATTGGTTGTAATTAAAGCATTGATAATTTCTTCTAAATCACCTTCAAGAAAACCATCTAAACGGTGAATTGTTAAACCAATACGGTGGTCCGTAATTCTATTTTGAGGAAAGTTATAGGTTCTAATTCTCTCACTTCTATCACCTGTACCAACTTGGCTTTTTCTTTCACTAGCAATTTTTGCTGCTTCTTCTTCCATAGTCTTTTCATAAAGTCTAGCCCTTAAAACCTTCATAGCTTTGTCCTTATTCTTATGCTGACTCTTTTCGTCCTGACAAGAAACCACTATACCACTTGGAACGTGAGTTAAGCGAACAGCGGACTGAGTTGTATTAACAGACTGTCCTCCTGGTCCACTAGAACAGAATAAATCAACACGAACATCATTAGGATTAATATCTACGTCTACTTCCTCAGCCTCAGGTAAAACAGCAACTGTTACTGTTGAGGTATGAATACGGCCACCTGATTCTGTAGTTGGAATTCTCTGGACTCTATGGACACCACTTTCATACTTCAATTGACTATAAGTCCCTTGTCCCTCAATAGAAAAAACAATTTCCTTATAGCCTCCAACATCATTTTCATGAGAATCTAAAATATCTATTTTCCAGTTTTTACTTTCAGCAAAACGGCTGTACATTCTGAAAAGATCGCCAGCAAATAATGCAGCCTCATTGCCACCAGCCCCTCCTCTAATTTCAATAATAACACTCTTGTCATCATTAGGGTCTTTAGGTAAAAGTAAAACTTTTAACTCTTCTTCCAGTTTAATTCTCTCTTCTTTTAATTCCTTTAATTCGTCTTCAACCATTTCCTTCATACTTTTGTCAGTTTCAATTTCTAAAAGACTTTCAGTATCTGTAATTTCTGAATCTACAACCTGATATCTTCTAAAGGCCTGAACAACATTTTCCATGCTCTTATGGCTTTTCATTAACTTTTGATAGGCTTTATGATCACTAGCAATATTAGGATTCATTAGTTCTTGACTAATAGCCTCATACTTTTCTTCTATACTTTTTAGTTTTTCTAGCATAATATTTCTCCTTAATATATAAATAAAAAACAAAAGGAAGCCCCATTAAGCGCTTCCCTTTATTATTATTGTGCTTTTTTCTCGTATTTTTTCTTAAATCTCTCTACCCGGCCGCCTTTATCTACCATTCTAGATTTTGCACCTGTGTAGAATGGATGACAAGCAGAACAAACCTCAATTTTTAAATTTTCTTTTGTTGAACCTGTATTAATAACGTTGCCGCACGCACAGGTAATCGTTGTTTGTTTGTATTCTGGGTGAATTCCTTTCTTCATGAATGCTCACCTCTTTCTTCTGTATTTCTTTATGAATTTCACTCATTATTCTCTTTCGTGTACCTATTATTCTAACATATAGATTTATCATATACAACACTTTTATTATATTTTTTTGATTTAAAAACATTTATAACTACGATGACTATGCATATTTCTATTGTTAAA
This sequence comes from endosymbiont 'TC1' of Trimyema compressum, assembly GCF_001584725.1. Lineage (NCBI taxonomy): Bacteria > Bacillati > Bacillota > endosymbiont 'TC1' of Trimyema compressum. The sequence goes on along the minus strand of NZ_CP014606.1, from coordinate 15,388 downwards.
AGCACAATTCTTTAAAATCCTTTTAAAATCCCCCATACTATAATTATTCTTTCCTTTTACAGTACTGTAAAACAGATATCTCAACAGTCAAAATACAAAATATTCTAGCTAGAATTATTATAAACTGTAAAGTCCTTTCTTCTGTCCCAATGTTCAATAGTAGATTAATTGCTATGAAAAAACATTATAATAAAAAGCAACAAAATACTTTTAGAAGATTTTTTCCCATTCTAATATTCAATTACATAAAAGTTCTTTTTTTGCGCTTTAGGCTCATCCTTTTAATCCATTTTTCTTATATGCCACAATAAACAAATTAAAGAGCATAGCAATATTGATGCCAATGATAGTTATTGCTTGTATAAAATTAGCTGAAAAGTCATTAACAATTACATTTAGCTGTTGTGTGTAAAGAAATCCTGCCAATTTTTCCACTGGTTCATTAAAGTTAGCAATCATGGGAATAAATCCTAAACTCATAGCTATAGGCACACTATCAGCAGTAGCCACCTGCTGATTTTTAGCCAGCATACCAATAGATACACCAAGTATGATGTAAGTCATGACGCAAAGGATTAAAATTAAAAAAATTTCGTAAATTCTAAAACAGTAAAGGAACCAATGAAACCAAAAACAACGGATACAATTAGGCCTGCAAGAAAGATAAATCCACCTGTACCAATTAAATATTCACGGGGCTTTACGCCGGCCATAACAAGAAAACGAAGACTTTTCTTTTCAATATCTTCTGCTATAACCCCTGCAGTTGAAGTAATGAGAGCCATTCCAGCAAAAATAGCTACCATCATTGTAACAAAAAGGTTATTGGAGATAGCTTCATTGGATTTTGCAATAAGCTCTGTCATAATAAAAGCCACTACAGGATAAATAATAAACTGTATCAATACCATTGGCATCTTTAAAGTATCTTTGGCCTGCTTAATAAAAATAGATTTTATGCTTTTCATTCTATTTCAACTCCTGTCAGTTTAATGAAAACCGACTCTAGATCTGGCACCGTTTTTATAGCATTGTGTCGTTTGCATATTTCATATGGTGCTCCTCGCTCAATAATTCTGCCATTATGTAAAAGTGCTACCTTGTCGCAAAGGTTAGCAGCTTCTTCCATATTGTGAGTCGTTAGAAATATAGTTGCTCCTTTTTTGCGCAAATTCTGTATCAGTTTATGAATACCACGAGCTGTTGTAGGATCAAGACCACTTGTTGGCTCGTCAAAAAACAAGATTTTAGGTTCATGTAAAGTTGCTCTTGCTAATGCCAGCCGTTGACGCATACCTTTAGATAATGTGTGAACAGCTTTCTTTGATACCTCTTCAAGTCCAACACTTTGCAGTGCTTCAAGTGATTTTTTTCTGAGAAATACCATATATTTCAGCAAATACATTTAAATTTTCAATACAATTTAAACGGGTGTATAATCCATCTTCATCTAGCATAAGACCTATTTCAAAAGGAGAGGCTCCAATTTTATAGTTACCCTTATCCCTATTAAGCTGATGTGAAGAATATTGATAATAGTGGTTTTACCTGAACTAGAGGGTCCAATTAAGCCAAAAATTTCCTGTTCTTTCACCTCATAGGTTACATTGGACAACACAGATTTCCCAGCAAAGCTTTTAGCAATATTATTCATTTCTATCATTGTTCTGGCTCCTCAAAGGGATTGTCGTTAAGGTTAGTAAAATAAATTTCCAGCGCTTTTTCTAAATAAGGCCTTAGCGTTTTCCATTTAGCGCTCCAGTTATCATTTTCACCATCTTTGCTTTCAGCTAATTTCATAAGTGAAGGTAACAAAGACATATCTCCATCAGTAAATTTCATAACCATGTCCCACCATTCTTTAGCAAGAATCTGCCCCTCCTCACTTTCTGATGGTCTTTCTTTATTTTGAAGCTCCTCTGATTTATCACACAACTTACACATGGTATTCATGATTGCTGTACCGCTTTCCATATTAAAGCGATTACGAATCTGATCCAGTACCTGATCATCAAAATGTTTAATCAATCCATAAAACTGATTTTTCATCTGCAAATTTACAACAATATCAGAATGCCTCTTGAAATCTACGGTTTTCATTTGCATTGTTTCTAAACGCAATTTTTCAATAGCCTGTAAAACATCTGATAAAGATGTAATCTTTTCCCTAACTGCTTTTGCCTGTTCTTCTAATGCAACAGCTACATCTTCAGGAGTATCAAGAAGTACAAGTCTGTTTTTAATATCATCTAATGTAAAGCCTAAATATTTCATAGACTGAATTTAATGAAGAAGAATGAGATCTTTATCTGTATAAAGTCGTCGTCGTCCCAAGCTTTCAGCTGAGGGAGGAAGTAGATTCTCTTTATCATAATATTGCAAAGTACGCACAGTCGTATTCATTTTCCTTGCTAGCTCTCCAACAATCATATATCCTTCAGGAATTGCTCTATTCTTTTCCATACTTACACCTCCTATATACTAGTATAACTCATTACGTAACGTCATAAACAAGCAAATGAAATTAATAAAGAGCATTTACAGTACTTGATTTAAAAAAGCAAATTCAAAAAATCAAGATGATACATATTTTTATTTTATATGTGTAAATTTTAATAAAAATGTTGCCGATAACTAAGAGAGTCTGGATATTCCTGCCCTTGATTGGTCTGTATTTAAAGTAGTAGGTCCATTCCCAATGCTATGATTGCTGTTTAGAAAAGGATATTTACTAAATGCTTTCCAAATTCTGGATATAAAAGCATCAATGCTCCTTATCTTGAAATCTATTCTAAAAGAGATATTTTCTATCAAATAATACTTTCAAACAGGAAATAAAAAAGAGAATATCTAAGTGCAGTATATTCTCTTTTTTATTTATATTCTATTTGTTATGATCTCTTTTTTTCTGAAACTATTTAATCCAACTATTACAATAACAAGACCAAATAATAATGATGTCATACTACTTACTAAAATATTATTATTACCTGTTTTGGCTAAATTGATTGAAGATTTTGATTTAATTAAATTATTTGCAGAAGAACCTTGATTTTTTTCATTGTTATTCTCTGAAGATATTGTTCCACTATTTTCTTGATTTTCAGTTGGAAGCCATTTTGCATGAAGCGTTATATCAGTATTAACAACATCATTATCAAAGTCCCATTTATTTTCAAGAGTTGCTTCTTTATGCCATCCAGCAAAACTATGCCCGCTGTGAGTAAGGAGCATCTGGAGCAACTATTAATGTACATTCATCAACATTTTCTATTGCTTGGACAGGACTACCGCCATTTGATTCAAAATTGACAGTATATATACTGTCAATAGTTCCAGATTGATTATAATAATATGTTAACTCAATTTTATGACCTAAAGCAAAGTTTGCTGGTGTCCAGTATGTTGCTGGATACTCAGGATTATCAAATGGATCTGCTGCTAAATGAAATGGATAAGCTGACAACTTCTGAAAATTTGTACCATTTGATGTAAAAAGAATTTCGCTTACTTTTTCTGATTTCCATGTCATTTCATCACCGGCAAAGCCAACACCAGCACCACTTGTTATAGAGCTACTATAGCTTGGCTTTACAGCAGGTGTTCCCCTAAATCGTCCACTGCATAAAATCCTGCTAAATAAACGGTTCCTGTTAATCCAGATGGTACAATAAATGTACTTGTTTCAGTAAAATTTCCATTGGCATCATACATCCCAAAATATTTTAAATCACCAACTCTTGAACCTGCTACATAAGTATCCGTAAATTGACCAACTTCTTTAAAATCTATTTCTTGACCAACAACTGCACTGAAGTCTATAGATAGTTCATTTACTTTCCAATACTCAGTTAAGCTTCAATATTTGTTTTGCTTTTGCCAATAGGATTTGGCTGTTCAGCTAAATCTTGACTATTCTGGTACTTCGCTGCTGAAACACTGTATTTTTTGACCTCAGCTGCTAATACTTTTACTGTTATAATTTCATCAGTGCCTGTATATGCTGGAATTTTTTAATAGACACTTCTATCAGTTTTACTATAAGGTGCTAATTTATAATTTGTAGGAATACTAACACCAAATTTTGCATTGATTGCTGGAATTTTCAACATATAATCACTTACATAATCTCCATAATCAGCATAACCCTCATCTATGCCAATTAAGCTACTATTAAGGTAATCTCCTGAATAATACTCAATACTAACTTTATGACGATATCTAGTAATGCCAACTTGTTCTAATTCATATAAGCCTTTTCCTTTTTGTATATTTTGTAAGTCATTACCATCTTTATCAACCAGCAAACTGCTTGCTTGATCTTTAGGAAAATAATCACCATTTTTTACAATTTCAAGCTTTTCTTCATTGGCTATTACAGTTGAGACTGGTAAAAAAATACCCAGTAGCAAGCTAACTAAAAATATCAAAATAATAATTTTTTCATCTGCTTCATATTTCTTACCTTCTTTATATTTATTTGCATACTTTACAGTCTTTTCTTCATGCTTTTTTATTATACCATAATTGGATATTCATAACAATATTATATGCTATATATATTTATAATTATTATAATTATAAAATCAATATTCAATATGTGACTAATTTACAGAATTCATTTCTCAAGGATGTTGTTATATATCTAAAGATAAGGAGTGATAAAAATGCCACTAACAGTAACAAAAGAAAATTTTGATTTAGAAGTTATAAAATCTGAAAAACCGGTGCTTATAGATTTTTGGGCAGCATGGTGTGGTCCATGTAAAATGATTTCCCCTATTATTGATGAAATTGCAAAAGAAAATAGCGATATTAAAGTTGTAAAAATAAATGTAGATAAGGAATCAGAATTAGCTGCTTCTTTTCAGATAATGAGTATCCCAACTTTAGCAGTAGTGAAAGAAGGGCAAATAGTAAACCGTGTTTCAGGTGTTCGGCCTAAAGAGGCTATTTTGGAAATGCTAAAATAATAAACTCTAAATAATTATTAAAAAAGAAGGTAACAGCTGTTACCTTCTTTTTTTTCTGAAGCTATATTAATAATTATTAACTAAATTTTGTAATTGTTCAACATCGAGTATTTTAACCCGCCCTCTATGTAATTCGACTAAGCCCTTTTTTAAAAATTCTTTTAATGTTCGCGTGACAACCTCACGAGCACTACCTATATTTTTAGCAATTTGCTCATGAGTAAAATAAATAGTTAATGAATCACTATTACCTATTTCTTCTAGTAGAAACATAGCCAGTCTTTTATCAAAAGTTAAAAAAGCATATTTTCCATCCCTTTAATAATATTAGAAAATTTCTCAGCAGTAGCCTTTAAAATATAATTCTCAACATAAATATTTTTCTCCATTATTTGAGAAAATACAGTTGGATTAATGAGTAGTACATCTGAGTCTTCCTCAGCATTAATATACACATCAAATGTAATATTTTTTAACAAGCAAGATGCCGATAAAACACATACCTCGCTTTATTGACCCTAAATAAAGTAATCTCTTTTCCTTCTTCAGACAATATATATACTCTTAGTATTCCTTTTTGAACAACTATAAAGCCAGTACACTCATTTAAGGGGCTGTGAATACTTTCTCCTTTTTTATAATTTAAAAGAGTCGTATTATTATTAATAGTAGCTTTTTCTTTTTCAGAAAGATTTTTCCAAAATACGAGAACTTCTTCTAACATTATTTAACTCTATTTACATTTATTTTATATTTTAATTAATCATTGACTTTATCTTAACCTTTAAAATAACTTATTTCGATAATAAGTATAAAAATAGAAGCTACTATATATAGTAGCTTCTAAAACAAAACTTATATTTCTTAAATTAGTCAATAATATGAATAACATTTTAATTACGATGAATCTCAACTTCTTCCGACTCATTGCTATAGCCTAAAGTAGCACAACCAATTACTTGATGGTCTTCTGGAATTTCAATTTTATCCAATACTCTACGAACATAATGTTCATTACACAAATTTGTCAACTGACTCACCCAACAAGAACCAATATTTAATTCTGTTGCCTGAAGAAAAATATTTTCTAAAGCCAAGGAACAATCAGCAATTTTATTTTCATAATCTTTAGGTGCTGAAGCAATTACCAAAGCGGGCGCATTAAAATAAAAATTATAGTCTTTTTCTCCTGACATTTTTATATCTTCTAACCCTAAACTAGTTTCATTTGTTATTTTTATAGATTGGAATATTCTGATAACATTTTCATTTAATTCCTTTAAAATAGCAGGATTTTGAACAGCAGTAAATTGCCAACACTGGCTATTCATGCCACTTGGTGCATAGGTTGCTGCTGTTAAAATGGCATCTCTTTCCTCATTATTTTTAATTTGTATTGTTTTATAGGACCGGGTACTTTTCTTATTATTATTGCTTCTAAGATATTATCCATTTTCATATCCTCTCCTTACTTCTTTTTATCATTAGGTATTTCTACAGTAAATAGAATACCATTATTAATGTTTTCTATTTTATAGCTAAAGTTATGTAGTGAAAGAATTTGTCCAACAATATAAAGACCCATACCGCTCCCACCGGTTTCTCTATTTCTTGACTTTTCACCTCTATAAAAAGCATTAAATAGCTTTTCTTCTTTAATATCTTCATCACTTAATGGGTCACTATCATTGTAGACATTGAATATTATTTTATCATTTTTATGATATAACTCTATAGCTATTATACTATCCCTATTAGCATATTTAAAACCATTTATGACAATATTATTAAATGCTTTTTTTAGAAGGGACTGATCTCCTTCAATCATAATATTTTCTCCAACATCTAATGCATAAGTTAAAGATTTTTCTTCCATAAGATAGTTGGCTTGTTCAACGGATTTTGAAATTAATTCTGATAAATTAATTGATTGTGGCTTCTTTTCAAAACCTGGATTTTCAAGCTTTGATGAAATTAATATTTCTCTAACTAAAGTATCCATTTCTTCCATTAGATTATAGGATCTTTTTAAATATTTATCTCTGTTTTTATAGGCTCCAATATTATTTATCATACCTTCAAGCTGGCCTTTAACAGCAGTAATCGGGGATTTTAATTCATGAGACATAATAGCAATAAAAGTTCTTCTTTTCTCTTCTTTTATTTTTTCTCTTCTAATATCATCTTTTAATTCACTATTGGCTTCTTCCAACTCCGTCATTGTTTTATGTAAATTATCTGAAAGCATATTAAAACTCATACCTAATTGCCCTAATTCATCTGGTGTTTTCACATTGTTTTTTACAGTAAAATCTAAGTTAGCCATTTTACTAGCAATAGCATTTAATTTAATTAAAGGTATAGTAATCATTTTAGAATAAATAATAGCTATTATTGAAGATATTAAAAGAGTTCCTAAAAATATATAAGGTATAAATAGATATAGAACTTTAGATACTTCCTCTACTGGCTGTAAGTGGGTGGAAAAATAAACCACATAATTTCCATTTTTAAATACAACAGGAATTTTTACTAAATAAGTATAATTATTGGGATTTTTACTACCATATATTTCTTTTTGAATATCACCTACATCAGAACTTGCCATTCTTAAATTAATAGGTATTTTTGAACCAAACATACTAATTATGTTATTGTAATTATCTGTAATCATTACTGAATTATTATTGCGGACAGCAAAATCTTCCAGTAAAGATTGACCTTCTTTTAAAGTCATCTCACTGGCTGAAGAAACAATATAGTAAGCCTCTCTATCTAATGATTCTTTTTTATAATTCAAATAAAATCCAGGTAAAAAAGAATAAATGAGAAAATAAATTAGACTTACTCCTACTATTAAAATAATACTAGTAATAAAAAATATTTTTAATGAAATGCTTTTAATTTTGAATCTAATCTTCAAATTTATAGCCTACTCCTTTCAATGTTTTAATAAAATCCAATTTAATTTTTCTTCTAATGTTCTTAATATGTGTATCAATTACACGAGTATCTCCATAAAAATCATATCCCCAAATATCATCTAATAATTTTTCCCTAGACAATACCTTACCTTTATTTTTAATTAAAATAGATAAGATTTCAAACTCTTTAGTTGTTAATTCAACTTCTTCACCATCAACTGTTACTGAATAACCATCAAAATCTACAAATAAGCCCTCTTTTGAATAACTATTACTCGAAACACCTTTAGTTCTTCTTAAAATAGCCTCTACTCTCTTAAGGAGTATATTAAAAGAAAATGGTTTAGTAACATAGTCATCAATACCAATTTCAAAAGCTTTTAACTGATCATATTCTTCTTCTAATGCAGTTAGCATTAAAATTGGAATTTCTTTATTTTTATTTCTAATGAGCTTGGCTATCTGATAGCCATCTACTTCTGGCATCATAACATCCATAATAATTAAATCATATTCCTTATTTTGATAAGCAGTAAACCCTTCTCTACCATTATCAGCTAAGTCTACACTATATCCCTTATCTCTCAATATTTCTACAATTATTTCTTGAATATCTTTATCATCTTCAACAACTAATATATTATCCGCCATATTTAATTCCTCTCTTTAGTTAATAAAGTTATTATAACACTTTAAGATGGATTTTAAATGAAGATTAAGATGATTCTCTTGCATTTAAGAAAAAAATAGCCTAATATTAAGTAGACATTAATATTTTATAAGGAGGGGTCATTATGGAAACATTAGCAGACAAGAAAAAACCCATTTTAACAACTGTATTAACAGTAGCTGGATATATTCTATTATTATGTAGTATTCTTCAATTCATTCTTTATTTCGTATCTCCAGTAGCAACAGGACAATTAACTATTGATCAGTTATTTCAAACTGTTGAGTTTACAACTGTATTGACAGCATTAGTTAATTTATTCTTAAGCTCTTTTTCTGGTTTTGCTTTACTTGCTTTAGGCAGAATTATTTTCGTTATCCAAGCAAAATACTTACCAAACAAAGAAGTTAAAGTAAACGCACCAAAAATCGAAGAATAATATTATATCGGCATTATAAAAAACACAGAGAATTAATTCTCTGTGTTTTTTGTTTGAGGCCGAATAGCTTCTAATCTAAAAATAGGCTGTCCTTTTATTCTAAATTTATTTTCATATTCTGTTGGAAAATCCATAGCACCTTCTTTTTTATGATAGTCATAATCTACATTATTAAGTTGCCAATTTTCTTCTTTAAATATCTCTATACTATAATCAAATAAATTTTTATTATCCGTCTTAAAATGAATATCACTCCCCCTGTCTAAAACATTATAATATTCTTTTAAAAAAAGAGGAGAAGTTAAGCGTCTTTTAGCATGTCTTTTTTTAGGCCAGGGATCTGAAAAATTTAAATAAATTCTCTGTACTTCATTTTCTGTAAAAATATCACTTAATAAAGAACCATCCATTAATAGAAAACATAAATTTTTCTGATTTTTCAATTTTATAACAGCTTTATATAAAATTTCTTCCACTCTTTCAATAGCAATAAAATTAATATTTTTATAATAACAAGACATAGCATCAATAAATTGACCTTTTCCACAACCAATTTCAATATATATAGGATTATTATTGCCAAAATATTCATGCCATTGACCTTTATATACTGTACCATCTTTAATAAAACGCTCTCCGCCAAAGGTTTCTATTTTTTCTTCTATTCCGTTGATGTTTCTAACTCGCAAATTTCCGTCTCCTTATCTAAAACATGATGAATAACAAATTGGATTTTTTTTCTACCATTATAGATATTCCATTTAGGATAGCCAATAAAATGATAGTCATTATTTCTCTCTAAAATTTTATTAAATGCAATAAAATTAATATTATTATAGCTGAATTTACTATGCTTTTCCTTTAAGATAAGTAAATCTCTAACAGGTATATCTTTCATAATAAATGAAGGTCTTTTAAAACCCATACCAAAAGGTTCTAGTTGCTCTAGTAAATCAATAAAAGACTCTGTTAAATGATGGGTTCCCAATGAGCCATCAATAATTACCTCATCAACTATATCTTTATCTTTAAAAAACTGTAATCCCTTAGTCTCAAGTATATTTTTTACAACTACCAGTTGGCTTTCATCTAATGTAATACCACAGGCTAAAGCGTGTCCACCATAACTTAAAAGAAAAGATTTTACATTATCTAAAGCCTCTTTTAAATTAAAAGGTTCAAAAGATCTTCCTGATCCTTTAACATTATTATTGCTATCTTTTTTTAAAACAATGGTTGGTCTTTTATAAGTATCCATAATTCTACTAGCTATTAAGCCAGCTAAACCTTCTTCAATGCAACTATCATAAATAAAGAAAAAGTCCTTTGTTGGATCAACAAGGCTATCACTAATAACTAATTGCTTTTCTAAATTGGATTTTCTTTCTTCATTCATTTTAACTAAGTCACTGCATAAGGATTCCATTTTTTTTGGATTTTCAGTAATTAACCATTCTACTGCTTTTTCAGGTTTGCCATATAGTCTGCTTTCAGCATTTAAAATTGGGCCATAAATAAAACCTAAATCATAACTAGTTACTGTTCTTTTTAAATTAAGCTTATCTTTTAAAAACTTTAAATTCAAACGACATTTATCCCAATTCCATAACATTAGTCCATTTTTAACTATAACTCTGTTTTCTCCAACTAAAGCGCCTAAATCTGCTACCGTTCCTAAAGCCACTAAATCCAGTTGCTTTAATGCTAAATTTTTTCTATCTAATTTTTCGCAAACTCTAAGAAGTATTTTAAAGATAACACCAACACCTGTAATTTCTTTATTGGGATAAGTACAGCCATCTTGTTTAGGATCTACAATTAAAGCATTTGGCAATATATCATTTGGCTCATGATGATCCGTAACAATAACAGTCATTCCTAATTCATTAGCTTTACCAACACCTTCTATACCTGCAATACCATTATCCACAGTAATAATTAAATCTACATTTTCTTTTTTTAAAGCTTCTACGCCAGTAGGTCCAATTCCAAAACCTTCTGTAAAACGATTATTAACATAATAAGTAACATCTCCACCTAATTTTCTTAAAATAGAAATAGCTACAGCAATGCCTGTTATACCATCTGCATCATAATCTCCGTAAATACCTATTTTTTTCTTATTTTCTAAATAATCTAAAATAATGGAGATAGCTTTTTCTTCATTTAAAAAAGTATTATTTAGTAAACCATCAATTTTGCCTTCTATAAATTTTTGACTATCTTCATCTATTTGTCTAGCTTTTAAAAGGGCTGTTATTAAATCTTCACCATTACTATTTATTAAAAGATATTTCTTTTTTCTATTTTTTAATGCTTCTTTTTTACTTTCAATTACACAAGAACAAATTAATTCATCCTCTACTTGTTCTCCGCAAATTTCACAAATATATGCCATAATCTACCTTTCTTTAAGTGTTCCTTTTTTAATTTCAATTATTTTCGCTTTTTCTCTTATTAAAGTATCTATATCATTTAAATCAGTAGATGTAATAACTGTTTGAATATCTTTTTCTAAGCTTAAAAATAATTTGTTTTTTCTCTTTTTATCCAATTCTGATAATACATCATCTAAAAGTAAAATTGGATATTCACCTTTCTTGCTTTTTATTAATTTAACTTCAGCTATTTTTAGACTTAAAGCTGCAGTTCTTTGCTGTCCCTGAGAACCAAATTTTCTAGCAGAAGTACCATTTATCATTAAATTTAAATCATCTCTGTGGGGTCCTATTAATGTATATCCCTTTTCTAAATCCTTCATTCTAGATTCTTTTAATTGATTAAAATACAAAGATTGAAAAGAAGCAAGCTGTCCTGTTTCTAATAAGGATATAGGTAATTTTGATTTATAAATAACATCTAAAGTTTCCTCACCATCCGTTAAATAATTATGAATTTCCCCAGCCATATTTTTCAAATGATGAACCATATCTATTCTACTTTTTAAAATAACTGTGCCATATTTACTTAACTGTTCTTCCCAAACATCCATAGAATTTAATAGATTCTGCCTTCTATAAGCTTCCTTAAGTAAAGAATTTCTCTGTTCTAGAATTTTCTTATATTGATTAATATAAATAAAATACTTATTTTCGGTTTGAATTAATTCATCATCCATATATTTTCTTCTCAGAATTGGGTCTCCTTTAACTATATATAAATCCTCAGGAGAGAAAAAAACAGCACTAAAATAACCTATATAGTCTTTTAATTTTTCTATTTCATAATGATTTAAAAAAAGTGATTTTTTACCATCTTTTTTCTTTTTATCATAACTAATTTCAATATTATTGGAACCAAATTTGTTCAAAAAAGAAGCAGAAATTTTAAAATAATCTCTGCCCCAAAGTATTAAATCTCGATCTTTATTATTTCTAGCTGAATTTTCAGTGGCCACATAGTAAATACTATCTAGTAAATTACTTTTCCCCTGTCCATTATCGCCAATGAAAATATTAATACACTCATCTAGATTACACTGAACAGAATCATAATTGGTAAAATTTTCTAGTTTTATATTATTTAAAATCATCTATTTTCCTCAAAGATTTATTGTAGTCTCACTGGTAAAATTAAATAGAGAACGTCTTCTGTATCACTGATCGGCTCAATAATACCTGGATTTTGAGGTGTGCTTAATTTAACAACAACTTCTTCTGTATCAAGGGCTCTTAATACCTCTATTAAATATTTGGCATTAAATCCTAATTCCAAATCTCCACCATTTGAATAAATAGGAATTTCTTCATAAATGTCTCCAATTTCAGAGGATTTACAAGAAACAATTAATTTATTTTCCTCAATATTTAATTTAACTGTATTTAGCTTTGATTTTAATTCATCTCTTGTTAAGAGAAAAGCTCTATCTAAAGTTTCAAGGAAACTTCTTCTCATAATTTTTAATTCAATACCAAACTGACTAGGTATTACTTGGCTATAGTTAACAAACTTACCTTCAATTAGTCTAGATACAATTTTTCTATTTTCAATTTTAAATAAAATTCTATTATCCGTTAAATGAATTTCTACATTGTCTTCTGGATTAATAATGCTGGCAATTTCTTTTAAAGATTTTGCTGGTACAATAACTTCAGTATTCTCAATATTATCCAAATCTAGTGCCATTGATGTATGACAAAGTCTATGAGTATCTGAGGATACAAAGTGAATTCTATTTTCTTTTATTTCAAGTAAAACACCTGTAAAAATTGGGCGATTTGAATCATTTGATACTGCAACTTGAACTCTTTGAATACCTTTATTTAAATCTTCACCTTTCATTGTAAAAATAATATTGCCAATAAAATCATGAATAGCAGGATATTCTTCCCCATCATAAAAATTTAATTTTAATTCTGATGCACCATAATCAATTTTCAATTGTTTATTCTCACCTGTTGTAAAATACAAATCAATTGCAGGTAATTTTTTCATCATTTCAACAAAATACTTTGAAGGAATTACAATTTTGCCGGGTTCCTCTACAGTAATATCTAACTGGCATTCAATGCCGAGTTCCATATCTGTTCCTCTTAGAATTAATGTATTGTAAGTTGTAGTTTCTATGTAAATACCACTTAGTATTGGCTGAATATTATTATTTGAAATTCCTTTATTGACAATATTTAATTGTTGAACCAAATCTTTTTGATTAATGACAAACTTCATTTTCCCAGGTCCTCTTTTCTTTTTCTTTTTTTTCTTTTTTATCATCATTATCATCATCAGTTATGTGTATAACGTGTATAAGTCTAAAAATTCTCTCTAGAATAGTAACCTTAGACTGTGGGAATCCTGTGAATTTCTTGTGAAAGTTATTAACAGTTTCCACAAAATCTTAAAATTTGCCAGTTTCTAGTGACTCCTTAATTTGATTTACTACTTGTTTTACTTCTGGATTTGTAGCCATTGAAATGGCAATTTTATCACAAGCATGTATTACTGTTGTATGATCTTTACCTCCAAAACATTTGCCAATTTTAGGTAGGGATAATTCTGTTAATTCTCTGATTAAATACATAGCAATTTGTCTTGGAAAAGCAATATTTCTAGAACGTCGCTTAGAATTTAAATCCTCTTCACGAATGCCATAAAAAGTTGCAACTGTTTTTTTTATTGTATCATCTGTAATACGCATATGTATTTGATTATTGGCAATATCTTTTAAAATACTTTGAATAAATTCTTCTGTAATATCATCCCGTTGCATGTTATTTAATGTAACATAAGCGTCAACTCTGAGCAATGCGCCTTCTAATTCTCTAATGTTAGATGTGATTTTTTGAGCAATCAAATGGTAAGTTTCCTCTGGTAATTCAATATCATCAAGGGAGGCTTTCTTTTTTAGAATAGCTACTCTAGTTTCAAAATCAGGTTGACTGATATCTGTGAGTAAACCCCAAGCGAAACGAGAAGTTAATCTTTCTTCTATTTTCAATTTATTAGGAGCTTCATCACTGCTAATTACTATTTGCTTATTAGCATCTTTTAACGTATTAAAAGTATGGAAAAACTCATCTTGAGTTTTTTCCTTATTTTCTAAAAATTGAATGTCATCAATTAATAAGAAATCAATATTTCTGTATTTATCTCTAAATGCGTCAATTTTACCCTTTTGAATAGCATTAATTAATTCATTAGTAAATGTTTCTGTTGAGACATAAAGCACATTAGCTTTTGAATTTGATGATAAATAGTGGTGACCCATAGCATGCATTAAGTGGGTTTTACCTAATCCAACTCCTCCGTAAATAAAAATAGGGTTATAAATTTTAGCAGGCGTTTCAGCTGCAGCTAAACAAGCAGCATGGGCAAAACGGTTATTTTCGCCAATTATAAATCCTTCAAAAGTGTATTTAGGATTAAGGTTATTAGTGGATAAGTTTGCTTCTTTGGGTTTTTTAGTACTTTTATTAATGATTGAATTGTATACATCTGATTGGTTTTCCACAAAATCAACAGATAAGATACTATTGCATAAACTATTGATAGTATTATTGATAAGTTCAAAATAAGTTTTCATTAAAAGTTTTTTAGTAAAACTGTTGGGAACTGCTATAACAGCGTTAGTTGTATTGATGCTAATGATAGTTGCATCTTTAAACCAAGCATTATATGTGCTGTCATTTTTCACATTTTTTCTAAGTAATTTAAGAAATTGTGTATTAATTGACTCAAGGGACATTGTAAATCTCCTATCTATGGTATATTCACATTTTATTTAAAGCCGAATATGGGGAAACTGTGGATAAGTTTTTGGTTTAAAGGTAATTATCCACTGTTTTTTAACATATCCATAAATTATGAAAAGTAATCTAGTACGTAATAAGAATGATAACAAAAATTGTCCACAATTTCAATAGAATACCACAATTAAATATCC